>NZ_KZ559404.1:0-327017 GCF_002850715.1 Citrobacter sp. L55 | reverse complement strand
CCCCTTCCATCATCCCAGCCACGAATAGTTTGCGCACGTAAGTCGGGCAAGACTCCGGACGGGTACGCAAGGGCAAGCTTAGGGTTTGCAACCTTATCAAATGTTGCACCGTTCATTTTCAGAAAGCCGGTCGGCGGTGTTGCCAGCGGCCAGGGAATTGGAGTCCCAACCGGGAGCATAGAGCCTTCTCCCAGACCAACGTTTACGAAAGTGTATATTTCAGGTGCAAATGGCATGATCCCGCCTTTTAGCGAAGGGATTGATCATGCTTATAGGCTATGTACGTGTGTCAACAAATGACCAGAACACAGCATTGCAGAGAAACGCGCTCGAGTGTGCAGGATGTGAACTGATTTTCGAAGATAAGATAAGTGGAAAAACGTCTGACAGGCCAGGCTTAAAAAAGGTGCTCAGAACATTATCAGAAGGTGACACGCTGGTGGTCTGGAAGCTGGATCGTCTCGGTCGTAGTATGCGGCATCTTGTCGTTTTGGTCGAAGAAATGAGGGAACGCGGTATAAACTTCCGTAGTCTGACCGACAGTATAGATACCTCCACACCAATGGGGCGCTTTTTCTTTCATGTCATGGGGGCGCTTGCTGAGATGGAGAGAGAGAGCTTATTGTTGAGCGAACACGGGCTGGCTTAGCTGCTGCGCGCGAAGATGGTCGGATCGGCGGCAGACGACCAAAGTTAACCGCAGAAGAGTGGGCTCAGGCTGGAAGGTTGATTGCTGCAGGTGAGTCAAGAAAACGTGTGGCTATAATTTATGATGTAGGGGTGTCGACGCTATACAAAAAATTTCCTGCGCGGCGTTGAGAAAACGCCACCGCGTCGTCGTATGCAAGAACGGGCGGCGGCGAACTGGCGAACGTTCGATAGTGCGAGTATTGAATGATTGCCAGTGACGGCGGATTGTACTTAAGCAATATGACGGTTCAAGGCGTTTAATCTGAAACCAGCCACATATCAGCCTCTTCAAACATTTCCTGAACAGTACGGCTTATCTGTTCCTTCTCATGCTTACTGGCGTCAGTGTTGATCGCCGGCAATGTCATCATCGGTTTTACCCGGACATCAGCATCAGGGAAGACCCGGTGAACCCTCTTAGTCAATTCGCCCAGAATGATATCTTTTGCACCGGGCAGACCATCAAAATTCCTTTTGTCATAAACGAGTTCCACGAACATTGCTTATTGCCTCTTTACTGGTTGGATATACAGTATTTATACTGTGTTTTTATCCAGTATTCAAGAGAGGGAGTAATGATGCCACGACGCAGCGATATTGAAATAGCCTGGCATGCTTCGATACAGCGAGAACCGAATGGCCGGAAGACTGTCACCACACAGCGGTTTGTCAAGGAACTGAGTAAGGTTAACTGGCACTGGACGCTGAAGCAGGCCAACGATTGGATTGAATGTTATGTGACAACATTCCGCGATGTATCAACGCAGGAAGGCGAGAACCGAACCTTTCAACTGTTCAATCCAAACGGAGGACTTTAGCCATGGGCTTCCCTTCACCGGCCAGCGATTACGTTGAAACAAGGATCTCCCTCGATCAGCAGCTAATCAGCCAGCCCGCAGCGACTTATTTCATGCGGGCATCGCGTTCACATTTCAGGGAAGGGATAATCCAGGGGGCGCTACTTGTTGTGGACGCGTCGCTTTCAGCCTGTGATGGCTCGCTGCTGATATGTGCGATAGATGGGGAATTCAGGATCAAGCGATACCGAACTCACCCTCAGCCCCACCTGATAAATCTGGAGAACGGGAGAAGGGAAGCGCTGCCAGAAGATGGTGATGGCTACAATTCCTCACACGCAATATTTGGAGTTATCACGTACATCATTAATGATGCCAGGAACGCGGAGTTTGATGATTGCCCGGTGATGTAATCACATTGGCTGTATTAGTTCAGAGCCCTGATTTTTCACATTCCCTACGGCACGCGTCACGGCGTGCCATATAAATTTCTCAGCCGGCACGGAACCATCGGCCGCAATTTCCGCAGCTTCTTTCCCTCCAACGTCCTGCCTCATCCATTCGCGAGCAGCATCTGGTGACAGTACCAGTGGCCGCCTATCGTGAATATCTACCAGTCCTTTGTCTGCAGCAGCCGTCACTATCAGAAATCCTTCTGCTTCATCTCCACGTTCGAATGGTGTGCTGCCTATCGCCGCCATGAATATCGGCTGACCATCGGCTCGATGAATGAAGTAGGGCTGCTTTTTATCACCTTCATTTTTCCATTCATACCAGCCATCAGCAAAGCAAATTGCGCGACCATGTTGCCAGAGTGGTTTAAACATTCTGCTGGTGGCCACAGTTTCAGAGCGTGCGTTAATTAGCGGTGGTTTATCCCACCACCCGGGGGCGTATCCCCAGATAACAGGATCGAGATGGAGTTTTTCGTCACGTTCGCTCAGAAGTAGAACTTTGGTGCTTGGCGCGACGTTAAAACGTCCGATTGGTTCGGGATCGTAAGGGATATCGCGTTCTGCTTCTTCAGCAAGCAGAGTAAGATAGTCTTCACGTGTCATTGACTGTGAAAAGCGTCCACACATAGAAACCTCCCAATTTACAACATACAGATAGTATAGAAGTTATAGGCTGCGGACGGTCGACTTATGGGGCAAGGATGGGACAAAAAAGACTGTTATGGGGCATGAATGGGACATTATTGCACACATGAAGTTTACCGAATTTCATGCGAAACTATTTTTTAATGTATTGAATACACTAAAGAAAACACATGCTCTTGGGCGTTCTTTAGTGATTTTTAAAATACCCGCGTCACGCAGTTAAAGTGGCGGGCATACTCTTCAAGGCTGGTGATCCCCAGACGCACCCATTTGGGATGCGCCCACTGGGGTAAACCGATATAAATCATAGCGCTTGCAGGATCTCATCCACGCTGCGTACGCGTGCGATACGCGGGAAAATATGCGTCATGCTGCCCTGATGTTGCTCAGCGCTGGCGGCACTACAGGCGTTTTCTGCAACGATCAGATTAAAACCCAGCTCCCACGCATTTCGCGCCGTCGACTCCACGCCAATATTTGTGGAGATGCCGCACAGGACGATGGTCTCGATGCCCCGACGACGCAGTTGTAATTCCAGATCGGTGCCGTAGAAAGCTCCCCACTGGCGTTTGGTCACTTCGAGGTCGCTGGCGCATTTACCCAGAGCGCTCGGGTAATTCCACCAGTTTTCGGGTAACGCTTTGGCCGGAGCGTGAGCATCAACTGGCTGTTTCAGCGCTTCGGCATAATCGTCAGACCAGCCGACGCGCACCATTACCACCGGGGAACCGTGGGCACGGAGTTTTTCCGCCAACTGCGCGGCGCGGGCAACCACGTCGTTTGCCGAGTATGGGCCGCCAGCGAAAGGCAGGATACCTTCCTGTAGATCAATAACAACAAGAGCGGTTGTTTTTGCGTTCAGTTCCAGCATGATCACTCCAGTAAAAAAAGAATTCCGTTACACCTTAATCGCGAATCAGTGTGAAAGGGACGACAATTTTTGTTATTTTTTGTGAGATTACGCAATGCCCGTCCAGGAAACAGGCGTACAGTCAGTACCGGACTTATCGTGCGGCAGAATTTCCAGTATAATAGCCGCCTTTTTTCATTCAGTTGTGACATTCAGCTAAAGCTGCGACTTCGTCACCTGCGAGACAGGTGACAATCCGCCTGCGGCAAAGTTAAGGGATATCTCATGCGTACAGAATATTGCGGACAGCTACGTCTGTCCCACGAGGGGCAGCAGGTGACTCTGTGTGGTTGGGTCAACCGTCGTCGTGATCTTGGTAGCCTGATCTTTATCGATATGCGCGACCGCGAAGGTATCGTGCAGGTATTTTTCGATCCGGACCGTGCGGATGCGTTAAAGCTGGCCTCCGAACTGCGTAATGAGTTCTGTATCCAGGTTACGGGCACCGTGCGTGCGCGTGACGCGAAAAACGTCAACGCCGATATGGCGACTGGCGAAATTGAAGTGCTGGCCTCCGATCTGACCATCATCAACCGTTCAGACTCGCTGCCGCTGGACTCTAACCATGTAAACACCGAAGAAGCGCGACTGAAGTATCGCTACCTGGATCTGCGTCGCCCTGAAATGGCGCAGCGCCTGAAAACGCGTGCAAAAATTACCAGCCTGGTGCGTCGTTTTATGGACGATCACGGCTTCCTCGACATCGAAACTCCGATGCTGACCAAAGCTACGCCAGAAGGCGCGCGCGATTACCTGGTTCCTTCTCGTGTTCATAAAGGTAAGTTCTACGCGCTGCCGCAGTCTCCTCAGCTGTTTAAACAGCTGCTGATGATGTCCGGTTTTGACCGCTACTATCAGATCGTAAAATGCTTCCGTGATGAAGACTTACGTGCTGACCGTCAGCCTGAATTTACTCAGATCGACGTTGAGACTTCCTTCATGACCGCGCCGCAGGTGCGTGAAGTGATGGAAGCGCTGGTGCGTAACCTGTGGCTGGAAGTTAAAGGTGTGGATCTGGGTGATTTCCCGATCATGACCTTTGCCGAAGCCGAGCGTCGTTACGGTTCTGATAAACCAGACCTGCGTAACCCGATGGAACTGGTTGACGTTGCCGATCTGGTGAAAGGCGTTGAGTTTGCTGTGTTCTCTGGTCCGGCGAACGACGCGAAAGGCCGTGTGGCTGCCCTGCGTGTACCGGGCGGTGCGAGCTTAAGCCGTAAGCAGATCGACGATTACGGTAACTTTATTAAGATTTACGGCGCGAAAGGTCTGGCTTACATCAAAGTCACCGAGCGTGCGAAAGGCCTGGAAGGCATCACCAGCCCGGTTGCTAAGTTCCTGAACGCAGAAATCGTAGACGCGATTCTGGAGCGTACTGGTGCGCAAGACGGCGACATGATTTTCTTCGGTGCCGACAACAAGAAAGTGGTTGCCGACGCGATGGGCGCGCTGCGTCTGAAACTGGGCAAAGACCTGAACATTACCGACGAAGCCAAATGGGCGCCGCTGTGGGTTATCGACTTCCCGATGTTTGAAGACGATGGTGAAGGCGGTCTGACCGCGATGCACCACCCGTTCACCGCGCCAAAAGACATGACTGCCGCTGAGCTGAAAGCTGCGCCGGAAGACGCTGTTGCCAACGCTTACGATATGGTCATCAACGGCTATGAAGTGGGCGGTGGTTCCGTGCGTATTCACAACGGTGATATGCAGCAGACTGTATTCGGCATTCTGGGCATCAACGAGCAAGAACAGCGCGAGAAGTTCGGCTTCCTGCTGGATGCGCTAAAATACGGTACACCGCCGCATGCGGGCCTGGCGTTTGGTCTGGATCGTCTGACGATGCTGCTGACCGGTACTGACAACATTCGTGACGTTATTGCCTTCCCGAAAACCACCGCTGCAGCATGTCTGATGACTGAAGCGCCAAGCTTTGCCAACGAAGCAGCGCTGGCGGAACTGAGCATTCAGGTTGTTAAGAAGGCCGAGAATAACTGATATGAGATACAAACAGCCTGTCTCGGTGTTAGTCGTGATTTATGCAAAGGACACCGGGAGAGTGCTGATGTTACAGCGACGCGACGATCCTGATTTCTGGCAGTCGGTCACCGGCAGCCTTGAAGAGGGTGAAACCGCGTCGCAAGCCGCGATGCGCGAAGTAAAGGAAGAGGTCGCCATTGATGTTGCGACTGAGCAACTGACCTTAATTGACTGTCAGCGCACGGTGGAATTTGAGATTTTTAGCCATTTACGTCATCGCTATGCGCCGGGAATTGAGCGTAATACTGAATCCTGGTTTTGCCTGGCACTTCCCTCTGAACGAGAGATCGTGTTCACCGAACATCTGACCTACCGTTGGGTTAATGCGCACGAAGCCGCGCAGTTAACCAAGTCGTGGAGTAACCGGCAGGCGATTGAAGAGTTTGTAATTAACGTCGCCTGAAAAGGCGCGCTTTTTGGAGAGATTATTTATGGCAGGTCATAGTAAATGGGCCAACACCAGACATCGTAAAGCAGCGCAGGATGCTAAACGCGGTAAAATTTTCACCAAAATCATTCGTGAGCTGGTGACGGCAGCCAAACTGGGCGGCGGCGATCCGGATGCTAACCCACGTCTGCGCGCCGCGGTTGATAAAGCGCTGGCAAATAACATGACCCGTGACACCCTGAACCGTGCAATCGCGCGTGGTGTTGGTGGCGACGATGATGCGAACATGGAAACCATCATCTATGAAGGTTACGGTCCTGGCGGAACAGCCGTTATGATTGAGTGTCTGTCTGACAACCGTAACCGTACTGTTGCGGAAGTGCGTCACGCATTCACTAAAACGGGCGGCAACCTCGGTACCGACGGTTCCGTAGCTTACCTGTTCAGCAAAAAAGGCGTGATCTCTTTTGAACAAGGCGACGAAGACGCCATTATGGAAGCGGCACTGGAAGCGGGCGCTGAAGACGTTGTGACCTTCGACGACGGCGCGATTGACGTTTACACCGCATGGGAAGAGATGGGCAAAGTGCGTGATGCGCTGGAAGCGGCTGGTCTGAAAGCGGACGCGGCTGAAGTGTCTATGATCCCCTCCACCAAAGCGGATATGGATGCAGAAACGGCACCGAAGCTGATGCGTCTGATCGATATGCTGGAAGACTGCGACGACGTGCAGGAAGTTTACCACAACGGCGAAATCTCCGATGAGGTTGCTGCAACGCTCGAATGATGTGGTTAAGCCATAAACTAACAGGAGATGCGTGATGTCTATCATTCTCGGCATTGACCCGGGGTCGCGCATCACCGGTTATGGCGTAATCCGTCAGGTCGGCAGACAGCTGACCTACCTCGGTAGCGGCTGCATTCGCACCAAAGTCGACGATCTTCCATCACGTCTGAAGTTGATTTATGCGGGCGTGACGGAAATCATCACCCAGTTCCAGCCCGACTATTTTGCCATTGAGCAGGTCTTTATGGCAAAGAATGCCGACTCGGCGCTAAAGCTGGGGCAGGCGCGCGGCGTGGCGATCGTTGCGGCTACCAATCAGGATCTTCCGGTCTTTGAATACGCGGCCCGCCAGGTAAAACAGACCGTGGTGGGTATCGGCAGCGCGGAAAAAAGCCAGGTTCAGCATATGGTACGCACGCTGCTAAAACTCCCGGCAAATCCGCAGGCGGATGCCGCGGATGCGCTGGCGATTGCTATTACCCATTGCCACGTCAGCCAGAACGCCATGCAAATGAGCGATTCGCGGCTGAATCTGGCGCGAGGTCGGTTACGTTAGTGACAAATGAGGCTGGATATCTATCCAGCCTTTTTTTATGATAGCGCATTACCTTTTAGCCCTTAACGCAGGAGCGTCACGTGATAGGCAGACTCAGAGGCATCATTCTTGAAAAACAACCCCCGCTGGTCCTTCTGGAAACCGGCGGAGTAGGCTATGAAGTCCATATGCCGATGACCTGTTTCTACGAGTTGCCGGAAGCCGGGCAGGAAGCGATTATCTTCACCCATTTTGTGGTGCGTGAAGACGCTCAACTGCTATATGGTTTTAACAACAAACAAGAACGCACGCTGTTTAAAGAGTTAATCAAAACCAATGGCGTCGGGCCGAAGCTGGCGCTGGCGATCCTCTCCGGTATGTCTGCACAGCAGTTCGTTAATGCCGTTGAGCGCGAAGAGCTTGGCGCGCTGGTGAAATTACCGGGCATCGGTAAGAAAACCGCAGAGCGTTTGATTGTGGAAATGAAAGACCGCTTTAAAGGCCTGCATGGCGATCTCTTCACGCCGGCGGCGGACCTGGTCCTGACCTCTCCAGCCAGTCCTGCAACGGATGACGCCGAGCAGGAAGCGGTTGCTGCGCTGGTGGCGTTAGGCTATAAACCACAGGAAGCCAGCCGCATGGTGAGCAAAATTGCTCGCCCTGATGCCAGCAGTGAAACCCTGATTCGTGAAGCGCTTCGCGCGGCATTGTGAGGTAAAGGATGATTGAAGCAGATCGCCTGATTTCGGCTGTCAGCACGACCCCTGAAGATCTGGTGGATCGCGCGATCCGCCCCAAATTGCTGGAAGAGTATATTGGCCAGCCTCAGGTGCGTTCGCAAATGGAGATTTTTATCCAGGCGGCTAAGCTGCGCGGTGAAGCCCTCGATCACCTGCTGATTTTCGGTCCTCCAGGTCTCGGTAAAACCACACTTGCCAATATTGTTGCCAATGAAATGGGCGTTAATCTGCGCACCACTTCCGGTCCGGTACTGGAAAAAGCGGGCGATCTGGCGGCAATGCTCACCAACCTTGAACCGCACGATGTGCTGTTTATCGATGAAATCCATCGCCTGTCACCGGTGGTGGAAGAGGTGCTGTATCCGGCGATGGAAGATTATCAGCTGGATATCATGATTGGCGAAGGACCAGCCGCACGTTCGATTAAGATCGATCTGCCGCCGTTTACCCTGATCGGGGCGACGACGCGCGCCGGTTCGTTAACGTCTCCGCTGCGTGACCGCTTCGGTATTGTACAGCGCCTGGAATTCTATCAGGTGGCAGACCTGCAGCACATTGTTGGACGCAGCGCCCGCTTTATGGGACTGGAAATGAGCGATGAAGGCGCATTGGAAGTGGCACGCCGCGCCCGTGGTACGCCGCGTATCGCCAACCGTTTATTACGCCGGGTACGCGACTTCTCCGAAGTGAAGCATGACGGCACAATTTCAGCAGATATTGCCGCTCAGGCACTGGATATGCTCAATGTGGATGCGGAAGGATTCGATTATATGGACCGTAAGCTGCTGCTGGCGGTTATCGATAAGTTCTTCGGTGGACCGGTAGGACTGGATAACCTGGCTGCGGCGATTGGGGAAGAGCGTGAAACCATTGAGGACGTGCTGGAGCCGTATCTGATTCAGCAAGGTTTTCTGCAGCGAACTCCGCGCGGACGTATGGCAACGGTGCGGGCGTGGAACCACTTTGGCATTACACCGCCGGAAATGCCATAAGATCCAATAATCCCTGACGGCGCTACGCCTGGCAGGCCTACGATATGATGCAGGCCGGACAGGCGTAAAACAGATTACTTCAGTTCATCAACCATGGTGACGGCGCGACCAATGTAATTGGCCGGCGTCATTGCTTTCAGGCGCGTTTTCTCGTCTTCAGGCAGCGCCAGACCGTCGATAAACTGCTTCATACCTTCGGCGTCAACGCGTTTGCCGCGGGTCAGTTCCTTCAGCTTCTCGTATGGTTTTTCAATGCCATAGCGACGCATCACGGTCTGGATCGGCTCTGCCAGCACTTCCCAGTTATGATCCAGTTCATCCAGCAGATGATCGCGGTTCACTTCCAGTTTGCTCACACCTTTCAGCGTGGACTGATAAGCGATCAGT
This sequence comes from Citrobacter sp. L55, assembly GCF_002850715.1. Taxonomy (NCBI): domain Bacteria; kingdom Pseudomonadati; phylum Pseudomonadota; class Gammaproteobacteria; order Enterobacterales; family Enterobacteriaceae; genus Citrobacter; species Citrobacter sp. L55. The sequence continues at coordinate 317,651 of NZ_KZ559404.1, read as the reverse complement.
GCATAGCCAATCCCCACGCCCAGGTTACGCAGAACGGTAGAGTCCGTCAGATCGCGCTGCCAGCGGGAGACCGGCAGTTTGCTCGCCAGATGCTGCAGAACCGCGTTAGACAGGCCCAGGTTACCCTCGGAGTTTTCGAAATCGATTGGGTTCACCTTGTGCGGCATGGTGGAGGAGCCAATTTCACCCGCGATGGTTTTCTGTTTGAAATGGTTCAGCGCCACGTAACCCCAGACATCGCGGTCGAAGTCGATCAGGATAGTGTTGAAACGGGCGATGCAATCAAACAGCTCGGCAATGTAGTCGTGCGGCTCAATCTGCGTGGTGTACGGGTTCCACTGGATGCCCAGCGAGGTGACAAATTCTTCGCTGAACTGATGCCAGTCCACTTCCGGATAAGCGGCGATGTGGGCGTTATAGTTACCGACTGCACCGTTGATTTTGCCGAGAATTTCGACCTGATTGAGCTGGCGGTACTGACGCTCCATACGGTAAGCCACGTTTGCCATTTCTTTGCCCAGCGTAGACGGGGTGGCTGGCTGACCGTGGGTACGGGAGAGCAGAGGAATATCGCGATACTGTACGGAAAGATCTTTCACCGCGTCGATAAGTTTGCGCCAGTACGGCAGAACCACTTCGTCACGGGCGGTTTTCAGCATCAGCGCGTGAGACAGGTTGTTGATGTCTTCTGAGGTACACGCGAAGTGGATGAACTCGGAAACAGCGTGCAGTTCCGGGATATCCGCCACTTTCTCTTTCAGGAAATACTCAACTGCCTTCACGTCATGGTTGGTCGTACGCTCAATGGTTTTGATACGCGCAGCATCTTCTTCATTGAAGTTAGCGACAATCGCATCAAGGAAACCGATTGCGTCGGCAGCAAAAGCAGGAACTTCCTTGATCGCTGCGTGCGCGGCCAGTTTTTGCAGCCAGCGTACTTCAACTTGTACACGGAATTTCAGCAAACCGTATTCGCTGAAAATCCCGCGCAGCGCGCTGACTTTATCGCCGTAGCGTCCATCGACAGGGGAAACGGCGGTCAGTGAGGATAATTCCATAGATCACAACTCCGGGGTTAAATGAGCAAGAATTTGTTTAGCCTGAGTCGTCAGGCGATTACGAGAAAACATGAGTTGCAGACGGCCTCCACCAACCTGATGCCAGAGCACGGCAGCGCGAATGCCAGCCAGCAGGGAAGCGCGTACTTTAGCCTGAACCTGTGGGCTCTGAAGGATGGCCGGGGAGCCCGTAACCTGAATACGTGGGCCGAGTGGGCTGATGACGTCAACATAAATGCCTGCCATCGCACTCATCAACGTTTCTGACTGCAAATCAAAATGGTCCAGTTGGCGCTGCAAGCCGTTGATGCGGTCTCCCAGCGTGTCCATAGCGCCTTTAGCGGCTGACAGCTTACGCTCCAGCACCATCAGGCTTAACGTGTAGCGGGTGAGTTCCGCGTTCAGCCCCTGACGACTGCTGGCGTTGAGCACGCCGAGCATCGTTTCCAGACCTAAACGCAGGTTGGCCTCGCTACCGCCAAACACGCCCAGCGTAGAGCTGGGATTCATGTCGATGACACTGTTCAGTGAAACGTGCAATGCATCGGCATCACAATGCCCCTGGTGCGCCAGTTCCTGCACCAGGCGTGCCGACTGACAAATGCCTGCCAGAGCGAGGGTGATGTCATAATAATTCTTTGCCACGTTCACTGCTTCCTTGTATTAGATGTGTAAGTAATTATACCGGCAGAGGCAATCGTTGTTCGATAATGCCGCCGCCGAGGCACACTTCGCCATTGTAAAAGACAGCCGACTGACCCGGCGTTACCGCCGAGACTGGCTCGTCGAAAATGACTTCAATACGCTCAGCATCCAGCGCCTTAACGGTGCACGGAATGTCGGTCTGACGATAGCGGGTTTTCACCGTGCAGCGCATTGTGCCGGTGAACGGTTCGCGATCGACCCAGTGCAGCTGTTGCGCCACCAGGCCAACGGACATCAGACGCGGGTGTTCATGACCCTGAGCAACAACCAGAATGTTGTTCTCGACATCTTTATCCACCACGTACCACGGATCTTCCGTGCCTTCTTTCGTCCCGCCAATGCCCAGACCTTTACGCTGACCCAGCGTGTGGTACATCAGCCCCTGATGCTGGCCAATCTCTTCGTCATCAACGGTGATGATTTTGCCTGGCTGAGCCGGCAGGTAACGACCGAGAAACTCGCGGAACTTACGTTCGCCGATGAAGCAGATACCGGTTGAGTCTTTTTTCTTGGCCGTAATCAGACCGAGATCTTCGGCAATTTTACGCACCTGCGGTTTTTCCAGTTCGCCGACCGGGAACAGGCTTTGCGCGATTTGTTCATGACCGAGCGTGTAGAGGAAATAGCTCTGGTCTTTATTGCCATCAAGTCCACGCAGCAGGCGGCTTTTGCCGTCGACGTCGGCGCGGCGCACGTAGTGACCGGTGGCGATATAATCGGCACCTAAATCTTCGGCGGCAAACTCGAGGAAGGCTTTAAACTTGATTTCTTTATTGCACAGAATATCGGGGTTTGGCGTACGGCCCGCTTTGTACTCTTCAAGGAACAGTTCAAAGACGTTGTCCCAGTATTCTGCAGCAAAGTTGACGGTATGCAGTTCAATGCCGAGTTTGTCACAGACAGCCTGCGCATCTGCAAGATCGGCGGCCGCTGTGCAATATTCCTCGCCATCGTCCTCTTCCCAGTTCTTCATGAACAGGCCTTCTACCTGATAACCCTGTTGTTGCAACAGCCAGGCAGAAACGGAGGAATCGACACCGCCGGACATGCCGACGATCACTTTTTTTGGGCTTTCAGACATAGGAATACTCACGACATTGAACTTCAAGGCGGCATATTCTAGCACGCAGCCCCTTACTTGACACCCTCTGTAAACGGCCAGTTAAATTCGCCGATCATCGCCAGCGGGTAGCGCTGTCCGCTCTGATAGCAACGAATACTCTCCGCAACCAACGGCGAACGCAGATTTGGCGCTGAGAGAACCTCTTCTGCGCTGACCCAGCGACAGCAATCTATATCGCTGTCATGAGGTTCAGTAGCGCACATATTGGCAAGCTCGATAGAAAACAGAAAACGTAAAAAGGGCGTTTTGTCCGGCGCAATCCATTGATGCATCCGGATGAAGTTTTGCGGCTGCGCTTTGATGCCCGTCTCTTCCCACAGTTCGCGAGCGGCGGCTTGCACCAGGGTTTCATCCGCTTCCAGATGTCCTGCAGGTTGATTCCACAGGGCTTTGCCATTGATTGTTTCCTCAACGACTAAGAACTTATCTTCTGCATGCACAATGCAGGCGACCGTGACGTGCGGTTTGAACATACCTGTTCCTTATTCAGTTAGTTACATCCCGCCATTGACCGTTGGCGAGATTTTCCAGCGTGTAATCTCCCATGGCATAGCGGATGAGGCGCAGCGTCGGGAATCCAACATGCGCTGTCATACGACGAACCTGGCGGTTACGGCCTTCATATAAAGTAACTTTCAGCCAACTGGTGGGGATATTTTTCCGTTCCCGAATAGGCGGGTTTCTCGGCCACAGCCAGGTGGGTTCCTCTACTATTTCAATACCTGCGGGCAGCGTGGGACCATCATTGAGCGTCACCCCGGTACGCAGCGCATCCAGCGCTTCTGCTGTCGGCTCGCCTTCGACCTGGACGTAATAGATTTTCCCCGTGCGCTTGCCGGGTTGGGTTAACCGCGCCTGCAGCGCGCCGTCATTGGTCAGCACCAAAAGTCCTTCGCTGTCCCGGTCGAGTCGGCCCGCAGCATAGATTCCCGGCACGGGAATAAAATCTTTTAACGTGCTTCTGCCCGCCTCGTCAGTAAATTGTGGCAAAACATCGTAGGGTTTATTGAACAAAACCACGCGTTTTGGCTGGTTTTCTTTACGCTGTCTGGTGACTTGTCGTGAGCTGAATCGCTCAACCCGGTGATTTCTAAAAGAAGTTTTTTGCATGGTATTTTCAGATTATATCAATTGCCGCATTATAGCCTAAGAACGAGTGTCTTTCATGGCGACGAACATTAGGGTAGTATTGACATGCTCATTACAAAACATTAACAAAAAATTGCTCTAACGCATTCGTGCAGCAGGACGCAAACGCACATGCAGCGCGATGACAGACGAGCAGAACCAGAAGCGCTCGAAGGAGAGGTGAATGGAAAGCAAAGTAGTTGTTCCGGCGGAAGGTAAGAAGATCACCCTGCAAAACGGCAAACTCAACGTTCCTGAAAATCCGATTATCCCGTTCATTGAAGGCGACGGTATCGGCGTTGATGTAACCCCACCGATGATCAAAGTTGTCGATGCTGCTGTCGAGAAAGCCTATAAAGGCGAGCGTAAAATCTCCTGGATGGAAATCTACACCGGCGAGAAATCCACTCAGGTTTATGGCCAGGACGTCTGGCTGCCTGCTGAAACCCTTGATCTGATTCGTGAATATCGTGTTGCCATCAAAGGCCCACTGACCACCCCAGTTGGCGGCGGTATTCGCTCTCTGAACGTTGCCCTGCGTCAGGAACTTGACCTGTATGTCTGCCTGCGCCCGGTGCGTTATTACCAGGGCACGCCTAGCCCGGTTAAGCACCCTGAACTGACCGACATGGTCATCTTCCGTGAAAACTCCGAAGATATCTACGCAGGTATCGAATGGAAAGCGGACTCTGCAGATGCCGAGAAAGTGATTAAATTCCTGCGCGAAGAGATGGGCGTGAAGAAAATCCGCTTCCCGGAGCATTGCGGTATTGGTATCAAACCGTGTTCTGAAGAAGGGACTAAACGTCTGGTTCGTGCGGCGATCGAATACGCCATCGCTAACGATCGTGATTCTGTTACCCTGGTACACAAAGGTAACATCATGAAATTCACCGAAGGCGCGTTCAAAGACTGGGGCTACCAGTTAGCGCGTGAAGAATTCGGTGGTGAACTGATCGACGGCGGTCCGTGGGTGAAAATCAAGAACCCGAAAACCGGTAAAGAGATCGTGGTTAAGGATGTTATAGCCGATGCGTTCCTGCAACAGATCCTGCTGCGTCCGGCTGAATATGATGTGATTGCCTGTATGAACCTGAACGGCGACTACATCTCCGATGCGCTGGCCGCACAGGTTGGTGGTATTGGTATCGCGCCGGGCGCGAACATCGGCGACGAATGTGCGCTGTTCGAAGCAACCCACGGTACTGCACCGAAGTATGCAGGTCAGGATAAAGTGAACCCAGGTTCCATTATTCTGTCCGCTGAAATGATGCTGCGCCACATGGGTTGGGTTGAAGCGGCTGACCTTATCGTTAAAGGTATGGAAGGGGCAATCAACGCGAAAACCGTAACCTATGACTTCGAACGTCTGATGGATGGCGCTAAACTGCTGAAATGTTCAGAGTTTGGTGACGCGATCATCGAAAACATGTAATCCAGATACTGGGTTGTGTGAAAACGGGAACCGAGAGGTTCCCGTTTTTTTTATGCCTGAACTCGCGGTTGCGTAATACGTAAACCACTCACAATTGCTGCCAGCGAGGCCAGAATGCCTGCGGCTATCAGCGAGACGTGCGTTCCACTGTTGCCAAACTGGTTTAGCATCAGCGCGACCAGTGCGGCCCCGGTACTCTGACCCAGCAAGCGCGCCGTCCCCAGCATACCGCTCGCCCCACCGCTGCGTTCACGCGGCGCGGAGGTGATGATGGTGTGATTATTTGGGGACTGGAACAAGCCAAAGCCCGCGCCGCACAGAATCATCGGCCAGATGATATTAAAATCGGAGGGGGAAACGGGCAGCAGCACCAGCGAAAACAACCCGCTTGCCATCAACGCCATGCCCAGTGCGCCTAGCAGCCCGGCGTGAACGCGTTCAATCAGATATCCCGCCAGCGGCGCCATCACCATGGTTGCCAGCGGCCATGGCGTCAACAGCAGGCCTGTTTCGACCTCGCTGCGTCCGAGCACCGTTTGCATAAAGAAGGGCAGGGAAACCAATGCCAGCATTTGTGCGCAGAATGAACATATCGAGGTACAAATCGAGAGTGAAAACAGTGGAATGCGTAACAGGTCTACCGGCAGTAACGGCACCTCCAGCGCGAGCTGGCGTCGGATAAAGAAAAAACCCACCACCATAAGCGCCACAAGCTCGGCTCCAATCAGTTTTAGCGACTGTCCTTGTGCAAAGCCGCTGAGCGCCGTAATTAACAAGCCAAACGTTAAGGCATTCATTACCGCACTGGGCAGGTCAAAGCGTGGTTTAGTGCCGCGGGACGCATTGGGCGGCAAAAAGCGCATCGCCAGCAACAGGGCGACTATTCCCAGCGGGACGTTAATCAGAAACAGCCATTTCCAGGAGGCAATAGAAAGAATTGCTGCGGCAATGGTCGGACCCGCGGCCGAGGAGACCGCGACGATAAAAGAGTTAATCCCCATCCCTCGCCCGAGTTGACGCTGGGGATAAATAAGTCGGATCAATGCCGTATTCACGCTCATTAGCGCCGCACCGCCAAAACCCTGGGCGACGCGAGCCAGCGTCAGCATGTGCAACGAATCTGACAAGGCACAAAATAGCGATGCAAGCAGGAACACGACCAGGCCACACTTATAAATGCGCCGGTAACCGAACATATCGCCTAAAAAAGAGAGGGACAGGAGCGAAACGACGATCGCGATTTGATAGGCGTTCACAATCCAGATTGAGCTGGCAGGTGAGGCCTGAAGATCGGCGGCGATAGTTGGCAGGGCCACGTTCGCTATTGCACCGTCGAGTACTGCCATAGAAATGCCAATAACAATGGTTAAAATTGCGCCATATCGCTGGGGCAATGGCAGACCATCGGCCTGAATTTTTTCCATAGAAAGTCGATATTTGTGGAATTTATGATGAGAGTAATAATTTTAGCATTGATATTCAGGTGTTAGGTCGCAGATTTGTAACTAAGTGAGCAAAGAGCGATTGCGAGGGTTGGTACGTGAAATTATAATAAAAACCGGTTCTGATTTTTATAAAACACTCGAAAGGGGTGATAAATGGCAATCGCAGATCTGGATAAGCAACCCGATTCTGTATCTTCCGTGCTGAAAGTTTTTGGCATTCTGCAGGCGCTGGGTGAAGAGCGCGAAATTGGTATTACCGAGTTGTCGCAACGCGTCATGATGTCGAAAAGCACCGTTTATCGCTTTTTGCAGACCATGAAAACGCTGGGTTATGTGGCACAGGAAGGGGAGTCTGAGAAATACTCACTGACCCTGAAATTATTCGAGCTGGGCGCGCGCGCGTTGCAAAACGTCGATCTTATCCGTAGCGCTGACATTCAGATGCGCGAACTTTCGCGCCTGACCAAAGAGACAGTACACCTCGGTGCGCTGGATGAAGACAGCATCGTCTACATTCACAAAATCGACTCTATGTACAATCTGCGCATGTATTCCCGCGTTGGTCGTCGTAATCCGCTGTACAGTACAGCTATCGGTAAAGTTCTGCTGGCATGGCGTGACCGCGATGAAGTGAAGCAGATTCTGGATGGCATTGAGTACAAACGCAGCACCGATCGTACCATTACGAATACTGATGAATTACTGCTACTGCTGGATAAAGTACGTGAGCAGGGTTACGGCGAAGATAACGAAGAACAGGAAGAAGGCCTGCGCTGCATCGGCGTACCGGTGTTTGACCGTTTCGGCGTGGTTATTGCGGGGTTGAGTATTTCATTCCCAACGCTGCGTTTCTCAGAAGAGCGTTTACACGAGTATGTGGCAATGCTGCATACGGCAGCGCGCAAGATTTCAGAACAAATGGGCTATAACGACTATCCGTTCTAATCTGACGTAATCGCGAATGTAAAAAACCCCAGGTATTTTGTACCTGGGGTTTTTTATGAACAGTCATAACGTTACCTGGCGTAAATAACGTATCGAATGTAATGTTGCATTATTAGCCGTTATCGATAATGACCGTGCTTTTCCTTAACAGGGGACAATCCGACAGGCCAATGATACCGCTACTGGTGTGGACGTACTGTGCCGTGCTGGTTCCACGGGCAGTCAGATATTGGCATTGCAGACCCAGACCGGCAGCATTCTCCTTACTTCCAATCAAAATTCCATAGCCGCTCAATAATAAACCGATCCAAACCAGAGCTAACAACACAATAGCGCGGATAATCAGACGCATTACAACCTCTTATCTTTTCTCATTGTTATTAGATTAGCCTGTACACGGTATGAAACAAGTCAATCATTCCTAAAAAGATTGAATGCCTATACAGTTAACGCTGGGTTTAGGTAACGCATGATAATTTATAGACATAAGATGTGGAGTTGAAGAGTGGAGCTGGAGTGAAAAAAATTCGCTGGGTAGTGCTGATTGTTGTTGTACTGGTATGCATACTGATGTGGGCGCAGGTGTTCAACATCATGTGCGATCAGGACGTACAATTTTTCAGCGGTATTTGTGCCTTCAATAAATTTATTCCCTGGTAAGCGCATTTTCGCAACAGTTGATTACCTTCTTGTGCGGCAGTGGTAAACTACACTGTCTACATTGAGGTGGTAAAATGAACGAAGTTTTGAATTCTGGCGCGTTGAGTTTTGCGTCTTTAGCGGTATCGGTGGTGGTTCTGATTGTTGGGCTTGTTCTTTGGTTTTTTATCAATCGGGCAAGTTCGCGTACTAACGAGCAGATTGAGCTGCTTGAGGCATTGTTAGATCAGCAAAAAAGACAGAATGCTTTGTTACGTCGCCTTTGCGAAGCTAACGAACCCGAGAAAGCAGCAGAGCCTAGTGCACTGCCCATTAAGGATGAAGACGATGACATCATCCGCCTGGTAGCTGAGCGGTAAAAAAGGTATGGCAGGATGAGGAAAGGCTGTTGTTGTTCTCAGTTGCTTCATCCTGTCGTCAGCGCGTCAGATTATTTTCTTCTGTCCCCGTCGTGTAATTGGCGGCCGGGCAGTCATCTATTCTCAGTATTTTCAGATGCTCCGCCTAATTAATATCTTATCCCCAGTCTGATATAAATATAATCTTCCATACGTAAAAAATATGATTATGTCATTTTTGTGATAACGATCGTTTTATTAACAGCGAAACGTTTCTCTTACTTTTTTTGTGCCTTGTCATCATTCTTTCATTATTTTGGTGCAAAACCAGAAGGCGGATCTCATTTTTACGCTTGTGACATTTTATGCATTACTAAGCATAAAAAATGATATCTGGCAGAACTCGTAACAGATAACCTGGAACAACTGAACCTATTGAGCTATGGTAGAAATATCCCAGCTATGGCGCAAGTCAGGCGGGGACAGGGGAGAGAGGCGAGAATATAATTCTACTCGATCTGGCGCATAACTGTGCAGTTGCTGTTTGATGGACGACGGGATTTGTGCGACCGATCGAGACACGTTTAAAAATGGCTTGCCATTATTAACGTTGTATGTGATAACACGTTTTGGGTTAAACGAGGTACAGTTCTGTTTATGTGTGGCATTTTCAGTAAAGAAGTCCTGAGTAAACACGTTGACGTTGAATACCGCTTCTCTGCCGAACCTTATATTAGTGCCTCAAGCAGTAATGTCTCAGTTTTATCTATGTTATGCCCGCGGGCGAAGAAAATACTCTAAGGAATTTTGCAAATGGCAAAGATTAAAGGTCAAGTTAAGTGGTTCAACGAGTCTAAAGGTTTTGGTTTCATTACTCCGGCTGATGGCAGCAAAGACGTGTTCGTACACTTCTCCGCTATCCAGGGTAACGGCTTCAAAACTCTGGCTGAAGGCCAGAACGTTGAGTTCGAAATTCAGGACGGCCAGAAAGGTCCGGCTGCTGTTAACGTAACAGCTATCTGATCGACACCACTGATTTGAAGCGCTTTTGCGCATCCATCTCAGATATAAAGCCTCGCTTATGCGGGGCTTTTTAATTCTAATTACGTCAAAATATTACTGAATGCCCATCCATTAGCGCTTTGTTGCAAAGGCGTGATGTTCGTAGCATAGTTTTCCCCGCTTTCTTGCGGCATTTCCCGTTAAATCAGACACCTGAAAAACTATCTTGTTGGAGTTCGGGTGAAAAAGAAAAACGACGGCGATGCGCGCAATTTTACTCCCGTACGTTTTGCCCTGCTTTGTGTGGCAATATTATTGAGCCTTGGATTGCTGCTGGGGCGGGTTGCGTGGTTGCAAATTGTCACGCCGACGAATCTGGTAAAACAGGAAGACATGCGTTCCTTACGCGAGGTGTCCATCGCTTCGCCGCGCGGAATGATAACCGACAGAGAAGGGCGACCGCTGGCGGTAAGCGTTCCGGTTAACGCCGTCTGGGCCGATCCGAAGACGATTATCAGCAAGGGTGGCGTTGGCTATAACGAACGTTGGCAGGCGTTAGCGAAAACGCTGCATATTTCGCTCAGCACGCTGGCTGAACGCGTTAACAGCAATCCAGCCGGGCGGTTTATCTATCTGGCGCGCCAGATCTCTCCTCAGCAGGCAGAATGGGTCGATAAACTGGATCTGCCGGGAATCAACCTGCGTGAAGAGTCCCGCCGCTTTTATCCCGCCGGACATGTTGCGGCCAATCTGATTGGTTTCACCAACATTGACGGTCAGGGGATTGAAGGGCTGGAGAAAAGCTTCAATAGCCAGTTGATGGGCAAACCCGGCTCCCGCCTGGTACGGAAAGACAAATTTGGCCATGTCATCGAAAATATCACGGAAGTGATGCCGGTGCCTGCGCATGAATTACAGCTCAGCATTGATGAGCGTTTGCAGACGGTTACTGAAGACGCGCTGGACAATGCCGTGACATGGAATAAAGCGGAATCAGGGGCCGCAGTGCTGGTCAACATTGCCACCGGCGAAATACTCTCCATGGCAAGCTTTCCCGATTTCAATCCCAATAACCGTGATGGCGCGGTGCTGGATGATTTTCGTAATCGTGCAATTAGCGATACCTTTGAACCCGGTTCAACCGTAAAACCACTGGTGATTATGACCGCTCTGCAGCAGGGGATAGTACAGCCTGACAGCGTGATTGATACTCATCCTTTTATTGTTGATGGGCATCGCATCCGCGACGTCGGATTTTACCCGGAGCTATCGCTGACCGGGATTTTGCAAAAATCGAGCGATACCGGCGTGTCACACCTTTCGCTGGCGATGCCGGTACAGAAATTACTGAATACCTATAAAAGCTTTGGCTTTGGCGATCCAACCGGACTGGGTTTAACCGGGGAAAGTCGCGGATTAATGCCTCAACGCCGCTACTGGAGCGATCTGGACCGAGCAACCTTCGCATTTGGCTATGGATTAATGGTGACGCCGCTCCAACTGGCGCATGTATATGCCACCATCGGCAGTTTTGGTATCTATCGACCCCTTTCTATTACGCGTATCGATCCGCCGGTAATAGGTACGCGGGTGATGCCGGAGGCGTTGGTTCACCAGGTTGAACATATGATGGAAAGCGTCGCGCTACCCGGCGGCGGGGGAACCAAGGCCGCGGTCAGAGATTATCGCGTCGCGGTTAAGACTGGAACGGCAAAGAAAATTGGCGATGACGGCAAATATGTCGATAAATATGTGGCCTATACGGCGGGCGTTGCACCAGCAAGTGACCCAAAGTTCGCGCTGGTTGTGGTTATAAATAACCCGCAAAACGGTGCTTATTATGGGGGGGCAGTCTCCGCGCCGGTATTCAGCCAGATAATGGGCGATGTCCTGCGTCTGGAAAACGTAAAGCCGGACGGTATGCCTTCCGGCTCCGATCATCTGCTGGTAATGCACGTCAGCAACGTATCCTCGCCGTCGCTGTAAGTTATTTTCCCAGGGCGCAATTCGCGTTACACTTGCGCCCTTAAGTCACCTGCCGGAGTTGTCATGTCGTTTTCCTGTCCTCTTTGCCACCAGCCTCTTACTCAAGCGAATAACAGTTTTGTCTGCCCTGGGCGGCACCAGTTTGACGTGGCGAAAGAAGGGTATGTCAACTTACTGCCGGTTCAGCACAAACGCTCGCGCGATCCGGGTGATAGCGCGGAGATGATGCAGGCGCGCCGGGTATTTCTCGATGCCGGACACTATCAGCCGCTGCGCGATGCAATTGTGGATGCGCTCACCCAGAGGTTGAGTTCAGAAGATGCGGCGATCCTGGATATTGGCTGTGGGGAAGGGTATTACACCCATGCGTTTGCCGATGCGCTGACGGGCTGTACAACCTTTGGTCTTGACGTCTCTAAAGTGGCGATTAAGGCCGCAGCCCGACGTTATCCGCAGGTGACCTTTTGCGTTGCCTCCAGCCATCGCCTGCCGTTTGCCGACGAGTCAATGGATGCCATCATCCGGATCTACGCGCCCTGTAAAGCGCCGGAGCTGGCTCGCGTGGTCAAACCGGGTGGCTGGGTTATTACCGCCACGCCGGGTCCGCGTCATTTAATGGAGCTGAAAGGGCTGATTTATGATGAGGTGCGTTTGCATGCGCCACACACTGAGCAACTGGACGGTTTTGTTCTGCAAGAGAGTCTTGCGCTGGGGTATCAGATGCAGCTCAAAGGTAGCGAGGCCGTTGCGTTACTGCAAATGACGCCGTTCGCCTGGCGGGCAAAGCCGGAAGTGTGGGAAACGTTAGCCGGTAAAACGACGTTTGACTGCCAGACAGACTTTAGTATTCATATCTGGCAGCGCCTGAATTAACCGTGGAAGTGTGCCCAGAGGATCTGGGCGCCAATACCTGTCAGTACCACCCCGCCCAAAATTTCAGCTCGCTTGCCCAGCATCGGGCCAATGAAACGACCGATCATCATGCCGAGCGTAGACATAATCAACGTGGCGCAGCCGATGGCCAGCGCTGTGGCAATAATGTTGACCTGCAGGAAAGCCAGACCCACCCCGACGGCCATTGCGTCGAGACTGGTTGCAATGGCGGTTGTGACCAGCAGCCAGAAGCCATGGCGGCGCTGTGGCTCTTCATCTTCATCCCCGTCGTCGCGAAAGCCTTCTATTATCATTCGTCCGCCTAAAAAGATCAGCAGAATGAAGGCGATCCAATGGTTCCACTCCAGTACAAATTTGCTGGCGAGCATACCCATGCCCCAGCCAATGAGCGGCGTAAGCGTTTCAACGGCGCCGAAAATAAGGCCGGTGCGCAGTGCTTCAGAAAATTTGGGTTTATGCAGGGTGGCGCCTTTGCCAATTGATGCAGCGAAAGCATCCATCGACATGCCGAAAGCAAGAAGAACAGTAGCGGTGAGATTCATAACAGCGTCCTGACCGGGGTATCCATAAAACACATCACTGCCCCCAGTAACCATGCATACAGGCTGGAATCACTGTAAATACAGCGCCATTCAGGTATGCATTGCAGTTGATGTGCCTATGGTCTCGCCTGACTGAACCTGTAAGATCAGTCCGTACGCGCCACGTTTTTCAACGAGTATGTTGACACGTACATTTCCGGAGTCTGGAAATCGGCTACTCCCCAACGACGGGCGCAACCTTAACATATTTTGAGAATATAAAACAAGAAACGCAGAAATAATATTTGGCCTCTAATTGAAAACGATTTTCATTTAGATTTATTTATAAATAAAACGTTAAAATAAATAACATTATGAGCAGTGGGATATAGCCTTAGCTATGTTTATTTTGGAATGGATATATATAAAACATAGTTCAGGCTATATTTTTTAACTCATTGATTTGAAATTAAAAGTTTATATATGTTTTCGAGATCGTCTATATTCCGTACGCGAATCAGTAATCTTCGATGTTCTAATTGCATCACCAGGACACCGTCTTCAGATAAATTCATCTCTTTAATCCGGTTATATTCAATCCAGACATTGGCGAAAAAAAAGCCTTTCTGTTTGAAGATGATTTTTGGCGTACGGATCCAGAACAGATACAGTCCCATCAATACCAGTGCACATAATAACCATGTGGTAAATTGCGCGCCGTGGCTGGTGATGTTGTTGTAGATAAGAATAGCAATCAAGCCAAGGAAGATAACGCTGTCGACTCTGCTACGAGGAAGCAGGGCGACAGACAGCAGAGTAGGGCCATTACGGCGGGGCATGATGAACTGATCGTAAATGGCATACGCCAGCAGCGAAAAGATAAAAAGAACCAGCACCAGGTCCGTGATAGTCATGAATCCTCAACCCTCTAAATAGAAAAACCGGGGGCAAGCCCCCGGTGATGTACAACAGTCTTACAGGCCGAGCAGTCCGACAGCGTAGCCCGCGATACCGATGACGAAGAAGCCAACGATGATCCACAGCGGGTTCACTTTTTTACGCAGCAGCCACATACAGGCGAAAGTCAACAGCAGAGGAACCAGACCCGGCATCAGCTGGTCAAGGATAGTCTGCACAGTGGTGACACGAGTCTGACCATCCTGACCGGTGATGGTGGAAACCACCAGCGGGATGTTTACGTGCGTCCACTTGTTAACCAATGCCCCCATGACAAACAGGCCGAGGATTGACGCCCCCTCAGTCAGTTTCTGCAGGAAGCCACCGCCCATATCTTTAACGATATCGATACCTTTACGGTAGCCGTATGCCACACCGTAGTAACGGGTTGCCAGACGAACCAGGTTAAACAGGATGAAGAACAGCAGTGGTCCAAGCAGACTGCCGCTCATCGCGATACCTGCGCCAAGTGCGGCGAATACCGGACGTACGGTACCCCAGAAGATCGGGTCGCCCACGCCTGCAAGCGGTCCCATCAGACCAACTTTGATACCGTTGATGGCACCATCGTCAATCTCTGCGCCGTTTGCACGCTGCTCTTCCATCGCCAGCGTAACGCCCAATACGGGGGCCGCTACGTACGGATGGGTATTAAAGAATTCCAGGTGACGCTTAATAGCCTGCTTACGTGCGTCGTTGTTTTCCGGGTACAAGCGGCGGATAGCCGGCACCATGGAGAAACAGAAACCCAGCGCCTGCATACGTTCGAAGTTCCAGGACCCCTGAAACAGGTTAGAACGAAGGAACACGCCACGAATGTCACTCGGAGTGAGTTTTTTCTCGGTGGTAGTTTTAGTCATATCAACCATTTCGCTCACCTGCTAGTCCAGTTCGTTATCGAGATCATTATTGCCAGCCGCAGCAGCAGGTGCACCGGCTACGCGGTTATATTTCGGGCTCAGTTGAATGTAGAGGATAGCCATTACTGCGCCAATCACACCCAGAGCAACCAGGTTGAAGTTAGTAAATGCCGCGGTGACGAAGCCGAGGTAGAAGAATGGCATCAGGTAGCCTGCGCGCATCATGTTGATGACCATCGCATAACCAACCACTACGATCATACCCCCTGCGATGTTCAGACCGCCGGTCACAACTTCCGGAATGGCATTAAGCATGCTCTGAACTTCACTGGTACCAACAGAAATCGCCACGATTACCGCTGGGATAGCGATACGCATAGCCTGCAGGAACAGGGAGGATACGTGCAGCCAGGATATCGCCGTCAGGTTACCGTTTTCTGCCGCCTTATCCGCTGCGTGCTGGAATGCTACGGTGATAGTACGAACGATGATAGTCAGTACCTGGCCTGCTGCTGCCAGTGGGATAGCCAGCGCGATACCTGCACCAATGCTTTGGTGACCCGCGATAACCAGAACGGTAGAGATAATTGAGGCCAATGCGGCATCAGGTGCAACCGCAGCACCGATGTTCATCCAGCCCAGGGCGATCATTTCCAGGGTACCACCGATGATGATACCGGTTTTCATATCACCGAGAACGGCACCAATCAGCGTACAGGCCACCAACGGACGGTGGAACTGAAATTCATCGAGTACCGACTCCATACCCGCGATACATGCGACGATGAACACCAGCACAATCTGAAGAGTGGTAATCTCCATTGTACTTCTCCTATTGCTATACAGACTTAAGTGTGAAAACTAAGTAAATGCCAGGGCGTTATTTCACCTTGGCAATCAAATCCATCATTTTCAGTTTCTGATCGGTAGAAACCTTACGAGCCTCGAGCTCAATACCGCGTTCGTTGAGTTTCTTGAAGGCTTCGATGTCTTTTTCATCGACAGAAATTGCGTTGTTTACCTGCGTTTTACCCTGACGGAAAGCCATACCGCCAATGTTTACAGAGGTAATTTTCACACCACCTTCAACGATACGTTCTACGTCGGTCGGGTTGGTAAACAACAGCATCACACGCTCACCTGCATATTTCGGGTTGTTGTAGACGCGGATCATTTTCGCGACATCAACCACATGCGCCGTCACACCCGGAGGTGCAACCTGGGTCAGCAGCGTTTTACGCACGGTATCGGCGGCAACTTCATCACTGACGACGATAATGCGTGTTACGTTGGTTTCTTTGGTCCAGCGAGTTGCCACCTGACCATGGATTAAGCGGTCATCAATACGCGCCAGGCCGATCTGCATATAATCGTTCGGACCCATCGGTTTGGCGGGAACTGCTGCTTTTGGCGCCGCGACTGGGGCTGGAGCGGCTTTCTCCACCGGTTTTGCTTTCAGCGCTTTCACGCCTTCGCTACCGGTTTCAACGGCCAGTGCTACTAATTCATCGAAGCTGGGGTTGTCATCACGCGCCATGAAGGTTTCAACCAGCATGGGAATGTTCACACCGGCGATGACTTCGTAATGCTCTTTATCGACGACAATGCGGCTCGCAGCGTTAAACGGGCTGCCTCCCCATGTGTCAACGAGAAACAGCACGCCTTTACTGGTATCGAGTTTTGCCAACTGAGCGTTGTACTTTTCAATCAGCGTTTCGGCATTTTCGCCTGGAACGAAATCGATCCAGCCGACGTTTTCCTGCTCGCCTAACAGCATTTCTGCTGTCTTAAGTAACTGCTCTGCAGCCCAACCATGTGTGCCTATTACAATAGCAATGGTCACTTGCTACCTCCTTTATTATCGTTAACACATCAACGTGAAGATGTATTTGAATCGTCGTCCGCAATCGAATCGATTCAGATAAGGGTTACAAAGAAAAACCTATGATTTTCGTGAATTATTTTAGATATCGAAAAAAATATTTTATGTGATGAAGATCCGTAATTTAACTTCCGATAAAAAGAAATTTCGAAGGGTAAAATATCTCCGAAACAACTTATTGCAAAGGAAGGTAAATCTTTGCTAAAAAACGGTTGTCTCTGTTATGTTTAGCATCGGTTTAATTACTCAGGAGTATAGGGCAGTAGCTCACCATATGGATCGTCACCGACGTCATTTCACCATCAGGCCGTATCAAGCCTGTCAGATTGGCACTTTTTGCCACAAATTTTCTCTGCAAATCGCTTCAACGCCTGAGATCCTCAGCGCGCAGTTTGGTCATTCCTTAAGCAGGAGCTTGTCATGGAATTATTAATGGACCCGCAGATTTGGGTGGGTTTGCTCACGCTTGTCGTTCTCGAAATTGTTCTGGGTATTGATAACCTGGTCTTCATTGCGATCCTGGCTGATAAGCTGCCGCCAAAACAGCGAGATAAAGCGCGTTTAATCGGTTTGTCACTGGCACTGGTTATGCGCCTGGGCTTGTTGTCCGTGATTTCGTGGATGGTGACGCTAACTAAGCCGCTATTTACGGTAATGGACTACTCGTTCTCGGGGCGCGATCTGATCATGCTGCTGGGGGGGATTTTCCTCTTGTTCAAGGCCACGACAGAGCTGCATGAGCGGCTGGAAAACCGTGAACATGATACCGGCCAGGCAAAAGGGTATGCGAGTTTTTGGGTTGTTGTGACGCAGATTGTCATCCTCGACGCGGTGTTCTCGCTGGATGCCGTTATTACGGCGGTTGGTATGGTCAACCATCTGCCGGTGATGATGGCGGCGGTCGTGATTGCTATGGCCGTGATGCTGCTGGCTTCTAAGCCGCTCACACGATTTGTGAACCAACATCCGACGGTGGTGGTGCTGTGTCTGAGCTTCCTGTTAATGATCGGTCTGAGCCTGGTTGCCGAAGGGTTTGGCTTCCATATTCCGAAAGGCTATCTGTATGCGGCGATTGGCTTCTCAATCATCATTGAGTTGTTTAACCAGATTGCCCGTCGGAACTTTATTCGCCACCAGTCGACGCTGCCGCTGCGTGCGCGCACTGCCGATGCAATCCTGCGTCTGATGGGGGGTAAAAGTCAGGCCAGCGCGCAGATGGAATCCGACAACCCGGTGCCGGTTCCCGTCCCGGAAGGCGCATTTGTGGAAGAAGAACGCTATATGATCAACGGCGTCCTTTCTCTGGCATCGCGTTCATTACGCGGCATTATGACGCCTCGTGGCGAAATTAGCTGGGTTGATGCAGACCTGAGCGTGGAGGAAATTCGCGAGCAATTGCTCTCGTCACCACACAGCCTGTTCCCGGTGTGTCGTGGCGAACTGGATGAAATCATCGGTATTGTGCGTGCTAAAGAGCTGCTGGTCGCGCTGGAAGACGGCGTGGATGTGACGGCCATTGCCTCTGCGTCTCCGGCTATTATTGTCCCGGAAACGCTGGATCCTATCAATCTGTTAGGTGTTCTGCGACGCGCTCGCGGCAGCTTTGTTATCGTCACTAACGAGTTTGGTGTAGTCCAGGGTCTGGTCACGCCGTTGGACGTATTAGAAGCTATTGCCGGTGAATTCCCGGATGCTGATGAAACGCCTGAAATTATTGCTGATGCAGGCGGTTGGTTGGTGAAAGGTGGTACCGATCTGCATGCGTTGCAACAGGCGCTGGACGTGGATACGTTAGTGAATGAAGATGAAGACATCGCCACGGTGGCAGGTTTAGTCATTGCCGCTAACGGCCATATTCCACGCGTAGGTGATGTTATCGATGTTGCACCGTTGAGCATTACGATTGTCGAAGCCAATGACTATCGTGTGGATTTAGTTCGCATTGTTAAAGAACAACCCGCTCACGACGAAGACGAGTAAGCGGGGTTAGCGAAACGGCATAACGTGCATACTGTGTCGCCCGTTATGCCGGGCGGGCGGCGGCGTGCTGCCCGCCAGCCATTTGGGAAAATCGCGCAGCGGCATCGGCTTTGCGTACAAAAAGCCTTGCAATAAATGTACGCCGTGTCGGCGTAAATGCTGTGCCTGCGCCTGTGTTTCAACGCCTTCCGCCACCAGTTCGATATTCAGTTTTTTCCCCAAAGCGATAATGATGTCTGTGACGGTTGAGTTCACGGCGTCTGTCCCGATTGCTGAGGTAAATGATTTATCAATCTTCAGCACATCCGGGCGAAGCTTTTCCAGCCAGGAGAGCGAGCTGTTGCCGGTGCCGAAATCGTCAATTGCCAGCTTTACGCCAAGCCGATTTAACTCGCGCACGACCCGATAATCCACATCCAGTAACGCATCGCGCTCGGTAAGTTCGATAACCAACTGCTGAATAGGGTGCTGGCTGAACCAGTACTGGTTGAGATCTTTTAGCAGCGTACCGTTACGAAAATGGCTGGCGGCAACATTAATCCCAATATGAAACTGGCTGCTCATCGGGAATAAGTGTCGTTGCTGAATGGTTTCTGCGATGACATGACGGGTAAGCGGCACAATCAGGTTGTGCTCCTCTGCGATAGGAATAAACACTTCGGGAGAGATCCAACCCTGGCGCGGGTTATTCCAGCGTAAAAGGATTTCCACTCCCATACATTGTTGGGTTTGCGCATTAAGTAGCGGCTGGCAAAACAGCTCGAATTCCCGTGCAGCAAGGGCCAGATTTATCTCCCAGGAGAAGCTCATTCTGCTGGCGGTCGCCAGCCATGCCAGGTAGCCCACTAAAAAACTTAGGATCACCGCCAGCGGCAGTTGTGTTGGCAAATGTTTTATAGCCAGTTCGCTGGCACCCGGACCGGTGACGCTGATAGTAAAGGGGAAATGTTGCGATGAGAGCTGGTAGCGTTTTTCATTATTCAGTTCAGGTAGCGTATCGACAACACCCTGTCCATATAGCAAATGGCGATTACCGACGGTTAAGCTGGCATGGGTAATTTGCGGTGGCTGGGGTTCAAGCAACATGGACGATAATAAATCAATATTCACGATTTCCAGCACGCCATCTGAGCCATCGGCAGATGCTGGATACCATTGCGTCAGAATCGGACTGCCCTTAATCAACGAATGGTCGGTAGACAGCAGCAATTGCGGCTCCCGACTGGGTAATTCAGGCTCCAGTTGGCGAATAGGCACATTGCGATAGCCAAAAATGCTGGAACAATAAAGGATCCCGCTCTGAATCAGGCTGATAGAACGTACCGTTTGCAGTCTGGCTGCATGCTTACTCAGAGGTAAACGCGCGACTGAGCAGGGAAGCCCAATCAGCGGTAGCAGTACATCGCGTCCGGTCTGTAGGGGCAAAAGCACGTCATCCAACTCTTCAACGGCGTGGTTGGCAAAGGTAACGGTATTGCGATGATTTAAATTACGCTCCGAAATAAATCGGACAGTTAATGTGAGAATGAGCGTCAGTAGTGCACATAATGTGCAGACGATTAAGCGATTCCGGCGATAGTTCTTGATGATCCTTTGCGCTGTTTGCATGCGGGCCGCCCGATAAGCCGTTGGTCACAGTAGCCAACAGCAACAGAGCAAGTGTAGTGGGGAAAATTACGCCAGACGAGGGAGAGGGGGCAAATTCGCCCATCCGTCGCAGATGGGCGAAAAATAAGTATTAGTCACATTGAACTTTGATTGCCAGGCCACCGCGTGACGTTTCACGGTATTTGGCATTCATGTCTTTACCTGTTTCGTACATGGTCTCAATGACTTTATCCAGCGAGACGCGCGGTGCGCTGGTACGGCGCATTGCCATACGCGCAGCGTTGATCGCCTTCACTGACGCAATGGCATTACGTTCGATGCACGGAACCTGTACCTGTCCCGCCACCGGATCGCAGGTTAAGCCGAGGTTATGTTCCATGCCGATTTCAGCAGCAACACACACCTGCTCAGGGCTTGCGCCTAACAGTTCAGCCAGACCCGCGGCAGCCATGGAACAGGCTACGCCCACTTCACCCTGACAACCCACTTCTGCACCAGAGATAGACGCGTTCATTTTATACAACGCGCCAATCGCGCCGGCCGCCAGGAAATAACGGGTATAGATATCCGGGCTGACGGACTCGATGAAATGATCGTAATAGGCCAGTACCGCAGGCACGATACCGCAAGCACCGTTGGTTGGCGCAGTAACTACGCGACCACCCGCGGCGTTTTCTTCGTTAACGGCCAGCGCGAACATGTTCACCCAGTCGATCACGTTCATCGGATCGTTGGACAGCTTGTCGCTGGAAACCAGCATACGACGCAGGGCTGAAGCACGACGAGGAACGCGCAGCGGACCCGGCAGCACGCCTTCGGTGTTCATACCACGATCGATACAAGCCTGCATGGTTTGCCAGACGTTACCAAAGTACTCTTCAATCTCTTTTTTACTGTGCAGAGCAAGTTCGTTCTGCATCGCCATGCCAGAGAGAGACAGGCCGGTGCTGTTGCAGTATTCCAGCATTTCGGTGGCAGATTTGAACGGATAAGGCACACTGACCTCGCCCGCGGCATCCTGACCAAAATGTTCTTCATCAACGATGAATCCACCGCCGATGGAGTAGTAGGTTTTGCTGTAAATGACGGTTTCGCCACTGTACGCGTGGATCTGCATTCCGTTTTCATGCAGCGGCAGGTTGCCGTTGTGAAAACGCATTCCGTCATTCTGCGGGAAATCCACTTCGTGCTGACCCTGCGCAAGCAGCAGGCGTCCACGCGTTTCCACGTCGCGGATAAATCCGGGGATGCTGTCAATATCTACGGTAGCAGGCTCATTGCCCGCCAGACCCATAATAATGGCGATATCGGTATGGTGACCTTTACCCGTGAGCGACAGTGAACCATACACGTCGACGGCGACACGAGTAACGCTGTCCAGTAATCCTTTTTCGACCAGGTCATCGACGAACTGTTTACCCGCCTTCATAGGCCCTACGGTATGGGATGATGAGGGACCAATCCCCACCTTAAACATGTCGAATAGACTAATCACGATAATACTCCTACAGGGCGACTGGGGTTTCCAGTAACGATGTTATAACTGCGCATAGTGTAAGAGGGAACGCGGCGATCGGCTTAACTATTCACATGAATTAAACTAATAGATAACCGCGGTTTTACTAATGTTGTGACCTGAGTTTCAAGTTGTCTATGGTGTGCGTAAAGATAAGTATAGTCAGGGCTTGACGCCAATTTGCAGCGCCAGCTCACGAATTATTCCGGCGGTCATTCCCCAGACGAAATATTGCTCATACCAGGAAAGCCATACACGATGTGAATCGCCGCGACGGTAGATATCCAGCGGATGATAACGACCTAAATGCAGGGCTTGTGCCAGCGGCATTTCGAACACGGCGGAAACTTCATCAACACTTGCGCGATACGGCAAATTTGGCGGGATAATGCCTACCACCGGCGTGACCTGGAAACCGGTCACACTGTCGACCGGCGGCAGAACGCCAATCACCTCCACGCAGGATGGTGGGATCGCCACTTCTTCCTGCGCTTCGCGAAGGGCGGCGGCAATTAACGAGGCATCGCTGCTATCCACCGCGCCGCCGGGAAAGGCGACTTGTCCGGCGTGCTTGCGCAGATGAACGGATCGCTGAGTTAACAGTAACCCCGGCTGTGCACGACGCACGACGGGGATCAGTACGGCGGCCTGACGCTGGTTTAACGCAGTATGATTAACCTGCGGGCGCAGGAGTTGAAAGCGCGATAAAAAATCATCAAGCGTCAGGCTGCTGTATTCCACGTGTCAGTTCTCCAGTTGGTGCAAAATACGATTCACTTATCAAACGTTTCCTGATACTCCGCATCTTCCTGGCTGTCCGCCACAATGCCACCGCCAGCGGAACAATAAATGCGTCCGTTGGTGGCTGTCAGCGTGCGAATGGTGATGCTGGTATCCATATTGCCGCAAAAGCTCAGATAGCCAATGCTACCGCACCAGGCGTTGCGTCTTTGCGGTTCCAGTTCGTCAATAATTTCCATTGCCCGCACTTTTGGCGCACCGGTAATAGAGCCGCCGGGGAAGGCGGCGCGCAGCAGGTCAGTGGCGTGCAATGACTCTGGCAGACGCGCGGTAATGGTGCTGACCAAATGATGAACGGCAGGGAACGGTTCGACAACGAACAGTTCCGGAACCTGTACCGAACCGGGTTCGGCAACGCGGCCGATATCATTACGCATTAAATCGACGATCATCAGGTTTTCCGCCTGATCCTTTGGGGAGTTCGCCAGTGATTGAGCCTGCAGACGATCGGCATCGGCATCTTCAAGTCTGGGCAGCGTGCCTTTAATCGGACGCGTCTGGATGTGCTGGTTTTCCAGCAGAATAAAACGCTCAGGTGAAAGGCTGAGAATCGCCCCCTCCTCAAGACGTATAAACGCACTGAACGGGGCGCGGTTCGCATGGTTGAGACGTACAAACGCCAACCACTCATCTCCTTGATAATGCGCCTGAAAACGCTGGGCAAGATTGACCTGATAGCAATCGCCGCTGTGCAGATAACGCTGCACCTGACGGAACTTTTCACCATACTGCGCGCGGGTCATGTTGGACTGCCACGAGGATGTTAACGAAAACGGTTCGCGCACGGGAATCTGTTGACTTTCCAGCCAACGGCGTCGTGCCTGTACATCGGAGTGGCTAAGTAGCGACACCCTTTGCAACTGATGATCGACAATCAGCGCCCAATCGTAAATGCCAACCGCCATGTCCGGTAGCGTGATATCCTGTTCGGCTTCCGTTGGCAGAGATTCAAAACGACGGCCTAAGTCATAACCGAACAGACCCAATGCGCCTCCCTGGAAGGGAAAATCGGGATTATAATCGGGCTGAATAGTCAGCGATGTCAGCGCCGAACGTAAAACTGTCATCGGATCATCAACCGTTTGCATAGTGCCGTGATGGTCATGCACAACGGTCTCTTCTGCATGTGTGACCAGCGTGGTAATGGGGTCGGCGACCAGAATATCAAAACGATTATGCGGATGGTCGGCATGGCCCGAATGCAAAAGCATTGCCCAGGGCTGGTGGCTTAATGTGGCAAAATAGTGCTCAGCGGCGTCCAGACGCCAGGGGAGTGTGATTACAGCGGGAGATAACGTCTTCATCAGTCCTGACTCGTTGCTACTTCACTGGCTATGTGCCGGGTAGCATGAAATAATTAGCGCTAATAATTTAGCAGGAGTTCACCATGATTGCAGGTTTACCTTCACTCACGCACGATCAGCAGCAACAGGCGGTTGAACGCATTCATGAACTGATATCCCAGGGGATGAGCAGTGGCGAGGCGATTACGAAAGTGGCTGCTGAATTACGCGCCAGCCATACCGGCGAGCGGATCGTGGCGCGTTTTGAAGATGAAGACGAATAACGCCGCTTATACCGCAGCGATAATCTTAATTTCAACTTTGTATTTCGGGTTCATTAACCCGGCCTGAACGGTACAACGTACCGGCGCGTGACCAGCAACAACCCATGCGTCCCAGGCTTTGTTCATGGCGGCAAAATCATTTTTGTCTGCCAGGAACAGGGTGGCATCAAGAATACGTGACTTGCTGCTGCCCTGTTTTTCCAGCACCGCATCAATTTGCGCCAGCGTATTTGCCGTTTGCTCAAAGGCGTCGGCATCCAGATTTTCCGGTACGCCGGTGTAATACAACGTGTTGTTGTGGATAACCACGTCGGACCAACGCGCTTCGGCATCAATGCGCACAATCGTCATAAATCATTCCTCATTTACGTTTTTTCATAATGGCTTCGGGTTGCGCCAAGACTGCCATAATGTTGTGTCCACGTCACCTCTTCAACTGGCGAAAGAGCCGCTGGCCTGACATAATCCCTGTTCAAATTAACAGGGGGCAGTGTGACGGACGATTTTGCAGCAGACGGTCAGTTGGCTAAAGCGATACCCGGTTTTAAACCGCGTGAACCACAGCGGCAGATGGCCTTCGCCGTCAGTCATGCTATCGAAAAATCACAGCCGCTTGTTGTCGAAGCCGGAACAGGAACGGGTAAAACCTACGCTTATCTTGCCCCCGCGCTGCGTGCCGGAAAGAAAGTAATTGTCTCCACGGGCTCGAAGGCGTTGCAGGATCAGCTATACAGCCGCGATTTACCCACAGTAGCGAAGGCTCTGGAATTCACGGGTAAACTGGCGCTGCTGAAAGGGCGTTCAAACTATCTGTGTCTTGAGCGTCTCGAACAACAGGCGCTGGCGGGCGGTGACCTGCCGGTACAGACTTTAAGTGACGTCATTCTGCTACGCTCCTGGTCAAATCAAACCCTTGATGGTGACATCAGCACCTGCGTCAGCGTGGCGGAAGACTCTCAGGCCTGGCCGCTGGTGACGAGCACAAACGATAATTGCCTTGGGAGCGACTGCCCGCTGTACAAAGAGTGCTTTGTCGTTAAAGCGCGCAAGAAGGCGATGGATGCAGATGTCGTCGTGGTAAACCACCATCTGTTTCTCGCTGATATGGTGGTAAAAGAGAGTGGGTTTGGCGAGCTGATCCCGGAAGCTGAAGTGATGATCTTCGATGAAGCGCATCAGTTACCGGATATCGCCAGCCAGTACTTTGGTCAATCGCTCTCCAGTCGCCAACTGCTGGATCTGGCGAAAGACATCACCATTGCCTATCGCACCGAGCTGAAAGACACTCAGCAGCTTCAAAAATGCGCCGACCGACTGGCGCAAAGCGCGCAGGACTTCCGCCTGCAACTGGGCGAGCCGGGCTATCGAGGAAACTTGCGGGAACTGCTGGCCGACCCGCGCGTACAGCGCGCGTTTTTGTTGCTCGATGACACGCTGGAGCTGTGTTACGACGTGGCGAAACTGTCTCTCGGACGTTCCGCCTTGCTGGATGCCGCGTTTGAACGTGCCACGCTTTACCGTGCTCGTCTGAAGCGCCTGAAAGAGATCAACCAGCCAGGTTTCAGCTACTGGTATGAATGCACCTCGCGCCATTTCACCCTTGCGCTGACGCCGCTCACGGTGGCGGATAAATTCAAAGAAGTGATGGAACAGAAGCCGGGCTGCTGGATTTTTACCTCCGCGACGCTGTCGGTAAACGATGATCTTCATCATTTCACCGCGCGGCTGGGTATTGAAGATGCCGAGTCGATGCTGCTGCCAAGCCCATTTGATTACACCCGCCAGGCGCTGCTGTGCGTGCCGCGTAATCTCCCGCAAACTAACCAACCGGGAGCGGCGCGTCAGCTGGCATCCATGCTGCGTCCTATTATCGAAGCGAACAACGGACGCTGCTTTATGCTGTGTACCTCGCACGCGATGATGCGCGATCTGGCTGAACAATTCCGCGCCACCATGACCCTTCCCGTGCTGCTGCAGGGCGAAACCAGTAAAGGGCAACTGTTACAGCAGTTTGTCAGCGCAGGTAATGCGTTACTGGTTGCCACCAGCAGCTTCTGGGAAGGGGTGGACGTGCGTGGCGATACGTTGTCGCTGGTGATTATTGATAAACTGCCGTTCACCTCGCCGGACGATCCGCTGTTAAAAGCGCGGATGGAGGACTGCCGTTTGCGCGGCGGCGATCCGTTTGAAGACGTTCAGTTGCCGGATGCGGTAATCACCCTGAAACAGGGCGTGGGGCGTCTGATTCGTGACGCTGACGACCGCGGGGTGCTGGTGATTTGCGACAACCGTCTGGTGATGCGACCTTACGGTGCCACTTTCCTGGCAAGTCTTCCGCCTGCGCCGCGGACGCGTGATATTGCTCGCGCTGTTCGTTTTCTTGCTATACCAACGACTGAGTAATTTGTTACGGAGTGTGGTAAGATGCGCGCCAAATTTATTGACCTGATCACAAACACCCATGCGAATTCTGGCTATCGATACCGCCACAGAGGCGTGCTCTGTTGCCCTGTGGAATGACGGTACTACCAAGGCTCATTTCGAGCTTTGCCCACGAGAACACACCCAACGAATTTTACCAATGGTTGAGGAAATCCTGGCCGCTGGCGATCTCACGTTAACCGATATCGACGCTCTGGCGTTTGGTCGCGGTCCTGGCAGTTTCACAGGTGTACGTATTGGTATTGGCATTGCTCAGGGGCTGGCGTTAGGCGCGAATTTACCGATGATCGGCGTCTCCACCCTGGCAACAATGGCGCAGGGAGCCTGGCGTAAGTCGGGCGCGACCCGCGTACTGGCCGCGATCGACGCGCGAATGGGCGAAGTCTATTGGGCCGAATACCTGCGTGATGAGAACGGCAACTGGCACGGTGAAGAAACCGAAGCGGTGCTAACCCCCGAGCAGGTGCATGCGCGTTTACTGCAACTGTCTGGCGAGTGGGTAACGGTCGGAACGGGCTGGCCTGCCTGGCCTGAGCTCGGTAAAGACAGCGGTCTGACGCTGAGCGATGGCGACGTTTTGCTTCCGGCGGCTGAAGATATGCTGCCTGTTGCCACGCAAATGCTGGCTGCCGGTAAGACCGTGGCGGTTGAACATGCGGAACCGGTTTATTTACGTAACACCGTGGCATGGAAGAAACTTCCCGGTAAAGAATGAATCTTAGTAGTACATCCCTGGTCAATTCGCACAGCCGTCAGTGCGCAGCATGGTGAATTGGTCGGGGCAGAAGCTAAGAAAAGGGAGTCGCAATATGGCGGTGCAAAAGCAGTTATTGAAAGGTCTGTTGGCGGGCGCATTCGCGTTAATGCTTAGCGGTTGTGTCACCATCCCGGACGCGATTAAAGGTTCGAGCCCTACGCCGCAGCAGGATCTGGTGCGGGTTATGAATGCCCCGCAGCTGTATGTCGGACAGGAAGCGCGTTTCGGCGGTAAAGTGGTGGATATTCAGAACCAGCAGGGGAAATCCCGTCTGGAAATTGCCACTGTTCCTCTTGATAGTGGGGCGCGACCGGTGCTGGGCGAAGCCTCCCGCGGGCGAATTTATGCTGATGTAAATGGCTTCCTCGACCCGGTGGACTTCCGCGGTCAACTGGTTACCGTCGTCGGTCCGATTAGCGGTACTGTGGATGGAAAAATCGGTAATACGCCGTATAAATTCATGCTGATGCAGGTAACTGGCTATAAACGCTGGCATATTACTCAGCAAATTGTTATGCCGCCTCAGCCGATCGACCCCTGGTTCTACGGTGCGCGTGGCTGGCCTTACGGTGGCTACGGTGGATGGGGATGGTACAATCCCGGCCCGGCACAGGTTCAGACCATAGTAACTGAGTAACTCTTTGTTTTATGAGTAAAAGAAACAGCGGCTCGTCCGCTGTTTCTGCATTAACGTGGATATAAGAAAAATAAATAGTGACGTGCTTCGCAACCTTGTCGTTGTGTAATAAACAAACTGGTACGCTGAGTTAATATTATGTTAACAGTTTGTTTATTGCCTGGGGTTGTGATGACGACGAATACGCATTTTAGAGGTGATGTATTGAAAAAGGTTTGGCTTAACCGTTATCCCGCTGGTGTTCCTGCGGAGATCAATCCTGACCGTTATCAATCCCTGGTGGAACTCTTTGAACACTCAGTAAGACGGTATGCCGATCAGCCCGCGTTTGTAAACATGGGGGAGGTGATGACCTTCCGCAAGCTTGAAGAGCGTAGCCGGGCATTTGCGGCCTATTTGCAACAGGGACTCGGGCTGAAGAAGGGCGATCGCGTCGCATTGATGATGCCGAACCTGCTGCAATATCCGGTCGCACTGTTTGGGATTTTACGTGCTGGCATGATCGTCGTGAACGTGAACCCGCTGTACACGCCTCGCGAGCTGGAACATCAGCTCAACGACAGCGGCGCGTCGGCGATTGTCATCGTGTCTAACTTTGCCCACACGCTGGAAAAAGTCGTCGACAAAACGTCGGTGCAACACGTGATTCTGACGCGTATGGGCGATCAGCTGTCGACCGCCAAAGGGACGTTGGTTAACTTCGTCGTCAAGTATATCAAGCGTCTGGTGCCGAAATATCACCTGCCGGATGCCATCTCATTTCGTAGTGCGCTGCAAAACGGTTATCGCATGCAGTATGTGAAACCCGAAGTAGTGTCGGAAGATCTGGCGTTCCTGCAATATACCGGGGGGACTACCGGTGTGGCGAAGGGCGCGATGCTTACGCACCGTAACATGCTGGCTAACCTTGAGCAGGTTAATGCCACTTATGGCCCGTTGCTGCATCCGGGTAAAGAACTGGTGGTGACGGCCCTACCGCTGTATCACATTTTTGCGCTGACGATGAACTGTCTGCTGTTTATTGAGCTGGGCGGTCAAAACCTGCTGATTACCAACCCGCGTGATATTCCGGGACTGGTAAAAGAGCTGGCGAAGTATCCGTTCACCGCTATGACCGGCGTCAACACGCTGTTTAACGCGCTGCTGAATAACAAAGAGTTCCAACAACTGGACTTCTCGTCACTGCACCTTTCGGCAGGCGGCGGGATGCCGGTTCAACAGGCGGTAGCTGAACGTTGGGTGAAGCTGACGGGTCAGTATCTGCTGGAAGGCTATGGCCTGACGGAGTGTGCCCCTCTGGTGAGCGTCAACCCTCACGATATCGACTACCACAGCGGCAGTATCGGGTTACCGGTTCCTTCCACCGAGGTCAAACTGGTGGATGACGACGATAACGAAGTGCCGCCGGGAGAACCGGGCGAACTGTGCGTGAAAGGTCCGCAAGTGATGCTGGGCTACTGGCAGCGACCAGACGCCACCGACGAAATCGTCAAAGACGGCTGGCTGCACACCGGCGATATTGCGGTGATGGATGATGAAGGCTTCCTGCGTATTGTCGATCGTAAGAAAGATATGATCCTGGTGTCCGGCTTTAACGTCTATCCAAATGAAATTGAAGACGTGGTTATGCAACATCCTAGCGTACAGGAAGTGGCTGCAGTTGGTGTTCCGTCGGGCAGCAGCGGTGAAGCGGTGAAAATTTTCGTGGTGAAGAAAGATGCCTCGTTAACTGATGAGGCGCTTATCACTTTCTGCCGTCGTCACCTGACGGGCTATAAAGTACCGAAGCTGGTGGAGTTTCGCGACGAGTTGCCGAAATCTAACGTCGGTAAAATTTTGCGACGAGAATTACGTGACGAAGCGCGCGCCAAAGTGGACAATAAAGGCTGAGCGTTAAGTCAGCCAGCAGAAAACGCCGGGTAATCCGGCGTTTTTTTTGGCGCAAACCTAAGAGAGCACGATTTGAATTATCAAATGATCACCACGGACGACGCGTTAGCCACGCTGTGCGAAGCCGTCCGTGAATTTCCGGCGATAGCCCTGGATACCGAATTTGTTCGCACACGTACCTATTATCCGCAGTTGGGGCTGATCCAACTGTTTGATGGCAAACACGTTGCTCTGATTGATCCACTAGGGATCACCGACTGGTCGCCCCTGCGCGATATTCTGCGTGATACCGCCATCACCAAATTCCTGCATGCGGGAAGTGAAGACCTGGAAGTGTTTCTCAACGCTTTTGGCGAACTTCCGCAGCCGTTAATTGACACACAAATCCTGGCCGCGTTTTGCGGTCGTCCGCTGTCGTGGGGCTTCGCCTCGATGGTGGAAGAGTTTACGGGTGTGGCGCTCGACAAAAGCGAATCGCGTACCGACTGGCTGGCCAGACCGCTGACCGAGCGTCAGTGCGAATACGCGGCGGCTGACGTCTGGTATCTGTTACCGATCACCACAAAACTGATAGCTGAAACCGAAGCCAGCGGCTGGCTGCCAGCCGCGCTGGACGAATGCCGTTTAATGCAGCAGCGTCGCCAGGAGATTCTGGCGCCGGAAGACGCCTGGCGTGACATCACCAACGCATGGCAACTGCGCACCCGTCAGCTAGCCTGCCTGCAATTGCTTGCCGACTGGCGACTGCGTAAAGCACGCGAGCGCGATCTGGCGGTAAACTTCGTGGTGCGTGAAGAGCACCTGTGGGCGGTGGCGCGTTATATGCCGGGCAGCCTGGGTGAACTGGATAGCCTGGGTCTTTCCGGGAGCGAAATTCGTTTCCATGGTAAAACGCTGATCGCCCTGGTAGAAAAGGCCCAGGCTTTACCGGAAGAGTCGCTACCGCAGCCGCTGCTGAATTTGATGGATATGCCAGGGTATCGCAAGGCGTTCAAAGCCATCAAAGCGCTGGTTGCCGAGGTGAGTGCGGAACATAATCTCAGCGTCGAACTGCTTGCTTCGCGTCGCCAGATCAACCAGTTGCTCAACTGGCACTGGAAATTAAAGCCGCAGCAATCCCTGCCAGAGCTGGTTTCCGGCTGGCGTGGCGAATTGATGTCCGATCGCCTCAACGCGCTGCTGCAGGAATACCCGCAGTAAGTCACCAGGCTCGCCGGGTCGCGCGTTTGCTGACCCGGCCTGCGCAACGCTACAGATCGAGCACCAGGCGCTTACCTTTGGCGCGCGAGCAGCAGATGAGCATGCTTTGCTGGCTGGCTTTTTCGTCGTCGCTGAAATACTGATCGCGGTGATCCGCTTCCCCTTCGAGAATCGTCGTTTCGCAGGTGCCGCAAACACCTTCCCGGCACAGGCACTCAACCCGGGCGGCTTTGTTATTTTCGATAACCTGCAAAATGGTCATCTCTTCCGGGACCACAAACTCGCGCCCGGAACGCGCCAGCACCAGGGTGAAGGCGTCGCCGCCTTTCTCTTCCACGGCAAATTGTTCGAAATGTAGCGTATTGCTGTCCAGCCCAAGGCGGGAAGCCGCTTCTCTGACAGCATCGTTGAGCACCGCAGGGCCACAGGTGTAGATATGCGTGCCGGGTTCAACATCAGCCAGCAGACGGGCTAAATCGAGGCGGGTGCCTGCGTTCGACAGGTGCAGATGAATGCGATCGGCGCTGGGGTGTTGCATGAGTTCGTCATGAAACGCGCAGGTCTCCTGGCTGGGAGAACAATAGTGCAGTTGCCATTGCGTCTGAGATTGTTCCAGCTCCGGGAGTTGCGATAAAAACGGTGTGATGCCGATGCCTCCGGCAATCAACAGATGTTTTTGTGCCTGAGGGGCGAGGGCGAAGAGATTATTTGGTGTGGAGATCGTGAGCGTGTCGCCGGGCTTCACGTTTTGATGCAGGTATCGTGAGCCGCCTTTGGACGCTTCCTCCAGGCGTACGGCGATTTTATAGGCGCGCGTATCGCGTGGTGAACTCATCAGCGAGTACGCATTGCTGTACAGATTCTCGCCATCGCGCATCTGCACGATAATATGGCTGCCACCTTGAAACGCAGGCAACGGCTGGCCTGAGGTCGCCGTTAAAGTGAAGCATTTTACCTGCGCGGTAATCGTCTCAATCCGGCTGACCCGGACTTCTTGCATTTGATAATCAGACATTGCGGCCTCCCTAAAAAATCTGTCCGACGCGCCTCAGCGACGCGCCGGAACCTGTCGTAACAGCCCCGAGTTATTCCTGAAAAACCTGGGCGACCAGATTATGAAAATGGGCAATGCCATGCTCGGAGATGCCACTGCCGCTGGTGTCTGCCATAATGCGTCCCTGGCCGCGATACCCGCGCGATTTCAGCCCTTTTTGTACGCTTTCAACCAGACGTAAATCTTCAGGACGAAAGACGTTGCGATACCATTCGATCAGTTGTTTCTGCTCTTCGGTCAGCTCTTCGTTGGTGAAGTAGATGTCATAGTTTTGCAGCGTGGTTTCCGCATCTACCGGGAATTCGTAGATAACGGTCATCATGCCTTTGATTGGCGTCACGTTGAGCATGGTGCACGGCCACAGCCAGAAACCGTGGAAGGCGGCATCAACCCCTTCTTCGAACTTAAATGACTGCTCTGAAGGTTTGGCGAAACCGTATTGCAGCGTCCAGTTGCCGTGCATGGTATGCCAGTAACGGTCAACCTGGACCGAGTCGGAAAAACCTGGATGGGCCGGACCGCAGTGGTAACACTCCAGATAGTTATCGACAATATTCTTCCAGTTGGCTGGGGTACGAGTCGTAAAGCGCGCAGCAAGTTTCAGGTCATGCACGTCTGGGCAGGCTTCGATAACTTTGTCTGCAAGACCAGGGAGTTGTTCTTCCACGCTGCCCGCGTTCGGATCCATGTTAATAAACACGAATCCGGCATATTCTTCCAGGCGTACTGGTGTAAGGTGCGCTTTTTCGCTGTCGAAGTTGGCGACGTTTTCGCAGTTACGCGCATGCGCCAGATTGCCGTCAAGTTTGAATGCCCATGCGTGGTAAGGGCAGGTAATCACATTTTTCGCTTTCCCCTCGCCGCTCAACAACTGATGACCGCGATGCGGGCAGACGTTGTAGAAGGCCCGCAGCACGTTATCGCGCCCACGTACCAGCACGATATTCTCGCCAATCACTTCTCGGGTAACATAATCATTGGGTTTCGCCAGTTCGCTACTGTGGGCGACGCAAATCCAGCTTTTAGCGAACACCTTTTCTTGTTCGTGTTCGAAAGCCTGATGGTCGGTATAAAACCGGGCCGGGATAGTCCAGGCATCCTGCGGGTTGGCACAGAAATTTTGCGGCAGAATAAACTCAGGGCTCAGATTGCTCATTGGAATACCTTTAATTTGTGAGTAAGAGGATTTTGGTACTGGCGCTTAATTGTCGCCTTTGAGTAGTGTCCCGGCCGGTGGCGCGACCGGGACGTCAACTGGCGCTTCGGGAAGATGGCTTTCAATTTGATGCGCAGGAACGTGGGCATAGTCCTGCCGTACCCAGCGCAGAAAACCGCCAACCTTCACCAACAGGATGGCGAGGAATGGAAGAGCGGTCAGAACCACCGTGGTCTTCATGGTTTCCAGGGACGCGCCGGTGAACAAAATTGATAATGGGATCAGGGTGATGACCACGCACCAGAACAGACGAAGACTGCGCTGCGGATCTTCCCCTTCCTGCAGGTTGCGTGTGCTGGTGGCCGCCATGGTGTAGGCCACAGCATCCATGTGTGAGGCGAGGAATATAATCATGATCGCCAGATACGCCACCAGAAACAGTTTCCCGGCAGGCAACGACATCAACACTTGCTGTACGGCCGTCTCACCACCCAGCGTCGCCATAACCTGCGGCACGTCGATCACACCGTTCACAAACTGGTGAATGGAGTAGCTTTCCATCACGCCAAAGAAGAACCAGCAGCCAACAGTGCTACCGAGGATTAATGCCCAGATAACCTCTTTGATTTTGCGACCACGGGATACGCGAGTGACAAACATTGCCACGCCCGGCGTGTAGGAGATCCACCACAGCCAGTAGAACACTGTCCAGTTACGGGTGAACTCACCGTTGCCAAGCGGGTCGGTGAAGAGGCTCATTTGCAAAAAGTTTTGTGTCGTCAGGCCGATGGCGTTGATGATGTTATTGGTGATGAACTCGGTCGGGCCGACGATCAGCACCAGCAGCGGCAGTAAAAACGCCCCCCAGCCGACCATTTTGCTCAGACGTTGCAAACCGTTATTGATGCCAATCCAGGAACTCAGGCAGAAAATGCCGCCAGAGAACAGGATCACAAACGCCTGCACCGTGAAGTTATCTGGTAACCCCGTCAGGGCAGACAAACCGCGGGTAAAGGTGGCGGCGGTGACGACCAGAGAGATAGTTAACGCGCCAACTGTCGCGATCAGGAACATCAGGTCAACCAGGCGACCCCAGACACCCTGCGGATGCACGCCGGTAATGGCGGCGATAATCCCGGACAGGCTCAGTCCTTTGTTTTTACGCACATGGAAGTGGTAGGCCATGGTTAATGAGGCCAACGTGTAGGTCGCCCATGCGCTGATCCCCCAATGGAAAAAGGAGTAAGGCAGGCTGTATTCCAGCGCTTTTTGCGAGTGCGGCGCGATATTCAGACCCGGGGTCTGGTAATAATAGGCCCACTCAGCAACGCCCCAGTAGAGCGTGGAGGAGCCTAATCCGGCGCATATAAACATAAACAGCCAGGAGAGCGTGCTGTATTCCGCTTTACCTTCTCCCAGACGGATGTTG
This sequence comes from Citrobacter sp. L55, assembly GCF_002850715.1. Lineage (NCBI taxonomy): Bacteria > Pseudomonadati > Pseudomonadota > Gammaproteobacteria > Enterobacterales > Enterobacteriaceae > Citrobacter > Citrobacter sp. L55. The sequence goes on along the minus strand of NZ_KZ559404.1, from coordinate 282,675 downwards.
CCGTATTTGCTGGTAGCCAGCCAGACGACCAGACCCATAGCCATCAGAACGAGGATCTGCACGGCGGAACCCAGCATCCGGGTAACGCCGTTAAAAAGGGTATTTGCGACTTGTGCAGACTGCTGAGGGAAGAGACTAAGTGTGGCGGCGATGAAAAGAATAGCCACCAGGCTGATGGCTATCAGCGGCATGTCTTTTTTCTTGACGTTGCTCAACATGGGATCTCCTGGGCACAGTTGCCCGCGTATGGCATTAGCCTGTCGTTGTTATCATGCTGTAGGGGTAGAATGAGTTACTTTATATTTAACAATTTTATTATTTGTTCTTTACATGAATTAAACAATTGCTCGATGCGTGAAGCAATAAAACACGGAACGGAAATAATAAAAGGTGAATTAGCGCAGGTTATTGGCTCCACAAAACGCATAAAAAAGCCGCGTCAGTGACGCGGCTCATATTTCGTGGTTTGACCTCTAACGTAGTGCCTGACAGATGGCTTCTCCCACCTGTTGCGTGGTGGCGCTGCCTTTCATATCCGGCGTTTTCGGGCCACTGGCAATAACGTGCTCAATTGCCGCCAGAATACCGTCGTGGGCAGCCTTATAGTTGGCATCACCGTTGCCAAGGAAGTCCAGCATCATGGCGCCAGCCCAGATAGTGGCAATCGGGTTGGCGATGTTTTTTCCGTAAATATCGGGAGCCGAACCATGTACCGGCTCGAACAGGGACGGGAAGGTGCGTTCCGGGTTTAAGTTGGCAGAAGGTGCGATGCCAATCGTCCCGGTACAGGCCGGACCCAGATCGGAGAGGATGTCGCCGAACAGGTTGGAAGCAACCACAACGTCAAAGCGCTCCGGCTGCATCACAAAGCGGGCGCACAGTATATCGATATGCTGTTTATCCCAACGGATCTCAGGATAGTTAGCCGCCATTGCTTCAACACGCTCGTCCCAGTAAGGCATGCTGATGGCCAGACCATTGGATTTGGTCGCCGAGGTCAGGGTTTTGCGCGGGCGGTTTTGCGCCAGCTCGAAGGCGTAACGCAATATACGATCTACGCCGCGACGGGTGAAGACCGACTCCTGGATAACCACCTCGTGTTCCGTCCCTTCACTCACGCGTCCGCCGAGAGAAGAGTATTCTCCCTCGGTGTTCTCGCGTACGACGTAGAAATCAATGTCGCCTGGCTGCTTGCCCGCCAGTGGGCAAGGGACTCCCGGGAACAGGCGTACCGGACGCAGGTTGACGTACTGGTCGAATTCGCGGCGAAACTTAAGCAGCGAGCCCCATAAAGAGATGTGGTCCGGTACGGTATCCGGCCAGCCAACGGCGCCAAAATAGATAGCATCAAAGGATTGCAACTGCTCATGCCAGTCATCCGGCATCATTTTGCCGTGATGGGTGTAGTACTCGCAGCTCGCCCATTCCATTTGCTCAAAGCTGAACGACAACCCCCAACGCTCGGCGGCTGCCTGTAACACATGAATGCCTTCAGGCAGCACTTCTTTACCAATGCCATCTCCGGGGATAGCGGCAATACGACAGGTTTTCTTCATAGCAGCTCTCACTTGTACGCCATCAAAATTGACTTTCCCCTTATCCTATAATTGACTGATTAAGAGTTAATCCCCCTAACTGGTGAAACATAAAACACAGATCATGAATAATCTGCCGCTGCTAAATGATTTACGCGTCTTTATGCTGGTTGCCCGTCGGGCAGGATTTGCCGCCGTTGCCGAGGAACTGGGTGTATCACCGGCTTTTATCAGTAAGCGAGTAGCCCTGCTGGAGCAGACACTGAACGTGGTGCTGCTGCACCGGACAACGCGGCGTGTAACCATCACGGAAGAGGGGGAGCGGATCTACGAATGGGCGCAGCGGATCCTGCAGGATGTCGATCAGATGATGGACGAGTTGTCTGATGCCAGGCAGATCCCGCAGGGGATGCTACGCATTATTAGTAGCTTTGGCTTTGGCCGTCGGGTGGTGGCTCCGGCGCTGTCTGCGCTGGCAAAAGCGTACCCGCAGCTAGAACTGAGGTTCGATGTTGAAGACCGCCTGGTGGATATGGTGAATGAGGGCGTCGATCTTGATATTCGTATCGGGGATGATATCGCGCCGAACCTGATTGCCCGCAAGCTGGCGACTAACTACCGTATTCTGTGCGCCTCGCCGGAATTTGTGGCGCAGCATGGGACGCCGAAGCAACTCAACGATCTCTCCACTTTTCCTTGTCTGGTTATCAAAGAGCGCGACCATCCGTTTGGCATCTGGCAAATGCGTAATAAAGAGGGCGCTCACTCAATTAAAGTTACGGGGCCTCTGTCGTCTAATCATGGCGAAGTGGTACATCAGTGGTGTCTTGATGGGCAGGGAATTGCCCTGCGTTCGTGGTGGGACGTTTGCGACAACATTGCCGGTGGACATCTGGTACACGTATTACCCGAGTATTATCAACCAGCAAATATATGGGCGGTTTATGTTTCTCGGCTGGCGACGTCGGCAAAAATCCGTATTACGGTTGAGTATTTGCGCCGCTATTTTGCCGAAAAGTATCCAAAGTTTACTTTGGAATAAATCCGCAACAGCCAGGCAAGAAACTGAAAATAAAAAAGGCAGAATAATCTGCCTTTTTTGCAACTATAACTCACTGAGCAAAGCCGTTATTTAGACTCTTCAGCTTCAGGTAATGTCACGTTAAGTTCGAGGATAGAAATATCGCCGTCTTTTTGTTCAAGCTGTACGGTGACCATTTCGGGATCAATTTGTACATACTTGCAGATAACCTCGAGAATATCTTTCCTCAGTTGCGGTAAATAATGTGGCTCGGCGTCACTACGACGACGTTCCGCAACAATAATCTGCAGTCGCTCTTTAGCGATGTTCGCTGTGCTCTTTTTCCGCGAGAGAAAAAAATCCAGTAATGCCATAACTTATCCTCCGAACAGGCGTTTGAGGAAACCTTTCTTCTCTTCTTCAATGAAGCGGAAAGGACGTTCTTCTCCCAACAGACGGTCTACGGTATCAGCATAGGCTTTACCGGCATCAGCATTGATGTCGAGAATAACCGGCTCACCCTGGTTAGACGCGCGCAGGACTGACTGATCTTCAGGAATCACGCCAACCAGCTTGATTCGCAGAATTTCCAGTACGTCTTCCATGCTCAGCATGTCACCTTTATTTACGCGGCCAGGGTTGTAGCGCGTCAGCAACAAATGCTCTTTAATCGGATCTTCACCGTTTTCCGCACGACGAGATTTCGACGCCAGAATACCCAGAATACGGTCAGAGTCACGTACAGAGGAGACTTCCGGGTTAGTGGTGATAATCGCTTCATCGGCAAAATACAGGGCCATCAGCGCGCCGGTTTCAATACCCGCCGGGGAGTCGCAGACGATGAAATCGAATTCCATCGTTTTCAGGTCGTCCAGAACTTTCGCGACGCCTTCACGCGTCAGCGCGTCTTTATCGCGAGTCTGTGAGGCCGGAAGAATAAAGAGATTTTCGGTACGCTTATCTTTGATTAACGCCTGATTTAACGACGCATCGCCCTGAATAACGTTGACGAAGTCGTAAACGACGCGGCGTTCACAACCCATAATCAGATCGAGGTTACGCAGGCCGATATCAAAATCAATAACGACAGTTTTCTTTCCCTTCTGGGCCAAACCTGTAGCGATGGCCGCGCTGGAGGTGGTTTTGCCAACGCCCCCTTTACCCGAAGTAACAACAATAATGCGTGCCATAGAAATTCCTTGTTAAAAAGGGATCAATTCAACGGTTGAACTGTCAAAGCGTTCTCTGCTAATTGCAGACGGGCCGCTTTGCCATAAAATTCTGCTGGGATTTTATCACTCAGCCAATAAACACCTGCGATAGACACCAGTTCTGCCGTCAGATGGGTACAAAAAATTTGCGCTTCACGATCGCCGCTTGCACCTGCCAGCGCACGGCCTCTCATCATTCCATAAACATGAATATTGCCATCAGCGATAAGCTCTGCGCCCGCACTGACGTGGCTTGTAACAATCAGATCACATTGTGGAGCATAAATGCGCTGACCGGAACGAACCGGCACATTTATTAATCGTGTTTTTGTGATGGGAGTAACGTTTTGCGGCGGAGCGACGGGAGCCGGGACCTCAACAGGCGCAGGACGAATAGCTTTTTCTTTACCTTCAGTCAGTAAAGGAAGACCCATTTCGTCGATTTCTGCCTTTAGTCTGGCGTCTTTGCATCCGCTAACGCCAATAATGCGCAATCCGGTAGACGCGACCACTTTCTGCAGCGCTGACCAGTTTACCGGGCTTTCAAGACCACTCACGTTAACCACCACGGGAGCATGTTTTAAAAAAGCCGGTGCCTGCGCGATTTTGTCTTCCAACGCCTGACGAATAACCTCGGGTTCTGCTTCATGTAAATGAACCACTGATAAGGTGAAGCTACTGCCTTTAAGCTCGATTGGCGTGTTTGACATCCTGGCCTTACTCAATTTGCTATTTATCATCCCCAGCGCGGGGTGATATTCCGAAGACTATAAGGCATGTTATAGTCAGTATTATATTGAGGCAAGCCACCATTCCGTGAATTCAGAGTAAAAGATATGTTTTGTGTGATCTACCGAAGCAGCAAACGTGACCAGACCTATTTATATGTCGAAAAAAAAGACGATTTCTCGCGCGTTCCTGAAGAACTGATGAGAGGATTTGGTCAGCCGACGCTGGCAATGATGTTACCGCTTGATGGGCGTAAAAAATTAGTTAATGCCGATCTTGAAAAAGTAAAACAGGCCCTGACTGAGCAGGGCTATTATTTACAAATACCCCCGCCGCCAGAAGATTTACTTAAACAGCATCTGGCAGCGGCAAAACAAAATACACCAGACGCTAAACGTTAAACTGCATCGGGCAGCAGCACGTTCCATCGATGCAGTACCTGAAATCTATGACTACGTTAGGGGAAAGTAATGTATCAACATCACAACTGGCATGGTGCTCTGCTGGATTATCCGGTGAGTAAGGTGGTTTGCGTAGGGAGTAACTATGCCAACCATATTAAAGAGATGGGTGGAACTACCCCGGAAGAACCGGTTCTGTTTATTAAACCGGAAACCGCGCTGTGCGATTTGCGCCAGCCGCTGGTGATCCCATCTGATATGGGGTCTGTCCACCATGAAGTTGAGCTGGCTGTGCTGATTGGCGCGACCCTGCGGCAAGCGACAGAAGATCATGTGCGCAAAGCCATTGCCGGTTATGGTGTCGCGCTGGATCTGACTCTGCGCGATATTCAGGGCAAAATGAAGAAGGCGGGGCAGCCATGGGAAAAAGCGAAGGGTTTTGATAACTCTTGCCCGCTGTCTGGATTTATTCCGGTGGCGGAGTTTAACGGCGACCCGCAGGATACGATGCTTGGATTAACGGTCAACGGTGAAACTCGCCAGCACGGCTCCACGGCGGACATGATCCATCACATCGTTCCCTTGATTGCTTATATGAGCCGTTTCTTTACCCTCAAAGCGGGCGATGTGGTGCTAACGGGAACGCCAGCAGGCGTGGGACCTTTAAGCAGCGGCGACGAACTGGCCATCAGTTTTCACGGTCAAACGCTAACAACCCGTGTACTGTAATCTCTGCTTGCCGCCTTTTCGGGCGGCAAAACTTGCATCAGCGTGCCAGACTGGTTATAAGGTGCAGCTTTATTGCAATAGCGGAAACCCTGATGAGCGACATACCTTTCTGGCAAAGTAAAACCCTTGATGAAATGACCGATGCCGAGTGGGAGTCATTATGTGACGGGTGCGGTCAATGCTGCCTGCATAAGCTGATGGATGAAGACACTGACGAAATCTACTTTACCAATGTCGCCTGTCGTCAGCTCAACATTAAAACCTGCCAGTGTCGTAATTACGAACGTCGATTCGAGTACGAGCCTGACTGCATCAAACTGACGCGTGATAATCTGCCGACTTTTGAATGGTTGCCTATGACCTGCGCCTATCGTCTGCTCGCAGAAGGAAAAGGGCTACCGGAGTGGCACCCGTTGCTGACAGGATCAAAAGCGGCGATGCACGGTGAGCGTATCTCAGTTCGTCATATTGCGGTGAAAGAATCGGAAGTACGTGACTGGCAGGATCATATCCTGAACAAACCTTCATGGGCGGACTGAGCCGCCCATCGATTAGCAGGCGTTAAGGGTTAAGACTTTTTCGCCTGATACATCTCATCGGAGTGGTTGTCATCTTCCACCCAGAAGTTAATGTTGAATTGCGCATCGTCGCTTAATTCAACGCGATGCCAGTACTGCGGTGGGCTGGTCGCGAACTGACCGGCATTAATCACCACTTTCACTTCAGGTTCTTTTGCGTCTTCATTGGCAAAGCCATAATACGTTACCGTACCTTCCATTACGCAGAGCTGTCCAAACACGCCTGCTGCGGTGTTATGGTGAGAAAGAAGTGCTGCCGGGACGTTGTCTTTGGTAAAGAAGGGAGTAGAGCGTTTTACTTTCCAGTTTGCCGGGATGCGTAAATGGGACATCAGACATCTCCTTGGTGTGGCATCTATAAGATGCATTTAATATACATCTTATAGATGCCAGCAGGCAATGAATTTAAGGCAAAAAAAACGCTCCCGAAGGAGCGTCTCTGTTAGCGACCGAAGAGGTCACGTTTTTTCGGTTTAAACGGCTGTGCTATGACTACCAGCACGGCGACCACCAGGTAAGCGGCGAAGATCCCCAACAGCCACTGTGGCATTTCCAGGGTTAAAAAAGACCACTGGCGTTCAGCACAGTCACCGGATGCTAAAAACACCTGCGGCAGCCATTTGTCCAGCGGCAGCCAGCTCGGGAAGCGTGCGGCAAAATCACAGGTCATAAACGGTGATGGGTGCAACTGAATCATGGTGTGCTCATAAGCTAACTGCAGTCCGCGCCAGGCACTGTAAATCCAGATAATCATCGCCACATAGCGTAGCGGCGTTTTTGGTGCGATAGCCCCCACCAGCCCCGCGCCCATCACGCCAAATAATGCGCTACGTTCGTAAATACACAACACGCAAGGTTTTAGCAGCATGACGTGCTGGAACCACAGCGCGACAAGCTCCAGCGCAAAGGCGGTTAACGCCAACAATAACCATGCACCACGACCTCGGGAGCACTGGTTTAAAAATCGCAACATAATAATTTCCCTGCAACATGCGTAGAGAGCGCAGTTTAAACCAATTCAATTTATGCGCCACTAGCAGGAATTGAAAATTTGAGTAATCGGATAATTATCATGCAAAAAGTCAAACCGGGCAGTGATTTGCCCGGTAAATTGTTATGAAAGTGTAGCTAACCAGCCCGCCTGGGTCATCCACTCAGTCACCGGAACAAGCGTGAACTCGACGCAAAGCAGACCAACCAGCGTCAGGACGAGAGTATAAGGCAGAGCCATCCACACCATGCGGCCATAAGAGAGTCGAATCAATGGTGCCAGCGCGGAGGTCAGCAGGAACAGGAATGCCGCCTGGCCGTTTGGGGTAGCAACGGAAGGCAGGTTAGTCCCGGTATTGATCGCCACCGCTAACAGCTCAAATTGGTTAAGGCTGATGGTCCCATGTTCCAACGCGGCTTTGGCTTCGTTAATGTAAATAGTGCCGACAAACACGTTATCAGAGATAGAAGACAGCAGGCCGTTAAAGAGATAGAACAGCGTCAGTTGAGCATGTTCAGAGGACTGCAAAACAAACTGAATAATCGGTGAAAAGAGCTGTTGATCGATAATCACCGCAACGATAGAGAAGAACACGGTCAGCAGGGCGGTGAAAGGCAGCGACTCGGTAAACGCTTTACCAATCGCGTGTTCGTCAGTAACGCCGGTCAACGACGTGGCCAGGATAATGACGGACAGACCGATTAATCCGACTTCCGCCAGATGCAGGGCCAGGGCAACCACCAGCCAGATACCGATAATCGCCTGGACAATCAGTTTGATTTTTTCCTGACGAGTACGCTGCTGACGGCTTTGATCGTCAAACTGTTGCAGGACATCGCGGACGGTCTCCGGCAGCGTTTCGCCATAGCCAAACCAGCGCAATTTCTCAACCAGCATGCAGGTTAACAGGCCGCAAATCAGCACCGGGACGGTGACCGGCGACATGCGCAGGAAAAAGTCACCAAAATGCCAGCCAGCCGCTTTGGCGATAATCAGGTTTTGCGGTTCGCCGACCATAGTCATTACGCCGCCTAACGCCGTACCGACACCCGCATGCATCATCAGGCTGCGCAGAAAACCACGGAACTGCTCCAGTACGACCTTATTGTGCTGATCGATATGGCTATCATCGAGCATATTGTTGTCTTCCGTGCGGGAAGAGGCGAAGCGATGGTAAATACCATAAAAACCAACCGCTACGCTGATTACCACGGCAACGACGGTCAGCGCATCCAGGAATGCAGAAAGGAAGGCGGCGGCAACGCAAAATGCCAGCGACAGCAGCATCTTGGAGCGAATCGTAAGCAGTAGGCGGGTGAAAATAAACAGCAGCAACTGCTTCATAAAGTAGATGCCAGCCACCATAAACATCAGCAGCAACAGCACCTCAAGGTTAGCGGCAACCTCTTCACGCACATGTGTGGCGCTGGTCATGCCGATGATGACCGCCTCGATGGCTAGCAGCCCGCCTGGTAGCAGCGGGTAACATTTTAACGCCATCGCCAGCGTAAAAATGAACTCGGCTACCAACAGCCAGCCCGCAATAAAGGGATTGATGAAAAATATTACCGGGTTAACGACTAAGAATACGAGTAGTGCAAGTTTGTACCAGTCAGGTGATTGACCTAAAAAATTGCGCCACATAGCGCGGCCCCATGATAGCTCCATGGTGATTTCCCTACCTTTAAAAATGAAATCATGTTTTTATGTTTGACCGCAAAGCTTAGCGGGAGGAGGGAGTACAGGCAAGCTATTCACGCGACGGACAAGGCTGGCTGTGCTTCAGCGTAATCTGGAAAATGAAGCCTTGATCCACTTTTTCTTCATTGCGTCAGCTATCAGCCATGTAGCCCGTCTGGTATGATAACTGTAACTATGTTTTGCTGTGTAATGGAATTATCACTATGGTCATTAAGGCGCAAAGCCCGGCTGGGTTCGCGGAAGAGTACATCATTGAAAGTATCTGGAATAACCGCTTCCCACCTGGCACTATTTTGCCTGCTGAACGTGAACTCTCTGAACTGATTGGAGTGACACGTACCACGTTACGCGAGGTATTACAGCGTCTGGCGCGGGACGGTTGGTTGACCATTCAACACGGCAAGCCGACGAAGGTGAATAACTTCTGGGAAACCTCCGGGCTAAATATCCTTGAAACGCTGGCGCGTCTCGATCACGAGAGCGTGCCGCAGCTTATTGATAATCTGCTGTCCGTGCGTACCAACATCTCGACGATCTTTGTTCGTACCGCGTTTCGCCAGCATCCTGATAAAGCGCAGGAGGTTCTGGCAACGGCAAATCAGGTGGCCGACCATGCTGATGCGTTCGCCGATCTGGACTACAACATTTTCCGCGGTCTGGCATTTGCCTCTGGCAATCCGATTTACGGTTTGATCCTCAATGGAATGAAGGGATTATATACCCGCATTGGCCGCCATTATTTCGCCAATCCGGAAGCCCGCGCGCTGGCGCTGAGCTTTTACCGTAAGCTGTCAGAACTTTGTGATCAGGGTGCTCATGAGCAGGTATATGAAACGGTGCGTCGCTATGGTCACGACAGCGGCGAGATTTGGCATCGTATGCAGAAAAACCTGCCGGGCGATTTAGCTATTCAGGGGCGCTAATCGCACCTTATCCGGCCTACGAAATGCATTGTAGGCCGGATAAGACGTTTTCGCGTCGCCATCCGGCAATAAGATTTACAGACCGTTCATCCTCGGCGGACAACGCTCCAGCAGTTCCACACTGCCGTCTTCATTCTGCTGCTCCAGCATCACGTCAAAACCCCAGAGCCGGTGCACATGCTTGAGCACCTCTTTGCGTCCTTTATCCAGCGGAGCGCGGTTATGCGGAATATAGCGCAAGGTGAGCGAGCGGTCGCCGCGCAGATCGACATTCCAGATTTGAATATTCGGCTCAAGGTTGCTCAGGTTATATTGCGACGACAGCCTGTTGCGGATCTCACGATATCCTTCCTCGTTGTGAATCGCGGAAATCTCCAGATAATTATGACGATCGTCATCCAGCACGGTGAACAGGCGGAAATCACGCATAACCTTCGGTGACAGGAACTGGCTGATAAAGCTCTCATCTTTGAAATCGCGCATCGCGAAATGCAGGGTTTCCAGCCAGTCAGAACCCGCTATATCCGGGAACCAGTATTTGTCCTCTTCGGTAGGCGACTGACAAATTCGTTTAATATCCTGGAACATGGCAAAACCCAGAGCATAGGGGTTTATGCCGCTATACCACGGGCTGTTGTACGGCGGCTGGAATACCACGTTGGTATGGCTATGTAAAAACTCCAGCATAAACCGTTCGGTGACTTTACCTTCGTCATAAAGGTGATTAAGGATGGTGTAATGCCAGAAAGTGGCCCACCCTTCGTTCATCACCTGGGTCTGTTTCTGCGGATAAAAATACTGGCTGACCTTGCGCACAATGCGCAGCACTTCGCGTTGCCAGGATTCCAGCAGCGGGGCGTTCTTCTCCATGAAATACAGCAGATTCTCCTGCGGTTCAGAAGGATAACGTCGGGCTTCCGCAACGGTTTTCTCTTCCTCTTTCTTCGGCAGCGTACGCCACAACATATTTACCTGGCTTTGCAGATACTCTTCACGGCTTTTCTGTCGGGCTTTCTCTTCCTGTAGGGAGATTTTTTGCGGGCGTTTGTAACGATCCACGCCGTAGTTCATCAGCGCGTGACAGGAGTCGAGGAGCTTTTCGACTTCATCCACGCCGTAACGCTCTTCACACTGGGTAATATAGTTTCGCGCGAAGATCAGGTAATCAACGATGGAGCTGGCATCCGTCCAGCTACGGAACAAATAGTTGTTTTTAAAGAAGGAGTTATGTCCGTAGCAGGCATGCGCCATCACCAACGCCTGCATGGTGATGGTGTTCTCCTCCATCAGATACGCGATACACGGATTGGAGTTGATAACAATCTCATAGGCCAGCCCCTGCTGACCATGCTTATACAAACGCTCGGTTTCAATAAATTTTTTACCAAACGACCAGTGAGGATAGTTGATTGGCATCCCGACGCTGGAGTAAGCGTCCATCATTTGTTCGGAGGTGATCACCTCGATTTGGTGCGGGTAGGTATCCAGTCTGTAGAGTTTCGCCACGCGGTCTATTTCCGCCAGATAGACATCCAGCAGATCAAACGTCCAGTCGGGTCCATCGCTTAACCGTGTGCTGTCCTTGTTCATGGAATCAATCGTAGCCATTCGCGCACCCTCATTGTTGGCGGCACTCTCTGTCTGGAGTACCTCATTTCAAGCATAGATCATGGTGTTAAAAAACGTGCTGCGGCTGAATTTTTTTCTTTGCGATTTCTTGTTAGCGAGGCGTCGAAAAACGGTATGGCCGCAAAATTTTATGCTGGATAAAAATAACGCACAGCAGGAGATACCAAAGCAGGGAGTTCCCCGCCATCACCGCCATATGTGAGATAAGTCACCATAAAAAAGCCATATGTTGAATAATATTTTCAACTGAGTTATCAAGATGTAATTAGATGATTGTTCTTTTACTGTTAACGGAGTGGCTATGCGAGTTGTCATACTGGGAAGTGGTGTCGTTGGCGTGACCAGCGCCTGGTACTTAAGTCAGGCTGGACACGAAGTCACCGTCATTGATCGTGAGCCCGGTCCGGCACTGGAAACCAGTGCGGCGAACGCGGGGCAAATCTCTCCAGGTTATGCAGCACCCTGGGCGGCGCCAGGCGTCCCGCTTAAAGCAATTAAATGGATGTTTCAGCGCCATGCGCCGCTGGCCGTTCGCCTCGACGGGACGCAGTTCCAGTTGAAATGGATGTGGCAGATGCTACGCAACTGCGACACCAGCCATTACATGGAAAACAAGGGCCGGATGGTGCGACTGGCGGAATACAGCCGTGATTGCCTGAAAGCGCTACGCGCCTCTACCGGTATCGAGTACGAAGGACGCCAGGGCGGAACGTTGCAACTGTTCCGTACCGCTCAACAGTATGAGAACGCGACCCGCGACATCGCCGTCCTCGAAGACGCCGGCGTGCCTTATCAGCTCCTGGAAGCAAGCCGTCTGGCGGAAGTTGAACCGGCGCTGGCGGAAGTGGCACACAAGCTGACCGGCGGTCTGCGTTTACCGAATGACGAAACGGGTGACTGTCAGCTGTTTACCCAGCGTCTGGCGCTGATGGCGGAGCAGGCGGGTGTGAAATTTCGCTTTAATACTCCGGTCGATAAGCTGTTGAGCGATGGTGAGCAGATTTATGGCGTTCAGTGTGGCGAGGAGATAGTCAAAGCCGATGCCTATGTAATGGCGTTCGGCTCGTACTCTACGGCGATGCTGAAGGGGATCGTTGATATTCCGGTCTATCCGCTCAAAGGCTATTCATTGACCATTCCGGTGGCGCAAGATGACGGCGCGCCGGTTTCAACGATCCTTGATGAAACCTACAAAATCGCCATTACCCGCTTTGATAACCGTATTCGCGTTGGCGGCATGGCGGAGATTGTCGGCTTCAATACGGAATTGCTGCAACCCCGTCGTGAGACGCTGGAGATGGTCGTCCGCGATCTCTTCCCACGCGGTGGGCATGTGGAGCAGGCAACCTTCTGGACCGGGCTGCGTCCGATGACGCCGGACGGTACGCCAGTGATCGGGCGAACGCGCTTTAAGAATCTACTGCTTAATACCGGCCACGGCACGCTGGGCTGGACCATGGCCTGCGGTTCGGGTCAGTTGCTGAGCGACATTCTGTCTGGCCGCACACCAGCCATTCCTTACGACGATCTGAGCGTGGCGCGTTACAGCCCGGGGTTTACCCCATCTCGTCCACGGCATTTACATGGCGCACATAACTGATAAGGACGTGAGATGACTCGCCCGATACTGGCCAGCATTGACCTGCAGGCGTTGAAACAAAACCTGATCATTACCCGCCAGGCCGCGCCGGACGCCCGCGTCTGGTCGGTGGTGAAAGCCAATGCCTACGGACACGGCATTGAACGTGTCTGGAATGCGCTGGGCACAACCGACGGTTTTGCCATGCTCAATCTTGAAGAAGCGATAACCCTGCGTGAGCGCGGGTGGAAAGGCCCGATACTCATGCTGGAGGGATTTTTCCACGCCGAAGACCTGATGGTGTATGACAAATATCGTCTGACCACTTGTGTACACAGTAACTGGCAATTAAAAGCGCTGCAGAATGCGCGCCTCAACGCGCCGCTGGATGTTTACCTGAAGGTGAACAGCGGCATGAACCGACTGGGTTTTTTACCGGAAAGAGTATCAACGGTCTGGCAACAGCTGCGGGCAATGCCCAACGTCGGTGAAATGACGCTGATGTCCCACTTTGCAGATGCGGAGCACCCGGAAGGTATCCAGGAGGCCATGGCGCGTATTGCACAGGCGACAGAAGGGCTGGAGTGCAGACGGTCGCTGTCCAATTCGGCCGCCACGCTGTGGCACCCTGAAGCACATTATGATTGGGTGCGCCCGGGCATTATTTTGTATGGTGCATCACCTTCGGGACAGTGGCGGGACATCGCCAATACCGGCCTGAAACCGGTCATGACCCTGAGCAGCGAGATAATCGGCATACAGACGCTGAAAGCTGGAGACCGGGTGGGCTACGGGGGACGCTATACCGCCAGCGGCGAGCAGCGTATTGGCATTGTGGCGACCGGGTATGCAGACGGTTACCCGCGCCATGCGCCAAGCGGAACGCCGGTGCTGGTGGACGGCGTACGCACGACAACGGTAGGGACGGTCTCAATGGATATGCTGGCGGTAGATCTGACACCGTGTCCGCAGGCGGGGATCGGGACGCCGGTAGAGCTGTGGGGCAAAGAGATTAAAATTGACGATGTGGCCAGCGCAGCGGGTACGGTGGGCTACGAGTTGATGTGTTCTCTGGCGCTGCGCGTGCCGGTTGTGACGGTGTAACGTATCTGAAGCCGGATGTCGACGCTTATGTGTTTCATCCGGCTACACCGTTTATGCGACGCAGAGCGCAAACCGGGCAAAGCGCTGCCGCCGCCCGGCAAAAAGCATCAACGCGCCTCATCCTCATCTTCAGCAACGCGAACACCGACCTTCAGCACCGCATTATCTTCTTTCTCAGCAACCGTCCAGATCATGCCAGCAAATTCAACCTGGTCACCGACGACCGGCGCGGCACCAAGCAGATGCTGAACAATTTCACCCAGCGTTTGCTGTTTATCACGATACTCTGTGCCATCTTCCAGGCCATATATCAGTGCCACATCGGCATATTTTGCGCTGGCCTCGAGAATAAAATCACCGAAGAAGCGCTGGTCTAACGACACCGGCGGCGACTGGCTGAACAGTTTGCCGAGAGCAGGGAGATCGCGCTCACGACCAATGACGCACAAAACGTCGCCTTCGCGCAGCCGCGTACTGCCGGATGGGTGAAACAGCACGTTGTCACGAAACAGGGCGGCAATTCGCGTCTCTTCCGGCATATGCAGGTCGCGCAGTGCGGCTCCTACACACCACTTATCCGCGCTGAGCTGATAAACAAACTGCTCCCAGGGGTTTTCCGGATGAATATCCAGACCAATGCGCGAAACGGGCCAGCCGACGGGAGGAACCACCACTTTGGCTTTTTTGGCGGCCCAGGAAAGCGACGTTCCCTGAAACAGCAGCGAGATCAGAACCACGAAGAACGCGACGTTAAAGAACAGGCGCGCATTCTCCAGACCCGCCATCATTGGGAATACGGCGAGGATGATGGGGACTGCACCGCGCAGGCCCACCCAACTGATGAAAATGCGCTCGCGCAGATTGAAGCCACGAAACGGCAGCAGTCCGGCGAAGACCGACAGCGGACGGGCAATGAATATCATCCATGCAGACAAAATCAGCGCAGGGATCGCGATAGGCAGCAGGTCGGACGGCGTAACCAGCAGTCCCAGCACCAGGAACATGGCGATTTGCGCCAGCCAGGCCAGACCGTCGAAGTTTTGCAGAATGCCAAATCGGTTGCGGATGGGGCGATTACCCAGCAGGAAACCACACAGATAGACCGCCAGAATACCGCTGCCTTCCAGTGCAGTGGTCAGGGCAAAAATCAGGATCCCACCGCTTAAGGCCAGTAGCGGATAAAGCCCGGCAGGCAGTGAAATGCGGTTAATCATTTGCTGAAGCAGGTAGCCACCACCGAGACCCAGTATGATCCCTAAGCCGAACTGCTGGATAATATGCACTGCAAACATCCAGCTTAAACCGGTCTCGTGATTTTGAATCATGGCGATAAGCGTGATGGTTAAAAACACCGCCATCGGGTCATTACTCCCGGACTCAATTTCCAGCGTAGAGCCAACACGCTCGTTAAGCCCCTTGCCGCCAAGCAGGGAAAAAACCGCCGCGGCATCGGTTGAACCGACAATCGCGCCAATCAGGAGTCCTTCGATAAGATCCAGATGAAACAGCCACGCGGCCATCATGCCGGTGAGTCCGGAGGTAATCAGCACCCCGACGGTCGCCAGCGACAGCGCCGGGCCTAACGCGACACGAAATGAGCTGGCCTGGGTGCGCATCCCGCCGTCGAGCAGGATAACCGCCAGCGCCAGGTTACTCACCATATAGGCGAAAGGGTAGTTATCGAAAGGAATACCGCCCACGCCGTCGACTCCCGCTAACATACCGATAGCGAGAAATATCACCAGAATAGGGATACCAAGACGTGATGAGAATGAACTGAGTAAGATACTGCAGGTGACGAGTACGGAACCCAAAATAAAAAGGCTAATTATTGCTGCGGCATCCAACGTTCGGTTACTCCTGAATTACGCTGTTTCGTATATATAAACCCTAACATAATAACGACAGAAACAGCGTTTTACTTAGCCCTGTTAACCGCTTTTTTTACGATTTAAGTACCGGATGCCCACTTAAGGTGAGCTGAGCGCCGTTTTTATCATTTTTCAGTACCGCTCTTGCCCCTAACGGCAAGGTGACGGTGCGTTGTTCATGACCAAAATCGAGGCCGGCGATCACCGGAACCGATAACCTGGCGCGTAGAAAATCACAAACTGAGTCAAGACTGTAACCCGCGTCGTAATCATTAGGTGCGCTGCCGCTAAAACTGCCGAGGATAATGGCGTTTTGTCGGGCCAGTATTCCTGCGTGATACAGTTGCAGCAGCATGCGTTCAATGCGAAAAGGATGCTCGTTAATGTCTTCCAGCACCAAAATGCCGTTTTCGATAGCGGGCATCCACGGCGTGCCCATCAGAGAAATGAGCATCGCCAGATTTCCGCCCCATAGCGTACCTTCGGTCGCACATGCCGG
The DNA here is from genome assembly GCF_002850715.1 of Citrobacter sp. L55. Lineage (NCBI taxonomy): Bacteria > Pseudomonadati > Pseudomonadota > Gammaproteobacteria > Enterobacterales > Enterobacteriaceae > Citrobacter > Citrobacter sp. L55. The sequence goes on along the minus strand of NZ_KZ559404.1, from coordinate 266,174 downwards.
ACCGTTACCTTGCCACTCGAGGGTAAATTGGGCATTGCGAACAGCCTGCCAGAAATGGTGCTCGGTAAATGCGTTCATCTCCTCGGCACCAAAGTTAGCCGCCAGCATCGGGCCGCTGAAGCTAATCACATTCCCCTGCGCCAGCAGACCACACTGGATCGCGGTAAAATCGCTGTGTCCGCACAGCAGCAGTGGGTTGTGTTGCTGACGGTTCGCCAGCGCCTGCCAGTCAATATCTGCCAGTAAACGGCTCGCGCCATAGCCGCCGCGTACTGCCATCACAATGGTATCGGGCGTGTTCAGATTTACGAGCGCGTTCACATCAGCAAGCCGTTCTGCTTCTGTACCCGCAAAACGCTGGCAACGGCGCGTAATGACCGCTGAATTGTCGACCTGATGACCGGCCTCAGTAAGACGCGCCAGCCCGCGTAAGGCAGCCTGCTGGTTGATACAGTAGCCCGACGGGGCAATTAAGTGAAACCGGGACATGGCATTTCCTTGCTACAACTAAAACCAAATGTATATCATGCCGCGTAGGTATGTCGTTGTCACCTCAGCGACAGGTTCCGGCTATAAGGATAGATGACGTGAAATTGAGATGGTTTGCTTTTTTGGTTGTATTACTTGCGGGCTGTAGTTCAAAACAGGATTACAAAAATCCGCCGTGGAATGCTGAAGTTCCGGTTAAACGCGCAATGCAATGGATGCCGATCAGCGAAAAAGCCGGTGCGGCCTGGGGTGTCAGTCCACAATTGATTACCGCTATCATCGCCATTGAATCAGGTGGAAATCCGAATGCGGTCAGTAAGTCTAATGCGATTGGCCTGATGCAGTTAAAAGCCTCTACGTCAGGGCGTGATGTTTATCGTCGCATGGGGTGGAGTGGCGAGCCGTCAACCAGCGAGCTGAAAAATCCTGAGCGCAATATCTCGATGGGGGCCGCATACCTGAGCATTCTTGAGACCGGGCCGCTGGCCGGGATCGAAGATCCGCAGGTGATGCAATATGCGCTGGTGGTATCGTACGCCAACGGTGCGGGCGCGCTGCTGCGAACGTTCTCCTCCGACAGGAAAAAAGCCATTAATAAGATAAACGATCTCAGCCCGGATGAATTTATTGAACATGTTGCGGATAATCATCCGGCGCCGCAGGCTCCGCGCTATATCTGGAAGCTTCAACAAGCGCTGGATGTGATGTAATTCAGGTGATGCTAATCGCGCACCTTATTCGACTTTTCCCGGGCCTCGCGCTCGAGGGAAAAAATAATCCGCTGTAGGTTACGCTCCACCGCCGGGCCGACGTTGAGAAAACGAAAGCTCAGGCGGGGAGTGGTAATTGTTTCGTTTTTCCCGTCGATAACTTTGCGTTCGCTAATGGAAATTAGCTGGGCGTCCACCTGATACACTCCCCATTGCTCCATGTTCAGTTCAACCTGTGAAAAGCGCATGCCTTCTACCAGTCCCTCTGGTTTTGCCGTTTCTAACAGCCCGCCCATACCGCCAAGAGACAAATCGAATAAGCGAAAACACAGCGTGCTGTTATCCGGCATTTTTACCGTGCAGCGATAGGGGGGATGCAGTGGAGCACCGATACGGAAATATTCCCGACGCTGGACGAACCACAGAGATGGCGGCAATGATGAGATAAATGCGGGTAGCCGCTGGTATTCGCCTTTTTTCAGCTGTGGCAGGGTGAACTCCACTTTGGCTCCCTGCGTTTCGGCGATAATCGTAATTTGATTGGCTCGCTGCACGGCCTGGTTTTCATATTCCTGACTACCAAAATCCATGATCAGTTCATCCGGGCTGACCGCCAGTATTTTGCTGATGAACTGGCCACCTGACCAGGAGATACGCAGCGGAACCTGCTGCGAATTTAAGTCCCGGAGTATGCCTAACACCGCTAACGGATTTTGCTTCAGGAACTGCTCATTGTAGTTACTCACACCTAATGACTCCTGGATGCCTGGTTTATCGTTGGATTATCGGCATCAATCAACGGAACTTAATACAAATGGATGAAATTTTTTACCAAACCCAATGAATTAAGTCTGAGGGAAAAAGCACGTAGCGATGGCTTGCCTATACTTAACGTGCTGGCGCAAGAATGTCTTGCGCGTGCGTTCACTGGAAAGAGGGCCTGGAAATGGGAATTATTACCTGGATTATTTTTGGTCTGATTGCGGGGGTTATCGCCAAACTGATTATGCCGGGGCGCGATGGCGGTGGATTTATCCTGACCTGCATTCTCGGTATTATCGGTGCTGTGGTCGGTGGATGGCTGGCTACGATGTTCGGTATCGGCGGCGATATCAGCGGGTTTAATCTCCACAGCTTCCTGGTGGCCGTGGTCGGCGCGATTGTTGTGCTGGGTGTCTTTCGGCTTGTACGACGAGATTAATCGAACGGCCCCTGACGGGGCCGTTTTTCTGCATTGTTAAGTCAGAACTGATACTCAATACCCGCCCAGTAATTACGCCCCTCTTCAATAAATCCTTCACTGTAAACGTACTGCGTATCGAACAGGTTATTGACCGAAGCGTTAACGCTAAACCCGTGACCAATGGCGTAATCAGCGCGCAAATGGGTAATGGCGAAACCAGCGGCTTTCTGCGAGCCGTCGGTATTGCTATAGCTTGACGAACGGGCCTCTTCGGACAGCGTAATGCTGAGTGGCTCCCACGGTTTCAGCGTCATCCAGGCGGTCAGGGTTTGCGTCGGCAGATCGGTAATCTTACCGATATCGCTGCGTTTGGCGTCCGCATGAATAAGGCCGTAGCTCAGCCCGACGTCCAGCATATCAAAAACTTTACCTTTAACGCCTGCATCCAGGCCGGTGTAATCCACCCGACCACTGTTCTGATTCTGGATGGTATCGGCATCAATATTGTGCGAAAGAATCGCGTCGCTGATGCGGTTGTAATACACGCTGGCTTCGAATCCCCAGTTCTGGCTAAGTGAACCATTCCATGTCAGGTCCACGCTGCGGGCGCGCTCCGGTTTAAGCTGTGGATTGACCAGCGCCACCTGGTTATAGGCCGGTTTCGAGGTCGTGTAGCGTTCTTTTAACGTTGGGAAACGCGTTCTGTCAGAGTAAGACAGCGCTAATGTGTCTGAATTTTCAAAGTGGTATTTGGTCATCACCTGCCAGTTAAAGGCCGACTGATTGTTGTCATCGTAGTGCGTGACGCTGCCGTTTTTCTCGTGCTTCATACCTTCCAGACTGTCTCGCCAGTCATAGCTTATTCCCGCCACCACATCGACATTATCCGCCGCAGCCCACTGGTATTCACTGGCTACGGACCAGGTGCGGTCTTCGTAGCGGTCGTAAGCCGCATTCGGTGCGCCTTTCTCGCGGTGAACATCGTCCTTCCAGTTCACGGCGAAAGAGAGCAGATCGTTTTCTCGCATATCCGCAGCGAGCTGCAGGCCAGCCCCATCGCTATAGTCCGAATAATGGCTGTAGCTGCCTTTCTTATTTTTCAGGTCGGCCAGCGAGTTGTACATCATCAACGTATTTTCAAAGGTGTCGCGATACAGACGGCTTTTCAGGGTAAAAAGGTCGCCCAAATGCGTGGTTCCCTGATAGTAATAGCTCTCTTTATCGTATTGTGGCCATTGCCAATAGCGTGATTTCTGGCTGCTGGTTCCGGCGTACGGTGGATTATCTTTTTCACCGTCCTGATTTATATAGGTCAGCACATATTCATCATCTCCACGAGGGGTAAAGCCCAGCTTCACGATGCCACGCTTGTCATCAGCGGAAGAGTTGATCATCTTGCCGTGACTGCCTGCAACCGGGTTGTCCACGCCATGCGGTAACCCAAGAAAATCCTGCTTCAGCTGACTGCCGCTGAGCTGGATATAGCCGAGATCGTTACTGGCGCCAAATGAAGCGTGCATATCGTGGGCGTTGTCTTTGCTGCGACTCCAGCCCTGGCGATAGCCAATGCTGCCTTCAAGCGGTTTGGTCGGTTTTTTTGTAGTGATATTGATGGCACCGCCCATCTGGTTTGGCCCCTGCAACAGAGACGAGTAGCCTTTGGAGACTTCAACCGAAGCGATATCGGATGTCAGAAAACGGCCTAAATCGAGGTTGCCGTATAGGGGATGTACACCGGCACGCCGTCAAAAAAGACGGGAACCTGACGGCTGTCAAACCCGCGCACTTTTACCTGTTGCTCGTTGCGGTTGCCTGACTTTTGCAGCACGACGCCAGGGACGACGCTCAGCGCCTGCGCCACGTTCTGTTTATCCAGCTGTTGTATCGTTTCCTGGCCGAGAACCGTGGTGGTGGCCGCGGAGACTGGACTAGACCAGACGGTCATGGTTTCGCTTTCCTGCCCAGCAAAAGCACTGTGCGCGAAAGCAAACGGCAGGGCTGTGTAAAGACAACTTTTGTTGAAATTCATTATTTTTAGTCCATTTTTTGATGTTATAGGCCACGTGCGTCCGGGCTCAGGCTCACTTTGATATCCGCAGGTGGAGCGTAGTAAGGCGCGGAAGTGATAAAAAGTCTGATACCGCAGTCGAGATAACCCGCCAGCGAGGCGAGGGTAATGCCGCCGGTCAGTGCCAGCGTGCAATGGGGGGCCAGAGCAGGGGCCTGACGGGCAATTTCTGCCGCCTGCTCGGGGGTAAATTTGTCGAGTTGTAGGACATCTGGGGTGGCGCGTAGGGCGGCAAATGCCTCATCTGGCGTATCCGCTTCGACCACGATCTTTTTTTCTGGCGCATGGCTGCGTAAGCGCGCAATCGCGCCTGTCCAGTCGTTTGGGTTGGTAAGAAAACGGCGGTGATTAGCAAACAGCAGTACCGTTTCGGCGCATCCTCCCCGATGGATAATGCCCCCGGCGGCAAGTATTGCCTGAGTCGCCAGTAAACGCGTACCGGGAATGGCTTTGCGGGTGCAGGCAATCTGCCCATCGGGATAGCGTTGATGCAGCATGCTCAGCATCTCGACGAGATAGCCCGACACGCCGCAGCTCCACTCCAGTACATTTTGTACCGCTTTCCAGCCCTGGAGCAGCGCCGCCGCCGGTCCGTGTGCGCGAATCAGTCGCTGTCCGGCGTTCGCCCGTTCGCCATCAGACAAAATATCGGTGACGGTTAATCCCAATGACGTCAGCATTTGTCTGGCAACAGCGGTACCGCTAACGCATCCGCCCTGGCGATGGTTAAACTCGATGACGCCTGGTTGGGCGCCGATACCCAGCGCGCGGGTGGTCAGATCGCCGCCCTGAATATCTTCCAGCAGCAGCGCGTCAATTTGCGCCTGCGAAAAGTAGATCATCGCAGCGCCTCCCGCGGGATGCTATCCCACCAGATAAGCGCCCAGTCACGGCTTGCGGGGGCAATAGCGCGTGGATCCTGCTGTTGATACCAGTTTTCCAGACGTTCGACCTCGTCTGCGCTCAGTTCACCCATACTCCAGCGCACGTTTTCCAGAAAACGCGTCCAGGTGCTGTTGTCCTGCTGACAGTTGGGACCGCGGATAAAATCAACATGCGCGTGGATCCCCATCTGATACAGAACATTAAGCGCATAGATATAGTTGGGCAGTTCAATCACTTCGCGGCCCAGTGCGCGCTGAATGGTGGGAGAAACGAAAGATGAACTGACGAGGTGGGTGGTATAAACCCGCAGCCGGGCCTGATTATTCAGCTTGCTCATTGCCTGGCGCATATCGGCAACCAGCGTGGAGCGCGAGGCGACGGCGATATCGCACTGGGGTAAATCATCCCAGTGCTCTTCCCAGGCTCGTTGCACCCATTGTACGTGACGGGCGTTCATTTGTGCGGCGCGGCGGGCAGCTACGCTCAGCATTCCCTGGCTGTAATCTACGCCGTAAATTATTGGCATTTTTTTAGCCAGCGCCAGCGAGACTGTACCGGGGCCGCAACCCATATCAAACAGCGACTCTGCACCTTGCAGGTCGATTTTCCCCAGCAGTTGCAGCAGATAGCTGTCGGTTAATGAGGCGCAATTCTCCGCCATTTTTTCCGCACGTTTGTCCCAGTGCTCCGGCTTTTTCTCGGTTCTGTTCGCCAGCTGTAATTGCTTACGGTAAAGATCGGCAAAATCAATGTCGTCAATGAGCATGAATATTCCTTAATTGAGTGAACCATAAAGATGGTGGGTAATTTGTGACGGTGTAACGCGATACAGCGCGGCCAGGCGGTCGGCGGCGAGCTGATGTTCAGGCAGACCCTGCGACACCTCGCCGTTTGGTTCAACCCGTACCACGCTGTCGGCGATTGCCCGGGCGTGCAACGGGTGATGGGTCGACATCAGCAGGGCCATACCGGAATTTTTCAGCGTCACCAGCGTGTCGAGCAGACGGATTTGATGCCCAAAATCAAGGCTGGATGCGGGTTCATCCAGCAATAAAAGACGCGGACGTTGCGCCAGCGCGCGAGCGATCAACACCAGTTGCCGTTCGCCGCCGCTCAGGGTGTTCCAGCGTCGAAGTGCCAGGTGAGAAATCTCCAGCATCGCCAGTTGCTGATGTGCAATTTCACGCTCTTTAGCGCCGGGAACCGCAAATGCCGCCAGTTGCGGGGCCAGTCCCATCATCACCATGTCCAGGGCGGTGAAGGCAAACGCGCCGTCGTGCGCCTGAGGAACCCAGGCGATGGCTGCGGCGCGTTCCCGATCGCTGAGATGATTCACTGCGACGCCATCAAGCAGAATGTCACCGCGAAGCGGCGGAAGAACGCCGAGAATGGTGCGCATCAGGGTGGTTTTACCGCTGCCGTTAGCACCAATCAGACAACAGACAGAACCGGGCGAAACCTGAAAGGAGATATCACGTAACACGGGTTGTTTACTGTGGTATCCCAGCGACGCGTGGCGCACGAGTAATAGCGTCATGGGCGGTTTCCCCGCAGCAAAAGCAGCAAAAAGAACGGTGCGCCAATAAATGCAGTCAGGATCCCCAGCGGGATTTCCGTGCGGCTCAGCGTGCGGGCGAGGGTGTCGGTGAGCAGGAGTAGAATGGCGCCGATCCCCATGGACACCGGCAGTAACTGCTGGTGGTTATTCCCGCTGAGGAGTCTGCCGATGTGCGGCACCACCAGTCCAATCCAGCCGATAATGCCGGCAATGGCGACGGTACAGGCGGTGACTAACGTTGCGCAGACGATCAGTCCCAGCCGCAGTCGGGAGACGTTGATCCCAAGCGATCGGGCTTCATCATCCGACAGAGTGAGCAGGTTCATGCGCCAGCGCAGCAGCAATAACGGGACCAGTCCAGCAAGGATCAGCGGTGCTGAGAACCACAGATCGTGCAGAGTAATTGTCGATAAACCGCCGAGCAGCCAGAAGGTGATCGACGGAAGTTGGGTATACGGGTCGGCCAGCGTTTTGATGAGCGAAATTCCCGCGCCGCAGACCGTACCCAGCGCAATCCCGACCAGCACCAGTGTTAACACCGGATCGTGACGCTTGACTCGCCGGGTAATCAGCCAGACACCGGCGACCACTAACAAACCGCCAGTGAACGCATACAGCTGAATAAACAGGATTGGTAGCCCCAGCAGGATTGCCGTACAGGCGCCCAAACCGGCACCGGCCGCCACGCCGAGGATATCCGGCGAAACCAGTGGGTTACGGAACATTCCCTGATAAGTGGTTCCTGCGCCAGCCAGCGCTGCGCCGAGTAACAATGCAGCCAGAATGCGTGGCAGTCGGATTTGCCAGAAGACGATTTTGTCCTGCATCGGGACGCCATCCCTGCCTGCAATAAGATCCACAACCTGTTGTGCATCGAGGCGATAAGCACCCGACACCGCGGCGATGCTCGCGCAAAGCACCACCGTCGTAATCATCAGAAAACCGAGGGTAGACGTTTTCATCAGACGCTCACCAGTTGTTGATACTGTGCGTCGCTTAACGTGGTGTGCCAGAACAGTTCACTGTAGCGCTGCATATCGGTTTTAAAGCCCGCTTCAACCTGTGGATCAAGCCAGGCATGCAGACGGCGTAACCCCAGCAAACGATTGATGCCGGGAGGCGCGTCCAGCCAGCCAAACGGCAGGCCGCTGAGAAACAGAATGCGCCGGTCGGCAACCGCTTTGACTCCTTGCCAGACGGGATCTTCACGCAGGTACTGTGCCGTAATGGCATCCTGTACCAGAATAATATCGGGCTGCCAGCTCAACAGGTTTTCCATTGAAACCTGCGCCAGCCCGTGCCGCCCAGGAATTTGCGCCACATTGTGTAATCCCAGTAGTTCTGCCGCTTCGGTATGCAATGAACCTTGTAATCCAGTTTCAAGTCCGCGGGCGCCGCGCGCGGCATAAAAACGCAGCTTTGCTGCGGGAGAGTGTGAAAACGCGAGGGCTTCATCAATAAAACGCTGGGCCAGTTTGGCCTGAGTCCTGGCCCGTGTTGCAACTCCCAGCGCTTCACCTGCCGCGAGTAGCTGTTGCGGGCTGAGCCGCAGTTCGCCATTAATCAGCAGCCAGGGAATTTGCGTTTGCGCGTTGACTTGTCTGGCCTGAGAAAGCCAGGTTTCATCGGCATTGCCGCAGTCAATCACCAGGTCGGGTTTAAGCGCCAGTAGCGCTTCAAGCGAGAGTGTGCTGGCGCGTCCCGCCAGCTTGCCCAGTTTCGGTAAAGCCCGAATGTCTTCGTGAAACGGGATGGCGGTCTGACGAGAAAAATCAAAGGATGAAAAACCAACCAGTTTTTCCGGCGCGACGGCCAGCAGCAGCATGTCGGCGGGTGCGCCTGCGCTGACCACGTGTTGGGTCGCCTCTGGCGCTGGGTGGCCTCCCACGGCAACGGTTAGCGGCGTTTGAGCCAAGGCGGGAAGATGGCGTAGCAGCAATGCAGATGCCACAAGCTGGGCAAACATCCGTCTTGTCAGTGGCATAATTGTTATCCTGAAGGTGATAAAATCGCTATATATTTACATATACAGCGAATAAAAACATGTTCAGAATCAATTTCTCACGGATGAAAACCCGGAATACCCCATAAGGGCTAGATGGCGTAGAGACAACAGGAATGGCGAAATATAAGCCAGAAAAAAATCCGCGACGCAGCGCGGATTCGGGGAGTAAAACGCTTCAGGTAACGGCGTTAAGACGTCGGCTGAGCCTGTTTTTTAGGCTCGACTGGCGTGGTACTTGCCGGGGCCGGGCGCGAAGCGGGCACGCTGTCACAGGGCTTTTCTTTGGCGCAGATCAGGTCGAGCATTTTTAGCGTTACGCCGTTGGTCCAGCCAAAACCATCCTGCAACGGATATTCGCCGCCGCCTCCGCCAGTGCCTGTGCTACTCACGTCATACTTTTCAACCAGCTTTTTCTCACGATCGTAGGTGTGCTGCACGTTGGTGAGGAATCGCCAGGTCACGTCCATGGCGACGTTATCCTGACCGTAATTCTGTAATCCCGATGCGGCGACCCACTGGAGCGGGGCCCAGCCGTTGGGAGCATCCCACTGCTGGCCGCTTTTCACCGACGTGGTGGCCAGGCCGCCGGGTTGCAGCAAATGCGCCTGGGTTGCCGCGGCCACTTTACTGGCGCGATCTTTTGCTGCTGCATTGACATACAACGGGAACAAGGCGGCGGCCGTGAGTTGGTTACGTACTTTGTGGCTCTTCAGATCGTAATCGGCATACCAGCCTTCTTTGTCGTTCCACAGGTGCTTTTCGATCCCTTTTTGTCGGGCATTAGCGAAGCCTTCATATTGTGCAGCTTTGGCATTATCCCCGGCGGCCTTGCTGGCGAGGGCGATCATCTTTTCCATTTTGTACATCAACGCATTGAGGTCGACCGGAACGATGCTGGTGGTGCGCAGGGTGCCTAGTTGATTGGGGTTATCCATCCAGCGGGAACTAAAGTCCCAACCCGACGCGGCGGCAGAACGCAGGTCGCGGTAGATTTCTGTGGCCGGTCGGTTCGGATTGCTTTTCGCTGTGGCGATATCCTCCACCCAGGACTCTGGCCGCGGCGTATCGCGGTCATCCCAGTAGCGATTCAAAATGGTGCCGTCATCCAGTTTAACCACGCGCTTATTCTGCTGACCGGGCTGGAGCGTTTCGACGCCTTCCATCCAGTAGGTGTATTCTTTGAGCATCTGCGGGAGGTATTTTTTCAGCGCGTCATCCCCGTCATGCTGCGCCAGCAGTTCCACCATAAAGGCAAAGAATGGCGGTTGAGAACGGCTCAGATAGTAGGTGCGGTTGCCGTTAGGAATGTGTCCCCAGGAATCAATCTCGTAAGCAAAGTTTGCCACCATGTCGGAGACCTTATCCCAGTGATTGCTCTCGGCAAGCCCCAGCATGGTGAAATAGCTGTCCCAATAATATATTTCGCGAAAACGCCCGCCAGGCACGACATACGGCTCCGGGAGCGGCAGCAGAGAGTCCCATTTTTCAGCGTCGGTTGTCGAACGGGTGAGTACCGGCCACAGTCCGTCAATATGCTCGCGCAGCGATTGCCCGGCTGGGGGGACGTATTTCTCGCCAGCTTTCGGCAAGGTGAAATTCACTTCCACAAAATGACGTAAGTCGAATCCGGACTGATTTTTCTGCATCCGGTAATCGGCAAGGATCATTAATGGATCGCTGTTAGGGACGGCGTCAGCAAAGGTTTTCTGGTCAGGAAACAGTTTGGCCGTTTGTACATCATTAAACAGAGGGCCAAGCAAAATATCAGGCGGCTGAGGCGTAGCGGTTGGTGCGTCCTCGGCGTTGACGGCAAAAGAGGAAAGGGCAAAAAAGGTGCTTGCGAGCGTCAGTTTTATTGCAACAGAGAGCAGGCCTGGATGGCGAGTTGCAGGCGTTATCATCGGTTAATCTCCTTAGGGTGTGCCGAAGCAGCGGCATTTACCATGAGAAAACCTTAGTTCAGGATCGACCGTTGCGCGTGATCGACGCCCCATTTTGCGAATAAACAGACATTTCCCGACGCGAATCGAAAAGATGCACACCCTTTGTCGGCAAAGGGCGTGCAACCGACATCAGCCCGCGCGGGTTATCCGCTGGGCCACGCTGTCAAGGGTCAGGGTATCACCCATCGTGATACTCTCGATGGCCTCGCCTTGCTGACATAACCAACATAACCCCATTGCACGGGCGATAATCGCCGGGTGGGACGCTTCGCTCCCGTCCCGCAGGCAGATGCCTTTGATGGTCTTCGGATCGAGTTGCAGCACCGTAGATGGATAGATGACCTCCGCGACCAAAATAGTGGGGCGGATGAATGCGGGAATTTGTGCAGTCTCTCCCGTTAAATACTGCAGTGAACGAGACAACAAATCTTCAATATCGATGTATCGCGCCTGCAGGTAAGGATCGTCGAGCTGTAAATACTGCTGGCTGAGATCGCTCAGCACCTGATGCCAGGCCCAGGCCGCGCTGCACTGCGTTTCACGCATTAGATCACAGGCCATATCGAACAGATCCGGATCGTCCAACAGCGTGTGGTGACCGGAGAAAATAGCGGCGATATCTGCGGAATATCTCTCTTCTGCAAGCGCGGTTAGCTCGCTTAAGTCGTTCAGCGTGCTTTGGATAGCGACCCGTAACCGTTGCTGCTCAATCTGGAGTGAGGCTACAGGCTGCTGGCTTACCTGCGGTGAGAACGGTGTGTAACAGAATGCCGTCCCCGTGACCTGTGAGGGAACCTTCGTCACCACGGTATCAGCATGCGCGGGCTCGAGCGATTCACCAAAATTCTCAGCCGCCAGCTGTTTGAATGCGGCCAGCGCATCCTCTGCCTGTTCGCCCTTGGCAATCAGGCGCAGCGTGTCGTTACAGCGTACCTGCAGCAGGGCAATCTGATTCAGGCTATCAGGGACGACGCACTTGCCATTTTTCTCGAGCCACATATCGGCGTTAAAGCCAGACAGCGTGGAAACCAGCCGGGAAGCCGGACGCACATGAATGCCGTTTGGGTTTTTCACCACAATGGCCACTGAATGAGCATCTGCATCGGGCGCGAATTCGGCGGATGTCGGCTTTGCTGCAGATGGCGAAGGTAAACCCAGTTGCTCACATTTGGCGTCGAGGGCGTTCATGGCATCACAGATGACCCGCTCAATGTCAGCACCTGCAGCAGCGCTAACCGTTGCGGCGAGCGTGCCTTCGACCAGCGGCGCGGCGCACAAACGTACTTTGGCGGCAATGGCCGGATCGAGCAGTTCCAGCGCGGTTTCCGCACTCAATAGCGCGCTACCGATATCCATCATCACCAGCACGTGATCCGTATCGGCCACGGACTCAATGGCTTCCATCACCTTGATAGGATCGGTGCCAATCGGATTCTCAGGATCATCAATGCCTGCGGCAATAGCGATTTTGCAACCATCACCCATTAACATCTGCCGGGCTAGCGCGCCGACGCCTTCGCCCAACTGGGCGCTGTGAGAAACAATAACCAGGTTTACCATCGCTTTATCCTTACTCTCTGGACGCCTGAGCCAGCATTTGCATCATAAACATTACGGACGTTGCGCCGGGATCCTGATGCCCAATGCTGCGCTCACCGAGATAGCTGGCGCGGCCTTTGCGGGCCTGCATGGTGATGGTGCTTTGCGCTGCTGCTTCCGCTTGTTGGCTTGCCGCTTCCAGCGCCGTCTGTACGCTCAGCTTTTGCTCGCAGGATTGGCGTAAAGATTCCACTACCGGCAGCCAGACATCGCACATGGTTTTGTCGCCAGGTTCAGCTTTACCGCGGCTAATCACACCTTCTGCGCCATCACGAATCATTTGATACAACTCCTCAAGCGTCAGGCTTTGATGAGCCTGGGTCACCTGGGCGGCACGGATAAAAAAGGTACCAAACAGTGGACCGCTGGCCCCCCCGACGCTTGAGAGCAGCACCATGCCGGTGTTTTTCAAAATAAAACCAATGTCTTTATCGGCGATGGACGGCAGCTTTTCGACGACTTTGCTAAAGCCGCGGTGCATGTTCAGACCGTGGTCGGCATCACCAATTTCCCGATCAAGACCGGTGAGAAAATCACTTTCGGTGGTGAAGATCTCACCGCAGCGATAGAGCCAGTTAACAATTTGTGTTCTGTTGAGGGACATCATGTATCTCCTTATTTACCCCAGTTGAGAGCAGGGGTGTGAACCGGTGCATCCCATAAGCTCAGCGTGTCGTCATCCACCTGTAACAGGGTGATTGAGAAGCCGGTCATATCCAGAGAGGTACAGTAAGAACCGATCAGGTTGCGCTCAATGACGATGCCGGCGTCCTGGCAACGGCTTTCGAGGCGGTTATACACGCCGAAGAGTTCTGACAGCGGCGTCGCACCGAGATTATTGACCAGCGCAATGACACGATCGCCGCTTTGCAACGCGCGTTTGCTTTCTTTGCCTTCCTGCCACGCGCCCTGAACGTTGTCCCAGTGGCGGAGCGTACGGCTGTAGTTGCCGTTTTCCAGCAGGGTATCGAACATTTCATCAACGGTCTGATCGAGGGAAGTGAAGGTGCGGCGGTCAATGCCGGGTTCCCCGTGGATACCCACGCCAAACTCCATTTCGTTATCCTGCAACGTGAACGACGGTTGTCCGGCGGCCGGAACGGTACAGGCGCCAATGGCTATCCCAATGGAGTGGCCCTGGTTATTCAGTTTACGACCCAGCGCCGCACAAACTTCCAATGAGTCACCGCGTTCAGCGGCAGCGCCGACCAGTTTTTCGATCAATACGGTATTCGCCACACCACGACGACCGGCGGTATACAGACTGTCTTTCACCGCCACGTCGTCATCCACTACCATGGTGGTGACTTTGACGCCGCTTTCATGCAACAGCTCGGTGGCGGTTTCGAAATTAAGAATATCGCCGGTGTAATTTTTGATGATCAGCAGTACGCCTTCGCCGCCATCAATTTGCATGGCGCATTCGAACATTTTATCCGGCGTGGGTGAGGTAAAAATTTCACCCGGGCAGGCACCAGAGAGCATGCCCTGACCAATGTAACCGCAGTGCATAGGCTCGTGTCCGCTGCCACCGCCGGAAAGCAGCGCCACTTTGCCCATTACCGGCGCATCTGCGCGGGTGACATATACCGGATCCTGATGCAGTGCCAGGGAAGGATACGCTTTCGCCAGTCCGGCGAGTTGTTCAGTCAGTACGTCTTCAACACGGTTAATCAATTTTTTCATTATTTATGCTCCGCAGACAGTCCTGGATGGCTGCCAGATTCGGGCAGGCATCTGATGTAGGGTATCGGGTTATACAACGCCACGGCGACTGCTCGCTGCCGATAAGGTAATTTTGCACACGGGTTGGCAAAAGAAAATTGCTGTAATGGGCGTTTCAATACGAAACGTAGCAACATAATAATGTTCCGTATTGGAACGTCATGGTGCATAAAACAGCGAAAATGAGAGGTTGGGCCGTATTTGGCCGGGAAGCTGATTCACGGGTGTTTATGGAAAACAAACCACCTGCAGAGCAGGTGGTTTGTAGGCAAGGTCGATTTCGGCGTTAGCCCGGATAAATTCCGCGATCTTTACGTGCCAGTAGAATGCGTTCGCAGGCAACAATGTAGGCTGCCGTACGCAGTGAGCAGGATTTCTCTGCCGCTTTTTCCCACACGTGTACCATCGCATCGGTCATGATTTTGTCCATGCGATTGTTAATCTCTTCTTCGCTCCAGAAGAAGCTAGCCATGTCCTGAACCCATTCGAAGTAGCTGACTGTTACGCCGCCGGCGTTACAAACAACGTCTGGGACAACCACGATACCGCGGCTTGCCAGAACGTCGTCGGCGTCCGGATAGGTTGGGCCGTTAGCGCCTTCGAGTACCAGTTTACAGGTCAGCGTTTCCGCGCGGTGACGGGTGATCTGGCCTTCGAGCGCGGCCGGGATCAGAATATCCATCTCCAGGCTCCAGAAGGCTTCGCTGGCAATGGTTTCAGCGCCCGGGAAACCGGCAATCTGTTTGTGCTCCAACTGCCAGGCAGACAACGCGGCCATGTCGATACCCGTTGAGTTAAACAGCGTTGCGGTGTGATCCTGAATCGCGACCACGCGTGCTCCTGCTGCCGCGAACAGACGGGCGGCTTCGCTGCCGACGTTACCAAAACCTTGCACCGCTACGCGAGCGCCTTCAACGTCGATGTTGGCACGACGCGCCACTTCCAGACCGCTGACGAAAACACCACGACCGGTGGCTTTATCACGGCCTAACGAGCCGCCGAGGTGAATAGGTTTACCGGTGACCACGCTGGTCACGGTGGTGCCGTGGTTCATGGAGTAGGTATCCATCATCCAGGCCATTACTTTTCCGTTAGTCCCCACATCCGGCGCAGGAATGTCTTTCTGCGGCCCGATGATAATGCCGATTTCGCTGGTATAACGGCGGGTTAAACGCTCCAGTTCACCTTCGGAAAGCGAGAACGGATCGACGCGCACGCCACCTTTCGCACCGCCGTACGGTAGGTTCAACGCTGCGCATTTGATGGTCATCCATGCGGACAGGGCCATCACTTCATTAAGATCAACATCAGGATGATAACGCACACCGCCTTTGCCCGGCCCGCGGGAGAGGTTATGTTGCACGCGATACCCTTCAAAATGACGGATAGTACCGTCATCCATCTGCACCGGGATATCGACAATCAGCGCGCGTTTTGGGTGGCGCAGGGTATCCACCCAATGGGAAAGTTCGCCCAGGTAAGGGGCCACACGCTCGATTTGTTGCAGGTAGGTATTCCAGGCAGATGTGCTGCTATCTGAAGCGTAAGATAACTTATCCATGATAAACCTTAGTTATAAAAGTAATATGTTCTTAATTTGGCCGTGGTATACAGTGAATCACACCATACGAACCTAAATTTAACATTTATTTCATAGAATGGCCTGTCCGGCTAACACGGTTTATCGGCATGAAGCGTGTGGGCTTTAGCTGAGAAGTGAATAGTTATTCTTTGATTGTGCTGATATTTCGGTTATTTTGCTGGCTGGGTAATTTAATATGCATGATTTATAAAAATCGCAATTTGTCAGATTTATGACGCACCTCTAAAAGTAAATAATATGATAATAAAATGTATTTGCTTTATTGCGATTAAGCTGGGGTCAGTAGGTCACGGCGATGGTAACGGTATCAGCATAGTTGTCAGGCGTGTAGTTCGCGCTGGGAACGGTGGCGTAAACCGGGTAGGGGGTGGTGGTTCCCGTACCGTTGCCCGCGACAGTATTGAGCGATGAATTGCCCCAAACCGTACCGGACGGCCCCGGCGTCGAGCTAAGCTGGTAGGGGACCTTGTCCGTATTTGACCCCGTGCCGGCCATCACGCCGCTGCCTGCCGTATTGCCGTTAGAGGGCTGAAGTCCGATGGTGTAAGGCGTGTTATTGGAACATGCTACGCCCACGGTATTTGAAGCCGTTAGGTTACGCCCGGTCGCCCCGGCGGGCGCAAAGCTAATATTGGTTGCAGAGGTGATATTGCACTGTTTGCTGACCGTCGCCGATACGGTGAAGGGAAGCCTGGCGGCAACGGTATCGCCACAGGTGGTCGGCGGGAAAAGCAATCCAGGATTGAGGGTGACAAGGGCTGTCGCCGCCGTATAGCTATCCTGATAGCTTCCGGGGACCGCTGAGGTTTGTGGCGTGACAATCTGTGCTGATACCGTGAGTGAGCCCGTCACTGGCGTCAGATTCAGCAGGTTAAGCTGTACCATTGGAAAAGTTGTTCCCGACTGATACTGACTCCCCCAGACTTTGGTGTGCCCGGCATCCTGGTAAAGCTGGTATGCCAGCGTTCTGGCAGGTGTTCCGTTTAATGACATATTTCGGGGTGTCACCTGGCCACTGACGGCTGAGGCGCCAATATTAAAACAGAGGTTGATCCCTGCCAGCGCGTCGCCAAGCTCTTTGGTGCAGGTGTAGTTGAACGTCATTGATGACGTTGCGCCTGTCGCAGACAGCGGATTGACTGAGCCCAAATTTATGGGTTGTACATTGCTCACCGAACAGGTTACGGCATGGCTAATCGCCGGACAAAAGAGTACGGTTGCGATGAGTAACAGATGCCTTAACCTCATGAGCGCACTCCTGTTAGTGTGGCCGGCAAACCAGTGGACCTATTTGCACAATCCCCTTTGCGGAAGCGGGATAGTCAAATTGCACGCGACAACTGCCGGTGTCTGTCTCAACGCGTAGCGCGTTGTGCTGTTCCAGCATGTCGAACCAGGTCATCCCATCAAAACCAACGACAGACGATTGTCCTGCTCCGCTGATGGCGTATGCCATGCTGCCTTCGGGAATGGGTTTACCCTGATTGTCGACGAGGATGACCTGCGCAGCGCGTACGGGGGTAATGCCAAAGCTAACCAGTGTACCGGAACGATCGGCAGGCGTTGCATTCGTCTCAACGCGTGCGATCCGCATATTGGCGGGGAGATCCATAGGGTCAATACTGATCAGGTTTTTTTGATAACTGTTCAGCGGCGTGACCAGCAATAGCCCCTGGTCGTCGCTGCGACCAATCAGGTTATTTTGTAATTTAATCGGGACGTCAGGAATGCCGTCAGTTGATACGACGGCAAAGCCATTGTTGATTTCACGTGCAGCAAACAGGCCGCCTCCCATGATAACAAGCGATCCGGTGGCGCCTGCGTAGCCGTAGTGGTTATCCGGTAAACGGCTGAATCCCGCGTACGCTTTACCATAACGCCCCAGATATCCCACTTCTCCCTGACCGCTTTGCCGGGAAGCCTGCTGACTGGCGGCCAGATTCCAGCCCCAACCGCCGTCGGCAGGGGGCGTCAGGCTGGCGTTGAGCTGGTAGCCGGTTTCATCATTGGTGCGTTGTAGGGTGCTGCTGGCACTGAGATTGTTATCAGTGGTCATTGTCACCATCAGATAGAGACTGCGATCGCGGTTATCGTCGATGTTTTGGTTGAATCCGGCATTCAGTGAAATGTTGTCGGTAATCGATTTGAACCAGTTGGCGTTGGCGTAGCGCACCGCATTTTCGTGCGGATAACGAAACTGCAGGTAACTCAGGCTGACATTACCGGCAGCTTCCAGCGCATAGCCAATGACCGTATTGCTGTTAAGCGTCGGTGGCGGCTCGCCGTAATGGGTGGCGACATCACGATAATCGCCGGAAGTGGCTGTCGTACTGGTACTGAAATTAAACCGTTCGCCGGACCAACGATAACCAAAACTGTACAGAAAACCGTTCTTTCCTGCGTCGGTACTTGCGGCAATTGAGGTCGAAAACGTGCCGCTGCGGGTGCCTGGGATCCAGTCGTTACTGAAGCCCGCGTTAATCAGTCCATCGCTGGTTTCAGCGTGAGTCCCGGCGGTGAACGTATTGCTAAACCCACGACGCCATGTACCGCTCAGTACCGGTGCGCTGGCATAATCAAAAGAGGAGTAACCATAGTTTTCGCGTACCGTACCCAGTTCTGCAGACCAGGCAGTTAATCCTTCCCGCAGGAGTTGCTGATCGTTGTAGAACGAGAAATTTTGTACGCTCGTTCTGCCCAGCGCATCCGTCATCATCACCTGACCCGTTCCCGCGCCGCTGATGTTCGGCATTGTGTTGATCTGAAAGCTACCCGCGGGGACTTCTCCGTTGTAGTACCTGACGCCGTCGACGTACAGCTCAACGTTTGACGGTAACGTCGCGGAGCCAAGATATGCAGGGAGCGGGGTGGTTGGCATATAGGGCCGCAAACCAAAATCGGTTCCTATCTGAATGCCGCCGATACGCGTCGGTCGGGACCAGATAAGTGAACTGGTCAGGGTATCGCCAACGGTTATCGCCAGCATCGTTTCGGGAAATGACGTACGCCAGTTGGTATCGAGTCGCTCAACGCTGTTATCCGCATTTTCCTCGGTGGAATACTGCGTCAACTGGGTGGTGCTGAGCACGCCTGCAGCATTGAAAGCGCGGAGTTCGCTGAAGGTATTTATTGCGCTTTCATCCCCCTGTTGGGTATAGATATCGTAATTGAGCAGCGCTCCGCGTGATGTTGTCGCCGTCGGCGCGGTCTCTACGGGGGAGTTAAGCTGCGTGGTCGCAAGATCGAGTGAACTGAGTGGCGCAGTAAGCGAAAGCGTTTGCAACTGAACGTTATAGTCAATGGTTAGCTCGGGGATATCGTTCAGGCAGACGGCGTGAGTGGCGTCAGGCGCAAAGCGAAAGCCCATTTTTCGCAGGGTATCTGCCCCAGCATAGAGCTTTCCATTATCGTAACCCAAATGCACCAGCCCAACGGGATTCCCATTTAAGGTGACGTCGAGATACAAATTGACCCCCACGAGCTGCGCTGCGCCATTAATAACACCATCTTCGTTCAGGTTATTATTCAGCGTTTGTGCGCAAACCATTCCCGATATTAATACTCCATTGAGAAAGCAATATTTCACCAGAAGCCAGGATCTGTTACAGATCTTGTACTGTTTTTTGGCCATTGATTGTGACTTCAACTTTCCCGCCATCATGAGTATTACTGGCCGACGGGGAGACTATCCAGCGCATTGTTGAGCCGGGTAAAACGTAGCCTAACAGTCCGGGCGTAATAACTTTTTTAGCACCGTCAGGGCTAATAAATGTTGCAGCAGATAATTGTGCATGCCCATTTCCCTGGTTACTCACTTCAATAAATTTTTTGCCATCAAGCTGTTGTAATTTCCATTGCAATCTTGCCTGCGTTTGCGCCGCTGATGTTGGTTGAATGAAAACGGGGACGGAATAATGCAGCACAAACTGAAGCTTATTTTTTTCTACTTTTGCAGGCGGTAACTCATCTATCGATAACCGATAAGCGTCTTCAGCATGTGCCGAAGGTGGGCCGGTCCGAATAACGCGAATCAACTGACGTTCTCCGGGGGCTAATGCCAGCATCGGCGGGCTAATGACCAGCCCCTGAGAGGGGGAAAGTTTGTCGCCGTAAGCGCTCTGGCTCCAGCGAAAAACCCGAACCTGGGCATTGAGCACATTTTCACCCGCATTACTAAGCCAGATACCATCGGCATTTTGCGTCGCGAGCAAAGTTAATGTGACCGGGGCGATTTGCAGCCCGCTGGCGGCGGCAGGGTTGAGGCTCGCAACCATCCCTAACAGGCATGCGCAGGCACACTGCTGAACAGGCAGTTTTACTCTCATGTGGCTTCCTGAAGTTAGTAGTTAACGTTAACCGTTACCGTGTCGGCATAGTCGTCAGGAGTGAAGTTGGCGCTCGGTGCGGTGGCATAAACCGTAAACGTTTGCACCAGCCCGGTCCCCGTCGCCGCTACGCCGTTTCCAGGCGCGGTGTCGGTGGCGGTGTTCCCCCACACCGGACCTGTTGCTGATGTTCGATTTAGCTGGTAGGGCACTTTATCGGTATTGGTGGCTGCGTTAGCCACGGAGGACATGGCGCCTGAGCCTGTCGTCGTCCCCCCATTGGCGGCCGACGGTGCCAGACCGATAAAATAGGGCGTGGTTTTTGAGCAATTAATCGAAATCGTGTTGCTTGCATTGGTATTTGTTGCCGTGGTATTCACCGGCCCAAGCGTGATATTTGAAGCCGAACCGGCAGTCACGGTACAGGCCTTTTGAATTGTCATCAGTACCTGAAATGTTCCGTTAACGGTTGCTGCATTTGCCACGGGAATAATGGAAAAGGCGCAGCAACAAAGAATTAAGCGTTTGTCTAAGACTAGAGCCATATCCTTTACCTTTTTCAAATAACCACATTTATTACTTTAGAAAAACAATAATGTGGTACAAGAAGACATGGTTTAACCCTAGAATAAGTATTAGGCGTGCGCCAGTTGATCTAATGAATTTTACTTAGGAAAAAGGTGATGTCGTTTGCAAAAAAATAATACCCACGGGTGAGTATATTGTTTTGTTTTTATGCTACTGCGGGTATTAAGTCAGGCGGGTGGGGAACACAGATTCATTGGATGGCATTCAAAATAACCACCCAAAAAATGAGAATTAGTAAGATTTATCTTACTCAGCTCATTACTGCGATACATGTTGGTTACGGGCTGTGAAAAATGACTTTATAACCTTGTTCGTTCCAGTGTTGTAGAAGTTCATTTTGTCTGCGGGTTGGCGTAATACCAGTCCAGACAAAAAGCGTTTGCCCGGGGAAAAGTTCAGGTCTTGGCGATTCAATAGGTTCAGCAAGCACGGCAATATGCCAGCCCGATTGCGATAAACGCCAGGCTTCGAGCCATAAACGGGTTCGGTCTTCAACATCCCAGGCCATCAGGATGGCATCTTTCCCTGATTTGCGGCGCGTTTCAGACAGCAGGGTGGCTACATATTCAATCAATGCGCCATCAAGCATACTGTTCATGATGCGGGATGTATTATGGTCAAGTATCAACCGCTGACGCACAGGAAGATAAACGCGATCAATCAACGCATCTACGGGGTAGGCGCGACCGAGTGCGATAATTTTGGCTCGCAGCTTCGGGGGATACGCCATACGAAGAATGCCCATCATCTCTTCTTGCAATTGATTCCAGTCGTCGTCAGTTTCACGAGTACTGGTTTCCAGCAATGCTTTAACTTTGCCAACGGGTGTGCCACTGCTAATCCAACGTTTTATTTCTTCAATACGTTGAATATCCTCTTCATCAAAGAGTCGGTGACCACCTTCGCTGCGTTGAGGTTTGAGTAAACCGTAACGTCGTTGCCATGCCCGAAGGGTGACAGGATTTATCCCGCAACGTTCTGCGACATCCCCAATGCTGTAATAAGCCATAATTCCCCCAGACACTCATGATTCTCCGTCACCGATATGCGGTTCCTGCTACTTTGTACAACATGCATCAAATTGTACAAAACATACATAGGATTCTAGCAAAATTAAGATTTACTTTACTATCACGTAGGGAGTAAATGCTGAATTTTTATGTTCAGCATAAAAGAGGTGGCGGGATTATTGTGTAATAACAATACGTTAATTATTATAACGCTGAGAAATCATTTTTTCTCTGGCCACGCGACAGACGGAGTACCATTCAGGCAGGCTCTTGCAAACAGGTTACCCTGGAAGATCTCAATACCCGCGGATTCAAGCCACATCCACTCTTCAGGTTTTTCGACGCCGACCGCAGAAATCATAATCTCCAGTGAAGCGCAGCATTTGATTATGGCCTGAATGATGGCCTGCCGTGGTCCACTTTTATGCACATCAGTGATGAGTTCGCGGCTTATCTTAATTCGGTCCGGTTGAAAGCGAGACAAAAGCTGAAGCCCGGCAAAACCTGCCCCGAAATGATCTATCGCCACACATATACCCGCTGCCTTGAGTGACTTCACGGCCTGCGCGAACGTATCAAAACGCGAAATAACTTCACTTTCGGTAAACTCTACAATGATTTGTTCAGGCACCAGTCCATGCGCCGCGATTTCGTTTATAAGAAAGCTGACTGCATCGGGTCTGTTTACCAGGGTCATGGGTAACAGATTAACCGACAGCATTTTGTGATTAAGTCCCAGTGCGCTTGCCATTGCAAATGCAGTCTTTTTGCTCTGCAGATCAGCGGTATACACATCTTCAGGTTTGAATTTGTCAAAATACGTAGCGGGCGTTTCACCGTCTTTACCGCGAATAAGGGCTTCCAGCGCAATGACGCGCTGTGACATAGGATCGATAATTGGTTGAAAAGCAAAGCTGAAATCTGTATCTGACGGGAGTGTGCTTTCATCCAGGATGGTACAGGTATTGTCGGTTATAAAACTCCAGTAATCAGGCGCAGGTATTTCAAAATAGCTCGATTTTTCCGTGGCGAGGACAAATGTGCGGAAAAACTGTAATGCTCTGTCATCATACGTGAGCTGAAATTTGGACGTACCCTTATTGAGTACAGCTTGCAGGACGTCATTCCGTTCATGTTTTTGTAAATCAAATAACTCCATCCCTACATTTCCGAATCTTCTCGCAGGCGCGTAATCACACATCAGTTCAACGATATTGTGGTGCCGGGGGTCGTTACAAATACAACGATAGATCTCTTTTACCTGCTCCTCTGGGCCTTCAAGCAGTTGGAAAAAGTGATGGCCGTTAAAGAGTAAGATCCCCGTAACATCTGATCGCCTGTTTTTGATATTTGCGGCTGTCACCATATCCTCAAGCGCTTTGAGAGGGGTGTCTTCACGTAGATGGCTACGGTAAATAATGGTCGTGAGCATGGACAGTCCGGGATCAAGGAAGGAGAAGAGGTCTGGTCAGTATCAGACAAACCAGGTTACGCCCTGATTTTAATACATAATTCTAACTTTGTCTTTACAAGTAAGCGGGCTAATACAGATCAATTTCATTGATAACACAAAGTGATTTGTACAAAGAAATTGGATTTCATATAGATATAAACTATCGTAACTACATGATTTAATTAATTTAGCATTTTTTGCTAAAAATTAGCGTGCTATGTTGTACACATTTTCGGTACAGCTTTGCTACTGTTATAAAACTTAATATTCACCAGCATTTTGTTACAGGAGCACTCCATGCAGCAGCATACCGTTCGCACTGATTCTGCAAGCGCGATTTCTCGTTACTTTGCTAAAGCGCATCTGCCAACCCAACAGGAAACGTTGGGCGAAATCGTGACTGAGATACTAAAAGATGGGCGCAATCTCAGTCGCAAATCACTGTGTACCAAACTTCTGCACCGTCTTGAAAATGCATCAGGTGAGAATGAACAGAAACATTACAATGCGTTAATCGGCCTGCTTTTCGAATAAAATAAAGCCCTACTATGATAATGGGTAAGTAGTGAAGGAGTTATGAAGAAACCTGACAGTGAACGCTTGAAACATGAAATTACAGGTTTGGCTGTGCTAGAAATTTTGCGAATGCATAAAGACGTTTCGTTAGCTGCACTGATTAAGCAATTGCGGCTTATGCATGCCAGTGAAATGGATGGTACACGTAAACAATTAATTGACAGCGTTATCAATGATTTCACAAATGTTAATCCGGGGAAGATAAGCAGAAAACCGGAAAAAACGAGAGATGAGAGTGCTTTCAGTGCCAGCAAAAACCCTAAATTACATTAAAGATAATTCTCCAGACTATACAAGCGAGGTTACCATGCTTCATGAAATTAATGTCCACAGTGTAATGACGGATAAAGCTTTATCAAGTTACTTCCATAATGCAGGTGAACTATTAGCAGATGAGTCAGTGGTATTGGGGCAGGCGGTAACAAATGTAATTCTGGCAGGTGATAATGTTAATAATAAAAACATCATTTTAAGCCTGATTAGTTCTCTGGAGTCAACAACTGACGTTGTCAAGGCAGACATTATCAGAAAAACCCTGGAAATAGTGTTACGTTATACGGCTGATGACGTCTAATGAGATAGCACATTAATATAAATACACAGCACAATTATTGTATGATGTAAGTTCTGTCGCTTCGCTTTTTGGATTAAGACTATACATAGCATCCTCTTGTTTTTATGACTGCATATTATGGATTTGATATGGCTAATTCAATTCCGGAAGATTTTATTTTCCGCTGCGCTTTGTATAAGGATATAGAGCGTAATGTCATGTTAAAACAGGGTTGTATCAGTAATGATGTTCTTATTCAGGCATTCAGCACGCAGTTGAAGAATGAGAAGAATGTGATACTGACCGATCTCTATTCACAGATACTGGCACATCTTCAACTCGATAAAACTTCGCAGCCCGGTGAGGTCAATGGTGATTTTTCGTTGAGGTCATAATGATGAACATCGTGCAGGAACATGCTGGAAACGCAGTTTTATGGATTGATGATATCTATATCAGGCAAGGGTTAAAGAATATCCTTGCAGATATCGTTTTTGAAGATGACAAGGCGCGACTTGTTTTCTTCACCGCTAATCACTTTGACGCGGTAAAAAAGCAAAATTACGATCTGAATACATATCGTCTGGTGCTGCTGATTGATGGCCATCTGTATCAGTATCTCAATGACATCTCACTTTACAGACTGCCAGTAGATAGCGATGTTGCCTCAATCAAGCAATTTATTATTGATATTACTCGTGCTGGTGGAAAGCACGAGCATCAATCGGAACTCAATATCTCCTTGACTGCGCGAGATAAATATATTTTAACGCAGCTAGGGGAGGGGCGAACTGTTTTTGAGATATCTGCCATGTTAAATCTACACTTAAAAACCATTTACCAGGCCAGGCAGAATCTGATCAAGAAACTTGGTTGCTCAGGGCTGATTGATTTTCAGGGAATACTGCAAGCGCAAATATTCCGCAACTGGCTGAAGCATGCCTGATCATCGATACGCTGAACTTACCTTCAGCGATTTGTGTAAGTTTAAATCAATCGCTCGGGTTATCTCATCGATGATGTCTTCTGTTGTGAACATAAATTAACGCGCATTATAAGAGGGTGATGATAAAGCCTTGTCGGGATGCTTATGATTTATTTACAGATTTTAGCAACCCCGTGCGGTTCAGCTCGTTAATAATGCACTCTGGTTCTTCACACAGAGGCATATTGTCTATATCTAAAATGCCATCATTTTTATGTGGATCATCAGCCTGCAGGTCTGCAAACAGTGGAGTAAGATCCGGCGGTGCTTCGCCTCGTTCGGCCACCAGCTCAAACGTTTTATTTTTTGCCGCCTCGTTAGTCAGGGCACTGACCAGAACCTGGGCGATTTGCTGCCTTGATATCACACCATCTTCTGGTGTTCCTGCATGGCGACGATCCCCCTGGAGCAATACGATTCTGTGTTCATCATCATTGTTGTAATCAAACCAGCCGGGTCTGACGATGGTATAGGGGTGACCACTCGCTCTGACCAGACGTTCGGCACGTCTTTTCCAGTCATGAACCTCAGTGCGTTGATTCCAGGTACTGAGTCGTTCAGTCACGCCAATCGTGGTCATTAAACCGATGCGTACAGGTGTATCCCTGAAGAGTCGTAAAATGTTACGTACACCGCCGTAATCTATCGCTCTGGCGCCAATACGCCCCTGGCCATCGGAACCGAGAGTGAAGATGATGGCATCAATATCTTTCGGCAAATCGGTAAGTGTTTCAGGCATTGAAACATCGCCGTAAAAAACATCCGTTCCACGCGGAAGTAATTTTACTTTCCGTTTATTTCTGACCAGCGCCACGGGCTGATGACCCATTTCGATAGCGGTATTCACGACATGAAGACCAATACTTCCGGTCGCGCCTGCAATGAGTATTTTCATGATAAACCTTCTGATAATTCAGACTTATTTTCTCTACAGCCAGAATATCAATTATCATTATTGTCAGTAATAGGGCTAAAATGATTGTGTCTATGAACACCCTTCATGAGTGCGCGATGAAGGGAATGCCACCATAAGGAAATCGCCGATGCTCAAAGAAAACTTCAACGAACTGCAAATCTTTCTGGTGGTGGCAAGGGAGCGAAGTTTTACCAAAGCAGCGGGCAAACTGGGTGTATCTCAGTCTGCACTCAGCCATGCGATGAAGGCGCTGGAGGAAAGGCTCAATATCCGCCTTCTGACCCGTACGACCCGAAGCGTTGCCCCTACAGAGGCCGGTGAGAGAATTATTGCCTGCCTTGAACCGCGTATTGCCGATCTTGAACAGGAGCTGGAATCGCTGGTTCAACTGAACGGCACTGCCTCCGGCAATATCCGCTTATCTGCTGGGGAGCATGCCGCGCGAAGTCTGGTATGGCCAAAGTTAAAACCTTTCCTCAGGGAATATCCGGAAATTAATCTCGAACTGGTGGTTGATAACGGCTTTGTCGATATTGTTGAGGGCCGTTTTGATGCCGGGATCCGCCTGGGCGAAAGCGTGGATAAGGATATGGTTGCTGTAAGAATTGGCCCGGACATGCGCATGGCCGTGGTGGGAGCACCGTCTTACTTCGCGGCAAACCCTGCACCTGAAACGCCGCACGAGCTACAAAATCATCGGTGCATCAATATGCGCCTGCCGACTGCCGGTGGGCTTTATCACTGGGAGTTTGAGAAGGAAGGGAAACCGTTACGGGTCAGAGTGGAAGGGCAGGTAACGTTTAATCAGCAGGCAGAAAGGATTGATGCTGCTTTATCCGGTTTTGGCATTGCCTGTATGCCTGAAGACAGGGTGCAGGATTATATAAAGTCAGGAGAGCTTATTCAGGTTCTGCAGGACTGGTGTCCGTCTTTCCCTGGATATTATCTTTACTACCCGAGCCGTAAGCAGCACCCGCCCGCATTTGCGCTGATGATCGATGCACTTCGCTACGCCCAATAACGGGTCCGTAGACCCGTTCGGGTATTAACGGCCTACGCGGGCCAGGTGCTCA
This sequence comes from Citrobacter sp. L55, assembly GCF_002850715.1. Classification (NCBI taxonomy): domain Bacteria; kingdom Pseudomonadati; phylum Pseudomonadota; class Gammaproteobacteria; order Enterobacterales; family Enterobacteriaceae; genus Citrobacter; species Citrobacter sp. L55. The sequence goes on along the minus strand of NZ_KZ559404.1, from coordinate 238,927 downwards.
GGAGAGTAACGTTCACCGACGATGTTAATCGTTTCCAGCGCCTGGGTTATCTGCTGCGTATCCTTCTGCGAAAGAATGATGTCGGCAGCCCCCAGGTTTTCCTCCAGCCGGTGCAGTTTGGTGGTACCAGGGATAGGAACAATCCACGGCTTTTGTGCCAGCAGCCATGCCAGCGCGATTTGCGCAGACGTCACACCTTTCTCTGCCGCCAGTTCACCCAGCAAGGTGACCAGCTTTTCATTGGCTTCAATCGCCTGCTCGGCGAAACGCGGCACGGTGCTGCGATAATCGTCCTTGCCAAAAGTGATTCCTGGCTTAATTGATCCCGTCAGGAAGCCTTTGCCTAATGGGCTGAAGGGAACGAAACCAATACCCAGTTCCTCCAGTAACGGCAGGATTTCCTGCTCAGGTTCGCGCCACCACAGAGAGTATTCGCTTTGCAGCGCAGTGACCGGTTGTACGGCATGTGCACGACGAATGGTTTGTGCGCCCGCTTCGGACAGACCGAAATGTTTGACTTTGCCTTCCGCTATCAGGTCTTTCACAGTTCCCGCGACATCTTCAATGGGGACATCCGGGTCGACACGGTGTTGATACAGCAGATCAATGACATCAGTCTTAAGGCGGCGTAATGATCCTTCCACGGCTTCACGGATATGCTCCGGACGGCTGTTTAAAATCTGCTGCTTGTTGTCCGTGCCGAAGGTAAAACCAAACTTGGTGGCAATAACCACACGGTCACGAAACGGTTTTAAGGCTTCGCCTACAACCTCTTCATTAAGAAAGGGGCCATACACTTCAGCGGTATCGAAGAAGGTGACGCCACGTTCAACCGCAGCGCGAATGAGCTCGATAGCCTGACGGGTATCGGTCGCCGGACCGTAGCCATGGCTTAAGCCCATGCAGCCGAGCCCAAGCGCGGATACTTCGAGTCGGGATTTACCCAGATAACGTTTTTGCATTGAATGAATACCTCTTTTATCGCGACTTAAACATCAAGTTTGCGGCCGGTCAGCCATTCCACCATCGCCGGATCGCGGTGAGAGAAGAAGGCGCTGGTTGCAGTGTCGAGGGCAGCAATCTGCAGCATATCTTCAGAACTGAGTTCAAAATCGAGAATGTTAATGTTCTCTGCCATGCGTTCTTTGCGCACCGATTTCGCCAGTGAAATGATGCCTCGCTGGAAGATCCAACGCAGAACAACCTGACCCACGCTTTTGCCGTACTTCTGACCAATTGCCGTTAATACGGGATGCTGGAACAGACCATTTTTCCCTTCAGCAAACGGAGCCCAGGCTTCCGGCTGAATGCCACGGCTTTGATTCCAAGGAACGGCATGCAGCTGCTGGTTGAAGGGGTTAACTTCAATCTGGTTTACCGCAGGGGCAACGTTGTTGAAGGCGATAAGGTCGGCCAGTCTGTCAGGATGGAAGTTGCTGACGCCAATAGCGCGAATTTTTCCTGCCTGTTGTAATTCTTCCATGGCACGCCATGCCCCATGAACATCACCGTAAGGCTGGTGAATCAGATACAGGTCAACATAATCAAGTTGCAGACGATTCAGGGAGCGTTCGAACTGGGCTTTAGCGCCTTCGTAATTAGTATCCTGCAGCCACAGCTTGGTTGTTACAAAGAGTTCGTTACGGTCGATACCGCTTTGTTTCAGAGCGTTCCCAACCTGGGTTTCATTCTGGTAAGACGCGGCGGTATCGATCAGGCGGTATCCCGTGTCGATGGCATCAATCACGGCTCTTTCGCATTCAGCGGCATCAGACATTTGAAACACACCAAAGCCCAGCAGGGGCATTTCAATACCGTTGTTCAGTTTTACAGTTTGCATGACGTTATCCTTTGGCTGTTGTCGAGGAAAAGCATAACGCAAAGTTATTTATTCGATTAGATGGGGTAATTAGCTAGGGTTTATTAGATGTGTTCATTAATTTTGAGGAGGGCTGATGGGCGGCTTTGTGCCAGATATCGTCATTCACACCCTGAGACCTTCAACAAAGGTTTGTCTGACGAACTTAGCACACTGCCTTATTTTCTTGCGTGGCCGAAAATATATCCATTCCTGGAATCCATCAGCGATTTATAGCTGATGCGTTATCTATGAGCCCCGGGAATGGCTTTCCTGATTAGCAATAATCGCGGCCACCTGCATCACCTCTGCTGGTGGTCGCTGCATACTGATTTGTCTGGCCATATAATGCATGTAAGGGGAAACATGACTGAAAATTGCCTTGTAGCCCGCACACAGGTGATTATGCCAGCGCTCGCCCATTTTATGTATCCGGTGCTTCGGGCAACCGCCATGACAGGCAAATCGCCACTCACAGCGCATGCACTCTGAACTCACCTCTGTTTTAGCAAACCCAAACTTGCGTTGCTGTTTGCTGGCGACCATCTTCGCCAGGCTATCCCGGCGCAGATTTCCCAACCGGTGCTCAGGGTAAACGTAATGGTCGCAGCTGTAGACGTCACCGTTTTGCTCCACGATCAGACCAAAACCGCAGGAAGACTGCATTACGCACAGTGATGGCTTTTCACCAAGCCAGGCCGCCAGCGCGCTATCAAACATCTGTACATACACGCGGCCAACGTCCCTGCGTATCCACAGGTCAAATACCCCCTTCATGAAGTTCCCCCATTGTTCCCCGGATACTGACCACTCCGTGACGGAACCGGCGAGTGTCTGCGGGTAGAGTAATTCACCATACTTTTCGTTAGCCGGGCGCTGCTCGACCGCCGGGATAAACTGAACAAACTCAGCCTTCAGTTCCTGGGTCAGATACGCGTAAATCTCTTGCGGATGTTCAGCTGTGACATTATTGACGACAGTCAGAACATTCACATCAACATGGTGTTTCTTCAGCAAATCCATCGCCCGCAGTACGTTGTCAAAAACAGACTGCTTACTCCGGGTCTTCCTGTAGCGGTCGTGCAACCAGGATGGACCGTCAATCGACAGGCCGACCAGAAACTGATTTTTCGCCAGGAATGCAGCCCATGCCTCGTCAATCAGCACGCCATTGGTCTGGATGCTGTTACTGATACGCTTCTTCCCGGCATATTTGCTCTGCAACTGCATCGCCTTTTCATAGAAAGCAATACCGGCAAGCGTTGGTTCGCCTCCCTGCCAGGTAAATTCCACCTCTGGGCCAGGGTTCGCCTCAATGTACTGCCGCACATAGGCTTCAAGCGTGACATCATCCATATGCCGGGCGGGTTTACGGGGTTTCAGCGTGCTCTGTTCTTTTTCCAGATAGAAGCAGTAATCGCAGGCGATATTGCACTGATAGCTGACGGGCTTGGCCATCAAATGGAATGGTTTGCTCATGGTCGCTCCTGAATAAATCACACACGAAATTTAGTGATATTGCTCACTCTTTTATCACTGTGTTTTGACTTTGGCCAAAAAAGACTGAAACATAGTTTTCATTGATATCAATATAACATGAAATATAAACTTCATAACACCAACATTAGGGGTCTTTATGAGCAAACTGTTTGCCGGAGCACAAAATCTGGGTAAATCGTTTATGCTGCCGATTGCCGTCCTGCCAGCCGCAGGTCTGCTTCTGGGATTCGGTGGCGTGTTCACCAATCCGGTTACCATCTCCACCTATCCAGCCCTCAACAGTGAAGTGATTCAGGCGATTTTTACCGTCATGAAACTGTGTGGTAGCGTGGTCTTCGATAATCTCTCTCTGCTGTTTGCCGTGGGCATCGCTGTAGGTATGGCACGAAGCGACAAGGGAACGGCCGGTCTTGCTGCAGTACTTTGCTTTATCGTCATGAACAAGGCGATCAACGCGTCACTATTGCTATCTGGAACGCTGGCCTCAGAGAATCTGGCCGCAGCCGGGCAGGCGAGTGTAATGGGGATCACTACGCTACAAACCGGCGTGATGGGCGGGATCATGAGTGGTCTGCTGGCCTTCTGGGTTCAAAAGCGGTTTGGCAAAACCGAGCTACCCAGTCTGCTGGCCTTTTTCAGCGGCTCCCGTTTCGTGCCTATTGTCAGTTCCTTTTTTGCCATCTTCCTCGGGGTGGCGCTGTTCTGGGTCTGGCCTCATATCCAGACGGGCATTACCCATCTGGGGGGGCTGGTTGAAAAAACCGGTTATGTTGGGACCCTGTTCTACGGCATGATCCTCAAATGCCTCATTCCCTTGGGCCTTCATCATCTGTTCTACCTGCCATTCTGGCTGACCAGTGTGGGAGGGGAGCAAATGGTGAACGGACACCTGGTACAAGGAACGCAAAAAATCTTCTTTGCCCAGTTGGCCGATCCCTCTGTGACGCAGTACTACATCGGGGTATCCCGTTTCATGGCCGGGCGTTTCGCAGACTTTATGTTCGGCCTGCCGGGTGCAGCGCTGGCTATCTACCATTCTGCCCGTCCTGAGAACAAGAAAAAAGTTGCCAGCCTGATGCTTTCCGCTGCGCTAACTGCGTTTGTCACCGGCATTACTGAGCCGCTGGAATTTGCGTTCATGTTCTGCGCGCCGTTGCTGTATGGCATGCACATTGTGCTAACAGGCGTGGCATTTATGTTTACACACATCCTGCAAATCACGGTTGGACAGACATTCTCCGGCGGGCTTATCGACTTTCTGCTGTTTGGTGTTCTTCAGGGTAATGCCAAAACCAACTGGTTGATGATGCTCCCTCTCGGTGTGGTCATGTTCTGCCTGTATTACTTCTCCTTCCGCTTCCTTATCAAATGGCGTCAACTGAACACGCCGGGCCGTGAAGATGACGCAGAAGATGAACAGCCGGTAGCGGCATCTGTCAGTGGCAGTGAACGGGCTGCAGGGATCGTGCAGGCACTGGGGGGCCGGGACAATATTGTTGATGTGGATTGCTGCGCTACTCGTCTTCGTATCACAGTCAAAAACCCACAAAGCGTTGTTGTGGACGCCTTTAAACTACTCGGCAGCCGTGGGGCGTTTATCCGTGGAGAGGGGGTGCAGGTAGTCTACGGCCCACACGTGACGCTGATTAAAAACGAAGTCGAAGAATTTATCGGTTCATAAAGAAGAGACGTTTTATGAAAGCTGTAATGCTGATGTTTGATACGCTGACGCGTAACCACCTCGCCCCTTATGGGGGCGATGCCATCACTCCCAATTTTACCCGGCTAGCCCGTGAGTCTGCGCAGTTTGATAACTTCTATGTCGGCAGCATGCCCTGCATGCCAGCCCGACGCGAACTGCATACTGGGCGTTATAATTTTCTGCACCGCAGTTGGGGGCCATTGGAGCCGTTCGATTTCTCAACGTTCCAGGCGCTGAAGCAGGCTGGCATTCATACCCATATGGTGACCGACCATAAACACTACTGGCGTGATGGCGGAGCGACCTACCATACCCGTTATTCCACCTTTGAGTTTATCCGCGGCCAGGAAGGGGATTGCTGGAAAGGGCAGGTTGAAAAACCAGCCATCAACTGGCAGGGAATGGAAGACGAAGAAACCCTGCGCCGTCGCAGCGGGCGTATGATCCAGGACCTGATTAACCGTACGGCGATGCCCATCCAGGACGATCACTTTACTCACCGTACCATCAGTGCCGGTATAGATTTCCTGGAAACCAATAAAGATCAGGATAACTGGTTCCTGCAGATCGAATGTTTCGATCCCCATGAACCGTTCTTCGTACCGGAAAAATACCTTGCGCAGTATGGCTGCACCCCTGATGAATTTGACGGGTGGGTGCCTTACTACTGCGGCGCACCAGGCGGCAGGGATGATGATAAAGTCCGAAAATTCTACCAGGCACTCATCACCATGTGTGACGACTACCTTGGCCAGGTGATGGACAAGCTGAAAGCACTGGAGCTGTGGGAGGACACGTTGTTCATCGTCTGTACCGACCACGGATTCCTGTTGGGAGAGCATCAATGGTGGGGCAAGAACATCATGCCGGTGTACAACGAAATCGCAAACACACCGTTCTTTATCCGCGATCCACGTTGTAAAGCAGAAGGCGTACGCCGCAGCGCGCTGGCACAGACTATCGATATTCCGGCAACTCTGCTGGAGTATTTCGACGTTCCACGTCCGCCATCCATGACCGGTAAGCCGCTGCGTCCGGCTGTGGAAAATGATACCCCAGTACGTGATTATGCGATGTTTGGCTACTTTGGCGGCCACATCAATATCACCGACGGCGAGTACGTCTATATGCGCTGCCCACGGGAGGAAGGGAAGGGGGGGCTGTATGAATATACCCTGATGCCGGCCCGAATCGACAGCATGTTCAAGGTGAATGAGCTGCAGAATATCACTATCCATCCCGGCTTTGATTTCACCCAGGGCGCGCAGGTCATGCAAATTCCTGCAACCTTTGGTTATCTGAATCCGTGGCGGTTCGGGGATAAACTCTTCGACCTCAACGCCGATCCGCAGCAGATGCGTCCTCTTCACGACAGTGAACGTGCGTTTCACTACGCACAGGCAATAACTGGGCTGATGGAACGGCATGATGCGCCACCAGAACTCTACGTCCGTTTTGAACTGGACATGCTAACGCTGGAACGCGAGATGGCCTTCGCTGAGCGCTGGGCCAGACAGCGTCCATGGACCGGGAAAGCCTATCGCTGTGCGCATCATGGCGTGGAAGAGGCATTACGTTTTGTCCTCAGTGCAGCCAAAGAGCAGGGCATAACGCAGGATGCGTTGCTGAAGCATTTCCCGGCCGGACATTCACTGGCTGAAAGGGATATCTTCACGCTGATTGATGCTTGTTTCACCGGAGACCGGCATAAGGCGCTGGTTTATCAGAGCCGATTGCTGCTGAGGACAGAGTAATCATGAACGTCTGGCAGCTTGAAAATAACCGCTTTCTGGTCGTGGTGAACGCGGCGGGCGGTGAGCTATCTTCTCTGCGCGATAAATCCACGGGGCGTGAATGGTTGTGGCAACCGCAGCCAGGCGTCTGGAATAACTCGGCTACGCAGCTGTTTCCTGTGGTCGGGGCGCTCATCCATGAAGGACTGCGTGTAAACAATCGACATCTGCCGTTATCGGCACACGGTTTTTTACGACATCAGACGTTTACCTGCCTTGAACAAGGTGTGAACCATCTGTTGCTGGAAGCCTGCTCCACCTCTGAAACCCTTGGCGTATGGCCATGGTGCTGGCGGATTCAGTTACGGCTCATGTTGCATGAGTTTGGGGTCAGTGTGACACAGCGAGTTTTTAATGATGACCGTCAGCCATTCTTGTATTCCATTGGCTGGCACCCCGGGTTTGCGCTGCCTGTGTCCAGCCAAACGGGATGGCAGGTGAAGTTTGGTGAGCTGGCGGTCAGAGGGCCTTTTCCTACGCGTAACAGAACACTTGTCACGGAAGACCTGACTCGAACAACGCAGTCCTTTGCACTGACAGAGGCAGCCTTTCGCGAGGGTGCCATTTACTTCGGTGACTGCCAGCAGCAACAGATCAGGGTTTGTTCACCCGACGGCACAATCGTCATGACGCTTGAAACGGCTGAATATGACTGGCTTGCGCTCTGGGGCGTTCCCGGTGCTGACTTGCTCTGTATCGAGCCACTCGCCGGGACGACCGATGCGCCAGATTTTGACGGAACGGTGGAGAAGAAGCGCGGAATACGACTGCTTGCACCGAACCAGAGTCAGAGATTCTCCGTGAAACTGCGTTTTACGGTGGACGCATGCGAAGGGGATTGACAGAATACCCGTTATTTTTCATGCAAAAGGATCGGGTGTTGCGATGAGCGTAAATCGTGAAAATGTGCGGGTGTATATCAGTAATGTGCTGGGTGGACTTGGTGAAACTGACCAGCATATTGCCCGGTTTATTCTTGAGCAGCCCGCTACTGTAGCGCAAATGCCGGTACGTAAACTGGCCGAAGCCATATCAGTCAGTGAAGCGACGATCGTGCGCTTTTGCAAAAAAATTGGTTATACCGGGCTGCTCGAGCTGAAAGCGGCGCTTAAACGTGAGCTTCTGGCCGATCGCGAGCAACTGCTGCCATCGTCCCCGGACATCTTCCTGGATGATTCCCGCAACGATGTGGCGCAGAAAATAGCCATGACGGTTGAAACCACCCTGAATGAGACCATCGGTCTGCTGGACATGAAAGTGGTCAATCCAGTAGTTGAGCGATTTTTGACCGCGAACCGCGTTTTGTTCGTGGGGTTTGGAGCCTCAGGTCTTTCTGCAATGGAAGCCCGCGACAAAATGAACCGTCAGGGCATTGATTCGGAAGCCTATACCGACCGTTTTACCATGACGTTGAAACTCGCCAACCTCAAACCAGAAGACCTGGTGGTTGCATTTTCTCACTCAGGCGAAACACCGGAAGTGGTTAATGCCTTCCGGCTGGCCAAAAAAGCGGGCGCGCATTGTCTGGCAATAACGCACAGTCCGCAGTCACCGCTGACTGAACTGGCAGACACCTGGTTGCTGACCAGCGGTAGTGCTGGCCCCTACCAGGGAGACTCGATCGCCACCCGTATGTCACAGCTGTTCATGATTGAGTTTCTGTGCACAGAAATCACTCGCCACAATCTGCGCGACAGCGAATCGACCGGACTGTCTATTAAAGAATTGTTGATAAAAGAAAGGATTAAACGTGAGTCTACAGGATAATACTCCGTCAATACGCCCAAAGGGGAAGTGGTGGCTTGAGGGCAAAACCCCCGATTATCGTTTTACGCTCGCCAACGAGCGTACATTTCTTGCCTGGATCCGTACTGCGCTGGCACTCATGGCCGGTGCTGTCGGCATCGAGCAGTTTTCCCCCCAATTATCTTCTGCGGAACTGCGTATCGGTATTTCAACACTGCTGCTGGTCGCTGCATCAGCGATGGGATATATGGCCTGGCGACGCTGGCGCAAGAATGAATATGCTATGCGTCTTGAAAATGATTTACCTTACACCCGTTTGCTGGTGGTTCTGTCAATACTGATGCTGGTTCTCGCAATATTGCTGGGTATATTACTCTGGCAGGGAAGACCATTATGAAAAGAGATCCGGGCTTACAACCAGAACGTACACACCTGTCATGGCGAAGAACAGGATGGTCAATGCTCGCGCCTGGTCTGTTGTGTTTTCGGGGATGGAGTCATACTGGTAATCTTCTCTACGGTGTGGCGGGTATGCTGCTGATGGCTGGTTCTTTCGCTATTTTCTGCGGAGCCCTCACTTGCCGGCATGTAGTGATCTCATTCAATGTAATGATTGCAGGTGTATTGCTCTTGTTATCTCAGTTATAAGCGCACCGTGAAGGACGTAGAGGTAGAATTTAGTTTACAGGAAGGATTTCGTCTCAGGGCAGTCACTCTTTCACTCGGTTGGCGGGCCTGTTTTAGTTGACCTCTACACTGGAAGCAATCGGAATCTCCGATGCGTTATCTGCCGTCGTCCAGCATGTCAGTTGGTGCTAATATTAAATCAATGGATTTATGAGAAATTATCCCCTTAATTATGCATGTAGAAGATGAAGAATGAAAAGACTGCTGATATTGACCCTTCTAGGGTTTTCCTGTGTGTCACAAGCCAAGTCAGTAATGCGTTGTGAGGGCGACAAAGCGGTTGTCTTCGACAAAGAGCGGGCGACCATTGTTTATGACGGTCGTGTTTTGAGAATGCATACCAGAGAACGCTTAGTGGTATGGTCATAATCAGTGGCACTGACGATCTGGGCTATGAAGGTGAATTGTTGTTTTCGAAAGTCGAAGACGTTGGCGCATGGAGCTTCAATATCAGCGAAAGTGACGAAATGACCCCTCCAGAAGCTAAGACGCGGAAAACGATTTTATCCATAGATTGCACTCCACAGTAGGATGGAGGTGCGGGCGTTACTATTGAACTGCCACATGTCCGCTCCTCGTGCCAAGCAGACCGTCACGTTCCCATTTTATTTTTTTGATAAAGCTGATGTTTGTATTGAGCCCTCAATAATGAAGGCTCAATATTATCTCTTTCTATTGCAGATCTTTCTCCTTCAGGAATTGACTCACCAAATCAGCAATCTGCACATTATTTAAATCAGAGAACGGGAAGTGGGTATTCCCTTTGATTCCTTCCTCAGGCAGATGCGTCACAGTGACATTGAATTTTTTACGGTGCTAACGCCAATGGAAGTGAGAGCGCGAACTGGGTTTCATGTAACGCAACAACATGTGAACTGGCTTACATCTTTGACCTCTATCACACTTTATAGTGACATTACTTTTTAGAGGACACATTTCATCATCATGGCTTCCATTAAAGATGTTGCAAAAAAAGCAGGAGTATCAACGGCTACTGTATCGCGGGTGCTTAACAATCACCCCAGCGTAGTGCCTGAAACGCGTCAGGCGGTACGTGATGCAATGGATTTCCTGTGTTATGTGCCCAGTAAAAGCGCGATTCAACTGAGCGGCAAATGTTCAGGCCTCATCGCCGTCGTGTTGCCGAACCTGGTCAATCCGCACTTTTGCGAGCTGCTGGCGACTTTTGAGGAAGAAGCGCGATACATAGGCAAGACGGTGATCGTTAAAACGCATCAAAACCAACCGCAGCAGGATAAACAGATAGTTCATACCCTGATCGGTACGGGAATTGATAGTCTGCTGTGGGTACCGACGGAAGCGGAATCTGAACTTGCAGAGTGGCTCGCGGCTACTCATATTCCGGTTGCGGTGGTAACACAGGTTTCCCGGTTTTTTAATTCGGTATCGATTAATCAGAGCAAAGGTGCAGAAAGCATTGCAGAACATTTTATCCAGACCGGACATACCGCCTTAGGTTTTATTGCGCAGGAGGGGGTCGACAATCGCAAAGTGTCAGCGTGGAGTAAAAAAATCACCGGTCACGGATTAACCATTAACCCACAGAATCAATTCTGGATTACGAAAGGCGAAGGTGAAAAAATATCAGGTCATATAAGTACCCTTGACGACATTATAGAAAAATTAGCCAGGCGGGAAACAGTATGTACATGCCTGATGGTCTATAATGACGTCGCCGCCAGTTATATTATTGATGGATTAAATAATCATGGCATTTCCGTTCCACAGGACATTGCCATTGTCAGTTTTGATAACACATTTTTGGCACAAACTAAAAAAATAACAAGTATAGCTCAGCCGATAAATGAAATTGCGCATCTGGCATTTCAGATGGTCAGCAATAAAAACAATCAGGAGAGTATTGAAATGTATGAAATTGTATCTCGCTTAATTATTCGTGAGAGCAGTGTTAATATTAACATTACAGCTTTGTAAGAATAATATTTACAAATTAAGAAGAACTCAAAGTAGAGAGTATAACCCCGCCTATTTTTACTACGGCATGCGCCGCGCATAAACCGTGCTTTGTAATTATGGCTGTTCAATATTAAGGGATATATATGTCTAATACAGCCGCTGAAAAACACAGCTATTATGAAAGATTGAGCCTGAAAGAAAAGATTGGTTACGGTATGGGTGATGCCGGTTCCTGTATGATTTGGAGCGTACTGGCACTCTATCTGACCTGGTTTTATACCGATGTCTATGGCCTTGATCCCGCGATTGTCGGCACTCTTTTTCTGGTGATCCGCGTTTTTGACGCCTTCAGCGATCCAGTTATGGGGGCGATTTGTGACCGGACCCGCACCCGCTGGGGGAAGTTCCGACCGTGGCTATTATGGATGGCCGTGCCGTTTGGCCTCGGTGCTGTCTTAATGTTCACCACGCCCGACCTGAGCATGAATGGAAAAATCATCTATGCTTGGATCACCTATTTAGTCATGTCATTGATTTATACAGCAATAAATATCCCTTATTGTTCGGTCGCAGGCGTCATTACGCTCAACCCGAAAGAACGCATGGGGTGCCTGTCATGGCGCTTCTTCCTTAACGGCCTGGCCACGCTGATCGTCTCTTCCTCGATTTTACCATTAACCGATTGGCTGGGTGATGGCAGTCGTGCATCCGGTTTCCAGTTAACGATGATGATCATGGGCGGCGCAGCTACCTTAATGTTCCTGTTCTGCTTCTTCAGTATTAAAGAGCGCGTGGTCTCAATTAAAACCAATGAGACCTTAAGAAAGGATCTCAAAGACATTATTAAAAATGACCAATGGTTATTGATGATCTCGATTACCTTCTTGAATGTTTTTCCGGCATTCATTCGCGGGGCCGTGACCATTTATTATGCCACTTATGTGATGCAGGCTTCGGTAGGATTTATTACCTTCTTCATGGCGCTCGGTGTGGCCTGCAACATGTTGGGTAGCGTAATTGCTAAACCGCTAACGGATCGCTTTGATAAAATTAAATTATTCCGCATTATTAATATTATTCTCGGCATACTCTCTTTCGCTCTGTGGTTTGTCGATCCACATTCACTGACGCCGCTGCTGGCACTGTTTATTGTGATTAATATTTTGCACCTGATTCAATCGGGGCCTATTTTGTGGGCAATGATGTCCGACGTTGACGATTATGGTGACTGGAAATTAGGTAAACGTCTGACCGGTATTTCTTTTGCTGGTAATCTATTCATGCTGAAAATGGGACTGGCAGTCGCAGGCGCTATTGTTGCGTGGATATTGTCTTACACCGGTTATATTGCCAATAAACCACAACAAAATACACAGGCCCTCCAGGGCATTATTATGATGTTTTCGTTATTGCCGATGGTGAGTTATTTCCTTAGCGCCTGGATAGTACGCTATTTCAAACTAAACGATACGTTCCTCAGAAAAATTAAAGTCGACCTCGCTAAACGCGAATTGCAAAACGGCTCTGCCCAGACTCAGGAGTATAAAGATGTCCCTGTTGTTGAATGTTAAGCAAGGCCAGCGTATTGATTTATGGCTAAAAGAAACCAAGCCAGCCAGTGAAGCCTTATTTTCCATCCGTATTGAGAGTGAGGTGGTATTCAAAATCAAAACGGCCCCTTGTTATTATTCCTATTTTACCTGGACCGCCTGGCAGGATGGCAATGCTTGTCTGGACTGGTTGCAAGATAATAGCGAGATCTCGCTATGTTATACCTGGCATCCGGATACACTCTCCGAGAATGGAGTCAGTTTTATCGCCACAGAGGGCAATGCGCTTTGTTTGCTGAATGATCGCGACATTGCCAATGGATATCTGCAAGATCCTTTACGTCCGACGCTGCATTTTTCGCCTCACACCGGCTGGATGAATGATCCAAACGGCCTGCATCGCAAAGGCGACGAGTGGCATCTGTTTTACCAGTATCACCCGCATAGCACCCAGTGGGGACCGATGCACTGGAATCACGCGGTGAGCAAAGACCTTTATCACTGGCGGCATTACCCGGTCTTTCTCCAGCCAGAGCAAAATCTGGCGGCGCTGGGGGCGACAGGCGGTGCCTTTTCCGGAAGCGCGTCTATTGATATGCAAGGGCAAACCCATTTTTGGTATACCGAGCGTCTACCGGCATACGATCTATATCGCGGTTATCGCGAAATTCAGAAAATGGCCGTGCCACTGGACAGTTACGACAAACCTGCGTCAGTGAAAACGGTGTTAACTGAACTGCCTTCCGGCGTCGATTGTGATTTTCGCGATCCTAAAGTCTGGTATGAGGAGGCCGATTCCTCTTTTTATATGATCCTCGGCGCCTCTGTGCATGGCGATCCGGCGATGCTGCTGTTCCATTCTTCTGACAGTGAACGCTGGGAATTTCACCATGTGCTATACGTGGCCCCGGCTTACTTTCGTGAAAATGGTGGTCGTTGCGTTGAATGCCCAGACTTTTTCTGCCTTGATGGCGTGTGGGTGTTAATCCTTGGCGTTGTGGGATATACCGAACCTGTCACCGGTCGCCACAACCTGTTGTTCGCACAAACCGGTGATTTTCAACACGGTCATTTCACCCCTTCGGCACAAGCGCTGCAAATGCTGGATTTCGGCACCGATTTCTACGCCCTGCAAACCTGGGGTGAAGAAGAGGGACGTACCGGTTTTGCCTGGTTATATAACTGGGCCACGCAAAAAAACGTTGATTCCACGTATTGCGGCGAAATGTCTTTACCGCGTCGCTTTCATCTCAACGCGCAACAAGAACTGTGTATGACCCCGGTTTTACCGCCAGAGTCACTGGTCATCAATCAGAACAGGCTGGCTGATAACATGCTTTGGTCAAGTGCAGAGGGCAGTAAAGCCTGCATGATCACGTTCACGCCGACAGCCGAGTTTTGTCTGAGGCTAAACGGAAACAGCGGCCAGGAAATTGTCTTCGAATATGACGGCAATTCGTTGTCACTGCGGGAAAAAGGTCAGGATGATGGCCGTTACCATGCACCACTGACCCACGTAGAGGATGTCACATTGTGCTTCGATGCCGGGATCGTGGAAGTCTTCACCAATCAGGGTAGCGTCTGTGGAACACGACGATATTATTCGTGCAATGCACTGACACAAATACAACTCGCCGGTGCTCCGGCAATAGTCACTCATTATCGTGCCGCTTATGCGCAACAATAAAATGGTTTAATTTTAATTCCCCACAAGGATTTAACATATGTCGAGTAATAATTATTACGATGTCACTGAATGGAAAACCGGTAATCCGTATGATGATATTGGTGAAGTTATTAATAGCATCATCGCCGATATTAAGAGCCGACAAACAAACATTGATGTGAATGAAGGCGGTAAACCCGGTGCGGTGATTTATATTCCACCAGGCGATTATCATCTTCTCACCCAAATCGTGATCGATATTAGTTATCTAAAAATAATGGGTTCCGGGCATGGTTTTACGTCCTCCAGCATCCGCTTTAATACCCCCGAAAGTGATTGGCCAAACTGGCACGAAATATGGCCGGGTGGCAGCCGTATCCTGGTGGATAGGTTACCGGAAGATGGCGCAGCGGAATCTGCCGGGGCCGCATTCTATATCGCACGCAGTGGCGACCCACGTATAAGCTCGGTCGAGTTTGCAGACTTCTGTATTGACGGCTTGCACTTTGGTGATGACGGTACTGGTAGCAATGATCCGGAGAATAGCTATCTCAATGGCAAGACGGGCATTTACATTTCCAGCGCGCAAGACTCCTTCCGCATCAACGGCATGGGGATGGTCTATCTTGAGCACGGAGTGACGATTTATAATGCTGATGCCTTGGCTATCCATAACAACTTCATTGCTGAATGCGGGAACTGCATCGAGTTACGCGAGTCTGGCCAGGCCTCGAAAATAACCGATAACTTGATAGGTGCTGGCTACAGAGGCTATTCTGTTTATGCGGAAAACTTCGGTGGCTTGTTAATTACCGCTAACAATATCTTCCCGCGTGGTAAAAGTAGCGTTCATTTATCCAATGTGGTTCGCTCATCCATTAGTAGTAATCGCTTCCATTCATTTTATCCAGGCATGCTGATCATGGAAAATGGTTGCACTGAAAACCTGGTTTCGTCCAACCATTTATTCCGCGAACGTGAACCATGGGGACCGATGCAAGTTTACGATAACGGGTTAGATGATTTATATGGACTGCTGTATATCAGTGGCGATAATAACTCGATCATTGCCAACCATATTTCTGAAACTATAGATAAGCAATATATTATGCCAACTGGCGCAACCCCGGTTATTATTCGGGTTGTCTCTGGCAAAGGCAATACGGTTTCTAATAACCATATTGTTGCTACGACCGAAACCTCCGACGTACAGACAGTAGCTAACGCCAATGCATGTTTCTCTACCCAGGTCAGTGCGTTGTTGTCTACACAGGGCCTGGAAACGCTGACGGTAACTACCGTCCAGATAGAAGCGGCCTCGCAGCAAAATATCGTGTTGGACTCAGGCACTGACGGCCAGGTAATGATAGATAAAACCCTGAATGCTTTCAGAGCGACACCCGTTCCCGGAGTGACGGTGGAGGAACACCGTTAATGCGTGGTCACAACATCGCCTGCATTGGCGAACTGTTAATTGATTTTGTCTGTACCGACATTGGTCTGGGGCTGGAGTTCGGGGCCTCCTTCCTCAAAAAAGCTGGGGGAGCCCCGGCAAACGTTGCCGTAGCAATCAACCGTAGCGGTGGGCAAGCCAGGCTGGCGGCAAAAGTCGGCTACGATCCCTTTGGTGATTTCCTGCTTCACACGCTGAAATCGGAAGGCATCGATTGCAGTGGTGTGTCGCGCAGTTCTACAACCACAACGTTAGCATTTGTCGGATTGCAGAACGATGGCGAGCGCGATTTTACCTTTTGCCGTGGTGCGGATGGTGAGCTTGGCTGGCAGGATATCCCCTCAGATTTTCTTGACGATGTCGGCATCGTTCATTTTGGTGCCGCCACAGGCCTGCTGGACGGCGAACTCTATGCTACTTATCAGCGCCTTCTGCATGAAGCCAAACGGCGTGGTTTATTGGTCTCATTTGATCCCAACTATCGAGGAGGGTTGTGGGGGCAAAATCCCCAAGAATTTATCGTCCGCTGCACACCCTGGTTTCAGCAGGCGGATATCGTGAAAGTCAGTGAAGAGGAACTGCACTTCATTACCGGTGCGAAAACGGATACAGAGGGGTGTCAGATACTGCATGAGGCTGGTGTCAGCTATGTCACTGTCACCTGTGGTCGTCGAGGAACGTGGGTCAGTCATCGAGCTGGCATGCAACAACTTATCCCCTCTGTGCCAGTGGATGCTGTTGATTCGACCGGGGCGGGGGATGCGTTTATCGGTGCCTTGTTAGCGCAAATTGCCCGGTCCGGCAGCAGATTAGACGATGGTCCACAGTTCCTGCATGCGGTGCGTTGGGCCAATATCTGTGGCGCATTAACTTGCATGAAATTTGGTGCTATTGACGCTATCCCCGTTCTGCAAGATGTTGATAAATATTTAAACAAGTAGTTAGTGTCGAGAAAAGAAGTTGAAATATCCTGAACTTTCCAGCGCCAAAAATGGCGCTGTGTCGGTATATCCCATTCTGGAAACAGAAGTCGACGTTATAAGGCTATGTTCCTGTTTCTTGCTCATGAAATTCATACGAACATTGTTAATGTGTACAACTGACCGACTTCCCATAGCTCAAGAAGGTTCGATGTAAGAATAAATTCAGAACGTCCGCTTTTCGCTGTGAGTTCAACCGATGGACGCAACACAGGGCTATTGGTAGATATGCTCGTGTAATATAACTTACAATCCGTAAGGAAATGACTTAGGTCTTCATTTACATAAACTGGAAAACAATCATGAATAACCTCGATGATTTGCCTAAGCGCGATCAGAATCATGTTCACGATACAATTGCTAAGACTGCGTTCGAAGCTTGTATCGCTTCGTCAGGTGTGGTTCTGTAGTGGCACAGTTCATTTGGCTACTTGAACAGCCGATTATCGTTGATTCCATGCTCACGAGCGAGTTTCGCCACGGAGATCTCTGGTCGATCTGAGCGTTCAACCATTTTGATTTTGAACTCAACGAGATAATTAGGGCTTTTTTACGCACTGTAGTTAACAATTTCATGGATAGCGCCCATCTTATTTGGTGTCCGCTATGCTGTCAGAAAATTGAGAGTCTGCCAGACGGTGCTGAAATGACGCCTACAATAGGTGAGCTGGGTGTGGATGACAAGCCTGAAAAAGACGAAGGCATCACCACAGTGATGGCTATTCTCGTCAAAGGAAAAAGGGAATATCTGTACCGTTCACAGGGAACAGTGGGCGGCACAGTATATTCTGCGGGTACTGGTTTTTTACTTAATACTGGCCAGATCCTTCGCAATATCACGACGGCGTCCATTATCAGCAATCTCTCGTCCTGGGCGCGCCGGAGCTTTCAGTGCTTTATCCAGATAGCGCTTCGCGTCCTGGTTTTTTTTCTCCTGCAATAGAAAGTCACCATAAAAATAGTTAGGGTCAATACCGTCAGGATTGATCGCCAGCGCTTTCTTTAACATTTCTTCGGCTTTTTCTTTATCACCAAAACCAATCGGCCAGCCTGGTACCTGATAATACAGCGCACCGAGGCTAGTCCAGGCTGACCCCTGCAATGCGCCTGGATCAATCTCAATGGCTTTTTCCAGATTACTGCGCGCCTGTTTAACAAGGCTCAGCGCGCCAAGACCGCCTTTGGCGCCAGCCCAACTGCTGTCAATGATACCTGACCAGATTAACAACGGTGCATCGGTATTGTTAGCTTGAATAGCATTGTGGGTCTTTTGGCTGAGCGCACTGAAACAACTCTCTTTTTTCGCGGCTAACGTCTGATATTGGCAAATGGACCACTCATGCTGTAAATCTTCCAGCGTCGTATTCGCCATTGCAGAGACAGGTATCACTGTCGCAATAATGAGTACATGTAGAATTCTCATTTATGTTCTCCCTTGAGCGGTTTTCTGGCAAATAACTGAATCACAGGTAATTTCTTTCCTAATGCCCCATCGATGACGGTGGGAAACCAGGCATTGATTTTGACAAACAGGCGTTCCATCACGCCAAAGCGGTAGCGTTTCTGTTCAGTTTCAAGTAGACGGGTGAGTCGCGCGGCAACAAAGTCGGGGGAATCGCTACTGTTGCCGAGTTTCTGATTCAGGGCATACACATGTTCGTTGTTCAGCAAGGTTTCTGTTGAACGCGGAGCGGCATACAGTACCGTGATGCCGCTACCCTGTAATTCACGCCCTAATGCTTCAGAAAAACGGTGTGTCGCTGCTTTGGTCGCACTGTAAACGCTCCAGGCTGGATGACCAATTTCCCCAAAGATAGACCCTATATTGAGCACGATCCCTGGTGTATTCATCTTTTGCATTAAAGCACGGGTGAGTAAGGCCGGGATCTCAATGTTGGCGCGGATCTGCTCACGAATATCGTCAAAAGATTGCTGTTCAAACAACGCAAAGCGACTACTTCCCGCATTGTTTATCAGGATATCCAGCCCACCATCCTGGCTAAATCGTGCGGCCAGCGCGTTGATTTCATCATCAGAATAATTACGCATTAGCGCGATGCTGTGCCGCTCCGCATAGGGAAGTGTCTGTTGCAGAAGCTTCATTGCCTGCTCGTTGCGCCCGACAAGGCAAAGCCGTGCCCCTTTTTTCGCCAGCGACAGTGCCAGCGATTGACCGATACCCCCGCTTGCGCCGGTGAGTAAAACCGTCTTGTCATGCAGGTTCATTTGCGTCATTTCCCAGTTGCTCAAGCATCTGCCCATACAAGTTATAAACACGACGGGCGGTGTGGATAATGGCAGTCTGATCGTCCTTATCGGTAATGGTATCCATCAGAGATGCAAAAAATCGCAAATGTCCCTGATCAAGCTCGCCATGTGAACGCAGATAAGTGGTAGCCTGCTCAGGTAGCGCCAGCGTATGCTCAACTTGTGCGGCAACGGCTGATGCTATCGACACGCTGGTACCTTCCAGTACCTGGACCATGCCAAAGAGGCTCATTGGATTGATTCGTTCAATACGATAGTAGAGGTAAGCGATCATCATTTCGATTGGCAGCCCAGGCGTTCCATTTCTGACTTTTTCCGCGTCGCCACCACAGGTGCGAATATCATTGAGGATCCATTCCTGATGTCCGTACTCTTCATCAATATATTCGGCAATGGCTCCTCGCACTGCTTCATGTGAAGCACCAAGACGACTGCCGGCGCACATCAGCAGCGGTACGGTATGGCTGACGTGGTAATATGCCTGCGTCAGAAAGTGGATATACATTGCGCGGGAAATATCGCCTTGCTGGCAGCGGGCGATGATTGGCGATGCCAGTAACCGCTGACGGTCCTCAGCGGTTTGTTTTTGCAGTTCCTGATAAAAACTCATGATTATTCCTCCTCACTGCAGGTGAGAATATCTTGTTTCAGGGAGTGCCAGATGGCGCTCCGCCGGGGACGCCCATTGGCGGTAAACATATCGGGAGATGACAGGACTGAAGTAAAAAGCAGTCGATGGAACCGGGCATAGTCAGGCAAGCGAGCGGAGAGGGCCTGAAGTTGCTCACGGGCCAGTTCCTGTTGACCTTCAAAGACATCAACCAGGGCAACATTGCGTCGCAATCCCTCGCCGAAGATCACAATACGTCGGACCGCCGAACATGCCATTGCTTCAGCTTCCGGCCATTCTGGCGAGAAATTGCGACCAAAAGCATTTATCTGAATATTTTTTAGACGCCCATGAAGATATATAAATCCTTCTTCATCCACTTTGCCGAGATCGCCAGTCGCAACATTCTGCGAGGGTGGTTCAGTCCCCAGATAGCCCAGCGCATTGGCCGGGCTGTTTACATACAGTTGCTGACTGGCATCAACCGATACCTTGATACCCGGTAACGGTTTGCCGACGCTGCCCGCTTTTGCCGCATCAGGCAGATTCAGTGCCACAACGGAACCACATTCCGAAAGGCCGTACCCTTCAAATACCGGTAGACCGCTTTGTCCCGCCAATGCCAACAACTGGGTTGAAATTTTTCCACCGCCGACGGCGATAAAGCGCAAGGATTGCGTGCTTTCCGGGATCTGCTGGTGCAGGTGGAGCAGCGCCCGTAACAGTTCTGGCACCAACACCAGACTTTGTGGATGCCATTTCATCAACACGTGGAAAAACTGAGAGGGATTAAACTGGCTGGAACCTGCGAATCCAATCTGTGCAGAGGGCAGTACCACTGTCTGTGCGCCCAGCAACATAGGGATATAGATTCCGCACAAATTCTCCAGCAGAATGCTGAGCGGTAGTGTGACCAGATGCTTTTGCGAATTGATATTCTGCAGGGCCCTGGCCAGCGTTTGTGCAGTCCAGAACATCCCTTCCTGGCTCAGACAGACGCCTTTAGGTTCACCTGTAGTGCCAGAGGTATACGTTATTTTGGCCGTCCCGGCAGGCAGGGGCGTTGGAGCAGTAATCTGGCGAGTTTGCAGTCTGCCGAATGGGAAATCATGCCTCAGCCAGCCGACCATCAACTCGCCGCCGATTTGCGCATCAACCGATGCCGATGCGCGTACCCACTCTTTTTGTGCGTCGGTGAAGAAGGCGGGGACAGGGATAATAATGATCCCACAAGCCAGACAGGCGAGATCGATGATCGCCCACTCCGGGCTGTTGTCGGCTTCCAGCGCCAGACATTTAACTCCGAGTGACTGTAATCGTGTTGCGGTGTCAATCACGGTTTCATGATATTGCCGCCAGCTCCAGAACCGGGTTTCTCCTTGCAGGGCTACGCTATCGGGATGTAGACGAGCCTGCTGCTCAAGCGCGTTAAGAAACATGGCGTCCTCCTGAAAGATCAGTCCATGGGGCATCTGGTAATGGCGTAAACAGGGCTAACAGCATGGTGTTCTGACTCAGCGCTGTGTATCCGCCAGTCAGTTCTCCTGCCATTATTTGTGGATCATGTTGGTAGTACTCACCCCATTCCAGGGCCGCATCGCCCAGTCTGCCAGGATCAGCAGACATCAACTGAATGGGATGTAGATTCAGACGGTAGAAGGTGTTGCGGATTTTCTTCGTACCAGTAAACACGATCCATCCGTAGTGATATTGATTAAGCAACAGACAGAGGGCGGCATACATAATCCGCGCGCTGGCACCATCACGCGCGCCGAAATTGCCGATTTCGACAATTGCTTCACGCGGAACAGGCAGTTCCAGCCGCGACGATAATGTCGTTTCAATTGGAGTATCAAGGTATTGTTCCAGGTATAACGTTCCATGAGATGCCACCTGGACGCCGCATGCGGCTTTAAGTTCACCGTTGGCGTCATACATACCAAGAAGCCAGGGCATACAGCGGGAAAGTGAAGCATGGTAAACCTGATGATAGTTTTCGCGTATTAATGCAGAAATATCATTATGTTCGCTTCCGCCATGTAGCCATTTTAATGTGTAGGGCGAGATTATTCGCATGATAAGACCTCTCACAGATGTCCTATCAATAATGGGGAGATATTATTATGTTAACCTTAAGATGACTGATTATTTAAATTTTCCAAATTTAATAAAACTTTAAGGTTTTCTATCTATAATTCATCACTTTCGTTAACGGCTTTACGACATGCCCCTTTTTTAGAAGTAAATACCGGTATTTATGCTCGGGTATATGGTGAAAGAACACCAACTGGGATGCTATCCTTAATATAATGTGAAATTAGCGGGAAGCAAAATTCCGCCTCTCCCTTATAGCAGACTTTCGCTCCCCCATTTTATTTTTTTTTGATATAACTGATGATTGTATTGAGCCCTCAATAATGAAGGCTCAATACTAGCTCTTCCTATTGTAGATCTTTTTCCTCCAGGAATTTACTCACCATATCAGCAATCTGCACGTTATTCAGATCCGAGAACGGGAAGTGGGTATTCCCTTTGATTCCTTCCTCAGGCAGATGCGTCACAGTGACATCCCCGCCATGCTTGTTCACCACGTCACGCCACTCGCGAGCCATTGCCAGACGTACGCGCCAGCTGTCCTGCGCGGGCATGGCGACAGGTTTATCCGGGATGTTATCGCCGTAAATAATCAGAATCGGAATTTTAGTCAGTGCCATAAACTGCTCCATCGGCACCGGTTCACCCTTCAGCGTGTCGAACGCGCTTGGCATTGGGGCAGGGAGCTCTTTCTCCGGGAAGACAAAGCTGCTACCAGGCTCGAAGGCGACAATGGCTTTGACCTTGTCATTTTTCATCGCCGTGTACCAGCCTGGTCCGCCACCCTGGGAGTGGGTGAAAAGGATAGCCGGGCCAGATTTATCCACGACGGCGGACATCGCATCGGAGATAACATTGATATCAAACGGCCCGGTATTTGGGGTCATCTGACGGAAATACTGATTCAGGGCTTCTTTGTCGTGAGAAAACTGAACGCCCTTAAAATACTCTGGCCACACGCCAACGCGGAACTGGTTAAACCACATCTGTTCATCCGGTTTAGGCGTAACCGTACCTTCTACCGTCGTGCGCCCGGCGCTGCCCCGGCGGGGCTGATCGACAAGATAAGTTGAGAATCCACGACGCAGGAATATGTTCTGGAATCCTTCGCGACCATCCGGGGTGGTTTCCCAGGTGCGGGAGAACTGGCCTGCGCCGTGCAGCATGACGATAGGGTATTTATGCGGATTCTCCGGAATTTGGTAGAACACAGACGCATGATCGCCATGCCAGGTTTGACCCGCAGAGTCCAGCGGCGTTTTCGCGTCAAATTTCCCTGGTGCGGTGATGATTGTGCCACCAGCAGAAAAGCTTCCCTGTTCCTGAATGACCAGCGGCTCGGCGTATACCGACTGAGCCACCATGCCACCCGCCATCGCGCAGATGGCCAGCGTTTTTAAGACAGTTTTCAAGATTACATCCTCTGTTATGTTTGCCGTTCAATCATATCTGAGTTGTCAGCGTGAATTATTTAGCACCTTTGATTGCCCTTATTTGGCAGACTCATGAATGCGGAGGATTAGCACCGTATCGTCTCAAACGAACGCCTAACTGTTTGCTAACGCCTGTTGCAGCGCCTGTTCCGCCCGCGTAGCCGCATCTTCTTCGCCATGTTCACGCAGAACCTGTGCCAGTTGGCGCAGTTGCGCTGCCGTCAGGCCGACTCGCATGCTGGCTCGCGTATGCGATAACAGCTGAGCTTCAACGCCCGGCGTGGCGGCTAATGCGCCAACCGTTGCCAGCTCGCGGCTTTGCCAGTCGAGGTTATCGCGGGCGAAAATGTCGCCGAACAGATGCGTTTGTAGAAATTGATTAATGACCGGGGCAAAATCAAACAGAGGTCCCTGGACGGGGGCGCCGGAGATTTTAGTCTGGTTTGCGGTACCGACACGGCGAAGCTCATCTCCGACAGGGATGGCGGCGACCGGCTCTTTACCTTCAACGTCTTCAACGCCACGTTGTTTACGTGCTTCGACGACTTTCATCAGTTCATTCAGCGCGTTCAGGCTACGGGGAAATCCCGTATAGGCATAGAGCTGGACGAGAATCTCTTTGGTCTCGTTTATCGTGAGTCCTGCATCAAGCCCCTGATTCAGTGCCGCATTCAGCTTATCCATCTGACTGCTGGCCATTGATGCCGCAATCAACGGAATGGCTTGCTGGCGAGCTGACAGCGTATCTGAAACCGTTTGTTCGTGGTTCATTTCTGAGGCTCCTTTATTGACGGGCGCAGCATGTGCCGTGAGACCCAAACCAAAGGTCAGCAGTACCGCTGCCGTTAATGCCTTAATGGGCGTGGTATTGTTCATCTGTCACTTTCTCCATCCAGTTAACGCTTTTGCCATCCACAATCCCGGTTATCGCCAGGTGCGTCATTGCGCTGCCGGGTGCCGCCCCGTGCCAGTGTTTGACGCCCGCTGGGCAAGAGACAACGTCGCCAGCGCGGATGACCTGCACCGGCTGGCCTTCTTGTTGGGTAAGCCCAACTCCCGAGGTCACAATCAGCCGCTGGCCTGCCGGATGCGTATGCCAGGCGGAACGAGCACCTGGCTCAAAGGTGACATAAGCCCCGGAAACGCTAATTTCGTTATCTGGTTTGAAGAGAGGATCAACCCGGACGCGACCGGTAAAGTTCTCTGCTGCCCCGTACACCGCATTCTGGCTTCCGGCGGTGGCGATATGGACAGCGGGATTTTGCTCCGCCGCCCAGGATGAAAACGTAAAGAGGGGCAGTAACAGCCCGAGGTAACGTAAATGTCTGATCATGCAAAGCGTCCTTATCTACAATGATGGAGAGGGTCTGCAATGATTCTAATCAGGGGGAGATGTCGTCAGACTGACGCCAGCCTGACAATTCTGTCAGTTAACCCTTATTATGGTGACGCGGCTTTGTCTTTTCTAAAAATAAGGCCCCAAAGCGAAAACCGTGTCATTAATGAAAATAAAACAATAATGGCCAGGTAGCGTAGATAAAAAAGTAGGGCAGATTCATCGTAATCGAAAAAGGAGAAATCGACCTTTATCAACAAATAATCGAGATAGTCCTGGTTCAGTAATTCGTACAATCCCAGTAGTGCGATTAGCGAAAAAACTCCTGGCATCATGACATTTGCAAAGAATAAATTGCTGGAGATGTTCAGGACCCGGCAGAAAAAAGTCGCCAGCATTTTCCAGTGCAACCCGATATGCAGCGCCAGAATGAGCATTCCCCAGTGGACGGACGTCATGTGTACTTTCCTGACCCAGCTCGCCGGGTTGTGGAACGCCTGGTCCAGAAGGATATGTCGGGACAGCATCATGCCCGAGACAATCGCGGTCAGAATGACAACGAATGTCACTGCATTAATGATTCTGTTAACTACCAGCATGGTTAACGGAATATTGGGCGACAGTGACCACAAGCGATGCCGGTTAAGATATAAATGCAGCATGATGAGCAGCGTAAAAATAATACCCGCCCATTCATGCACGATTTCACCGTGAAGGTGAAATCCCATCAATACCAGCAGAAGTAACGTCATCAGCGCATCCTGCATGACCTGGAAAATATAAATTTTCTTCATGTCGAGGGATTAACGCTGTGACTGGACTTGTTTTACCCATTGCTCAACCTGCGCGGGCACGTCAGGAGCTGAAATATCGTTGCGCGAGATCGCGAGCGCACGAGTGATTAATTTGGCCTGTGGCTGCATGCGAGCAATTTCTCGCAGGGAGTCGGCTAACCTGCTGCCACCATGGGTGGTAAAGGGAACGACCGTTTTGCCTGCAAAGTCATTTTGCTCAAAGAGGCTGTATATCACCATTGGCATGGTATACCACCAGATGGGGTAGCCGACGTAAATGGTGTCGTAATCGCTCAGGTCAGGGAGCGGCGTTTTTAGCGAGGGTCTGGCTTTCGTTTGCTGTTCCTTTTCGGCAACGCGCAAAAGTGCATCATGCTGGCGAGGGTAGGGAGTGGCGGTTTCAATGCGAAACAGGTCGCCGTGAGTCTGCTTCTGAATCAGTTGCGCAATAAACTGCGTGCTGCCGGTCTCCGGCGTATTTTTTTGTAATACGCTGGCCCCGGAAAAACCATCCACGGCACCAGGTTTCATCTCCTCTGGCTGTGAAAAGTAGATAATCAGCGTGCGGGCGTGTGCGGATGAATCCTCTGATGCGAACGCGGGCTGCCCCAGAAGCCCCATGACCATCATCGCCAGAAACCCGCTAAATACCTTTTTCATTCTCACTGTTTCATTCCTTCAATCAGCCGTGGTGAGTATCAGCAGTGATTCTGGCGCAGATAGCCTGACATCAGACTGACGACTCTCTGACAATTTTGTCAGAAGTCTTTGCGCGCGGAGATCCCGATTTTGTCTCTGAAATCAGTCTCCCGGGTCGGATAGCGTCAGGCTGTTTAGCAAACGTCAGGCCAAAGGTATTGATACCGTTCTCGCTACGGGCAAAGACATCTCCCCGGTGCATAATGGCGACGGCGCGGACGATCGACAGGCCCAGCCCATGATGGGTATCACTCCTGGCTCGGGAGGTGTCAACACGATAGAACCGTTCGAAAAGCCGGTGTAAGTGCTCTGGCGCTATCGGATCGCCAGGGTTAGAAACGTCTACACAAGCTTGATTGCCTTTTTCGCTTAAGCGCACCGTAACCGTGCTATTGGAGGGGGAATGCCTGGCGCTATTTTCCAGCAAATTAGCCAGTGAACGATGAAACAGCCGCCTGTCGATATGCGCCGTGACGTCGCCCTCAACCTCCAGCGAAAGCTGTTTTTCAGCAAAAGAGGGTTCAACATATTCCGCTGTTTTCAGGGTTTCTTCTCGCAGGGAGACTTGCGTAAGCTGGGAAGCATGTTCACCCGCGTGCGCGTGCGACAGGAACAGCATGTCGTTAACTATCGACGTCATGCGTTCAAGCTCTTCCAGATTGGAACCCAATAACTCTTCCAGTTCATCTTGTGAACGTCGGCGTGATAGCCCGAGTTGCGTCTGACCGATCAGGTTAGTCAGCGGGGTACGAAGTTCATGCGCAACATCGGCATTAAAGCTCTCGAGCTGTCGCCAGGCGATTTCCTGACGCTCTAACACACCGTTAAATGATGATGCCAGTTGCTGCAGTTCTTCGGGCAACGCGCAGGTATTCAGGCGCTGGCCATGGTCACCTGGTGCAAGGTGTTGTGCCTGCTGACTGAGCATGCCCACCGGACGCAGGCCAATCCGTGAAACAACGTATCCCAGTAAGGCGACAATCAGTACGCCCAGCGCGGCAATAATCAGCAGCGTCCGTGTGAACGCATCAAGTGTGCCCATATACGGCGTAGAGTCGATGGCAACCACATAGCGCAGCTCAGGCCTTTCACCGTTGGCGGGGATGGTTTTCACTAACAGGAACAGTGAGCATGCACCTTCCGATGCGCCGGGCACTTTATTAAATCCCTCCTGCAAAGAAGACCACTGAACGCCCACCGGTGGTATTCCCCCCATGCTAAAGCGCGGGTTATCGCTCACTATCCAGTAGCGAACGCGCTCACCTTCAGAATTGGTTAGCAGAGTAAATTTATTAGCCAACGTCGACCAGCCGTCAGCCGAGGTTCGTGCGGCGATCCACGGACTCATTAATGATTCCCGGAACAACAGTTCGTTGTGCATCTGCTTTTGCAAAGAGTCATGTAAGGAGCTTCTGAGCAAGATGCCGATAATGGACACAATCAGCAGCGCGGATAAGGCAAACATCAGCGCCAGGTGAACGGAGATGGAACGTTTAGGCATGCTGAGCCTCTTCATTTATTCCGACCGGACTTCGAGGACATACCCCATGCCACGAACGGTATGTAACAGTTTGACGTCGAATGGGGCATCCACTTTGGCTCGCAGACGTTTAATGGCGACTTCAACCACATTGGCATCGCTGTCAAAATTCATGTCCCATATCTGCTCAGCAATCATCATTTTTGACAGGATCTCCCCCTGATGCCGGGCCAGAAGACTTAACAGGGAAAACTCTTTTGCGGTCAACTCCAGTCGCGTTCCGGCGCGAAATACGCGGCGGGCCAGCAGGTCGAGATGCAGATCGTGAATTTGCAGCTGGGTGATGTCTGCGCCATCCGTAGCGCGGCGACGCACCAGTGCCTGAATGCGCGCCACCAGTTCAATCAGCGAAAAGGGCTTAGGGAGATAATCATCCGCGCCAAGCCGAAGCCCTTTGACGCGCTCGTCGACCGAACCGCGGGCCGAGAGCATCAGTACCGGCGTTTGTTTGACGGCCCGCACCCCCTCGAGTACCCGGTAGCCATCCATCCCCGGCAGCATTACATCAAGGATTATCGCGTCGTAGTCAAGCTCCAGTGCGTAATGTAGACCTTCAGCGCCATCTGCAGAGACATCTACCGTAAATCCGGATTCACTCAACGCACGGTTGAGATAGGTTGACGTTTTTTCTTCATCTTCGACTAGCAACAGGCGCATAACGGGATTTCCTCTTAACTGTTCAATCGGGCTTATTCTGCCTCTTGATTGCCAACATAAAGCTGACGCTTACCTGACAGCATTGTCAGAAACATGAAGCCATCTCAGCCTGCTTGCTGACAAAAATGTTATTTACCTGTCACGATGCTGACAGGCCTCTCTCTCTAACCTGAGTCTGCACATTTAAATCCGCAAGCCTGAAACTCATCGGGAGAGACCATGAAATTCAATCTGTTAACTGCAATACTGCTCACGGCAATAACCGGGGCCACCTCAGTCAATGCGGCTGATTACAAAAAAAATCCATTCACCCTGGCCTATGACGGTGCCATCACTGAGAACGTCAAAGGCAAGGTCAACATTCATCCGGTGAAGTACGATCTGCATGGCATTCAGATAGCTGCGAATGTCTATACCCCTGCTAACTACGATCCCGCCGAAAAATATCCTGCTGTGGTGGTTGCACATCCGAATGGCGGCGTAAAAGAGCAGGTCGCAGGCTTGTATGCCCAGCGTCTCGCCGAACAGGGCTACATCACGATTACTGCCGACGCGGCTTATCAGGGCGCGAGCGGTGGGATGCCTCGCAGCGTGGATAAACCCGCTAATCGCATCGAGGATATCCACGGCATGGCTGACTACATCAGCCAGTATCCGGGAGTGGATACTTCCCGCCTCGGTCTGCTGGGTATTTGCGGAGGTGGCGGTTATTCACTTGTTGCGGCCGAAACGGATCAACGGTTTAAATCGATCGCAACCATCAGCATGTTTAATTCAGGCCTGGTGCGCCGCAACGGTTTTCAGGACTCACAGCTGGATACTATTCAGCAACGTCTTCAGCAGGCTTCTGACGCACGTGCTCAGGAAGCTTCCGGAGGCGAAGTCCTGTACTCCGGTGATGCCAATCTGACTGATGAACAGATCGCTAAGTTACCCTTTGCCTTATATCGACAGGGCTATGAGTACTACTGGAAAACTCACGCGCACCCGAACTCTACGTTTAAATACACGACAAGCAGCCTGTTAGATTTGATGAGTTTTGACGTTACGGACCATATCAATCTCATCAATAAACCGCTGCTGATGATTGCTGGCACAAAAGCGGATACGCTCTATATGACGGAAGATGCGTTTGCGAAAGCCACCGGTACAAAAGACAAAGAACTCTTCCTGATCGATGGCGCTACCCATATCGAGACGTATTGGGTTCCTGAGTACGTCGACAAGGCTTTGCAAAAGCTGGACGTCTTCTTCGATAAGAGTATTTAACCCCTATCAGACGATACCTTTGGCCAGCCACTCAGGCTGGTCATATCAGGACATAATGAGTGTGTCCGCATGTGACCAAGACTAACGAAGTCGGGAGGAAAGATAATTACGCACATTAAATAGCCGCTATGAATGAAATTCATAAAACGGCAGCGACATCAGAGGATTATTTTTTGCCTGTAAGGTTTTACTTCGTGGTACAGGCCAACTTTAGGTTTAGCATTACGGCATTGAATTCCGGTGAGCATAACGAGCTCTTGTTTGTACTGTCTCGTTACGAGATGGATTTACACTCTATGAAATGAAAAAATCCACGCAATTGCGTGGATTTTATAGACTTTTTCGATATTCATGAGATTTGATGAAACCTCATGAGACGAGAAGTTTTATTAGACGTTGAACAGGAAGTTCATCACATCGCCATCTTTAACGATGTAATCTTTACCTTCTGCACGCATCTTACCGGCTTCTTTCGCGCCTTGTTCACCTTTATAGGTGATGAAATCTTCAAAAGCGATGGTTTGTGCGCGGATAAAGCCTTTCTCGAAGTCAGTATGAATTTTACCCGCCGCCTGCGGAGCCGTTGCGCCAACAGGAATGGTCCATGCACGAACTTCTTTCACGCCAGCGGTGAAGTAGGTCTGCAGGTTCAGCAGTTCGTAACCAGCGCGGATTACGCGGTTCAGACCAGGTTCTTCCAGACCCATTTCAGCCATGAATTCTTCACGGTCAGCATCATCGAGTTCTGCGATGTCAGCTTCAACGGCAGCGCAAACTGCAACAACCACGGAGCCTTCAGCTGCGGCGATTTCACGCACTTTATCGAGGTATGGGTTGTTTTCAAAACCGTCTTCGTTGACATTGGCGATATACATGGTTGGCTTCAGCGTCAGGAAGCTCAGGTATTTGATAGCCGCTTTGTCTTCATCGGTCAGCGTTTTCAACGCACGCAGCATGCCAGCGTTTTCCAGCTGTGGCAGGCATTTTTCCAGTGCAGCCAGTTCCGCTTTAGCGTCTTTATCGCCGCCTTTAGCCTTCTTCTGTACGCGATGGATAGCGCGCTCACAGGTATCCAGGTCAGACAGCGCCAGTTCGGTATTGATAACCTCAATGTCGTCAGCCGGATCCACTTTGTTATTAACGTGGATGATGTTGTCGTTTTCAAAGCAGCGAACCACGTGGCCGATAGCTTCGGTTTCACGGATGTTCGTCAGGAACTGGTTACCCAGACCTTCGCCTTTGGACGCACCTTTTACCAGACCGGCAATGTCGACGAATTCCATCGTTGTTGGCAGGATACGCTGCGGTTTGACGATTTCGGCCAACTGATCCAGACGCGGATCGGGCATCGGGACAACACCTGTGTTCGGCTCGATAGTACAGAACGGGAAGTTTGCCGCTTCAATACCCGCTTTTGTGAGCGCGTTGAACAGGGTGGATTTGCCTACGTTTGGCAAACCGACGATACCGCATTTGAATCCCATGTTTAAATCACCTTAATCTTTTGATATTCAACCTGTTATGGAAAACAGATTGTAGAAAAGTAAATAACTCTGCCTATTATACACAGCACGCGAGAAAAATGCCGCACATCGCTGCTTATTGCGCTTTAAAGGTGTGTAACCGGCTCGTTGCCTTGGTCAGACCATCTTTGAATAAAATCTCGGTACAACGTGCCGCTTCGTCAATTGCTTCATCAATTAACTTCTGTTCTGAAACAGGCGGTTTGCCTAAAACAAATCCGACAACTTTGTTTTTATCACCCGGATGACCAATTCCCACGCGTAAACGATGAAAGTTGGGGTTATTGCCCAACTTGCTGATGATGTCTTTCAGGCCATTATGTCCGCCATGACCGCCACCGAGCTTAAATTTTGCCACGCCAGGCGGCAGGTCTAATTCGTCGTGCGCGACCAAAATTTCATCGGGGTTGATACGATAAAAACTGGCCATCGCACCCACTGCCTTGCCGCTGAGATTCATAAATGTGGTCGGTACCAGCAAACGGACATCTTCCCCTTCGAGCGTTACTCTGGAGGTGTAGCCGAAGAATTTCGGCTCATCACGCAGGGGCGCGCGTAATCTCTCTGCCAGTAAATCGACATACCATGCGCCTGCGTTGTGTCGCGTTGCCGCATACTCTGCGCCGGGGTTCGCCAGGCCGACAATCAATTTAATCGTCACGTGTTTTGTCCTGAGTGTTTCCATAAACGACGTGTAGTTTACTGTCTGATGCTGCTCTTGACAAAAAACTGCGTTCTAATCGCCAAAAACTGAATAATTGCACAAATGGACTATTAGAAATTGAGTATGTTCAGTAGCTTATTTGTAAAGTTTTGTTGCGCGAGTGTTTGTAATTGTGATCGCTCCCGCACTTGCGAACGGCAGTGTTGTCTATACTTTACACATAAGGATTAGGGGTATTCCCTGTAGCAACCCAAAGTTCCGGAGGTGACACATGAAACGCAAAAACGCTTCGTTACTCGGTAACGTGCTCATGGCTTTAGGGTTGGTGGTGATGGTGGGGGGTGTTGGTTACTCTATTTTAAACCAATTGCCGCAATTTAATCTGCCACAGTTTTTCGCACATGGTGCTGTGCTCAGTATTTTTGTAGGTGGTGTTCTGTGGTTGGCGGGAGCCAGAGTGGGCGGGCACGAGCAAATCAGTGACCGTTACTGGTGGGTACGCCATTATGACAAACGCTGTCGTCGCGGTGATACCACTCATCGTCATAACTAAATCGTTTCCCGGCAGAAAGGGCTGCGGTTTGAATACAAAGTCCTGGTTGAAAAACCAGGACTCTGCTTGTTCATTATCCTTGCATAGAAAGCACTTTTATATTCGCTACGGAATATAAGAAACGTTATTCGAATAACCGATAATGTAACGTTTTAACCGCGCTATCCGCGTCTTCAGCGGGCAACAGGAAACACAGGTTGTCATTTGACGCGCCGTGGCAAATCATTCGCACCGTATGCTCTTCAAGCCAGGCAAAAACGTCTTTGCAAACCCCCGCCGCCTGAGTCAGCCGATTCCCCACCAAAGTCACTAATG
This sequence comes from Citrobacter sp. L55, assembly GCF_002850715.1. Classification (NCBI taxonomy): domain Bacteria; kingdom Pseudomonadati; phylum Pseudomonadota; class Gammaproteobacteria; order Enterobacterales; family Enterobacteriaceae; genus Citrobacter; species Citrobacter sp. L55. The sequence goes on along the minus strand of NZ_KZ559404.1, from coordinate 206,299 downwards.
CCAGTCCGGTTTCCACTTCCACACGACAGTGGGAGGACAATGCGGTAAACAATGCGCTGGTCAGTATATGATCTTCACCTGAGGTTGCGTGAGTCGCGTCCAGCGCCAGCGCAATACTGTTCTCTGAGGTTGTAACCAAATCCACCGTGACCGCGTGGCGAGCTAAAATGGCGAAGGACTGCGCCAGGAAAGAACCGGACGGTTGTGTCTCCAGACTATGTAATCGCAACAGCGTCTGTTTACGGCGCACGGCAAGCGCACGATAGCGAGGTGGGTTGTCGGTGGTGTTATGCACCAGCGTACCACCGGCAGCCGTATCCTTACTTGAGCCAACAAAAACCGGAATGCTTTTGCGCATTGCCGGAAGCAGCGTAGCCGGGTGGAGGACCTTCGCACCGAAGGCGGCCATATCGCTGGCCTCGGAAAATGAGATGTGGTCAATCCGTTTGGCCCGCGGCGCAATGCGCGGATCGGTGGTGTAGATCCCTGCGACATCGGTCCAGATGTCCACGCGTGCGGCGTGAAGCGCCTCACCGAGAAGCGTCGCCGTGTAATCACTACCACCGCGTCCCAGCGTAGTGGTATGCCCTGCGGCATCCCGGCCGATAAACCCCTGGGTCACCATAATCGCTTGCTCAAGACGAGGGCGCAGGTGAGTCTCCACCAGGTGGTGCAAGGTACTGAGTTCGGGTTCGGCGCAGCCGAAACTCGAGTTGGTACGCATCACGCTGCGGGCGTCAAACCACCCGGCCTCGGCATGCCGTTCACGTAAGACTTCAGTAAACAGTAAAGAGGACATCAGCTCGCCGTGACTGACCAATTCATCGCTTAGCGCATCAGACGGTGAAACGGTCGCCGTTTGTGCAAGATGGCGGATGTTGTTGAGAAGATTATCGATTTCCGTGCTGATAACGGACGGCTGCTTCAGGCGGGAAATAATGTTGTATTGGATGGCGCGTAAGGTCTCAAGCTTATCTAATTGTTGATGCGTTTCCAGACCTTCAGAAAGCTCGACCAGTAAGTTTGTAACGCCTGCAGAAGCAGACAGTACGACTAAACGGACATCTTGATCAGCAAGGACAATGCTGGCGCTTCGGTTCATCGCATCAAAATCAGCGACGCTGGTGCCGCCAAATTTGGCAACGACGGATGGTGGATAAATGCGAGTCATAACAATCTCATATCAGGGCGCCATAAAAGTATGGCTAGAAAATTTTCATTCTCGGCATAAGGGGAAACGGTGTTCGCCTTACGAAATGTCCGCCCGCGAACATTTCTGCTGACAACCCAGGGAATTCCTGTTGTCGAAAACGCGTGTCGCCTGTACGCGTTACCGGGTGCTGCGCATTAATTTTATTTACATAGCCTGCAAATAAGCGCGCCATACTAAGTGATTTATATTTAGGGATCGACTTTTTTATTCGATTTATCGACAAATAAGTGAAAAATCATGTCGTAACAAGAAAACGCGTACATTATTAATGGTAAAAACGTGTAAAAAAATAATAAAAACATGAAAATTACATGGTTTTTATAACATCGTATGCGTTGCAATTGGCTACGGTAATTGTTAATTAAATAGATATATTTCTTTAGGATTTCGTAATGAAGGGTGGCTGTTACACTTTGAATTATAAAGAAAAAACACCCGCTAAATGTGTTGAAAAATAAATGATTGAGTCCAGGGCTAAAACAACATATATTAGCCGCGCTTTTTTACAGGTAACCCTTATAACCATTTATTCAATCAGGCGTTAATCTACACCTGGTTGTAGGAGTGATATGATGACGGATAAAGTCCGTATTGATACTTTAAGTGCTAATTCATTACCACAGAGCAATGATACCTTTTTAGCAAGACAGGCTGAGTTTGAATCTAATGTCCGCAGCTATCCACGTAAACTGCCATTAGCGATTGCTAAAGCGCAGGGCGTCTGGATTACTGACGTAGAAAATAATCAATATCTTGATTGCCTGGCAGGTGCCGGAACCCTGGCGCTTGGTCATAATCATCCTGAAGTGCTGCAGAGCATTCAAAGTGTCATCACAAGCGGCTTACCGTTACATACGCTTGACCTTACCACACCGTTAAAAGATGAATTCTCATCGTATTTACTTTCTTTATTACCGGGCCAGGGCAAAGAGTATTGCCTGCAGTTCACCGGGCCGTCCGGTGCCGATGCCGTTGAAGCGGCGCTGAAGCTGGCGAAGAAAGTTACCGGCCGTTCCAGCATCATCAGCTTCTCCGGTGGCTACCACGGGATGACCCACGGCGCGCTGTCCGTGACCGGCAACCTGTCGCCGAAAGAAGCCGTCAGCAACATGATGGCGGAAGTGCAGTTTATGCCGTATCCGCATCAGTACCGTTGCCCGCTGGGTATCGGCGGCGACGCTGGCGTCAAAGCATTGACCTACTACTTCGAAAACCTGATCAACGACGTTGAGAGCGGCGTGCGTAAACCGGCTGCCGTGATCCTCGAAGCGGTGCAGGGCGAAGGCGGGGTAAACCCGGCTCCGATCGAGTGGCTGCAGCGTATTCGTAAAGTGACCCAGGAACACGGCATTCTGCTGATTATCGATGAAGTTCAGGCAGGCTTCGCGCGCACGGGTAAACTGTTCGCCTTCGAACACGCCGGTATTGAGCCGGATATCATCGTGATGTCCAAAGCGGTTGGTGGCGGTCTGCCACTGGCGGTACTGGGCATTAAAAAGCAGTTCGATGCTTGGGCCCCGGGCCATCACACTGGCACCTTCCGCGGCAACCAACTGGCGATGGCGACCGGTCTGACAACGCTGAAAATCCTCAAAGACGACAAGATTGCCGATAAAGTTGCTGCCCAGGGCGAGTGGCTGAAAGGCAAACTGACTGACCTGCAGAAACGTTACCCGGTTATCGGCCAGGTACGTGGTCTGGGCCTGATGATTGGTCTGGAAATCGTTAAGCCGAACGAAGCGCAGGATCACATGGGCTGCTACCCGGCCGATGGAGAGCTTTCCGCGCTGCTGCAGAAAAAATGTTTCGAAAACGGCCTGATTCTGGAGCGTGGCGGCCGTAACGGTTGCGTACTGCGTCTGCTGCCGTCTCTGTTGATCACCAACGCAGAGCTGGAGATTTTCCTCGATAAATTCGAAAATGCCCTGCTGGGCGCTGGCGTGAAGCCGGTTTAAACGGAGTTGGATCGAATGTCAGACGTAAATCCGATTCTGTCCGGCTCGGCACAAAGCATTGCTGCCTACCAGGACGCTATCGAGCAGAGTACGCAAGCGGTCGTTGAATGGTTGAAGCAACCTGAGATGTATCAGGGCAAAACCGTTGAGCAACTGCGCGAACGTATCAACCTGAATTTTACGTCTCAGGGCCTGGGCAACCAGGCCGCTATTGAGCGTGCGGTTGAATACTTTCTGAAAGACAGCTTGTTGGTTCACCATGCGCAGTGCGTGGCGCACCTGCACTGCCCGAGCCTGGTGATTAGCCAGGCGGCAGAAGTGCTGATCAACGCCACCAACCAGAGTATGGACTCCTGGGATCAGAGCCCGTCGGCGACCATCATTGAGATCAAACTGATCGAATGGTTGCGTGAGCAGGTGGGCTATGCGGCAGGCGACGCGGGCGTGTTCACCAGCGGCGGCACCCAGAGCAACCTGATGGGCCTGATGCTGGCGCGCGACGCCTTCTTTGCCCGCCAGGGGCATTCCATTCAGCAGAATGGTCTGACCGGCGACCTGAGTAAAATTAAAGTATTTTGCTCTGAAAGCGCGCACTTCTCTGTGCAGAAGAACATGGCGCTGATGGGGCTGGGTTACCGTTCCGTCACCCAGGTGAAGACTGATGCGTTCTCACGCATGGATCTGGCTGACCTGAAAGACAAGCTGGCCCAGGCGAAAGCCAACGGCGAACAGGTGATGGCGATTGTCGCCACTGCTGGTACTACCGATGCGGGTGCGATCGACCCGTTAGCGGACATTGCGGCGCTGGCGGCAGAACACCAGATCTGGATGCATGTGGATGCAGCATGGGGCGGGGCGTTACTGCTTTCTGAGCAGTATCGTCACTTCCTGAACGGCCTTGAACTGGCGGATTCCGTGACGCTGGACTTCCACAAACAGTTCTTCCAGACCATCAGCTGCGGCGCGTTCCTGCTGAAAGACGCGCGTCATTACGAGCTGATGCGTTACCAGGCGGCGTACCTGAACTCTGATTTTGATGAAGAGGCGGGCGTACCGAATCTGGTGTCGAAATCGCTGCAGACCACGCGCCGTTTTGACGCGCTGAAGCTGTGGATGGGGCTCGAAGCGCTGGGCAAAAAGCAGTATGCCGAAATCATTGATAACGGCGTAACGCTGGCGCGTGATGTGGCTGCGTTTGTGAAAACTCAGCCGCATCTGGAACTGGTGATGGAGCCGCAACTGGCAAGCGTGCTGTTCCGTTTCCGTCCGCACAGTGACGACATGGCGTTCGTTGCGCTGTTGAACCAGCGTATTGGCGACGTTCTGCTGGCTTCTGGTAGCGCCAATGTTGGCGTGACCGAAGCGGATGGCGTAACCTGCCTGAAGCTGACGCTGCTGAACCCAACGGTGTGTCTGGAGGATGTCAAAGTCCTGCTGGCAAGCGTGAAAGCGACAGCTGAGCAACTGCTGAACGCGTAAGCAATAAGCTGATTATAAAAATGGCTCCCACACACGGGAGCCATTTTTTTGCCTGTCATTTGTAGTCCGGCGGCGCTTCGCCTGGCTGGGCTACACGTCAGCTGATATCTGCCAGCGCGGCGTCTTTATTCGGGAAGAACGTCAGGCGTCCGGCAATCGGCTGAATGCCCGCGCGCGCCATGGTACGTAACGGCTGGAATTCCAGATTACTGATCCGCAGTTCACACCCTTCCGGGAGGCGTTTTACAAAACGCTGGAAAGCGTCCAGACCACCGGCATCCAGTACCGGGACCGCGTCCCACTTTAAGACCACAATACGTTTACCTGCAATACGCGATTCGAGATCGGTAAATAATCCCTCCGCAGCGGCAAAGAAAAGTGGGCCAATAACGCGCAGCACCAGCACATCGTCAGGTACATCTACGTTGACCGGCGCCAGACGCGTCATGCGCGCGATACGACGCATAAACAGCAGGGAGGCGAGAACGATACCGACGCTGATGGCGATCACCATGTCGAATAGCACGGTCAGCGACATACACATAAGCATGACAATGATGTCGTCTTTTGGCGCATGACGCAGCAGATCCACCACTTTATGCGCTTCACTCATGTTCCATGCCACCATCAGCAGCAGGGCGGCCATGGCGGAAAGCGGTAACCAGGAAAGCAGCGGCGCAAGCACCAGCAGGGCAAGGATCACCAGAATCGCGTGGATGACCGCTGAAATTGGTGAGGTCGCCCCGGCGCGGACGTTTGCCGCAGAACGGGCAATTGCCGCCGTGGCGGTGATACCACCGAAGAACGGTGCCACGATGTTACCCAGGCCCTGGCCAATCAGCTCACTGTTGGCTTTATGCTTGGTGCCAGTCATCCCATCAAGTACGACGGCGCACAGTAGAGATTCAATCGCCCCGAGCATCGCCATGGAGAAGGCGGCCGGTAACAGCGCCTGTAACGAACTCCAGCTCAGGGTAAAGTTTGACTCCGGCATGTCCCACGGTAATACCAGTTGCGGCAGCAACTGCGGGATGCCATTACCCTGCGAGCCATCAGCCAGAATGTAGTGGAACTGAGAACCGATGGTGGCGACATGGCCGCCGGTCAGGTTCACAATCCCCATTACCGCACAGCCTGCCAGCAGCGCAGGAAGGTGGCCCGGCAGTCGGATCCCCAGACGCGGCCAGAAAATCAGGATCCCCAGCGTCACCACGCCAATTGCGGCATCGCCAACGTTGAGGGTTGGCAGGGCCATAAACAGCGCGCCGACCTTTTGCAGGTAGTGCTCCGGGACATGGGCCATTTGCAGACCGAGAAAATCTTTAATCTGCATGGTACCGATGGTGATACCAATACCCGATGTAAAACCTAACGTAACGGATACCGGGATATATTCGATCAGGCGACCAAAACGGGCGAGGCCGAAAAGGATCAGGAATATCCCGGACATTAGCGTTGCGACCAGCAGGCCTGCCAGCCCAAACTGTTGCGACACCGGATACAGAATCACCACGAAGGCGGCAGTTGGTCCAGATACGCTAAAACGTGAACCCCCGGTAAGGGCGATAACAATCCCAGCCACGGCTGAGGTATACAAGCCGTACTGCGGCGCCACGCCACTGCCTATTGCCAGGGCCATCGCCAGCGGAATGGCAATGATCCCAACGGTTATCCCGGCGATCAGGTCGCGGGTAAAGCGAGAAGCGGTATATTTTTCTTTCCAACAAGCGTCGATGAGGGCGCGGAAAGGCATCACATGTGAGGAAAATAATCTGTTCACAATAATGTTTCATCCATGAGCGCATCATCTGTCAACTAAATGGCAGGTGAAGGAGGCATAAGTCATACAAATAGATGTTGCAGATAAAAAAACCCGCCGCAGCGGGTTTTTGAGCCGGGCTCGATTAATGTTCGAACATAGCAGAGATGGATTCTTCGTTGCTGATACGACGAATCGCTTCGGCCAGCATACCCGACAGGGTCAATGTACGCACGTTTGGCAGTGCTTTGATTTCGTCAGTCAGTGGAATAGTGTCACAGACAACGACTTCATCAATCACTGAATTGCGCAGGTTGTTTGCCGCATTACCTGAGAAGATCGGGTGGGTAGCGTAAGCAAATACGCGTTTTGCACCACGTTCTTTCAGTGCTTCTGCTGCTTTACACAGCGTACCGCCGGTATCGATCATATCATCAACCAGCACGCAGTCACGACCTGCAACGTCACCAATAATATGCATCACCTGAGAAACGTTCGCGCGCGGGCGTCGTTTGTCGATGATAGCCATGTCGGTATCGTTCAGCAGTTTAGCGATAGCGCGGGCACGCACGACGCCACCGATGTCCGGAGAAACCACAATCGGGTTGTCCAGATTCAGCTGCAGCATGTCTTCTAACAGAATCGGGCTACCGAATACGTTATCAACCGGTACGTCAAAGAAGCCCTGGATCTGTTCAGCATGCAGGTCAACGGTGAGGACGCGGTCAACGCCAACGCTGGACAGGAAATCAGCGACGACTTTAGCAGTAATCGGTACACGAGCGGAACGTACGCGACGATCCTGACGTGCATAGCCGAAGTAAGGAATAACGGCGGTGATACGGCCTGCGGAAGCACGGCGCAGCGCATCAACCATAACGACCAATTCCATCAGGTTGTCGTTAGTAGGGGCACAAGTGGACTGGATGATGAAAATATCACCACCGCGTACATTTTCATTAATTTGTACGCTGACTTCGCCGTCGCTAAAGCGACCTACAGCGGCGTCGCCGAGTGAAGTGTACAGGCGGTTGGCAATACGTTGTGCTAGTTCCGGGGTGGCGTTACCAGCAAAAAGCTTCATATCAGGCACGAGAAGAACCTCAGGCATGCGTCCATTGGTGGAAAGAATCTGCCGAAAACTGTGCGGGCCAGGCAGTATCCTCTCCATGCGGTGTATTAAAGAGCGCGATGCAACGTCTGGAACAGGGTGACGTTGTCACCGCAACTCAGCTTGCCCGGCTTACTCGTCATCTTTCACGTTTCATGTGTGCTGGCATATTTCGCCATCTTCCTGAAACCCGAACGATTTAGAGTAACGCTCTGTGCAATGGGGAGAGGTTGACACCTTTCGCCACAAAGCCTTTGAGCCATTCCGGGGCTTGCTCAAGCACCTGGCGAGCACGAGACTCAGTGTCAAATTCAGCAAAGACACAAGCCCCTGTACCAGTCAGGCGCGACGGCGCGTATTCTAACAGCCAGGAAAGCGCCGCATCAACCTCGCGAAAACGTTTTCTTGCGATAACCTCGCAATCATTGCTGAATTCACATTTTAGTAACGTTTTTATTGACCTTTTTGGCGTGTTGCGCGGGAGGTCGGGATCTTTAAAAATCACCGGCGTCGGAATACTGACTCCCGGGTGGGCGACCAGATACCATTTTTCCGCTGGCTCGACCGGGGTCAGAATTTCACCTACGCCTTCAGCAAAGGCCGCATGGCCGCGCACGAATACGGGAACGTCCGCCCCCAGCGTTAAGCCGAGTCCTGCCAGTTCATCAACCGAAAGTCCGCACTGCCAAAGGTGATTCAGCGCCACCAGGACGGTAGCTGCATTAGACGAACCTCCGCCAAGACCGCCGCCCATCGGCAGGCGTTTTTCGATACTGATGTCGGCGCCGCTCCCTTTGGGAAGGCGATCGCTTTCAGACGCCGCCTTCATCAGCAAGCGCGCCGCACGGACAATGAGATTGTCTTCATGTGCAACGCCTTCCACCGGCGTTAACAGGCGGATTTCGCCGTCGCCACGCAGCGCAATACCTATCGTGTCGCCATAATCAAGAAACTGGAATAGCGTCTGCAAGGTGTGATAACCGTCCGCACGCTGCCCGGTGATGTATAAAAACAGATTCAGTTTTGCCGGAGAGGGCCAGTGGGTCATCATTTCACAATCCAGTTATCCATTTTCAGCTTAATACGCTGATCGCCGTCGGACAGTTCCATGTTTGCCGGCATCGCAGGCTTAATTTTGCTGTCGTAGGCGCTATAGACCACTTTCCAGTTTTTACCGTCTTTGCTGTAGTTCACTTCACTCAGACGATACTGATCGTCGAGTTTGTAATCGCTGGCGTCTCCCGGCAGGCCAAGGATCCACTGGCGCAGGCTATTCAATGGAATAGGCATGCCGGTCAGCTTACCAATCATCTCTTCGGCGTCGTCAGCGGTGTAGTGCTTGCCTTTGTTATCGACAAGTTCGACGTTGCCCGGCTGGGCATTGAGTTCCAGTTCAGTGCTGCCCAGGGGATTGGTCAGCAGGAGACGGTAGCGATCCTGTCCGGTTTGTTGCCAGAAAAAGCGGGCATAGACTTTCTGTTGATCGGAAATATACGCAAATGCACCGCGCGTCTGATATTGGTTCAGGGCGCGTACTTCCTGCTGGTGCTGGCGCCACTGTGGAGAGTCAGGGCTTTTGCCGGGACCTTTCGGCGCATTGAGCGTACAGGCGGTAAGAGCCAGGGCCGCGAGCGGCAGCAGGCGAATCAGGCGAAAATCAGGCAGGGTCATAATGATGACAAATCCTTGAGATACGTTGCAGTTATAACTCTTAATGCTAGCGCCGCCATCATACATCGTCTACGTTCAAGTTATCTTAAATCGCTCAAATTTGTGCACTAAGCTATTACTCCAAAAGGGGGCAGTCTCTTTTATTGACCGCACGCATCCTGTATGATGCACCCAGTCTAACCTTATCAACGCTGGTACTATTCCCGCACACATGACCCTTTTAGCGCTTGGTATTAACCATAAAACGGCACCTGTATCGCTGCGAGAACGCGTAACGTTTTCGCCGGATACGCTCGATCAGGCGCTGGACAGCCTGCTTGCGCAGCCAATGGTGCAGGGCGGGGTGGTGCTGTCGACGTGTAACCGTACGGAACTGTATCTCAGCGTTGAAGAGCAGGATAACCTGCAAGAAGCGCTGGTTCGCTGGCTGTGCGATTACCATAATCTTAATGAAGAAGACTTGCGCAATAGCCTGTACTGGCACCAGGACAACGACGCCGTCAGTCATTTGATGCGTGTTGCCAGCGGTCTGGATTCGCTGGTGCTTGGTGAACCGCGATTCTGGGGCAGGTGAAAAAAGCTTTTGCGGATTCGCAAAAAGGTCACCTGAACGCCAGTGCGCTGGAGCGCATGTTCCAGAAATCATTCTCTGTCGCTAAACGTGTACGTACAGAAACAGACATCGGTGCCAGCGCCGTGTCCGTGGCTTTTGCCGCCTGTACGCTGGCGCGGCAAATATTTGAATCGCTCTCCACGGTGACCGTGCTGTTAGTGGGCGCAGGCGAAACCATTGAGCTGGTGGCGCGACACCTGCGTGAGCATCAAGTGAAGAAGATGATCATCGCCAACCGTACCCGCGAGCGGGCGCAAGTGCTGGCGGATGAAGTCGGCGCCGAAGTGATTTCGCTGAGTGATATCGACGCGCGTTTACAGGATGCTGATATTATTATCAGTTCTACCGCCAGCCCGCTGCCGATTATCGGCAAAGGAATGGTGGAGCGCGCGCTTAAAAATCGCCGTAATCAACCTATGCTGCTGGTGGATATCGCCGTACCGCGCGATGTCGAGCCGGAAGTGGGTAAGTTGTCCAACGCCTATCTGTACAGCGTTGACGACCTGCAAAGCATCATTTCGCATAACCTGGCCCAGCGCAAAGCGGCGGCCGTGGAAGCCGAAACCATTGTGGCGCAGGAAACCAGCGAATTTATGGCCTGGCTACGCGCTCAGGGCGCAAGTGAAACTATCCGCGAGTATCGCAGTCAGTCAGAACAGATCCGTGATGAACTGACCGCCAAAGCGTTGGCCGCTCTTCAACAGGGTGGTGATGCGCAAGCCATTATGCAGGATTTGGCCTGGAAACTGACCAACCGCTTGATCCATGCACCAACCAAATCACTTCAACAGGCCGCCCGTGACGGGGATAATGAACGCCTGAATATTCTGCGCGACAGCCTCGGGCTGGAGTAGCAGCACACCAATCTTATTTTTTACAGGGTGCATTTACGCCTATGAAGCCTTCTATCGTTGCCAAACTGGAAGCCCTGCATGAACGCCATGAAGAAGTTCAGGCGCTGCTCGGGGATGCGGGTACTATCGCAGACCAGGAACGCTTTCGTGCACTGTCGCGCGAATATGCGCAATTAAGCGATGTATCTCGCTGTTTTACGGACTGGCGACAGGTTCAGGAAGATATCGAGACGGCTCAGATGATGCTCGACGATCCTGAAATGCGTGAAATGGCGCAGGATGAACTGCGTGAAGCAAAAGATAAATGCGAGCAGCTGGAGCAACATCTGCAGGTTCTGCTGTTGCCTAAAGATCCTGATGACGAACGTAACGCCTTCCTCGAAGTGCGTGCGGGAACCGGTGGTGATGAGGCCGCGCTGTTTGCCGGCGATCTGTTCCGCATGTACAGCCGTTACGCTGAATCGCGTCGCTGGCGGGTAGAGATCATGAGCGCCAGCGAAGGCGAACATGGTGGGTTTAAAGAAGTCATTGCCAAAATTAGCGGCGAAGGCGTGTACGGTCGACTGAAATTTGAGTCCGGTGGGCATCGTGTGCAGCGCGTACCTGCGACGGAGTCACAGGGCCGTATTCACACTTCTGCCTGTACGGTCGCGGTCATGCCGGAACTGCCGGATGCCGAACTGCCGGACATCAACCCGGCCGATCTGCGTATTGATACCTTCCGCTCATCAGGCGCAGGGGGGCAGCACGTTAACACCACCGACTCCGCAATCCGTATTACCCACTTGCCGACCGGTATCGTAGTGGAATGCCAGGACGAACGTTCGCAGCATAAAAACAAAGCGAAAGCGATGTCGGTGCTGGGGGCGCGAATTCGTGCCGCCGAAGTGGCAAGACGTCAACAGGCAGAAGCCTCTGAGCGTCGCAATCTGTTGGGCAGTGGCGATCGCAGCGATCGCAACCGTACCTATAATTTCCCGCAGGGTCGCGTGACCGATCACCGCATTAACCTGACGCTCTACCGTCTGGATGAAGCGATGGAAGGCAAACTGGATATGCTCATTGAGCCAATTGTCCAGGAATACCAGGCCGACCAACTGGCGGCGTTGTCCGAGCAGGATTAATGGATTATCAGCACTGGCTGCGTGAAGCGATAAGTCAATTACAGGCAAGTGAAAGCCCGCGCCGTGACGCCGAGATTTTGCTCGAGTTTGTTACCGGTAAGGGACGCACCTTTATTTTGGCTTTCGGTGAAACGGTATTAACCGAGGCGCAGCGTCAACAGCTCGACACATTACTGGAGCGCCGTCTGCGGGGTGAGCCGGTGGCGCATTTAACCGGCGTGCGGGAGTTCTGGTCGCTGCCGCTGTTTGTGTCTCCGGCTACGCTTATCCCTCGTCCGGATACTGAGTGTCTGGTGGAACAGGCGCTGGCTCGCCTGCCGACCTCAGCGTGCCGCATTCTCGACTTGGGAACCGGCACGGGCGCCATTGCGCTGGCACTGGCAACCGAACGTCCGGATTGCGCAGTAACGGCGGTTGACCGCATGCCGGATGCCGTTGCGCTGGCCACTCGCAACAAACAGCATCTGGGCATCGACAATGTTTGCGTGCTGCAAAGCAACTGGTTCAGCGCTTTGCAGGGACAGCAGTTTGACATGATTGTCAGCAATCCGCCGTATATCGACGAACAGGATCCGCACCTGGCGCAAGGCGATGTACGCTTTGAACCTCTGTCGGCACTGGTGGCGGGCGATCGGGGACTGGCGGATATTGTGCATATCATTGACCAGTCTCAGCGCGTGTTAACGCCCGGCGGCTATCTGTTGCTGGAACATGGCTGGCAGCAGGGGCAGGCCGTCCGGGACGTCTTTACTCGTGCGGGTTACCAGGCGGTTGAAACCTGCCGTGATTATGGCGGCAACGAGCGAATTACGCTTGGACGCATCCCATCATGAGTACCTTCAGTGTGTTACTCAACATTCATCTCATCAGTATTGCGCTTTCCGTTGGCTTGCTGACGCTGCGTTTTTGGTGGCGTTACACCGACTCGCGTCTTGCCTGCGCACGCTGGACGCGCATTGTGCCACCGGTTGTGGATACCGTTTTATTACTCAGCGGCGTGGCGCTAATGGTTAAAGCGCACATCCTGCCATTCACTGAGCACGGGACATGGCTGACTGAAAAGCTGTTTGGGGTTATCATTTACATCGTTTTGGGTTTTATTGCGCTCGATTATCGTCGGGCGCGCAGTCAGCAGGCGCGATTAGTCGCATTTCCGCTGGCGCTGGTGGTGCTGTACATCATCATTAAACTCGCCACCACAAAAATACCGTTACTGGGGTAAGCATGAGGTCGTTAGCTGATTTCGAATTTAATAAAGCGCCATTGTGTGATGGGATGATCCTGGCGTCGGAGTCTATCCGTCTGGATTTTCCAACACAAACTGTCTACGACGAACTGGAACGTCTGGTCAGTCTGGCGCAAGAAGAAATTAGCCAGCTCCTGTCTCAGGATGAGCAACTGGAAAAACTGCTGGCACTTTTTTACGGCGAATGGGGATTTACGGATACCCACGGCGTCTATCGTCTTTCTGATGCACTCTGGCTTGACCAGGTACTGAAAAATCGGCAGGGTAGCGCCGTGTCTCTGGGGGCGATCTTATTGTGGATTGCCAACAGACTGGAGCTGCCGCTGGTACCGGTGATTTTCCCGACGCAACTGATCCTTCGTATTGAGTCGCTCGATGGCGAAATGTGGCTAATCAATCCATTCAATGGCGAAACGTTAAATGAGCACACGCTGGAAGTGTGGTTGAAGGGGAATATCAGCCCGGTCGCGGAGCTGTTTAACGAAGACCTGGATGAGGCGGATAACGCGGAAGTGATCCGCAAACTGCTCGACACGCTGAAATCATCACTGATGGAAGAGCGGCAAATGGAGCTGGCGCTGCGTGCCAGTGAAGCACTATTGCAGTTTAATCCTGAAGATCCGTATGAAATTCGCGATCGTGGTTTAATATACGCGCAGCTCGAGTGCGAACATGTTGCGCTGACAGATTTAAGTTATTTCGTTGAACAGTGTCCGGAAGACCCGATCAGCGAAATGATTCGTGCGCAAATTAATACTATTTCGCACAAACAAATTGTATTGCATTGATTAATCACACTTTACCTACCGTTTAAGGCGATCCTATGAAACAAAAAGTGGTTAGCATTGGCGACATCAACGTGGCAAATGACCTGCCGTTCGTGCTGTTTGGCGGAATGAACGTGCTGGAATCCCGCGATCTGGCGATGCGCATTTGTGAGCACTACGTAACTGTTACTCAAAAGCTGGGTATCCCTTACGTGTTTAAAGCCTCCTTTGATAAAGCCAACCGTTCTTCCATCCACTCTTACCGTGGACCGGGCCTTGAAGAAGGGATGAAAATCTTCCAGGAACTGAAACAGACTTTTGGCGTTAAAGTGATCACCGACGTTCACGAAGCCAGCCAGGCACAGCCTGTTGCTGATGTGGTGGATGTGATTCAGCTTCCGGCATTCCTTGCTCGTCAGACCGATCTGGTGGAAGCGATGGCGAAAACCGGTGCTGTAATCAACGTTAAGAAACCGCAGTTCATCAGCCCGGCTCAGATGGGCAACATCGTGGATAAATTCCATGAAGGCGGCAACGATAAGGTTATTCTGTGCGACCGTGGTGCGAACTTTGGTTATGACAACCTGGTTGTGGACATGCTGGGCTTCAGCGTGATGAAGAAAGTCTCCGGCAACTCACCGGTGATTTTTGACGTTACCCATGCGCTGCAGTGCCGCGATCCGTTTGGCGCAGCAAGCGGTGGTCGTCGTGCGCAGGTTACCGAACTGGCGCGTGCCGGTATGGCGGTTGGTCTGGCAGGTCTGTTTATTGAAGCGCATCCGGATCCAGCCAATGCGAAATGCGATGGCCCATCCGCGCTGCCGCTGGCGAAGCTGGAACAGTTCCTGACGCAGATTAAAGCGATTGATGACCTGGTGAAAAGCTTCGACGAGCTGGATACCGAGAACTAAGTGAGTGTGACAGGCCGGAGTTTCCCTCCGGCCTGCTATTTGAAAAGGGTATAAAGGTCGCCGTCAGGCACCAGACGCGCCATCGATTGTGTTATATCGACAGAAAAGAAAACGGCCCTGAAGCGGACCGTGGGGTACGTCTAAAATAATAATCAGGCAAATATTGTCATCAGATAGGCGATAAACAGTGCCAGATGCGCTGCACCGTTAAGCACATTGGTGCGTCCGGTGGAGAAAGAGATCTGACACAGAACCAGTGATGAAACCATCACAATCATCTCTGGCGCACCCAGCGCAAACATCAAATCATTCCCGGTTGCCCATGCAATCAGCGTCACCACCGGTACGGTCAGCGAAATTGTGGCTAATACCGAACCGAAGAATAAATTCATTGCCCGCTGTACCTGATTGCTCAGAACCGCTTTCAGTGCGCCCAGTCCTTCAGGCGAGAGGATCAGTAACGCGACCAGGAAACCCGTAAATGCGACTGGCGCATTCAGTTCAGTCAGCAAGGTCTCAAGCGGGCTGGCGTTCATCTTGGTCACGGCAATAACAGCGATCAGATGAATGATAAGCCAGGCGGCGTGCCACAGATTGCTGTGCGCAGACGGCTTACCGTGATGCGGGTCATCGTCGTCACCCTCGTCTTCATGCTCGTAAATGAACAGACTTTGGTGCGTTTTAGTTTGAATCAGCAAAAATACGCCGTACATCGCCGCAGAAATTAACGCCACCAACAGCGCCTGCGCGGTAGTGAAATTTGCCCCCGGCAACGCCATCGGGAATACCAGTACAATAATGGCCAGTGGGAACAGGGCGATTAAATACTGCTTAATACCAAATAGGTTCATATACTGAGTGGCAAATTTACGGCCACCTAATAGTAATGAAAAACCGACCAGCCCCCCGGTTACGATCATAATGATTGAATACAGCGTATCGCGCATGAGCGTAGGTGCGGCATCGCCGGTTGCCATTAATGCGGATATTAAGCTGACTTCAAGAATAACAACGGACAAACTGAGGATCAGCGACCCGTAGGGTTCGCCAAGTCGATGGGCTAATACGTCCGCATGACGGACAACGCTGAATGCGCTGCTTAATATACCAATAAGGGCCAGCGCATTAATACCGATGACCACTGGTAGTGACTGACTGCTCCCCCAGAAGAACAGGACTACCAGCGCCAAAATCGGGAAGACGAGAGAGGTCTCCTTGTGGCGGGTTTTTACCGCCTCATGTGCTTGTGTCATTGCATTAATTCTCCATCTCTGCAGGTATTTATAATTATAAAAAGTATTAAAGAATGTAAAAAATAACAGAAAACGTGGTTTTGTAGGTGACATTTTACGAAATTTTACTACATCACCTGTTTTCCCTCTCAAAGCGGCCAAAAACCAATTTCTTGTTTATAGACTGTTTAATTAACAGAAGGTTAGGTAAAGAAAATTTCTAAAAATGTCCATTATTGGCGTCTCGCCGCATTGTTAACCACACTTAAGGTTTAGCCTAAAAAGAGGAGTTCACAATGCCCTATAAATCTAAAAGCGATCTGCCTGACAGCGTGCAGCACGTTCTGCCAGCCCATGCTCAGGACATTTATAAAGAAGCTTTCAACAGCGCCTGGGAACAGTATAAAGACAAATCTGACCGCCGTGACGATGCCACCCGAGAAGAGACGGCACATAAGGTGGCGTGGGCCGCGGTTAAAAATGATTACCAAAAAGGTGATGATGGTAAATGGCATAAAAAGACGTAACAGTATCAATTATAATGCCTTTATAAACTCGCTTGCATCAGGCGTTAGCGAATCGTGCTACGCCGCGCGGTTACTGGCTTGCAAGCGAGCGGTGAATTGCCTATTGTCCAGCTATTGGTTTCAAAATGAGCAGTAAAAAAGCCCGGAAGGCGTCAAAAAAGTTGTCGCAGGGAAGCAGCAGTGGCGGAGGTGTAAGGTGTTAACGCGTGATTTTTTATTGAATGCCGACTGTAAGACGGCATTTGGTGCTATTGAAGAATCACTACTCTGGTCAGCGGAGCAACGTGCAGCCTCACTGGCCGCCACGCTCGCTTGTCGACCAGATGATGGACCGGTGTGGATCTTCGGTTATGGATCGTTGATGTGGAACCCGGCCTTAGAGTTTGAAGAGTCCTGTACCGGCACATTAGTCGGCTGGCACCGTGCATTTTGTCTGCGCCTGACGGCGGGGCGAGGAACGGCGTGTCAGCCAGGCCGCATGCTGGCCCTGAAAGAGGGCGGACGTACCACCGGTGTGGCCTACCGCTTGCCGGACGCGTCGCTGGAACAAGAGCTTTCTCTGTTGTGGAAGCGAGAAATGATCACCGGATGCTATCTGCCGACCTGGTGCCAGCTGGCGCTTGATGACGGCCGTACGGTGAACGCGCTGGTGTTTATTATGGATCCGCGCCATCCGTTGTTTGAGTCAGACACGCGCGCGCAGGTGATCGCGCCGCTTATTGCCGCGGCCAGCGGACCTTTAGGCACTAATGCCCAGTATCTGTTCTCGCTGGAACAAGAGCTGGTCAAGCTGGGGATGCAGGATGATTGTCTTAATGATCTGGTGATCACGGTCAAACGATTGCTGGGAGAGAACCTGCCGGAAGGCGTTATGCGGCCAGGGTTTGCCTGAACCCGGCGTGGAATTGTATGCCCGAAAGCCAGGTGCTTTTCGGGCATGTCACGCTTAGGCTGCAATATAACTTATCGAATGCTCAAGCGACTGACTGTGGCTGTCGATCAGCACGTTCCAGACGCCGGTATAGGGCACGGTCAACCATGCGTTATCACGATCCTGCACGCTTAAGATGTCGGACTGCGTGTCTTTGACGTGATTTTTTTCGCTCATCAGATGGATGTGACAGCGCTCGGAACAGCGCACAACCACCGTATCGCCACCAAATAACTTTAAACTTGCCTTCACTAATGCCATTTTTCACCCCGTTCTTGAAAACAACGTACTTTCTGTCGAAAGTGCTGCGTGATGTTGTTCACATTTCACTCATTGCATAACACCAAAGGGGGAGCAACAGGATGCTGATTTTGATCAAAAAATGGCATAACGATTAAACAAAAGTGACAAAACACCTCAGAAGGGTTGAACGGGCGTGCTAACGTTCAACGAAACCGCGCCCATCAAATATTAAATCCGGAAATTATCGACACTTTCAGTGCGCTTGCCTGAAAACGGTATATCAGAAGGTCAACACTTTATCTGCAGCCAGCGTCCATTGAGCCAGTTCTACCAGCGTGCCGACGGCCACTCCGTCAATTAACGGCAGCGCCGTGACCCCACGACCATCGGTGCAGGTTTTGCATAGTTTTACCGGAACATTTTGCGCTGTCAGGATCTCCAGCATTTGCTGAATATTGTAGCCTTCCGCGGGTTTCTGACCACGTAATCCTGCGGTTACGGCATCAGACATTAAAAACAGACGCAGGTCGAGAGCGGCTTCTTGTTCGCGCAGGGCGATAGCCAGACGCAGGCTGTTAAATAACGATTCGCTTCCATAAGCCGCTCCGTTTGCGACGATCACTATCTTTTGCATTTTTACTCCTGTTACTGCATGTAAGCGTTAATAACCGACACGTATGTTACACCTATTTCTCAATGCCAGGATAATGCCGAAAAAAGGGGGAGGGGCTGAAAATCAACGCTGAAAACGTTATGGTTTAAGATAAGTATGCCACTGTGGCTAATTGATGTAAGAAACCACTAACGATTTGAGCCGTATTATCTGTTCTTCTCTTGCTGTATTCGCACTCTTGCCGCTGGCAGGCGGTACTGCTAACGCGCAGTCGTCCTTTGTGCACCAGGCTGAAAACCCTTTCGATAACAATAGTGATGGCTTGCCCGATCTTGGCATGGCCCCGGAGTCGCGGGCAGGCGAAAAGCATTTTGCCGAAATGGTCAAAGCGTTTGGTGAAGCCAGCATGACTGATAACGGGCTTGATACCGGTGAACAGGCGAAGCAGTTCGCGTTTGGCCAGGTGCGAGATACGGTCAGCGAACAGGTGAATCAGCAACTGGAATCCTGGCTTTCTCCCTGGGGAAACGCCAGCATCGGGTTGCAGGTGGATAACGAAGGCAGTTTTACCGGGAGTCGGGGAAGCTGGTTTGTGCCGTGGCAGGACAACCAACGTTATCTTACCTGGAGCCAGCTAGGAGTGACGCAACAGGACGACGGCTTAGTCAGTAATGCGGGGATTGGGCAACGTTGGGTACGCGACGGTTGGTTACTGGGTTACAACACCTTTTATGACAACTTACTGGATGAAAATTTGCCCCGGGGAGGCCTCGGCGCGGAGGCATGGGGCGAATATTTGCGCTTATCCGCTAACTATTATCAACCGTTGTCTTCCTGGCAGGATCGTTTTGCAACCCAGCAACAACGGATGGCCCGCGGCTACGATCTGACTGCGCAAATGCGGATGCCGTTCTATCAACACCTCAATACCAGCGTCAGCGTGGAACAGTATTTTGGCGACCGGGTGGATCTATTTCATTCGGGAACCGGGTATCACAATCCGGTGGCGGTGAACCTCGGGCTGAGCTATACACCGGTGCCGCTAATCACGGTGACAGCGCAGCATAAGCAGGGGGAAAGCGGCATCAGCCAGAATAACCTCGGCTTAACCCTTAGTTACCGTTTTGGCGTGCCGTTAAAAAAACAGTTGATGGTCAGTGAGGTGGCGAACAGCCGTTCACTGCGCGGCAGTCGTTATGACGATCCGCAGCGTAACAATTTGCCGACGCTGGAGTATCGCCAGCGTAAAACGCTGTCGGTATTTTTGGCCACGCCACCCTGGGATCTCAAACCGGGAGAGACGGTGGCGCTGAAGCTGCAGGTGCGTAGTTTGCATGGGATCCGCCACCTGACGTGGCAGGGCGATACTCAGGCGTTGAGCTTAACGGCTGGCAGCAATAACCGAAGCGCGCAGGGCTGGACGATTATTATGCCGAAGTGGGACAGCAGAGAAGGTGCGACGAACCGCTGGCGGTTGTCTGTGGTGGTAGAAGATGAGCAGGGCCAGCGTGTCTCTTCCAATGAGATCACGCTATCACTGACCGAACCGTTTACTACCGTTTCGGAAAATGATCCTCGTTAACAATGACGCATACGCGCGTTATCAGAAAATACGTTCCTGGTGCACCCATACCGCGGCTTCAACACGTGATTTGAGCTTCATTTTCTTCAGCATATGCTTCACGTGAACTTTTACCGTGCTTTCGGTGATGTCCAGGCGGCGAGCGATCATCTTGTTAGGCAGGCCCTGGGCGATGAGCTTAAGAATATCGCGTTCGCGCGGCGTCAGTTGAGTAACATCACGGTCGGACGTTGCACGATTGGCGCGTAGGCTGGCGGCCAGAACCGGCGTTAAGGCTTCGCTCAGCACCATTTCACCGGCAGCCGCTTGCTGCAATGCTTTCAGCAAATCTTCCGGCTCCATATCTTTCAGTAGATAACCGTCGGCACCGCGCTTCAGTGCAGTAACCACGTCTTCTTCATGGTTGGATACGCTAAACACGACGATACGGCCTGACAGTGATTTCTCACGCAGCTTGTCGAGTGTTTCCAGACCGTTCATGCCGGGCATGTTGAGATCAAGAAGGATCAGATCGGGATCAAGGGATTCTGCCAGCTCGATACCCTGCTCACCATTGCTGGCTTCGCCGACAACGGTGATATCGGGCGCCATGCTGACAAGCTGTTTTACACCGGTTCGCAGCATCGGATGATCGTCGATCAACAGGATGGTTGCCGGTTCCAGATTACTCATGGGTATCTCCTTGGACTTCTGTGAAGTTTGTTTCGGGAATAAAAGTGACAGCAACTTCAGTACCGCCTGTCTCGCGACGGCGTACACGGCAATCGCCGCGCAAGCTCTGCGCACGGTCGCGCATGATTATCATGCCGTAGTGGTTACTGCGTTCGGCGTTTTCCGGTACGCCGCAGCCGTTATCTTGCACTGTTAGTTTGACCTGCTTACCATTTTGCACCACCGTCACGACCACTTCATCGGCCTGAGAGTGTTTGAGGGCGTTGCTCAGGGCTTCGCGCGCAATTTGTAGCAGGTGAATCGCCTGATGCGAAGGGACCAGACGCGGTGGCAGCTGATAATCCAGCTTAACCGTAAAGCCAAAACGCGCGCTGTATTCCTGACAGCTGGCTTCCAGCGCCGGTCTCAACCCAGGTTCCGTCAGCTGTAAACGGAAGGTCGTTAACAGCTCGCGCAGTTGCGCCCAGGAAGCGTTTAGCTCGTTACGAATCTGACTGAGCAGCTCGCGGCAGTTATCTGAAAGCGCATCGCCCTGCATCTGCAAACAGCTCACCTGCATCTTCATACAGGAGAGCGATTGTGCAATAGAATCATGAAGTTCGCGCGCAATGGTGGCACGCTCTTCCATCACGATCAACTGCTGCTGACGCTCCTGATGCCTGTCGAGTGCAAGCGTTGCGGTCAGTTGCTCAACCAGGGTATCAACCAGTTGCTGCTGATCGTGGCTGAGATGGCGTCCGTACGGCAAAGTCGCGAGCAGGATACCATACTGGGTATGGGCGTCGGTTAGCCGCCATTTCAGTGTGATACCGCCGTCAATGGCGGGTAGCGTACCGCGCGGACACAAATGGCAGCCTTTCTCATCACAGCTGACATTGGACTGGCAGGTAAATTCCTGATGATTATCTTCATCTTCCAGGTCATAGACCCGCAGTTCAATATCATGCAGCAGGGTCAAATTTTGCAGACCGTTCAGTACCGGAGAGAGGCGTTCGCACAACGGCACCTGAGAGTGCAGACGGCGGTTGGCTTGCCACAGGAAAGAGAGGATCTGATTTTTGTGCTCCAGACCCGCCGTTTTCTCCTGTACCCGCTGTTCCAGCACCGCGTAACTTTCGGCCAGTTCTTCCGACATATTATTCAGCGCCGAGCCCAGCGCTGCCATCTCATTACGCCCACTGATATGTGCGCGTTGGGTAAAATCACGTTGACTGACGGCTCGCGCCATCGCCAGCAGTTGTTTCCACGGCTGTAACAGGCGCACGCGTAGCCAGATAATGGTGAAGACCAGCAGCAATGCCATAAATACGGCCATCAGGCGATGCAGCAGAACGACGCGTTCAATGCGTAACTCGGTGGTATGGTCAAAGGCGGTGACCAGCTTATCCAGTCCGCCCACAAAGCGCCTGACATCCTGCGCTACCGCATCAGGCGTTTGCGCATGCGCAAGCCCCGGTGCCAGTTTGGTGTGCCAGTAATCCTGTAAGGCTTTTAATTGCGCCTGTTGTCGGTCACGCTGCGCGGCACGCGTCAATTCCGGGCTAAACGCCGTTTGCTCCATTTCATCCAGCAGTGGTTGATCGTTGGCGTCCAGCGGTATGGCCGCCAGCAGGCGATAGCTTTGCATGCGTAGCGATCCCGCTTTGTTGATTGCATGCGCGCTACCCTGAACGCCCTGAACCAGCCAGCCAGAGACTGCCATACCCGCCACGCCGATGGCAGTAGACAATAAAACAATCAGCGCCACCTGGTTGACCAGCGTAAGCGGGGAAAGACAACGTTTAAACATGGTGACTTGTTCCTTCGGGTTTTCGTAAAACCGAAAACCTTATTGAATGACGATTCTGCTGCAGGCAGTGGCGTTATTCTCGGCGATACACTGGAGTATACCCATACCTCAAACGGGCTACCCCTTAATTGCCGCCAGAGGGAGAGATCCTAAACGAGGGGGAGTAGGGGACGACAGAAGCGTGAAAAACCACATCTTTTTTACCGAAGTTATGTACTCATTTAGGATGATGATAAATTTCAGGCATCAATAATGACACCTTTTCCTTTGATTTATATCAACTTACCTCCAGCTGTAAACCCTAATGTGGCAGGCATCGAAACAAGTATCAGAGGTGTCTATGAGTCACTCATCTGCCCCGGAAAGGGCATCTGGAGCTGTAATTACCGAATGGCGGCCGGAAGATCCCGCCTTCTGGCAGCAGCGTGGTCATCGAATCGCCAGCCGTAACCTGTGGATTTCCGTCCCTTGCTTGCTGTTGGCGTTTTGCGTGTGGATGTTATTTAGCGCCGTGGCGGTGAACTTACCGAAAGTCGGATTTGATTTCACCACTGAACAACTGTTCATGCTGACGGCATTACCTTCGGTGTCCGGCGCGCTGCTGCGTGTACCGTACTCCTTTATGGTCCCCCTGTTTGGTGGACGTCGCTGGACGGCGTTCAGCACCGGTATCCTGATCATTCCTTGCGTATGGTTAGGTTTTGCGGTGCAGGATACCTCCACGCCATTTAGTACCTTTATCATTATCTCCCTGTTGTGCGGTTTTGCCGGCGCGAACTTTGCCTCCAGCATGGCAAACATCAGCTTCTTCTTTCCAAAACAGAAGCAGGGCGGCGCGCTGGGTCTGAACGGTGGTCTGGGTAACATGGGCGTCAGCGTGATGCAGTTGGTCGCTCCGCTGGTGGTTTCACTGTCAATCTTTGCCGCATTTGGCAGCCAGGGTGTTGAACAACCGGATGGTACGCAGCTGTATCTGGCAAACGCCGCATGGATTTGGGTCCCGTTCCTGGCTGTATTAACGCTGGCCGCATGGTTTGGTATGAATGAACTGGCAACCTCAAAAGCTTCGCTGAAAGAGCAATTGCCGGTGCTGAAACGCGGGCACCTGTGGATTATGAGCCTGCTGTATCTGGCAACCTTCGGTTCATTTATCGGTTTCTCTGCCGGTTTCGCGATGCTGTCAAAAACGCAGTTTCCTGAGGTACAGATCCTGCATTACGCCTTCTTTGGACCGTTGATTGGCGCTCTGGCTCGTTCAGCAGGCGGCGCAATCTCTGACCGACTGGGGGGGACCCGCGTAACGCTGGTGAACTTCGTGCTGATGGCTATTTTCAGTGCCTTACTGTTCCTGACGCTGCCATCAAACGGTGTCGGTGGCAACTTTATCGCCTTCTTTGCGGTGTTCCTGGCGCTGTTCCTGACGGCTGGTCTGGGGAGTGGTTCAACCTTCCAGATGATCTCCGTTATCTTTCGCAAGCTGACGATGGACAGAGTGAAAGCTGAAGGCGGTTCAGAAGAGAAAGCGATGCGCGAGGCGGCGACCGACACCGCGGCGGCGCTGGGCTTTATCTCAGCTATTGGTGCGATCGGCGGCTTCTTTATCCCGAAAGCATTCGGTACGTCCCTGGCATTAACTGGCTCCCCGGTCGATGCGATGAAAGTATTCCTGATCTTCTATGTCGCCTGTGTGGTTATCACCTGGGCGGTGTACGGACGTCATTCTAAAAAATAAAAAAGTAGTAACTGTTGATTATCCATTGCGCGGTGTTAGACCGCGCTTTTTTTTGCCCGCTATTAGTTACAACATACTTTTATATTGTGACGCGACAACAGCCTGTTAGAACGGCGCTCGCAATATGCTAAACAGGGGGGATACCCCTTAATACCCACTTATAAAGAATTTAACATTTGTATGATAAGTGAGTTTAAAAAAACTCAATAAAATTCAATATGTTGATTGATTTATCGATATCCCACTAAGGGGGTATGTGAAAATCGACCCTTAATTTTCATCCCTGCCTGCCTTGATCGTTATCAATTCTCACGCCCTTTCAGAGCGTTACCTTCGCTCTCAATCAAGCAATGTCGATTTATCAGAGAGCCGTCAGGCTCCTACAGGAGAAAACCGATGAGTAAATTCCTGGACCGGTTTCGCTACTTCAAGCAGAAGGGCGAAACCTTTGCCGATGGGCACGGCCAGCTTCTCAATACCAACAGGGACTGGGAGGATGGATACCGCCAGCGTTGGCAGCATGACAAAATCGTGCGTTCAACCCACGGTGTAAACTGCACCGGCTCATGCAGCTGGAAAATCTATGTGAAAAATGGTCTGGTGACCTGGGAAACCCAGCAAACTGACTACCCACGCACTCGTCCAGATATGCCCAACCACGAGCCTCGCGGCTGCCCGCGTGGTGCAAGCTATTCATGGTATCTCTACAGTGCTAACCGTCTGAAATACCCGCTGATGCGCAAACGTCTGATGAAGATGTGGCGTGAAGCAAAAAGACTGCACAGCGATCCGGTAGATGCATGGGCATCCATTATCGAAGACGCCGATAAAGCAAAAAGCTTCAAACAAGCGCGTGGTCGTGGTGGATTCGTTCGTTCTTCCTGGCAGGAAGTGAATGAGCTGATTGCCGCATCTAACGTTTACACCATCAAAACCTATGGTCCTGACCGCGTCGCAGGCTTCTCGCCGATCCCGGCGATGTCGATGGTTTCTTATGCGTCCGGCGCACGTTATATGTCGCTGATTGGCGGGACCTGCCTGAGCTTCTATGACTGGTACTGTGACCTGCCGCCAGCTTCCCCGCAGACCTGGGGCGAGCAGACCGACGTACCGGAATCTGCCGACTGGTATAACTCCAGCTACATTCTGGCATGGGGCTCTAACGTACCGCAGACCCGTACCCCGGATGCGCACTTCTTTACTGAAGTTCGTTATAAAGGCACCAAAACAGTAGCAATTACTCCGGACTACGCAGAAATCGCCAAACTGTGCGACCTGTGGCTGGCTCCGAAGCAGGGAACCGATGCGGCGATGGCAATGGCGATGGGTCATGTCATGCTGCGCGAGTTCCACCTCGATAACCCGAGCCAATATTTCACCGACTACGTTCGTCGTTATACCGACATGCCAATGCTGGTGATGCTCGAAGAGCGCGACGGCTACTATGCTGCTGGTCGTATGCTGCGTGCTGCGGATCTGGTTGACTCTCTGGGCCAGGAAAATAACCCGGAATGGAAAACTGTCGCTATTAACAGCAACGGCGAAATGGTTGCGCCAAACGGTTCAATTGGTTTCCGTTGGGGCGAAAAAGGCAAATGGAACCTTGAGCAGCGCGATGGCACGTCCGGTGATGAAACTGAACTGCAGCTCAGCCTGCTGGGTAGCCAGGATGATATCGCTGAAGTGGGCTTCCCGTACTTTGGTGGCGAAGGCACCGAGCACTTCAGTAAAGTCGAACTGGAAAACATTCTGCTGCATAAATTGCCCGTTAAACGCCTGCAACTGGCCGATGGATCTACGGCGCTGGTGACCACCGTTTACGATCTGACTATGGCCAACTACGGCCTGGAACGTGGTCTGAACGATGAAAACTGCGCGACCAGTTACGATGACGTGAAAGCGTACACGCCAGCGTGGGCAGAAAAAATTACAGGCGTATCACGTTCTCAGATTGTACGCATCGCCCGTGAATTTGCGGATAACGCAGATAAAACGCACGGTCGTTCGATGATTATCGTCGGCGCCGGTTTGAACCACTGGTACCACCTCGATATGAACTATCGTGGCCTGATCAATATGCTGGTGTTCTGTGGCTGTATCGGCCAGAGCGGCGGCGGCTGGGCCCACTACGTAGGGCAGGAAAAACTGCGTCCGCAAACCGGCTGGCAGCCGCTGGCGTTTGCTCTTGACTGGCAGCGTCCGCCTCGTCATATGAACAGTACCTCCTACTTCTATAACCACTCCAGCCAATGGCGCTATGAGACGGTGACTGCGCAGGAACTGCTGTCCCCAATGGCAGACAAATCCCGCTATAGCGGTCATTTGATTGACTTTAACGTTCGCGCTGAACGTATGGGCTGGTTACCGTCGGCGCCGCAGTTAGGGACTAACCCGCTGTATATCGCGAAAGAAGCGCAGAAAGCAGGTATGACGCCGGTAGACTACACCGTTAAATCCCTGAAAGAAGGTTCTATTCGCTTTGCGGCAGAGCAGCCGGAAAACGGTAAAAACCATCCGCGTAACCTGTTTATCTGGCGTTCAAACCTGCTCGGTTCTTCCGGTAAAGGCCACGAGTACATGCTCAAGTATCTGCTGGGTACTGAACATGGTATTCAGGGCAAAGATCTCGGCCAGCAGAGCGGCGTGAAGCCAGAAGAAGTGGAATGGCAGGATAACGGACTGGACGGCAAACTGGATCTGGTCGTTACGCTGGACTTCCGCCTGTCGAGTACCTGTCTGTATTCCGATATCGTGCTGCCGACCGCTACCTGGTATGAAAAAGACGACATGAA
The DNA here is from genome assembly GCF_002850715.1 of Citrobacter sp. L55. NCBI lineage: Bacteria > Pseudomonadati > Pseudomonadota > Gammaproteobacteria > Enterobacterales > Enterobacteriaceae > Citrobacter > Citrobacter sp. L55. Next base: position 179,483 of record NZ_KZ559404.1, on the reverse strand, counting down.
TACCTCGGATATGCATCCGTTTATTCATCCTCTGTCTGCGGCCGTTGACCCGGCCTGGGAATCGAAGAGCGACTGGGAAATCTATAAAGCCATCGCCAAGAAATTCTCTGAAGTTTGTGTGGGCCACCTCGGTAAAGAAACCGACGTCGTTACGCTGCCGATTCAGCACGACTCCGCCGCTGAACTGGCGCAGCCGCTGGACGTGAAGGACTGGAAAAAAGGGGAATGCGACCTGATTCCAGGTGTTACGGCACCGCACATCATGACCGTTGAGCGTGATTATCCGGCAACGTACGAGCGTTTCACCTCCATCGGTCCGCTGATGGAAAAAATCGGTAACGGCGGTAAAGGGATTGCCTGGAACACCCAGAGCGAAATGGATCTGCTGCGTAAGCTCAACTACACCAAGGCTGACGGTCCGGCGAAAGGCCAACCGATGCTGGATACCGCAATTGATGCTGCTGAGATGATCCTGACGCTGGCTCCGGAAACTAACGGTCAGGTTGCCGTTAAAGCCTGGGCGGCGCTGAGTGAATTTACCGGTCGTGACCATACGCATCTGGCGCTGAATAAAGAAGACGAAAAAATTCGTTTCCGCGACATCCAGGCGCAGCCGCGCAAAATTATCTCCAGTCCGACCTGGTCAGGTCTGGAAGATGAACATGTGTCTTATAACGCCGGTTATACCAACGTTCATGAGCTGATCCCATGGCGTACGCTGTCTGGTCGCCAGCAGTTGTATCAGGATCACCAGTGGATGCGTGACTTCGGTGAGAGCCTGCTGGTGTATCGTCCGCCAATCGACACCCGTTCGGTGAAAGCGGTGATCGGCGAGAAATCTAACGGTAACCCGGAAAAAGCGCTCAACTTCCTGACGCCGCACCAGAAATGGGGTATCCACTCCACCTACAGCGACAACCTGCTGATGCTGACGCTGTCTCGCGGTGGTCCGATTGTGTGGATGAGTGAAGTTGATGCGAAGGATCTTGGTATCGAAGATAACGACTGGATCGAAGTCTTCAACAGCAACGGGGCGCTGACGGCGCGTGCAGTTGTCAGCCAGCGTGTGCCGGCCGGGATGACCATGATGTACCACGCGCAGGAACGTATTGTTAACCTGCCGGGTTCTGAAATCACCCAGCAGCGCGGCGGGATCCACAACTCGGTAACCCGTATTACGCCGAAACCAACTCACATGATCGGTGGTTATGCGCAACTGGCATACGGCTTTAACTACTACGGTACCGTCGGTTCAAACCGCGATGAGTTCGTAGTTGTACGTAAGATGAAGAACATTAACTGGTTGGATGGCGAAGGCAATGACCAGGTACAGGAGAGCGTAAAATGAAAATTCGTTCACAAGTCGGCATGGTGCTGAATCTCGATAAGTGCATCGGCTGCCACACCTGTTCAGTGACCTGCAAAAACGTCTGGACCAGCCGTGAAGGTATGGAGTACGCCTGGTTCAATAACGTCGAAAGTAAGCCTGGCGTTGGCTTCCCGAACGACTGGGAAAACCAGGAAAAATGGAAGGGCGGTTGGATCCGTAAAATCAATGGCAAGCTGCAGCCGCGCATGGGTAACAAAGCACTGCTGCTGGGTAAAATCTTTGCTAACCCGCATCTGCCGGGCATGGATGATTACTATGAGCCGTTTGATTTTGACTACCAAACGTTGCACAACGCCCCTGCAGACAGTAAGGCGCAGCCGATTGCCCGTCCGCGTTCGCTGATCACCGGTCAGCGGATGGATAAAATCACCAGCGGTCCGAACTGGGAAGAAATTTTGGGGGGCGAGTTCGAAAAACGCGCCAAAGACCAGAACTTCGAAAACATGCAGAAGGCGATGTACGGTCAGTTCGAAAATACCTTCATGATGTATCTGCCGCGTTTGTGTGAGCATTGCCTTAACCCGGCGTGCGTGGCGACCTGCCCAAGCGGCGCTATCTACAAGCGTGAAGAAGATGGCATCGTGCTGATCGACCAGGATAAATGCCGCGGTTGGCGTATGTGTATCACTGGCTGCCCGTATAAGAAGATCTACTTCAACTGGAAGAGCGGGAAATCTGAGAAGTGCATTTTCTGCTACCCGCGTATCGAAGCCGGTCAGCCGACCGTTTGTTCCGAAACCTGCGTAGGCCGTATTCGTTACCTCGGCGTACTGCTGTATGACGCAGATGCGATTGAAAGTGCGGCAAGCACGGAGCACGAGAAAGATCTGTATCAGCGTCAACTGGACGTGTTCCTCGATCCGAACGATCCGGCTGTTATTGAACAAGCGCTGAAAGATGGTATTCCGTTGAGCGTCATTGATGCTGCACAGCAGTCGCCGGTTTACAAAATGGCGATGGACTGGAAGCTGGCGCTGCCGCTGCATCCGGAATACCGCACGCTACCGATGGTCTGGTACGTGCCGCCTTTGTCACCGATCCAGTCTGCCGCCGATGCGGGCGAGCTGGGCAGCAACGGTATTCTGCCGGACGTTGACAGTCTGCGTATCCCGGTTCAGTACCTGGCGAACCTGCTGACCGCAGGCGACACTCAGCCGGTACTGTTGGCGCTGAAACGTATGCTGGCGATGCGTCACTACAAACGTGCGGAAACCGTTGACGGTAAAGTTGATACCCGTGCGCTGGAAGAGGTGGGCTTAAGCGAAGCGCAGGCACAGGAAATGTATCGTTATCTGGCGATTGCTAACTACGAAGATCGTTTCGTGGTACCGAGCAGCCATCGTGAACTGGCGCGTGACGCGTTCCCGGAGAAAAGCGGTTGTGGCTTTACCTTCGGTGACGGTTGCCACGGTTCTGATACTAAATTCAATCTGTTCAACAGCCGCCGCATCGACGCTGTCGATGTGACCAGCAAAACGGAGCCGCACCAATGATTGAACTTGTCATTGTTTCGCGTCTGCTCGAGTACCCGGATGCTGCCTTGTGGCAGCATCAGCAGGAACTTTTCGATGCACTCGCGTCATCTGAGAACCTGGATAAAGAGGATGCCCAGACTCTGGGCATTTTCCTGCGCGATCTCACCGCGCAGGACATGCTGGATGTGCAGGCAAGCTATAGCGAACTGTTTGACCGTGGCCGCGCCACCTCGTTGCTGCTGTTTGAACATGTACACGGCGAGTCCCGCGATCGTGGTCAGGCTATGGTTGACCTGATGGCGCAGTATGAACAGCACGGTCTGCAGCTCGACAGCCGCGAACTTCCCGATCATCTGCCGCTGTATCTGGAATACCTTGCGCAGTTGCCGAAAAGCGAAGCATTAGGGGGGTTACAGGATATCGCGCCGATTCTGGCGCTGCTCAGCGCTCGCTTGCAACAGCGTGAAAGCCGTTATGCGGTGCTGTTCGATCTGCTGTTAAAACTGGCGAATACCGTTATCGACAGCGATAAAGTGGCTGAAAAAATTGCAGATGAAGCGCGTGACGATACCCCACAAGCGCTGGATGCGGTCTGGGAAGAAGAGCAGGTGAAATTCTTCGCCGATCAGGGGTGTGGTGAGTCGGAAATTTCCGCTCACCAGCGTCGTTTTGCCGGGGCTGTTGCGCCGCAGTATCTGAATATCACCACCGGAGGACAGCAATAATGCACTTCCTGAATACGTTCTTCTTTGACATCTATCCATACATCGCGGGTTCTGTCTTTCTGATTGGCAGTTGGCTGCGTTATGACTATGGGCAGTATACCTGGCGCGCGGCTTCCAGTCAGATGCTGGATCGCAAAGGGATGAACCTGGCGTCAAACCTGTTCCACATCGGGATCCTGGGGATTTTTGCCGGGCACTTCCTTGGCATGCTGACACCACACTGGATGTATGAAGCGTGGCTGCCGCTTGAAGTGAAACAAAAGATGGCGATGTTCGCGGGTGGTGCCAGTGGTGTGATGTGTTTGATTGGCGGCGTTCTGCTGCTGAAACGCCGCCTGTTCAGCCCACGTGTGCGGGCGACCACTACCGGAGCGGACATTCTGATCCTCTCCCTGCTGGTGATCCAGTGTGCGCTGGGCCTGCTGACCATTCCGTTCTCCGCCCAGCATATGGACGGCAGCGAGATGATGAAGCTGGTGAACTGGGCGCAGACAGTGGTGACCTTCCAGGGGGGGGCGTCTCAATATCTGGATGGCGTCGCGTTCATTTTCCGTATGCACCTGGTGCTGGGTATGACGCTGTTCCTGTTGTTCCCGTTCTCGCGTCTGGTGCACATCTGGAGCGTTCCGGTCGAATATCTGACGCGCAAATACCAGATTGTTCGTGCGCGTCATTAATCGGTTATCTGTGTAAGACAAAACCCCGCTCCGGCGGGGTTTTTTTACGACTAATTGCCGGATAAGCATAGTGCATCAGGTAAATTGCCGACCCGAATTGAGGCTTGATCGAGGGCAGAATATGAGGCATTACAGATGGATTGGATGCTGGTGCGTTATGAAGTGATGGTGGTGGGGGAAGGATTCGAACCTTCGAAGTCGATGACGGCAGATTTACAGTCTGCTCCCTTTGGCCGCTCGGGAACCCCACCAGGGGTATACTAATTTTATGAATCTATCGGAATGAATGGTGGTGGGGGAAGGATTCGAACCTTCGAAGTCGATGACGGCAGATTTACAGTCTGCTCCCTTTGGCCGCTCGGGAACCCCACCACGGGGTAATGCTAGTTACTGGCCTGCTTCCGTTGGAAGCGGGGCGCATCATATCAAATGATGCGCCCCTGTAAAGTATTCCGTTGATAAAAAAGAACTGGTTGCCTGATTTTTACGCGTAAAGATGTAAAGGTAACCAATTCAATTATCAATCGATTACAGAATAATCGTTCGGTTACCGTAAACAAAGACGCGTTGAGCCAGAACCTGATACAGCGCGCGGCTTAATACATTTTTCTCAACGTCGCGACCCGCACGCATCATGTCTTCCGCGGTGTAGGTGTGATCCACATGAATTACGTCCTGCATAATGATTGGGCCTTCATCGAGGTTATCATTCACGTAGTGGGCTGTCGCACCGATGATCTTCACGCCGCGCTCATAAGCCTGATGGTAAGGGCGAGCGCCAATAAACGCTGGCAGGAATGAATGGTGAATATTGATAATCTTATTCGGGAAGCGTGAAACAAATGTTGGCGTCAGAACGCGCATGTATTTTGCCAGCACGACATAGTCAGGTTGGTGCGCGTCGATAGCGTCGGCCATTTTCAGATCATGTTCGTCACGCGTTAAACCTTCGTGGCTGACCAGCTCAAACGGGATATCAAACCGCTCAACCAAAGGTCGCAGCGTCTCGTGGTTGCCGATCACAGCGGCGATTTCAACATCCAGCCCGCCATAATTGGCCTTCATTAACAGATCACCCAGACAATGTGCTTCTTTGGTGACCAAAATGACGATACGGCGGCGTCCTGCTGGCGTTAATTCACGAATGGAGCCATCTGGAAGGGCACTATCCAGATCGGCAAGCAGCGTGACGTCGTTAAAAATACCCTCCAGTTCGGTACGCATAAAAAAGCGCCCGGTACGGTGGTCCACGAACTCATTGTTCTGCACGATGTTCAGTTCATGCTTGTAACAGATATTCGTAATGCGCGCGATCAGACCTTTTTGGTCCGGGCAAATAGTACGCAGCACTTTTCGTTGTAATGAATGCATTTGCAGCGGTGATCCTGTTGAGAATGTTTGCAAAATTGATACTGTCGGGCGTTGATTAGCCGCAGCACTTTTTAAATTTTTTACCGGAGCCACAAGGGCAGGTATCGTTTCGTCCAATTTGAGGGCGTGTACCGTCTATATAGTACCACTGACCGTTTTCTTTTAAAAAACGAGAGCGCTCGATAATTGCACCTGTTTTACCTTGTTCAGAAAATCGCGCAACAAAGCTGACATAGCCGATATTTTCTGTGTCTGCCGTTTGTTGTTCAAAAACGGTCAGCCCGAGCCATTCAGTGTGGCTAAATCCTGCGATAATGTCGTCGCGAAACTCGGCTGCATGACAGTCCGGATGCCAGGTCTTGATAAGGTAATCTGCGTCTTTCATCACAAAAGCACAGTAACGAGAACGCATGAGATGTGACGGCGTAGGTGCTACTTGCGCGCCAGACACATAACGGTAGCAACATAGGCTATACTCGACAGCGCTACCACAGGGACAAAGCTGAGACACAAAGTACTCCCTGGAATAAAAAAACGGCGTAAAAACGCCAGGGTAGCACTATGTTAACTGAGCGGTAGCGATGTTGCTACGTCTGCAAGCCAGGGGAAGTTTGTACGTACAATGAGAAAAATAAAAATTGGGCTGGCGCTAGGTTCCGGCGCGGCGCGAGGTTGGTCGCATATTGGCGTTATTAAAGCCCTAAAGCATATGGGCATTGATGTTGATATTGTGGCAGGGTGCTCCATTGGTTCGCTGGTTGGTGCAGCCTACGCATGCAATAAGTTACCTGCTCTCGAACAATGGGTTTGTTCTTTCAGCTATTGGGATGTCTTACGTCTGATGGATCTCTCGTGGCGCAGGGGCGGTTTACTGCGTGGTGAACGGGTATTCAATCAGTACCGTAATGTCATGCCGGTAGAAGCAATTGAGCAATGCACTCGCCGTTTCGCAACTGTGGCTACTAATCTGAGTACGGGTCGGGAGCTCTGGTTCACGGAAGGTGATTTGCACCTGGCTGTTCGGGCCTCCTGCAGTATTCCTGGTCTGATGTCCCCTGTAGCGCATAATGGTTACTGGCTGGTCGATGGCGCGGTGGTGAATCCCGTTCCTGTATCCTTAACTCGCGCGCTGGGCGCTGACATCGTTATTGCCGTCGATCTGCAACACGATGCGCATCTTATGCAGCAAGATTTACTCTCCTTTAACGTCAGCAGTGATGCCGAAACGGGTGATGATGTCGACGCGCTTTCATGGCGTGCCCGACTGAAAGAGCGCTTGAGCAACATAACGGCCAGGCGTGCGGTAACCGCGCCGACGGCGATGGAGATCATGACGACTTCTATTCAGGTTCTGGAAAACCGTCTGAAACGTAACCGCATGGCCGGTGACCCGCCAGACATCCTGATTCAGCCGTTTTGTCCGCAAATATCCACGCTGGATTTTCACCGCGCCAGCGCAGCCATTGCTGCTGGACAACTGGCGGTCGAGAAGAAAATGGATGAGCTTCTACCCCTGGTGAAAACCAACATCTAACGCATTTTTTATCAACACTTAAGCAAATTCTGACAGGCGTGAGTAGCAATAGCATGCCACTATTTACTAAAGCCAGTCAGGGGGGAGAATATGACGCAGCCATTGGTCGGAAAACAGATTCTTATCGTTGAGGATGAGCCGGTATTTCGCTCACTCATGGACTCATGGTTTTCCTCTTTGGGAGCGACAACGGCGGTAGCTGGCGATGGACTTGAAGCACTTGAATTACTCGGGCACTTTAACCCCGACCTGATTATCTGCGACCTGGCTATGCCACGAATGAACGGCCTTAAGCTAGTAGAGTATCTGCGTAATCGTGGCGATCAGACCCCAATCCTGGTGATATCAGCGACGGAAAACATGTCTGATATAGCCAAAGCACTGCGATTGGGTGTGGATGATGTGCTGCTAAAGCCGGTAAAGGACCTGAACCGCCTGCGCGAAACCGTCTTTGCGTGTCTGTATCCGAATATGTTTAATTCACGCGTGGAAGAAGAAGAGCGGCTGTTTCGCGACTGGGATGCGATGGTTGGTGATCCCGCCGCTGCAGCGAAGCTGTTGCAAGAATTACAGCCTCCTGTGTCGCAAGTTATTTCACGATGTCGGATCAACTATCGTCAATTGGTGGCTGCCGATCAGCCGGGGCTGGTACTGGATATTGCACCGCTATCGGACCATGACCTTGCTTTTTATTGTCTGGATGTGACGCGGGCAGGGGATAATGGCGTTCTGGCAGCATTGTTACTGCGGGCGCTATTTAACGGTTTGCTGCAGGAACAGCTCGCGCATCAAAATCAACGATTGCCGGAGCTCGGTGCGTTATTGAAACAGGTTAACCATTTATTGCGCCAGGCTAATTTGCCCGGACAATTCCCTTTGCTGGTGGGTTATTACCACAGCGGATTAAAAAACCTGATTCTGGTATCAGCAGGGCTGAATGCGACATTAAATACAGGTTCCCACAATGTACAAATCAGCAATGGCGTTCCGTTGGGAACCTTAGGGAATGCGTATCTTAATCAACTGAGCCAACGTTGCGAATCCTGGCAATGCCAAATTTGGGGGGCCGGTGGTCGGCTGCGCCTGATGTTGTCTGCAGAATGAACAACCGAGTGGAGTGAGAATGAAATTGGCTCACCCCCCTCATGCTGTGAGTGCTACTATCAGCGCCAGATTTATTCGTATTTATCTTAATTATACCGACGCGCGTCCTTTTCAGACCAGAAGCTTGTCGCGGTACTGATATACTTGGATGCGATACAGATTGATGAACACGTTCAATACATGAACAGTCCAGGAGAGTTTTAAATGGCTGCCCTTAATTCAAAAGTCAAAAAGGCCGTTATCCCGGTTGCGGGATTAGGAACCAGGATGTTACCGGCTACGAAAGCAATCCCGAAAGAGATGCTACCGTTGGTTGATAAGCCATTAATTCAGTACGTCGTAAACGAATGTATTGCTGCGGGCATCACTGAAATTGTACTTGTAACTCACTCGTCTAAAAATTCGATTGAAAACCACTTCGATACCAGCTTTGAACTTGAAGCTATGCTGGAAAAACGTGTAAAACGCCAGCTTCTGGAAGAAGTGCAATCTATTTGTCCGCCACATGTCACTATTATGCAGGTGCGTCAGGGACTGGCCAAAGGTCTGGGCCACGCGGTATTGTGCGCGCACCCGGTGGTTGGCGATGAGCCCGTTGCGGTTATCTTGCCGGACGTCATTCTTGACGAATACGAATCTGATTTATCACGCGACAACCTTGCCGAAATGATTCATCGTTTCGATGAAACAGGCAGCAGCCAGATTATGGTTGAACCGGTAGAAGATGTTACCGCTTATGGTGTTGTTGATTGTAAAGGCGTTGAATTAGCACCAGGCGAAAGCGTACCGATGGTTGGCGTTGTTGAAAAGCCGAAAGCGAATGTTGCGCCATCTAATCTGGCCGTCGTGGGGCGTTACGTCCTTAGCGCGGATATCTGGCCTCTGCTGGCAAAAACGCCTCCGGGAGCCGGTGACGAAATTCAGCTGACTGATGCTATCGATATGCTGATTGAAAAAGAAACGGTTGAAGCTTATCACATGAAGGGCAAAAGCCATGACTGTGGTAATAAGCTTGGCTATATGCAGGCGTTCGTTGAATATGGTATTCGCCATAATACTCTCGGCGCTGAATTTAAAGCCTGGCTGGAAGATGAGATGGGTATTAAGAAGTAACCTGCTGGTATTATCAGGTCTGAACGGTGCTGTTAATCCAGCACCGTTTTTTTATACCTGAACTGGGTAGGGACTGTGCGAAGTACAGGTAAAAAAATCCCGCCACTGGCGGGATTTTAAGCAAACTATTTCTGGATTATTCTTTGATTAAGAAATCGTCCAGTTGTTTACCTTGTTCTTCCATCGCTTTTTTGATCACTGCCGGTGTACGACCCTGACCAGTCCAGGTTTTAGTTTCACCGTTTTCGTCAACATAGCTATATTTAGCCGGACGTGCAGCGCGTTTAGCTTTGGTGCCAGATTTAACAGCAGCCATGCTATTCAGCAGTTCGTTCGGGTCAATGCCGTCAGCGATCAGCATTTCACGATATTGTTGCAGTTTACGAGTACGTTCTTCAACTTCAGCAGCTGCAGCGCTTTCTTCTTCACGGCGCTCGCTAACAACAACTTCTAATTTTTCCAGCATTTCTTCAAGCGTTTCCAGAGTACATTCTCTTGCCTGCGCACGAAGAGTACGGATGTTGTTCAGAATTTTAAGTGCTTCGCTCATTGTAGTAATCTCAAACTTATATTGGGGGTGGTTTGTTGAGCTAATAATAGAGCGATAAATTCAGTTGTGCAATAGCCAGGAATGTAAGGAATTCAAAATTGCGCTTTATTTAGTATCAGAATTAATTCATCTGTCTTAAATTCACCGCGACGTTGGGCATAAAAAAGGCTTATTGGTGAGGGGGCTTCTCAGCGGCTGAGAGTAAAAATTCAAGATTCAGGTCACATTTTATGGTGTACAAATAGTATCTCTTTGCAGTGATTTCAACCTTTTGTATTAGTTTTGCTTACATGAATTCGCTAATACATGGCGACAGTGGGTAGATTCAATAACAATAAGGGAAGGGTTTCTTTATTGCCGTAAGAAGATAAGAGGTATGGATAAATTTCATGAGCACTATTTGTGAAAGAGTGTGTATATACCCGTCAAGTTTCAGGCTACCTGGGCTATGACTGGAGTGTACTAGCGCTCCCATGTCACTTAAAGGATCGGTTATTTAGGCGACACTGAGCGAGTCTGAACGCCTATTTATACGCCTATGCAGGCAACGCTACACCGACACGTTCGTGAAATATGGTACAATCCTTCCCATATTTATTTCCCCGGGTGAGGGCCTACGGTCAATGGCACAGCTATATTTTTACTATTCTGCAATGAATGCCGGTAAGTCGACTGCATTGCTGCAATCTTCGTACAATTATCAGGAACGTGGGATGCGTGCCGTGGTATATACAGCGGAAATTGATGACCGCTTTGGTGCTGGAAAAGTAAGTTCGCGTATAGGTCTGTCGTCACCTGCAAAATTGTTTAACCAAAATTCATCATTGTTCGAAGAGATTCGGGCTGAGAATGAGCAGCAAAGAATTCACTGTGTACTGGTTGATGAGTCGCAGTTTCTGACTCGACAGCAGGTTTATGAATTATCTGAAGTTGTCGATCAGCTGGATATTCCCGTGTTGTGCTACGGTTTGCGTACCGATTTTCGTGGTGAGTTATTTGGCGGCAGCGAATACCTGTTGGCGTGGTCAGATAAACTGGTTGAATTAAAAACCATTTGTTTCTGTGGGCGTAAGGCCAGCATGGTGTTACGTCTTGATCAGGCAGGACGACCTTATAACGAGGGCGAACAGGTGGTGATTGGCGGGAACGAACGCTATGTATCGGTATGCCGTAAGCATTATAAGCAAGCACAGTCTGAGGGCTCTCTGACGGCGATACAAGAACGACACAACCACGACTAACTCTACGCGCTTCTGGGCGCTTATTAGCACAGGGTAGGCTGAGCATTCGCTAATGTTCGCTACCCTGTCAGACACTCTCCTGACGCTATTCTCGCATCCTCCTAAGCATCCTTTTACAGGTCCATCCTTTAAACGTCGCTGAATTGGTCATGTTTCGATTCTGATAACGTAAGATGCAAAAAAAAACGGCCCCAATTCGGGACCGTTTATGGTGAAACTAAAACTTATCTGGATGAATTAAGCGGATTTCTTCGCTTTCTTCTCAGCTTTCGGAGCAGCTACTGCTTCAGTCTTAACGGCGGTTTGATCTTCGCTGTATTCACGACCGTAGTAGGTATCCATCAGGATCTGTTTCAGTTCAGAAATCAGCGGGTAACGCGGGTTAGCACCAGTACACTGGTCATCAAACGCATCTTCAGACAGTTTGTCCACGTGTGCCAGGAAGTCAGCTTCCTGAACACCAGCTTCACGGATAGACTTAGGAATACCCAGTTCAGCTTTGATTTCGTCCAGCCAGCCCAGCAGTTTCTGGATTTTTGCAGCAGTACGGTCGCCCGGTGCGCTCAGACCCAGATGGTCTGCGATTTCAGCGTAGCGACGACGAGCCTGCGGACGGTCGTACTGGCTGAATGCAGTCTGTTTAGTCGGGTTGTCGTTCGCGTTATAACGAATAACGTTGCTGATCAGCAGGGCGTTCGCCAGACCGTGAGGAATGTGGAACTGAGAACCCAGCTTGTGCGCCATTGAGTGACATACACCCAGGAAGGCGTTAGCAAACGCAATACCGGCGATGGTTGCTGCACTGTGTACACGCTCACGCGCTACCGGGTTCTTAGAACCTTCGTGGTAGGACGCTGGCAGGTTTTCTTTCAGCAGTTTCAGCGCTTGCAGAGCCTGACCGTCGGAGAACTCAGAAGCCAGCACGGATACGTAAGCTTCCAGGGCGTGAGTGACGGCATCCAGACCACCGAACGCACACAGGGACTTAGGCATATCCATCACCAAGTTGGCGTCAACAATCGCCATATCCGGAGTCAGCGCATAGTCTGCCAGCGGGTATTTCTGACCAGTTGCATCGTCAGTAACAACCGCAAACGGAGTAACTTCAGAACCAGTACCGGAAGTGGTGGTGACGGCAACCATCTTCGCTTTTACGCCCATTTTCGGGAACTTGTAGATACGTTTACGGATGTCCATAAAGCGCAGTGCCAGTTCTTCGAAGTGGGTTTCTGGGTGTTCGTACATAACCCACATGATTTTCGCGGCGTCCATCGGGGAACCGCCACCCAGCGCGATGATCACGTCTGGTTTAAAGGAGTTAGCCAGCTCAGCACCTTTGCGTACAACGGTCAGAGTTGGGTCAGCTTCAACTTCAAAGAACACTTCGGTTTCAACGCCAGCAGCTTTCAGCACGGAGGTGATCTGGTCAGCATAGCCATTGTTAAACAGGAAGCGGTCGGTCACGATCAGCGCACGTTTGTGACCATCGGTAATCACTTCATCCAGTGCGATTGGCAGAGAGCCACGACGGAAGTAGATAGATTTCGGAAGTTTGTGCCACAACATGTTTTCAGCTCGCTTAGCAACGGTTTTCTTGTTGATCAGGTGCTTAGGACCAACGTTTTCAGAGATGGAGTTACCACCCCAGGAACCACAACCCAGAGTCAGGGAAGGCGCGAGTTTAAAGTTGTACAGGTCACCGATACCACCCTGTGAAGCTGGGGTGTTAATCAGGATACGTGCGGTTTTCATCATCTGACCGAAGTAAGCAACACGTTCAGGCTGGTTGTCCTGGTCGGTGTACAGGCAAGAGGTATGACCGATACCGCCCATCGCAACCAGTTTTTCAGCTTTAATAACGGCGTCTTCGAAGTCTTTCGCACGGTACATTGCCAGCGTTGGAGACAATTTTTCGTGAGCGAACGGTTCGCTTTCGTCAACAACTGTCACTTCACCGATCAGAATCTTAGTGGTTTCTGGTACGGAGAAGCCTGCCAGTTCAGCAATTTTGTATGCCGGCTGACCAACGATAGCCGCGTTCAGTGCGCCATTTTTCAGGATAACGTCCTGAACGGCTTTCAGCTCTTTGCCTTGCAGCATGTAGCCGCCGTGAGTCGCGAAACGCTCACGTACTGCGTCGTATACAGAGTCAACAACGACAACGGACTGTTCAGAAGCACAAATCACGCCGTTATCGAAAGTTTTAGACATCAGAACAGATGCAACAGCACGCTTGATATCAGCGGTTTCATCGATAACCACAGGGGTGTTACCTGCGCCTACACCGATTGCCGGTTTACCGGAGCTGTATGCTGCTTTAACCATGCCTGGACCACCGGTCGCAAGGATCAGGTTGATGTCCGGGTGGTGCATCAGCGCGTTTGACAGTTCTACGGAAGGTTGATCGATCCAGCCGATCAGATCTTTCGGTGCGCCAGCAGCAATTGCTGCCTGCAGAACGATATCAGCCGCTTTGTTAGTGGCATCTTTAGCACGCGGATGCGGAGAGAAGATGATGGCGTTACGCGTCTTCAGGCTGATCAGTGATTTGAAGATTGCAGTAGAAGTCGGGTTAGTGGTTGGAACGATACCGCAGATGATACCAATCGGTTCAGCGATGGTAATGGTACCGAAAGTGTGGTCTTCAGCCAGCACACCACAGGTTTTTTCGTCTTTATATGCGTTATAAATGTATTCGGAAGCAAAGTGGTTTTTAATCACTTTATCTTCGACGATGCCCATGCCAGATTCGGCAACGGCCATTTTCGCGAGAGGGATTCGAGCGTCTGCGGCAGCCAGAGCGGCGGCACGGAAGATTTTGTCAACCTGTTCTTGAGTGAAACTGGCATATTCACGCTGGGCTTTTTTTACGCGCTCTACAAGTGCGTTAAGTTCAGCGACATTAGTAACAGCCATAATGCTCTCCTGATAATGTTAAACTTTTTTAGTAAATCATCTGCTCGATACGAGAGTATAGACAGATCGACGAAAATTTGTGTAACGTTTTGAAAATCAAACGGTTAATTAACGTCCACTTTACCTTGATTTACTAAAAGAGCTTATACGCTAGCGCCACTTAATTCTAACGCGCTACCTCCAGGTAGCGTAAGCAAGATTACTCACTTCTGAGTAGTAATTGCGTGATCTGGATCAAAATTTTGCAAAGCTGACACCTTTCAGCAGGCCCTTTTAGCGTTTATCGGTAAGTGTTAATAAATTGATGGGGTGAATGTCATTAACATTAGCATATTTAATACATATTAATAACACTAAGTATTGGAAGTGTATTTACGTAGATATACACAGATAGAAGGTGAAGTATGCTGACAAAAGGCGTATCTTCAGCGCGGATTTTATCAATTTTTATGACTCATTTTATCCGGCTAACGCTTCGGAGCTAACCGTGATCCAAACGCTATTTGATTTTCCTGTCTATTTTAAATTTTTCATTGGGTTATTCGCATTGGTTAACCCGGTCGGGATCATCCCAGTCTTTATCAGTATGACCAGCTATCAAACGGCTGCTGCGCGAAATAAAACCAACCTTACGGCAAACCTGTCAGTTGCCATCATCCTGTGGACTTCGCTGTTCCTTGGTGACGGTATTCTGCAGCTCTTCGGTATCTCGATAGATTCGTTCAGGATTGCCGGCGGCATTCTGGTGGTGACTATCGCGATGTCGATGATTAGCGGAAAACTGGGCGAAGATAAGCAAAACAAACAGGAAAAATCAGAAACAGCAATCCGCGAAAGTATCGGCGTAGTGCCGCTGGCATTGCCGCTGATGGCGGGGCCAGGGGCGATAAGCTCAACTATTGTTTGGGGTACGCGTTATCATAGTGCGATTAACCTGTTTGGTTTTTTTGTGGCGATTGCGTTGTTTGCCCTGTGCTGTTGGGGACTGTTCCGCATGGCACCGTGGCTGGTACGGCTGCTGGGCCAAACCGGTATCAACGTCATTACGCGTATTATGGGGTTGTTGTTAATGGCCTTAGGGATCGAATTCATTGTGACTGGAATCAAGTCCATTTTCCCCGGTTTGCTTGCCTGATATTCCTCTTCGGCATCAACGGAGCCTCTTTCGGCTCCGTTTCCTTTCGTTATTAGTAAAACTTCTCACTAAAGTTGAAAATCAGCATAGAAATATAAAAAGATCTGATGGTTATTCATTAATTTATTCATTGATTTTATGGATATAACACTCAATGGTCCACCAGAGGGATCCCGATGTCACTGTTATTTTATTAACATCATACTCTGGGGCTTGCTGAAGGATTATCGAAATGTTATTAGTTATTTCAGCGTTTTTTTTAGATGAATGTGCTAATTAATAACCAATTGTTAAATTTATGTGCATTTTGGCGTGGTGTTGACACAGGACTGGGGAGTTAACACTGCGCGTTATGCAATATATTGATTTTTATCGTTTTATTGTCATAATCTTTCATTCGTAAGACTTTTTTAGTGAGATTTATTTCCAATAAAAGAGAATTGGTTAACAAATTTGTAAATGTATTGGCGGTTAAGAAACGCATTTGATACTTTCCGGCCAGGTATTATGCAGAAGAATTCACGTTGATGAGAATCATTTTCAATTAGTTTCTCTCAACAGGGTAATAGCGTGTTTCCGGCAGGGGAGGCACGTAGATAATCGACGCAAGGCGATCATACGAATCGCCAGAAATAAATAAAGTCGGTGATAGCAAGCAGTAAAACAAGAAACTACCTGACGGCAGAAAATCTCCGGTGCCGTACAGGGATCCTGACAGGATTAACAGTCTGGTTAAAAAACCAGCCATAATAATGAGGGAGTACAAACACAATGACTAACATCACTAAAAAAAGTTTAGTAGCTGCGGGGATCCTAACTGCGCTAATCGCTGGGAATGTTGCTACGGCGGCAGTTGTGCCAGCAGGTGTGCAGCTTGCTGAAAAGCAGACTCTGGTGCGTAATAACGGTTCGGAAGTTCAGTCACTCGATCCACATAAAATCGAAGGTGTACCTGAATCCAATATCAACCGTGACCTGTTTGAAGGTTTATTAATCAGCGATGTCGATGGCAAACCATCGCCTGGCGTGGCTGAAAAGTGGGAAAATAAAGACTTTAAGGTGTGGACATTCCATCTGCGTAAAGACGCTAAATGGTCTGACGGCACGCCTGTTACCGCGCAAGATTTCGTGTATAGCTGGCAACGCCTGGCTAATCCAAATACCGCGTCACCGTACGCCAGTTATTTACAGTACGGTCACATTGTCAATATTGACGATATTATCGCCGGCAAAAAGCCGATCACCGATCTCGGTGTCAAAGCTCTCGACGATCATACATTTGAAGTCACCCTGAGCGAGCCGGTTCCTTATTTCTACAAATTGCTTGTGCACTCATCCGTTTCTCCGGTTCCTAAAGCAGCGGTTGAAAAATACGGTGAGAAATGGACCCAGCCCGCTAACATCGTCACCAACGGCGCCTATAAGCTGAAAGACTGGGTGGTCAACGAGCGCATTGTACTTGAGCGTAACACCAACTACTGGGACAACGCCAAAACGGTTATTAACCAGGTTACCTACCTGCCAATTTCTTCTGAAGTGACTGACGTTAACCGCTATCGCAGCGGCGAAATCGACATGACCTATAACAACATGCCGATCGAGTTATTCCAGAAACTGAAAAAAGAGATCCCGAACGAAGTTCACGTTGACCCGTATCTGTGCACCTATTATTACGAAATCAACAACCAGAAAGCACCGTTCAACGATGTTCGTGTTCGTACCGCCCTGAAACTGGCGTTGGATCGTGACATTATCGTCAACAAAGTTAAAAACCAGGGGGACCTGCCGGCGTATAGCTTTACCCCTCCTTACACCGATGGTGCGAAACTGGTTGAACCAGAGTGGTTCAAATGGTCTCAGGAAAAACGTAATGAAGAAGCGAAAAAACTGCTGGCTGAAGCCGGGTATACCGCTGAAAAACCGTTGACCTTTGACCTGCTGTATAACACCTCAGATCTGCATAAAAAGCTGGCCATCGCTGCGGCATCTATCTGGAAGAAAAATCTGGGCGCCAATGTGAAGCTGGAAAACCAGGAATGGAAAACATTCCTCGATACGCGCCATCAGGGTAACTATGATGTTTCGCGTGCGGGCTGGTGTGCGGATTACAACGAACCAACATCCTTCCTGAATATGGTGCTGTCTGACAGCTCCAACAACACCGTCCACTATAAGAGCCCGGCGTTTGATAAGCTGATTGCGGATACGCTGAAAGTGACTGATGAAGCGCAGCGCAGCGAACTGTATTCGAAAGCGGAACAGCAGCTGGATAAAGATTCTGCGATTGTACCGGTTTATTACTATGTTAACGCCCGCCTGGTAAAACCATGGGTTGGCGGATACTCCGGTAAAGACCCGATGGATAATATCCACGTTAAAGACTTGTATATTATCAAGCATTAATGGCAAGACGTGGGGCAATCATTTTGCCCCACAGTGTCTTTTTCTTCGAACTATTAACACCGCTTTACCTGAACGTCGGGGTAGAAGAGGTGTAAAGGCACACGCCAGAAGGTACGGGCAATGTTAAAATTTATATTACGTCGCTGTCTGGAAGCGATTCCGACGCTGTTTATACTTATTACGATTTCATTCTTTATGATGCGCCTTGCGCCGGGAAGCCCATTCACCGGGGAACGCGCGTTACCGCCAGAGGTACTGGCTAATATCGAAGCGAAATATCATCTTAACGATCCTATCTCGACGCAGTACTTCAGCTACCTCAAGCAGCTGGCACATGGCGATTTTGGGCCATCTTTTAAATATAAAGACTATACGGTAAACGACCTCGTGGCCTCGAGCTTTCCGGTTTCTGCGAAGCTGGGAGCTGCGGCCTTTATTCTGGCGGTCCTCGTTGGCGTTAGCGCTGGGGTGATAGCCGCGCTGAAACAAAATACGCGTTGGGACTACACGGTGATGGGGGTGGCAATGACCGGGGTGGTTATCCCCAGTTTCGTGGTCGCTCCCTTATTGGTCATGATATTTGCCATAACCTTGAAATGGCTGCCCGGAGGCGGCTGGAACGGCGGGGCGTTGAAATTTATGATCCTGCCGATGGTGGCCTTGTCACTGGCTTATATCGCCAGTATCGCCCGTATTACCCGCGGTTCGATGATTGAAGTGCTGCACTCTAACTTTATTCGTACCGCGCGCGCTAAAGGGTTGCCGATGCGGCGGATTATTTTCCGCCATGCGTTAAAACCTGCGCTGTTGCCCGTGCTGTCCTATATGGGACCAGCATTTGTCGGCATTATTACCGGTTCGATGGTTATTGAAACCATCTATGGTTTGCCGGGCATTGGCCAGCTGTTCGTCAATGGAGCGTTAAACCGCGACTATTCGCTGGTCCTGAGCCTCACCATACTGGTAGGGACGCTGACCATCGTGTTTAACGCGATTGTTGACGTGCTGTATGCCGTTATCGACCCGAAAATTCGTTACTGATACTGGAGCTCGCTATGATGTTAAGTAAGAAAAACAGCGAAGCGCTGGAGAATTTCAGTGAAAAGCTGGAGGTCGAGGGCCGCAGTCTGTGGCAGGACGCGCGTCGACGCTTTATGCATAACCGCGCGGCGGTAGCAAGCCTGGTCGTGCTGGTGATTATTGCGCTGTTTGTGACGCTGGCGCCGATGCTGTCGCAGTTTACCTACTTCGATACCGACTGGGGCATGATGTCCAGCGCGCCGGATACAGAATCTGGACACTATTTCGGCACCGACTCGTCAGGTCGAGACCTGCTGGTTCGTGTGGCGATTGGCGGTCGCATCTCGCTGATGGTCGGCATTGCCGCGGCGTTGGTCGCGGTAGTTGTCGGCACGCTATACGGTTCTCTGTCGGGCTACCTCGGCGGTAAAATCGACTCCGTGATGATGCGTCTGCTGGAAATCCTCAACTCCTTCCCGTTCATGTTCTTCGTGATTCTGCTGGTCACTTTCTTTGGGCAAAATATCCTGCTGATTTTTGTCGCTATCGGGATGGTATCCTGGCTGGATATGGCGCGTATCGTGCGTGGACAAACGCTGAGTCTCAAGCGCAAAGAGTTTATTGAAGCAGCGCAAGTGGGTGGGGTATCTACCGTGCGCATCGTTATCCGTCATATTGTGCCGAACGTGCTGGGCGTGGTGGTGGTGTACGCTTCGTTGCTGGTGCCCAGCATGATCCTGTTTGAATCCTTCCTGAGCTTTTTGGGATTAGGGACGCAGGAGCCGTTAAGTAGCTGGGGGGCGTTGCTGAGTGATGGTGCCAACTCGATGGAAGTCTCACCATGGCTGCTGCTGTTCCCGGCAGGATTCCTGGTGGTCACTTTGTTCTGTTTTAACTTTATTGGCGATGGCCTGCGTGATGCCCTCGACCCGAAAGACCGTTAAGGAGTGCAGCCATGAGCGTAATTGAAACCTCAACCGCGCCGCTCGCGCAACAACAGGCTAACGCACTGCTGAACGTTAAAGATCTGCGCGTGACGTTTGCCACCCCCGACGGCGATGTAACTGCGGTAAACGATTTAAACTTTTCTCTGCGAGCTGGAGAAACGCTGGGTATTGTTGGGGAATCCGGTTCAGGGAAATCGCAAACGGCCTTTGCCCTGATGGGCCTTCTGGCAGCAAATGGCCGTATCGGAGGATCTGCAACTTTCAACGGACGTGAAATTCTGAATTTACCGGAACGTGAGTTGAACAAACTGCGCGCCGAGCAAATCTCGATGATTTTCCAGGACCCGATGACCTCTCTCAATCCGTACATGCGAGTCGGCGAGCAGTTGATGGAAGTTCTCATGCTGCATAAAGGCATGAGCAAAGCGGAAGCCTTTGAAGAATCGGTCAGAATGCTGGATGCGGTGAAAATGCCGGAAGCGCGTAAGCGTATGAAAATGTATCCGCATGAATTCTCCGGCGGGATGCGTCAGCGCGTGATGATCGCCATGGCGCTGTTGTGCAGGCCTAAATTACTGATAGCCGATGAGCCGACTACTGCGCTTGATGTTACGGTACAGGCACAAATCATGACCCTGCTGAATGAACTGAAAAGCGAATTCAACACTGCGATTATCATGATCACCCACGATCTGGGAGTAGTTGCCGGTATTTGCGATAAAGTTTTGGTGATGTACGCCGGACGTACCATGGAATATGGCAGTGCGCGGGATGTCTTTTATAAGCCCGTTCATCCGTATTCGATTGGTTTGCTGAATGCCGTACCTCGTCTGGATGCCGAAGGGGAAGAGATGCTGACTATCCCGGGCAACCCGCCGAACCTGTTGCGTTTACCAAAAGGTTGCCCATTCCAACCGCGTTGCCCGCATGCGATGGAAATCTGTAGCAGTGCTCCGCCACTGGAAGAGTTTAGTCCGGGCCGCCTGCGCGCCTGCTTTAAACCGGTGGAGGAACTGGTATGAATGCGGTCACCGAACAACGAAAAGTGCTCCTTGAAATTGCCGATCTTAAAGTCCATTTCGACATTAAAGACGGCAAGCAGTGGTTCTGGCAGCCGTCTAAAACCCTGAAAGCGGTTGATGGCGTGACTCTGCGACTGTATGAAGGTGAAACCCTGGGCGTGGTCGGCGAATCAGGCTGTGGAAAATCGACTTTTGCCCGTGCGATTATTGGCCTGGTGAAAGCCACCGATGGAAAAGTCGCCTGGCTGGGTAAAGATTTGCTGGGCATGAAACCCGATGAGTGGCGGGAAGTGCGTAGCGATATTCAGATGATTTTCCAGGATCCGCTGGCATCACTGAACCCGCGCATGACCATCGGTGAAATCATTGCCGAACCGCTGCGGACTTATCATCCGAACCTGTCTGGTCAGGAAGTCCGCGACCGTGTGAAGGCGATGATGATGAAGGTGGGGTTGCTGCCAAATCTGATTAACCGCTACCCGCATGAATTTTCAGGCGGTCAGTGTCAGCGTATTGGTATTGCCCGGGCGCTGATCCTCGAGCCGAAGCTGATTATTTGCGATGAACCGGTTTCGGCGCTGGACGTATCCATTCAGGCCCAGGTGGTGAACCTGTTACAACAGCTCCAGCGTGAAATGGGATTATCGTTAATCTTCATTGCTCACGACCTGGCGGTGGTGAAACATATCTCCGATCGCGTGCTGGTCATGTATCTCGGACACGCGGTGGAATTAGGGACTTATGATGAGGTGTACCATAATCCGCTGCACCCTTATACCAAGGCGTTGATGTCTGCAGTGCCGATTCCCGACCCGGATCAGGAAAGGAACAAGGTTATCCAGTTGCTGGAAGGCGAATTGCCGTCGCCGATTAATCCTCCTTCCGGCTGCGTGTTCCGTACGCGCTGCCCGATTGCCGGACCGGAATGCGCAAAAACCCGCCCGGTTCTCGAAGGAAGTTTCCGTCACGCAGTTTCCTGCCTGAAAGTAGACCCGCTATAATCCTGAGGGCTGACAAAGGTCAGCCCTTCTTTTTGGTGAGGTATATGTGTCAGGTTTAGTCTCTTCTGTCCGCCGCGCGCTCTATCGCAAATTATTCGATTTAAGCACCCGTTCAGGGCGTCGCTTTGAAGGTATGTGCGCGCTGTTCGCCTTGCTCAGCGTTATTGTTATCTTCATTGAGTCCGGCGTCGGGGCGCAATACCATTTAACCTTCGAGGAATGGCGCATTTTTGTCTGGCTGGAGGTCTTTATTACTCTGGTCTTTACTCTCGAATATTTTCTTCGCTTATGCAGCTGGGCCAATCCCGCTAAATATGTGTTTAGCTTCTGGGGGATTATCGATCTGGCCACCATTCTACCGCTGTACGTGATGTGGCTATGGCCTGAAATCAGTTTGAGTTATGTCTTCGCCTGGCGAGCGATGCGTGTCCTGCGCGTCTTGCGTATTCTCAAGCTGCTGCGTTTTATGCCTTCTCTGCGAGTGTTCTGGAATGCGTTAAAAAGCGCCCGTCATCAACTGATGTTGTTCTATTCCTTTATTGCCATTCTGATGGTTGTTTTCGGCGCGATGATGTATCTGATAGAAGGGCCCAAATATGGCTTTACTACGCTGAATGCGTCAGTGTATTGGGCAATTGTTACGGTCACCACCGTCGGCTACGGTGACATTACACCGCACACGCCGTTGGGACGCATGGTGGCGTCAGTGCTTATCCTGATTGGATACTCTGTGATTGCGATACCGACCGGATTGATAACCACACACATGAGCAGTGCGTTCCAACAGCGCGGATATCAGCGTAGATGCCCACAGTGTCAGCAGGCGCAGCATGAACATAGTGCGCAGTTTTGTAACCGCTGCGGAAGTAAACTGCCGGGCTAAAAATGAAAAAAGCTGCGAGAGCAGCTTTTTTGTTTGTTATTCGCGCCAGAGAATATGGCAGAGTTTGTGATCTTTTTCGCGACATAATAAAACGCGCGCAAAAATATCGTTAATCTCGCCGTCTTCTGTATCTGCCAGACCAATCACCACTTCAGCAAAGAAGTCAGGGTTCAGGTCAAAATCAACATGCTCCTGCCAGTCTTCTGCCGGGTCGAATAACTCGGCACCACCGCGCTCTTCAAACTGTAAATTGAACAGAATGATGTCGGCTGGATCCAGGTTGTCCGCAGCCAGTTCGAGAAAAATATCGTAAGCCTGCTCAAGCGTTTCGTCTTCAGTCAGGCGATTGTTCAAATCCATATCCATAATGACTACCTGTTTACTGTCTGATGGGCACGTTTTACAGCAACGGACTAAAGAAGTAAAACAGTCGCTCAGCGATCCGCTGCCAGAGTGGTCGTTTTACCCACAAACGGGCATCAAGCAGACGGGAACGCGAAATATAATCATCCTGTACTGCCGCGAGATCGCCACCGAACCCGGCATCATCAATGACCAGCGTGATCTCAAAATTGAGCCACAGACTGCGCATATCTAGGTTAACGGTACCGACCAGGCTCAGCTCGCCATCGACCAGTACGCTCTTGGTGTGCAGTAAGCCACCTTCGAACTGATAGATTTTAACGCCAGCCGCCAGCAACTCAGTGAAAAAGGCCCGGCTTGCCCAGCCAACCAGCAGGGAATCATTCTTGCGTGGAAGAATAATACTGACGTCGACCCCGCGCTGCGCCGCTGTACAGATCGCGTGCAGCAGATCGTCGCTGGGAACGAAGTAGGGCGTGGTCATTATTAAATATTCACGCGCCGAATAAGCTGCGGTTAACAGCGCCTGATGAATCAAATCTTCAGGGAAACCAGGTCCCGAAGCGATTGTGTGAATGGTGTGGCCGCTGGCCTGCTCAAACGGCATGATATTGACGTCTGGCGGCGGGGGCAGAATGCGCTTGCCGGTCTCAATTTCCCAGTCGCAGGAATAGACAATGCCCATAGCGGTGGCTACCGGGCCTTCCATTCTCGCCATCAAATCCACCCATTGCCCGACGCCGGCATCTTGTTTGAAGAAACGCGGATCGACCATGTTCATGCTGCCGGTATAAGCAATATAGTTATCGATCATGATCATTTTGCGGTGCTGACGCAGGTCCATACGGCGTAAAAATACACGCATCAGGTTTACTTTCAGCGCTTCAACAACCTCGATACCCGCGTTACGCATCATCGCCGCCCATGGGCTGCGGAAGAACGCCACGCTACCCGCGGAATCCAGCATCAGGCGGCAGTGAATTCCACGCCTTGCGGCAGCCATTAATGACTCGGCGACCTGATCGGCCATACCGCCTGGTTGCCAGATGTAGAACACCATCTCGATGTTGTGACGCGCCAGTTGAATATCACGGATCAATGCCTGCATCACGTCCTCTGAACTGGTGAGCAACTGCAGTTGATTCCCTTTAACGCCAGCGATTCCCTGACGACGCTCGCACAGCTTAAATAAGGATGACGCGACACTGCTGTTTTCCTGCGCAAAAATATGCTTACAGGCTTTTAGATCGTTCAGCCACTTGGCCGTTGACGGCCACATTGCCCGGGCGCGTTCGGCGCGACGTTTACCCAGGTGGAGCTCACCGAAGGACAGATAAGCAATGATCCCTACCAATGGCAGAATATAGATGATCAAAAGCCAGGCCATTGCGGAGGGCACTGCGCGTCGTTTCATTAGAATGCGTAATGTTACGCCAGCAATGAGTACCCAGTAACCCAGAATGACCAGCCAACTCACCACGGTGTAGAAGGTTGTCATAAATTTAAAAATCCTTTTGAAAGCGTATTGTTAAGAGTTTACGCATCAGGATTAATCTGGCAAATAAAAACACGGGAAAACCACTGGTCTGCATTCGGTGTGGCGTTATAATGGCCGCTCAGTGACTGAAAGAGTAGTAAACATGAAGCGTAGTAGAACGGAAGTGGGACGCTGGCGGATGCTGCGTCAGGCAAGCCGCCGTAAAGCACGTTGGCTTGAAGGACAATCGCGCCGTAATATGCGTATCCATACCATCAGAAAGTGTATTCTCAACCATCAACGTAACTCGTTGCTGTTTGCGATCCACAACATCTGATCTCAAAAGGGCACCGCTGTCGGTGCCCAATGTCTGCTTTTCGTTTTGTTTTTAAAATACTTTTTTGTACGGTTTTACTGAAACCTGCGCATAAACACCTGCCGCCACGTAGGGATCGGCTTCAGCCCACGCCTGCGCGGCTTCTAAAGATTCAAATTCTGCAATCACCGTTGAGCCGGTAAAGCCTGCGGCGCCCGGATCGTTACTGTCAACCGCTGGCATGGGACCCGCCGTGAGCAAACGGCCTTCGTCATGAAGGAGTTGCAGACGAGCCAGATGAGCAGGGCGTACGGAAAGACGTTTTTCGAGAGAGTCTGCGATATCTTGAGCGTAAATAACGTACAGCACGGGTAGAGCTCCTTGAACGGTAAAAGGTCATATTTACGTTATTGGAAAGGCCTGGTAACTGCAACGGAAAGATAACTAATATGTTAAGGCCATACTTTGAAAATGGTTTTTTATCATAAAATCGCGTTTTAAATGCCAGTTAGCTTCACGGTCTTATTGAATATGATTGCTATTTGCATTTAAAATCAGGGCCTGGTTTTTTTACTGAAACGATTATGACTTCAATGACCCTTGATTTACCTCGTCGCTTTCCCTGGCCTACGTTACTTTCTGTCGGCATTCATGGTGCTGTAGTGGCAGGTTTGCTGTATACCTCGGTACATCAGGTTATTGAACTGCCTGCGCCAGCGCAGCCGATCTCCGTTACGATGGTTGCGCCTGCCGATCTTGAACCGCCTCAGGCCGTTCAGCCGCCGCCGGAACCCGTCGTCGAGCCTGAACCGGAGCCAGAACCGATCCCCGAACCGCCAAAAGAAGCGCCGGTAGTGATTGAGAAACCGAAGCCCAAGCCTAAACCGAAGCCAAAACCGGTGAAAAAGGTGGAAGAGCAGCCGAAGCGTGATGTTAAACCAGCAGAGCCGCGTCCGACGTCCCCGTTTGAAAATACGGCGCCTGCGCGTCCAACAACCAGTACCGCTCCGGCAACCACTAAACCGGCGGTGAGTGCTCCATCGGGTCCGCGAGCCTTAAGTCGTAATCAGCCTCAATATCCGGCACGTGCACAGGCGTTGCGCATTGAAGGCCGTGTGAAGGTCAAATTTGACGTGACCTCGGATGGCCGGGTTGAAAATGTGGAAGTTCTGTCCGCACAGCCTGCGAATATGTTTGAGCGTGAAGTGAAAAATGCGATGCGCAGATGGCGTTATGAAGCCGGTAAGCCAGGTTCCGGGCTGGTGGTGAATATTGTTTTCCGCCTGAACGGCACAACACAGATCGAGTAAGCATCAGGCCGGATTTGGCGTTACGTCGCCAAATCCGGCAGAATGATTGCCGGATTGCGATGCTTGGGCGTGCTATCAGGCCAGGGAGGGAATCGGCCGCGGTTTACCGTCTTTATCAACGGCAACGTAGATAAACAGGGCTTCGGTAGCTTTATAGCGCTGGCCAATAGGTTCTGAAGCGACTTTCTTCACCCAGACTTCAATATTAATGCTGATCGAGGTCGTCCCGCGTTTCACGCAGCGTGCGTAGCAACAAACCACATCGCCCACGGCAACCGGGCGCAAAAAGCTCATTCCTTCAACCCGCACCGTTACCACGCGACCATGTGCGATCTCTTTGGCCTGAATAGCGCCACCTATATCCATTTGTGACATCAGCCAGCCGCCAAAAATATCACCGTTTGCGTTGGTATCGGCAGGCATAGCCAGAGTGCGTAAAACCAGTTCGCCCTGGGGAGTGTTATTCGTTATTGTCATTGTAGAACCGACTATAGAGAAAGATTACAGGCGCGATGCTACTAGAATTTA
Source organism: Citrobacter sp. L55 (assembly GCF_002850715.1). NCBI lineage: Bacteria > Pseudomonadati > Pseudomonadota > Gammaproteobacteria > Enterobacterales > Enterobacteriaceae > Citrobacter > Citrobacter sp. L55. Next base: position 152,982 of record NZ_KZ559404.1, on the reverse strand, counting down.
CGCGCTGAGAACAGAGGGGATGCGGTCTGCGGGGCGGAAGTAAGCCAGGTTGATGGCAACAAGGAACGCGAAGGGATAAAAATTCGCCAGATCCGGAGATCTGGCGAGCATTTATTACGATTTATCTTCCTGCGGAAGGTGGCGGTAAATATAGACTCCGCTCAGTAACGTAAATAGTAAAGTCAAGGCGGTCAGGCCGAACACTTTAAAGTTGACCCAAATATTCTGCGGTAGCCAAAACGCGATATAGATATTCGCCAGACCGCACAGGATAAAGAAGACGGCCCAGGCGAAGTTAAGTTTTGTCCAAACCGGCTGTGGCAAGCTCAGCTCTTTACCTAACATGCGCTGAATCAGCGGCTTTTTCATTACCCATTGGCTAACCAGCAGCGCACCGGCAAACAGCCCGTAAATCACCGTTACTTTCCACTTAATGAATTCATCATTGTGGAAGAAAATGGTCAGGCCACCGAACACGGCTACCAGAACAAAAGTGATCAATGCCATCTTCTCGACCTTGCGATAGCGGACCCAGCTGTAAATCAAAACCACAGCCGTCGCAACAATCAGCGCCGAGGTCGCCGCGTAGATGTCATAGAGCTTATAAAAAGCAAAAAAGACAACCAGCGGTAAAAAATCAAGAAACTGCTTCATTCTTCGATTCCGTCATCAAAAGCACCGGGTACAAGCCCGGAATGCGTTCAGGGTTTATTGGCGAATTAGCATGTACAGGCGGAACAAATAGATCAGCAACACGGCGGAGATCATATTGCTCAGCGTATTCGCCAATACCGCGCCTACATTTGGCGTAAGTACCGCAAAACTTGGCGCAAAAAGCAACAACAACGTTTTTGCCAACAGCCAACCGATCACTGCTGGTGCAACCAGGCGCATATTCGACCACGCCAGACGCATACTGTTGCGCATCGCGGCAAAGACACCCATTTTGTCCTGTACTAACATCACCGGTGCAAGTGCCAGCAGGATAGCCAGCAGAATACCGGGTACCACCACCAGCATAATACCGATTTGCACCAGCAGAGTAGTCAGAAAAATCAGAATAAACAGCTTCGGCAAAACCGGCGCGCTGGCACCGATGGCGCGTAACGCGCTGACCCGATGACCGGCTGAAATCAGCTGAATCATCAGGATAATGCCTCCGGCGAGGATGGCATTACCAATCAGACCGGAAAACGTCGACGCCGCGGAAGCGCGTAGCAAAATTTGCTGTTGCTCCGGGGTCATGTTTTGCACCAGATCGAACAATCCCACGCTGCTGGTTAACTGATCGCCTTCACTGAGTTGCGCAATTTGTGCGTCGGTGGGAGAAAAGGCATGCCCTAACACCACTGTGATAAACGCGCACAACAACGATACCAGCAAGATGGTAATGAATTGATTACGGAAAAAGTTTCCCGTGTCACGGTAAACGGATTTCGCCGTGATAGACATGCACTCTCCTTGAGTTTTGCAGGTGTTCATTTGTGGGCAATTGTACCCTGGATAACTCTACAGTGGCAGCATCGCGCGGTGTATGGAAAAGCATATCTTTGTAAAGCCCCGGTAATTTTTGACTATGACTTCAGCGTCATGCAAGAACGTTGGTTGTTCTCTGCGCATCACGAACAAATAACCATCGCTATTCTGCAACGGAGGCCAGGTACTTGCGTGGCGAAAATATATCAAAATTGATCTGAATTAGGTTAACCAGGATTTTGAATGCAAGTTCTAACTTAATCTGGATCAATAAATGTTAAATTATCAAAGTCAATGTGATCCAGGTTAGATCACTTATTACTCCAATGTGGGTATATTCGTTCCGCTTTTATAACCATAACGATGGAGCGGACATGAAAAAATTAACAGTTGCAGCAGTGGCTTTAACAACTCTTCTCTCTGGTAACGTATTTGCGCATGAGGCCGGAGAATTCTTTATTCGTGCAGGTTCTGCCACCGTCAGACCGACGGAAGGCGCGGGTGGTACGCTGGGAAGCCTGGGTGGCTTTGATGTCAGCAATAACACGCAGTTGGGTCTGACATTTACCTACATGGCAACCGACAATATCGGTGTTGAATTACTGGCAGCTACGCCGTTCCGCCATAAAATTGGCACTGCCACAACAGGTGATATTGCGACCGTTCACCATTTACCACCAACCTTAATGGCGCAGTGGTATTTCGGCGATTCCAGCAGCAAACTGCGTCCGTACGTTGGTGTCGGTGTGAACTACACCACCTTCTTTGACGAAGGCTTTAACAATAACGGCAAAGAAACCGGTTTATCTGACCTGAGCCTGAAAGACTCCTGGGGCGCAGCAGGGCAAGTGGGTATGGACTATCTGATTAACCGCGACTGGCTGATTAACATGTCGGTCTGGTACATGGATATCGACACCACCGCGAGCTATAAACTGGCTGGCGCGCAGCAGCATGACAGCGTCCGCCTCGATCCGTGGGTGTTTATGTTCTCCGCGGGTTATCGCTTCTAAGTCCGTGATTAAAATACGGAAAAGCTGATCGTTCCACGGTCAGCTTTTTTATTACCAGTTTATTTCTTCCTGCCTTTCTCCCCGTCGATGTAATGCTACTCTTTAAGCAAACTGGCTTTGAGGGCATTGACGATGATGTTGACTCGCCACCTGCTACAACAAAAAATCACACTTTTGGAACCATTCACCGGAGATGAAACGGCAGAGTTCGCCGTGAGCGCTGCGCGTGACTTATTGAATTTTATGGATAAAATTGAAGTGCTGGAGAAACGCATTGCGACTCCGGTTAAACTACCTTATTGCAGCGCCAGTCCTGTTTGTGAGATCGAAGCGGGCTATGCCGCAGGCGTGAGCGATTGTCGTGAGGCTATTCGTCGGGCAGGGTATCCGATTGAGGGTGATGATTAGTTTGCATTTATGTTAACAAAAATGTGCTTTTATTGTATAAGTCTGTAACTTTAGCGCACACAACGGCGGGCTTCTAAGGCATCAGCTTAGGGACGGTTAACATTCTCAATCAACATACAGCGCAGCTATGCAATGACAGAAACGGGTAACCGGTTTGGCAATATGTTAACTATCAGGGTGAACTCGTGAAGATTGTGCAGGACAAGCTCAGAAACAGGCAGGCACTGCTGGTATCAGGGCTCATTACGTTGATATTTACGTCGTTGTTTCTGTTTATAATTTATGAGCAGCGGATGGCTGCAGTCAGTGACGGTGTTAACCGCATGCAAGCGCGCATGATGGACATTTTTAACGATAATGAGCTGATCGCCGATGCGATTGGTGAGCGCTATCACCATATTAAATCGGGTGAGCAATGTGGCGATATTTCACAATTTGCTCCCCGCAATGAAATGGAATGGGGAATTAACGCCGACCCAAAGCGTCTGCATTCGGTAACGGGGACAATTATTGCCCAGCAAGCCAGCCACAACGCGCTGTGTATGTATACGGCGGCGGAGTTTATTCGCGGTATGGTTAATGAGCTAAATCCGGGCAGCTTCGATGCACATCGTTATATTATCGCCAAAAATTCAGATTATTTTTACTGGTTTATGGCTTCCGATTCGCGCAACTTCAGTTTCTCAAATTCTGAAATGGCGCGGGATCTCACCAACTTTTTCTATCCGCCGGTCGATTTCTATACCCGACTGTTGCAAAAAAACGTCAAAAACAAAGCCCTTAGTTCAACGAACTTCTATACCGATAAAATTACCGGTGAAAAAGCTTACAGCGTGGTGAGCTATATCTACGATCTGTCTGGCAAAGAGATATCAGACCAAATCGTGGCCTATCTGGTTTATGACCATTCAAAGCCCGAATTGCAGGAAGCGTTGGCTCAAGCATTTGACTACCGACTCCCACCAGAGCTGAATGTGGAATTGGTAAATTTGACCAACAATAAAAGTCTTTGTTTATCCGGTAAATGTACAGGTCAATCCCGTTTTTTAGTGCGCAATTTTTCGGAGAAATATGCGCTGCACTATTCGCTTTCATTAGGCCGTTTTATGACACGCGATCCCCATGCCGGGATCGTGATCCTGCTGGCACCGTTCTTTTTCATCATGATTAGTTTCTCGCTAAAATCATGGCTAAACGAAAGCGACCTGAAGGTTTATATAGACACCCTGACCGGTTGCTTTAATCGCCGAATACTCGACATCATCAAGCGCCGTGATTTATCCCACTGTTCGGTGGTGCTACTGGACTGCAATAAGTTCAAGGCCGTCAATGATACCTGGGGTCACGCGGCAGGCGATCGTGCGCTGCAAATTATCGCCAACAGGATGTTATCAAACACCCGCACCAGCCACGATATTGTGATTCGTACCGGCGGGGATGAATTTATGATCCTGCTGTTTCGCTCGCAGGCAACTGATGCCATCGCAATTGCTCAACGTATCAGCGGGCAGGTGACCAGTCATGTGTTTGTAGTGGACGGTCATACCGTGCCATTGTCAGTATCGTGGGGGATTGCAGAGGTGAACGGTGAACTGGATGTGGCTATTCAGAATGCAGATAGCGCCATGTATAAAATGAAGCACACGAAAGAAGCGTAAAACCGCCAGAAGTCTCTGGCGGTTGATTTAGCTTACTGCCGGGTGGCGGCTTTCATCGCGCTGACAAAAGCTTTCAGCTCAGCCAGCATCTGTTCCGGTGCCGCAACATTTTTCTCAATGATTTTCACAATTGCCGAGCCGGAAATAGCGCCGGCAGCGCCAGCGTCAATCGCGCCGGTTACCTGTTCAGGTGCAGAGATACCAAACCCCTGTAAAGAAGGCGGAGCATCATATGCTTTCAACTTTTCGACCAGGTGATGCAGCGGTAATGCCGCTCGATTTTCTGCACCGGTCACGCCCGCACGCGAAAGCAAATAGGTATAGCCGCGGCCATGAGAGGCGATCTGGCGCAGCAGTTCTTCATCAGCGTTCGGTGGGCAGATAAAAATTGGCGCAATGTTGTGGCGGAGCGCCGCAGCTCTGAATGGCGCGGACTCTTCAACGGGAACATCGGCTACTAACACGGAATCCACGCCCACTTTTTCACACTGGGCGTAAAACTCGTCAATGCCCTTGCTAAACACCAGGTTGGCATACATCAGCAAGCCAATGGGAATCGTAGGGTGCTTCTGGCGAATCAGCGCCAGCATTTCAAAGCATTGCGACGGCGTGACGCCGGCGGCAAACGCACGCAGGGTGGCTTCCTGAATGGTTGGACCGTCAGCCAGCGGATCGGAGAACGGAATACCGAGCTCAAGGGCATCGGCACCGGCTTCAATCAGCGTATCAATGATTTTCAGTGACTGCTCAACAGACGGATCGCCCAGGGTTACGAAGGGGACAAAAGCACCTTCTTTGCGGTCCTTCAGCTGTGCAAACAGGTTTTCGTAACGTTCCATCAGATTTCCCCTCGCGCTTTCAGAATATCGTGTACGGTGAAAATGTCTTTGTCGCCGCGACCGGAGAGATTAACCACCAGTAACTGCTCTTTTTCCGGGTTTTCACGCATCATTTTCAATGCGTGTGCCAGGGCATGGGAGGACTCCAGCGCCGGAATAATCCCCTCGTGCAGACACAGCGTTTTAAAGGCCTCGAGCGCTTCGTCGTCGGTGATCGAAACATAATCGGCGCGACCAATGCTGTTCAGATACGCATGCTGCGGCCCGACAGACGGGAAATCCAGCCCCGCGGAAATAGAGTAAGACTCTTCAATCTGTCCTTCTTCGGTCTGCATCATCGGGGACTTCATGCCGAAGTAAATCCCGACACGACCATGCTTCAACGGTGCGCCATGTTCCCCTGATTCAATCCCATGACCGCCAGGCTCGACGCCAATCAGACCGACGCTGGTTTCATTAATAAAGTCCGCGAACATACCGATGGCGTTAGAACCGCCGCCCACGCAGGCGATAACCGCGTCCGGCAGGCGACCTTCTTTTTCAAGGATCTGCGCTTTAGTTTCCTCGCCGATCATGCGCTGAAATTCACGAACAATGGTCGGGAAGGGATGTGGACCCGCCGCCGTACCGAGCATATAGTGCGCGGTATCGTAGCTGCCAGACCAGTCGCGCAGCGCTTCGTTACAGGCATCTTTCAGCGTTGCAGAACCGCTGTGAACCGGGATAACTTCAGCCCCCATCAGACGCATACGGAAAACGTTTGGCGACTGGCGTTCAACGTCTTTTGCACCCATATAAATACGGCATTTCAGCCCCAGCAGTGCGCTGGCGAGAGCTGATGCAACACCGTGCTGGCCCGCGCCGGTTTCGGCGATGATCTCCGTTTTCCCCATACGTTTCGCCAGCAATGCCTGGCCCAGCACCTGGTTGGTTTTGTGCGCGCCGCCGTGCAGCAAATCTTCACGTTTGAGATATAGCGTAGTGTTGGTGCCTTGAGTAATGTTCTGGCATTTGGTCAGTGCAGTTGGACGACCAGCATAGTTTTTCAGCAGGTCTGTAAACTGCGCCTGAAATTCAGGATCCTTTTGCGCGCTGACAAAAGCTTCTTCCAGCTGGCGCAGGGCAGGCATCAGAATCTGTGGCACATACATACCGCCAAATTCACCAAAATACGGATTGAGTAATGTTGTCATGTCCTTTTCCTTAATATGCGCGCAGCGTCTGAAAGACCGAAGCCAAAAGACGTGCATCCTTGATGCCCGGCTGTGACTCTACGCCAGAATTGAAATCGAGACCGGCACAGCCGGTTTTTGCCGCGTCAACGCAGTTATCAGCGCCGAGTCCGCCAGCCAGTAAAACGTTATCCAGCGATTGTCCGCCTAAAAGTGACCAGTCGAAGCGTTGACCGCTGCCGCCTTGACCATTGTCGAATACGTATTTATCGACGTGCTGATAATCACGAGTTGGCAACGTTTCGCTGACGCTTAATGCCTTCCAGATTTGCACCTGTTCGGGTAGCGCGTCGCGCAGGGCGTCAACATAGGCCTGGTCTTCGCTACCATGCAATTGCACGGCTGTTAGCCCCAGAGCCACCGCTGTTTCGCGCACGTCGGTGATCTCTGTGTTGCGGAACACCCCGACATATTGCAGCGGTGCGCCGGTCATGACCTCGCGTGCGCGTTCAACGCTGACCGCGCGTGGCGATGTGGACACAAAAATCAACCCGCCGTATATGGCACCCGCTTCGTATGCCGCGTTTGCATCCTGAGCCCGGGTTAAACCGCAGACTTTATTTTCGCCGAGCAGAACGCGACGCACGGCAGCATGCAGATCATCATGCGACATCAACGCGGAGCCAATCAGAAAACCGTTGGCGAAGTGGCTGAGTTCTCGCACTTGACCATAGGTATTGATACCGGACTCGCTGATGACGGTTACGCCATGACCCAGTCGCGGCGCCAGTTGGCGGGTGCGATTCAGATCGATCGACAGGTCGCGTAAATCACGGTTGTTGATACCGACGACTTTGGCACCCAGTGCGATAGCACGCTCCAGCTCTTCATCGTTACTGACTTCAGTCAGTACGCCCATTTTCAAACTGTGGGCGACGGCGGCGAGTTGACGATATTGCTCATCATCAAGCACCGACAGCATCAGCAGACAGGCGTCCGCCTGATAGAAGCGCGCCAGGTAAATCTGGTAAGGATCGATAATAAAGTCCTTACACAGAATCGGCTGCGGTGCGATGCGGCTGACGATGGGCAGGAAATCAAAGCTCCCCTGGAAATATTTCTCATCGGTCAGTACGGAAATCGCGGAAGCATATTGTTTATATACGCCCGCAATCTGTGCCGGGTCGAAGTCATCACGGATCACGCCTTTTGACGGAGACGCTTTTTTGCACTCCAGAATAAAGGCGGTGCGTGCACCTTGCAGCGCATCGTAGAAATCACGAGCGCTGGGTTGAACATCATTCTGAAAGCTGGCCAGCGGTTGTTGCTGTTTGCGGGCTTCTACCCAAATCGCCTTGTCTGCGACAATTTTCGCTAAAACGGTTTGCATCATTTACCCTCTTGCTGCCAGTGCAGTGACACGGTCATAGGCCGCACCGCTGCGCAGTACATTAATCACGGTTTGCGCATTGGCTTTTAAATCTTCTTCACCGTGCAGGCGCATTAACATGGCGACATTCGCGGCAACAGCAGCTTCATGAGCGGCTTCACCTTTACCTTGTAACAAGCGACTAAGAATGTCACGGTTTTCTTCCGGCGTGCCGCCAGCCAGCTGTTCCTGGTGGTAAGGCGTCAGGCCAAAGTCTTCTGCCGTCAGTTGATAGCTCTTGATTTCGCCATCATGCAGCTCTGCCACAATGGTCGGTGCATGCAGCGAAACTTCATCCATGCCACCGCTGTGCACCACGGCTGCCCGCTGGTACCCCAACACGCGCAGCGTTTCGGCAATCGGCAGCACCAGTTCCGGACTGTAAACGCCGATCAGCGCCAGCGGCGGATGTGCCGGGTTAATCAACGGGCCGAGGACGTTAAACAGCGTACGGGTTTTCAACTGTTGGCGTACCGGCATAGCATGGCGAAAACCGGTGTGGTATTTCGGCGCAAACAAGAAACACACTCCGAGGTCGTCAAGTGCCTGACGGGATTTATCGGCGTTCATATCCAGATTGATGCCAAAAGCCGCTAACAGATCCGAAGAGCCCGACTTGCTGGAGACGCTGCGGTTGCCGTGTTTGGCGACTTTCAGTCCGCAAGCGGCCGCCACAAAGGCGCTGGCGGTGGAAATATTGATACTGTTGCTGCCGTCCCCGCCGGTACCAACAATATCGGCAAACAGATAATCAGGTCGCGGGAACGGGGCGGCGTTTTCCAGCAACGCGGTTGCCGCACCGGCAATTTCATTCGGGTGCTCGCCGCGAATTTTCATGCTCACCAGCGCCGCAGCCAGTTGTTCCGGCTTCAGTTCACCGCGTACCACGGCGGAGAACAGCTGGTGGCTTTCCTGCTGAGACAGCGTCTGGGCCTGATACAGTTTCTCCAGAATAGGTTGCAGGGTATTGGTCTGTTCGAGTTTCTGTTGCGCCCAGGCCAGCGTTTGCTCCAGCAGACGTGCGCCCTGGGTGGTCAGAATGGATTCTGGATGGAACTGGAAGCCACATACGCGATCGGTATCGTGACGTACCGCCATCACCATGCCGTTAAAGTGGGCGTTGATGGTCAATCCGGCCGGAACGTTGCTGCCAACCAGCGAGTGATAGCGCGCCACCGGCAGCGGATTTGCCAGACCGGCGAACATTGCCTGACCGTCGTGTTCAATGCTGGACGCTTTGCCGTGCAGGATTTCCCCCGCCTGTCCCACGTATCCACCATAGGCCTCGACAATGGCCTGATGCCCCAGACAAATGCCGATGATCGGCAGCTTGCCGCGCAGGCGGGTTAACAGCTCCGGCATGCAGCCCGCTTCGCTTGGCGCACCTGGACCTGGGGAGAGCATCAGCACCGGATTTTTCATGGTCGCTAAGCGGTCTATTAATGTCTGGGCCGGAATATGGTTGCGGTAAATCACCACGTTATGACCGTTAGTACGCAGCTGATCTGCCAGGTTATAGGTAAAAGAGTCGATATTATCGAGCAGCAGAATATCAGCCATTAGAAGGTCTCCTGTGCGTGGTGTGCGGTGGCGATAGCACGCAGAACCGCACGCGCTTTATTACGGGTTTCATCGGCTTCTGACTGCCCAACGGAATCCAGAACAATTCCGGCGCCAGCCTGTACGGTGGCAATACCGTCTTCCACGAGGGCGGAACGAATCACAATACAGGTATCCAGATCGCCATGAGCCGTGAAGTAACCTACTGCACCGCCATAGCTGCCGCGACGACGGCCTTCGGCCTCGGCGATAAGCTGCATGGCGCGAACTTTCGGCGCGCCGCTTAGCGTACCCATGTTCATACAGGCGCGGTAAGCATGCAGCACATCCAGATCGCTACGCAGCTCGCCGACTACGCGGGAAACCAGGTGCATAACGAAGGAATAACGATCCACTTTGGTGAGGTCAGCAACGTAGCGGCTGCCGGGCGTACAGATGCGCGCCAGGTCGTTACGCGCAAGGTCTACCAGCATCAGGTGCTCGGAAAGCTCTTTATGATCGGTACGCATCTCCAGCTCAATACGGCTGTCGAGATCGCGGTCCAGTGACCCGTCCGCACGACGACCGCGTGGGCGGGTCCCGGCAATCGGATAGATTTCAATCTGCCGGCTGGTGGCATCGTATTTCAGCGAGCTTTCCGGAGAGGCGCCGAACAGTGTGAAATCGTTGTCCTGCATAAAAAACATGTACGGGCTGGGGTTACTTTTCTTCAGCACATAGTAGGCCGCCAGCGGTGACGGGCAGGGCAGCGAGAAACGACGGGATGGAACCACCTGGAAAATTTCGCCAGCGCGAATGGCCTTTTGCATACCACGAACTACGGCGGCAAACTCTTCATCGCTCTGATTGCATTCGCAGCGCATGTGCGGAACTTCAGTGACGGGCAGCGGCGGCGCAGGTTCGGTAAGCTGCTGGCTCAGTTGCGCCAGACGGGCATTAAGACGCTGTTTTTCTGCATCGCTGGGGGTAAATATGCTGGCCTGAATGCGGGTGCTTTTCTTCTGATGGTCGATGACCATGAGCGTTTCTGCCAGATAGAAGCAGTAGTCAGGGCAACGGTTGCCCGCTTCAAGCTGAGGTAAATCTTCAAAACCGGCAACCAGGTCGTAGGAAAACAGACCGCCGAAGAACATCGCTTCACGTTCTTTCGCAGGAACATTGACCAGCTCCTGCAATAAACGGAAGGCATCAAATACGGACAGGGAACATAAGCGGGCGTCTTCATCCAGCAGCGGGCTAACAGCAGGGAATCGCAGATGGCGACCATTCGGCTGTTGTTTGTTCTCAACACCCGCGGGCAGGGCAGCATCCAGCAGCGGCAGCAGCGATGCGCCGTTAGCGGATAATGCCTGAATGGTGACAGTGTCACCGATGGCGGTAATGCGTAATGCGCTGTCGACCAGCAGCAGGCTCTTCAGATCGTCTTTGCTGTCGATATCGGCAGATTCCAGCAGCAGCGTTGCCGGACGTGCGCCACACACCTGATGAAACAGCGCCGTCGGATTTTCACGGTAGGCGGCATCGCAGGCAAGCAGTTCGAGTGTCGGTTTTTGTGTTTGCATCGTTATTCTCATTAATTTTGTTCAAAAAAAAGCCCGCTCATTTGGCGGGCCGGGTATCTGGTTGCATATTGCAGACGTAAGACACTGCCCGAAATCAGGAAGTGCGCCACCAACCGTGCAGAACAAATGTTGCTTTCATCTCAGATACCTTCTTCATGTGAACTTGCGTACTAGTTAACTAGTTCAATGGAATAAAGTCAACACCTGATTTCAGTATATTTGTCTAAACCGCTATGATGGGCGGGTTAAGACATTTAGTGAAACGGGAGCCGCATTGAGCGACACGAATTACGCAGTGATTTATGACCTGCACAGTCATACTACAGCCTCCGATGGGCGATTAACGCCAGAAGCCTTAGTACACCGTGCGGTAGAGATGCGAGTCGGTACACTGGCGATCACCGATCATGACACCACGGCGGGTATTGCGGCGGCAAGAGAAGAAATTTCACGTGCGGGTTTAGCGTTAAATTTGATCCCTGGCGTCGAGATATCAACAGTCTGGGAAAACCATGAGATCCATATCGTGGGTCTGAACATTGATATCGCCCATCCAATGATGTGCGAATTTCTGGCGCAGCAAACGGAACGTCGTCAGCAGCGCGCGCGCCTGATTGCTGAACGACTCGACAAAGCGCATATTCCCGGCGCGTGGGAAGGGGCATTACGCCTGGCTGATGGCGGGGCGATCACTCGGGGGCATTTCGCGCGTTTCCTGGTGGAGTGCGGAAAAGCCACAACCATGGCGGATGTCTTTAAAAAATATCTTGCTCGTGGGAAAACCGGTTACGTTCCGCCACAGTGGTGTACAATAGAACAAGCTATTGATGTCATTCATCATTCTGGCGGTAAGGCAGTTCTGGCTCATCCTGGGCGGTACGATCTTAGCGCTAAGTGGCTGAAAAGACTGGTTGCGCATTTTGCTGAACATCACGGCGACGCGATGGAAGTGGCACAGTGCCAGCAGTCTCCCAATGAACGCACCCATCTGGCGACGCTTGCGCGTCAGCATCAACTGTGGGCATCGCAAGGGTCTGATTTTCATCTACCCTGCCCATGGATTGAGCTGGGTCGTAAACTCTGGTTGCCCGCAGGCGTAGAAGGCGTCTGGCAACTTTGGGAACAGCCCGAGACCACAGAGAGGAAAGTATGAGCCAGTTTTTTTATATTCATCCCGAAAACCCACAGCAGCGCCTGATCAATCAGGCCGTTGAAATCGTGCGTAAAGGAGGGGTGATCGTCTATCCAACTGATTCCGGCTATGCGTTGGGTTGCAAAATTGAAGATAAAGGCGCAATGGAGCGCATTTGTCGCATCCGTCACCTGCCGGACGGGCACAACTTTACGCTGATGTGTCGTGACCTGTCCGAACTGTCGACCTATTCGTTTGTCGACAACGTGGCCTTCCGTTTAATTAAAAACAACACGCCGGGCAACTACACGTTCATCCTGAAGGGGACGAAAGAAGTACCACGTCGACTGTTGCAGGAAAAACGTAAGACCATTGGTTTGCGTGTACCCTCGAATCCGATTGCGCTGGCGCTGCTGGAAGCGCTGGGTGAGCCTATGCTCTCTACATCACTGATGCTGCCGGGCAGCGAATTTACCGAGTCAGATCCGGAAGAAATCAAAGATCGTCTGGAGAAAGTGGTGGATTTGATTATCCACGGTGGATATCTCGGCCAGCAGCCAACCACGGTTATCGATTTAACCGATGATTCCCCGGTGGTATTGCGCGAAGGCGTCGGCGACGTTAAACCTTTCTTATAAGGGCGCGAACCGCTATACTACGCGGCCTTAAAATGGCGCTGACTGGCGCCGTTGATTCTCCTGTTCGACGCCTGTGAAGGCGACATCTAAAGGAAGCTCTATGAGCGAAAAGTTACAAAAAGTGCTGGCGCGCGCTGGCCACGGTTCTCGCCGTGAAATTGAATCCATAATTGCCGCGGGTCGCGTGAGCGTTGATGGCAAAATTGCCACGCTCGGCGATCGCGTTGAAGTTACGCCGGGTCTGAAAATCCGTATCGACGGTCATCTGATTTCGGTGAAAGAATCTGCGGAGCAAATCTGCCGTGTTCTGGCTTATTACAAGCCAGAAGGTGAACTGTGTACCCGTAACGACCCGGAAGGTCGTCCGACCGTGTTTGATCGTCTGCCAAAACTGCGCGATGCGCGCTGGATTGCCGTGGGACGTCTGGACGTGAATACCTGTGGTTTACTGCTGTTTACCACCGATGGCGAACTGGCGAACCGTCTGATGCACCCAAGCCGCGAAGTTGAACGTGAATATGCAGTGCGTGTGTTTGGTCAGGTTGATGACGCAAAACTGCGCGATCTGAGTCGTGGCGTGCAGTTGGAAGATGGTCCGGCCGCATTTAAAACGATCAAGTTCAGCGGCGGTGAAGGGATCAACCAGTGGTATAACGTCACGTTGACCGAAGGGCGTAACCGTGAAGTCCGTCGCCTGTGGGAAGCCGTGGGTGTGCAGGTAAGTCGTCTTATCCGTGTACGTTACGGTGATATCCCACTGCCGAAGGGCCTGCCGCGTGGCGGCTGGACGGAACTTGACCTCGCGCAGACCAACTATTTGCGTGAACTGGTGGAACTGAAGCCGGAAACTACCTCTAAAGTTGCCGTCGAGAAAGATCGTCGCCGTATGAAGGCAAACCAGATCCGCCGTGCGGTGAAGCGCCACTCGCAGGTTGGCGGCAGCCGTCGTCCGGGCGGTCGCAGCAACAACGGTTAATCATGAGTAGGCCTGATAAGCAACGCGCCATCAGGCGTTAGCGTGGAGCCGGATGCGGCGTAAGCGCCTTATCCGGCCTACTGTCAGTAATCGATCCCCATCTGGGCTTTCACGCCCGCTTCAAAGGCGTGCTTAACCGGCCGCAGTTCGCTGACCGTATCCGCTAACTCCAGAATATCGCGATGACATCCACGACCGGTGATAATGACCGTTTGATGGGCAGGGCGCGCGTTTAGGGCATTGATGACCTCGTCGAGTGGCAGATAGTCGTATGCAACCATATAGGTCAGCTCGTCCAGTATCACCATATCCAGCTCAGCGTCGGCCAGCATCCGCTTGCCGTGTTCCCATACGGCCATGCAGGCTGCGGTGTCGGACTCGCGGTTCTGCGTTTCCCAGGTAAATCCTGTCGCCATGACCTGAAACTCAACGCCGTGGGGTTCGAGTAAGTTTCGTTCACCGTTTGGCCATGTCCCCTTAATAAATTGCACTACGCCGACTTTTTTACCGTGGCCTACTGCGCGCGTGGCGGTACCGAACGCGGCGGTGGTTTTACCCTTACCATTTCCGGTGAACACAATAATAATCCCGCGCTCGTCTCTGGCGGCGGCAACACGGGCGTCAACCCGGTCTTTTACGCGCTGCTGGCGCTGCTGATAGCGTTCTTCACTCATTGGGCGATTCCTGGTTTACGGCCCGGCTGGGCATCGAAAGTCATACCGGTTTTACGGCGGCTGTCATCGCCCATCAGCCACAGGTAGAGCGGCATAATATCGGCGGGGGTTTTCAATTTTTGCGGATCTTCCGTCGGGAACGCGCTGGCTCGCATGCCGGTACGCGTTCCACCAGGATTGATACAGTTTACGCGCAGGTGGCGGTTCTGATATTCATCAGCCAGAACCTGCATCATTCCTTCGGTAGCAAATTTGGAGGTGGCGTATGCCCCCCAGTTGGCGCGCCCCTGGCGACCGACGCTGGAGGAGGTAAAGACCAGCGATCCGGCATCGGATTTGAGCAACAACGGCAGCAATGCCTGAGTCAGCATAAAGGTGGCGTTCACGTTTACCTGCATCACGTCCTGCCATACCTGCGGGTTTTGCTCGCTCATCGGGCAAATGTCACCGAGCAATCCGGCATTATGCAATACGCCATCCAGACGCGGGAAATGCGCGGCAATGCGCTGTGCGAGCTGGTGGCATTCGTCAGACGTACAGGTGAGCAGATCCAGCGTGAACCAGTGTGGTTGCGTACCTTTTTCTTCGGCGATGGAGCGGGCAACCTGACGCAGTTTTTCTTCGTTACGCCCTAACAGAATCACGGTCGCGCCGTAACGCGCGTAGGTCTGTGCGGCTTCACGCCCGATACCATCGCTGGCACCGGTGACCAGAATAATGCGGTCCTGTAGAAGATCTTGTTTCGGTTGATAATGCACGGCTACTCCTCGGCGACGTCCTGGCCATCTCGTTCGCGATAACTTTTGGGCTTTATGCCTTAAACCCTGTTCTTTTTCAATCAGCCAAAGGCAATAACACCGCAAAATGAACGTGTTGTCATGCTTTTTACTGAATGGATGAAGCAAGACGGGTTAACAAGGCTGTTGTACACTGAGCGAAAGTAGCGTTGTTTAACCAAGGTGGGTCACGTGGAATTGTTGTCTGAATATGGGGTGTTTTTGGCAAAAATTGTCACTGTCGTGGTGGCTATTGCGGTGGTAGTTATGCTGATCGTAAACGCGACACAACGCAAACGTCAGCGTGGGGAATTGCGGGTTATTAATCTCAGCGATCAATATAAAGAGATGAAAGAAGACCTGTCGCTGGCTTTATTGGATGGGCATCAGCAAAAATTCTGGCATAAGGCGCAGAAAAAGAAACACAAACTTGAGGCGAAGGCCGCTAAGGCAAAAGCGAAACTGGGAGACAGTACGTCATCTGATAAACCACGGGTATGGGTACTTGATTTTAAAGGCAGTATGGATGCCCATGAGGTCAGCGCATTACGCGAAGAGGTGACGGCAGTGCTGGCGGTCGTTAAACCCCAGGATCAGGTCGTGGTTCGTCTGGAAAGTCCGGGCGGCGTAGTACACGGCTATGGCCTGGCCGCGTCCCAGTTACAACGTCTGCGCGATAAGCAGATCCCGCTGACCGTTACGGTAGATAAAGTCGCTGCGAGCGGCGGATATATGATGGCTTGCGTGGCGGATAAAATTGTCTCGGCGCCGTTTGCTATTGTCGGCTCTATTGGCGTTGTGGCACAGATCCCGAACTTTCACCGCTTCCTGAAAGGGAAAGATATTGATATCGAACTGCACACCGCCGGACAGTATAAGCGTACGCTGACCTTACTTGGTGAAAACACGGAAGAAGGGCGGCAGAAATTCCGCGAAGATCTGAACGAAACCCATCATCTGTTTAAAGATTTTGTACAGCGCATGCGTCCGGCTCTGGACATTGAACAGGTTGCCACGGGTGAACACTGGTTTGGTCAACAGGCGCTGGCCAACGGGCTGGTGGATGAGATCAATACCAGTGATGAGGTGATCCTCGGACTGATGGACGGTCGTGACGTATTAAACGTACGTTATCTGCAGCGTAAAAAACTGATGGACCGTTTTACCGGCAGTGCCGCCGAGAGCGCCGATCGTTTACTGATGCGCTGGTGGCAGCGGGGGCAAAAACCGCTGATGTAAAATTGTAATTGCCGGATGAGGCGCAGCCGCCATCCGGCAAATCATTTCTCGTGTTAATCGATCAAGTGATACTTTTCAGAAAGTACGTGCGCCAGATGTTTAAACATATTAAACACCGCCGTACTTTTGGGCGTCGGTAGCCCTTGCTCGTCTAAAAAGTAATCTCCGCTGAAAACCAGCACGCCATTTCGCTGCGTTACGCCGGTGGCGACAATCCCCGCCAGCGTGTCCTCATGCTCACGAATGATTTTGTTGGCTTCAATCAGCAGTGTTTCGCGATCGATGGGTTGAGTGTCTTTATGCATTATTTACTCCTTAAACAAGGACATTAGTCTACGCCGAGCCCGGCTTATGGGCAAATATTCCCTGACTTAAATGAAGGTCTTACGACAGTGTTGCAAGTGGCGAGATTTGTTTTTGCATGCTAATAAAGTTGCGTAACGCATTTTATCAGGTACAGTGTGACGCTTTCGTCAATCTGGCAACAGATTTGCTTGACATTCGACCAATACTCCGTCGTGCTATAGCGTTTGTGAGCGAAAAAGCCTGTTAACTCAGTTACATGAGAGTTACATTACAAGCGCGAATCAGTTTAAGGGTTGATATCCGCCGACGCAGAGACCATATCGATGTCTCGTCGCCAGTGGAAGGTGAATCAACGTGCGACGCATTCTGGAAGAATCAAATTAGGTAAAGGTGAATATGGGTAAAGCTCTTGTCATCGTTGAGTCCCCGGCAAAAGCCAAAACGATCAACAAGTATCTGGGTAATGACTACGTGGTGAAATCCAGCGTCGGTCATATCCGTGATTTGCCGACCAGTGGCTCAGCAACTAAAAAGAGCGCCGACTCAACCTCCACCAAAACGGCTAAAAAGCCCAAAAAGGATGAACGTGGCGCTCTCGTCAATCGTATGGGTGTTGACCCGTGGCACAACTGGGATGCGCGCTATGAAGTGCTGCCCGGTAAAGAAAAAGTTGTTTCTGAACTGAAGCAACTGGCTGAAAAAGCCGACCACATCTATCTCGCAACCGACCTTGACCGCGAAGGGGAAGCCATTGCGTGGCACCTGCGGGAAGTGATCGGCGGCGACGACACCCGCTACAGTCGCGTGGTGTTTAACGAAATTACCAAAAACGCTATTCGTCAGGCGTTTGAAAAGCCGGGCGAGCTGAACATCGACCGCGTCAATGCGCAACAGGCGCGCCGCTTTATGGACCGTGTTGTGGGCTATATGGTGTCGCCGCTGCTGTGGAAAAAAATTGCGCGAGGCCTGTCAGCAGGCCGCGTACAGTCGGTTGCCGTGCGTCTGGTGGTTGAGCGTGAACGCGAAATCAAAGCATTCGTTCCTGAAGAGTTCTGGGAAATTGATGCTAACACGACGACGCCAGGCGGTGACGCGTTACCGCTTGAGGTGACGCATCAGAATGATAAACCGTTCCGTCCGGTCAACCGGGAACAAACGCTTGCCGCCGTTAGCCTGTTGGAAAAAGCGCGCTACAGCGTTCTGGAACGCGAAGATAAGCCGACCAGCAGCAAGCCGGGTGCGCCGTTCATCACCTCCACGCTACAGCAGGCCGCCAGCACGCGTCTGGGGTTCGGCGTGAAGAAAACCATGATGATGGCGCAGCGCTTGTATGAAGCGGGCTACATCACTTATATGCGTACTGACTCAACCAACCTGAGCCAGGATGCGGTGAACATGGTTCGCGATTACATCAGCGATAATTTCGGCAAAAAGTATCTGCCGGAGAGCGCGAACCAGTACGCCAGCAAAGAGAACTCGCAGGAAGCGCACGAAGCTATCCGTCCTTCCGATGTCGCCGTTCAGGCGGAATCGCTGAAAGATATGGAAGCCGATGCGCAAAAACTGTATCAGCTGATCTGGCGCCAGTTTGTTGCCTGTCAGATGACGCCTGCTAAATATGATTCCACCACGCTGACGGTGGGCGCGGGTGATTTCCGTCTGAAGGCGCGTGGTCGTATTCTGCGCTTCGATGGCTGGACGAAAGTGATGCCTGCGCTGCGTAAGGGCGATGAAGACCGCATTTTACCTGCGGTGGATAAAGGCGATACGTTGACGCTCATCGAACTGACACCTGCGCAACACTTTACCAAACCGCCTGCGCGCTTCAGTGAAGCTTCGCTGGTTAAAGAGCTTGAAAAACGTGGTATTGGTCGTCCATCCACGTATGCGTCGATCATTTCTACGATTCAGGATCGCGGTTATGTTCGCGTTGAGAACCGTCGCTTCTACGCTGAAAAAATGGGTGAAATCGTCACCGATCGTCTGGAAGAAAACTTCCGCGAACTGATGAACTACGACTTTACCGCGCAGATGGAAGACAGCCTCGACCAGGTGGCAAATCACGAAGCCGAATGGAAGGGCGTACTCGACAACTTCTTCACTGATTTTACTCAGCAACTGGATAAAGCCGAGAAAGATCCTGAAGAGGGCGGTATGCGTCCGAACCAGATGGTGCTGACCAGCATTGATTGCCCAACCTGCGGACGCAAGATGGGTATTCGTACCGCCAGCACTGGCGTTTTCCTGGGTTGTTCTGGCTATGCGCTTTCCCCGAAAGAGCGTTGCAAAACCACCATTAACCTGGTGCCGGAAAACGAAGTGCTGAACGTGCTGGAAGGCGACGATGCGGAAACCAACGCTTTGCGCGCCAAACGTCGCTGCCAGAAGTGCGGCACGGCGATGGACAGCTACCTTATCGATCCTAAGCGCAAGCTGCATGTATGTGGTAATAACCCTACCTGCGACGGCTATGAGATCGAAGAAGGCGAATTCCGCATCAAGGGTTATGACGGTCCTATTGTTGAGTGCGAGAAATGTGGCTCTGAAATGCACCTGAAAATGGGACGTTTCGGCAAGTACATGGCGTGTACCAACGACGAGTGCAAAAATACCCGTAAGATCCTGCGTAACGGTGAAGTTGCTCCACCGAAAGAGGATCCGGTTCCGTTGCCGGAACTGCCGTGTGAAAAATCTGATGCGTATTTCGTGTTACGTGATGGCGCTGCAGGGATCTTCCTGGCGGCAAATACGTTCCCGAAATCACGTGAGACACGTGCGCCGCTGGTTGAAGAGTTGTACCGCTTCCGCGATCGTCTGCCGGAAAAACTGCGCTATCTGGCAGATGCGCCGCAGACTGACCCGGACGGCAACAAGTCGATGGTTCGTTTCAGCCGTAAAACCAAGCAGCAATACGTTGCTGCGGAGAAAGACGGTAAGGCGACCGGCTGGTCCGCGTTCTTCGTTGACGGTAAATGGGTAGAAGGGAAGAAATAACAGCATTGCGGCTGAATTTCTCCTCAAAGGGTCGCGTAAGCGGCCCTTTTTGTTTCTGGCGTATTATTTTTTGTCATCCCTATACAGCTCACATAGAAATGATATAGTGGTTATAGTTAACACACTTTTTATTATTAAATCGTATTAGCAGCGCCAACGAGCCTGCTCTGAAACGATGATTTGATGGCGCAAATCGGGATGGCTTAACATGAAATTACAGCAGCTTCGCTACATTGTTGAGGTGGTGAACCACAACCTTAATGTCTCCTCAACGGCGGAAGGGCTTTATACCTCGCAGCCAGGTATCAGTAAGCAAGTTCGTATGCTGGAAGATGAACTTGGCATCCAGATTTTTGCCCGTAGCGGTAAGCACCTGACCCAGGTTACGCCAGCGGGGCAGGAAGTCATTCGAATCGCGCGAGAAGTTTTGTCGAAGGTGGACGCCATTAAGTCCGTTGCTGGCGAACATACCTGGCCGGACAAAGGCTCACTGTATATCGCCACCACGCACACTCAGGCGCGTTACGCTTTGCCGAACGTTATTAAAGGCTTTATTGAGCGTTATCCACGCGTCTCATTGCATATGCACCAGGGGTCGCCGACGCAAATCGCCGAAGCCGTCTCGAAAGGGAATGCAGATTTTGCTATCGCGACGGAAGCCCTGCACCTGTATGACGATCTGGTGATGCTGCCTTGCTACCACTGGAACCGTTCGATTGTCGTTACGCCGGACCATCCGTTGGCGGGCAAATCCGCCGTATCCATTGAAGAACTGGCGCAGTACCCGCTGGTGACCTACACGTTTGGATTTACCGGACGTTCGGAACTGGACACCGCGTTCAACCGTGCGGGTCTGGAGCCGCGTATAGTTTTTACCGCGACCGATGCCGATGTCATTAAGACCTATGTACGCCTGGGACTCGGCGTGGGGGTAATTGCCAGTATGGCGGTTGATCCTGTCTCCGACCCTGACCTGGTGCGCGTTGATGCCCATGATATCTTCAGCCATAGCACCACCAAGATTGGTTTTCGTCGCAGCACTTTTTTACGCAGTTACATGTATGATTTTATTCAACGTTTCGCGCCGCATCTGACGCGTGATGTGGTGGATACTGCGGTGGCGCTACGTTCCAACGACGATATTGAAGCCATGTTTAAAGATATTAAATTGCCTGAGAAATAATAACGGCTGTTACCTCGTCGGTATCCTCAAACATAAAGCGATACCGACGGCAGAGTCTGAATCTATTCAATATTTTTCCTCTATATATTAACCATATATTGTTTATGGTAAACACTTGCTAAAGTAGTTTCAAATTAGTAAGGTCGCCAAAAATCCCTCTCAAATATTTATAACCGATCAAATAATTAATTTATTTATCAGGTCGAGTATGAAAATTAACTGGCTTTTTTTGACCTTTTTTATTAGGATTCCTCCTATCTGATGATTAATTGTACCGATTGTTTGGTGCTTAAATGATAAGTGATTTCGATAGTATGAGGTTAGCGATGCCTTCAGGAAACCAGCCAGCACGCCGGGATCCCGTCATGAAACGTAAAGCCTGGTTCGCTGTGTTTCTTGGCTCTGCCGTGTTCTGGGTTATTGTCGCGCTCGTGGCCTGGAATGTGTGGGGGTAGGTCATGTCCACACTGGAACAACGCTCCACCGTGATGCCATCTCCGGATGACCATGAACAAGAGGGTCAACGCAGCGCAGAGAATAAGCCGAATATTCCAGCGACCTGGAAACTCTCTCCTGAACAACGGGCGTTTATCGATCTGTTTACGGATGATGATGAACAGAAACAATAATTGATACGAATTTTATAATTATTATTAGTCCGTTGTCTTGTACTGCAAATATTTTATTCCGGGCAATCGTGATGAGCCATGCTTATCACCGTATTAACCTTGACCGCTTAAACCTTTCTCCTCGCCAGATACTTCAGTTGCCCCTTTTGTAGCCCTCCACTTTTATCAATTTGAGTTGTTATCAAAGCGTTACATTTTGTTTGTGTTATCTTTAATACTAACCCTGAGGAAAATCAGGGGATCCAACCCTGTCATTAAGGAGGAGCTATGTCGTCGACCCTAGAGAAGCCAGTAAGGACACATTGCAGGTTAAAGATAAAACCTACCGTTACTACAGTCTGCCGCTGGCCGCTAAATCACTGGGTGATATCACCCGTTTACCGAAATCGCTAAAAGTTTTGCTGGAAAACCTGCTTCGCTGGCAGGACGGTAATTCCGTTACCGAAGATGATATTCATGCGCTTGCGCATTGGCTGAAGACCGCTCATGCCGATCGAGAAATTGCCTATCGACCTGCTCGTGTTCTGATGCAGGATTTTACCGGCGTGCCGGCGGTGGTCGATCTCGCCGCCATGCGCGAAGCGGTGAAACGTCTGGGTGGGGATACGGCAAAAGTGAATCCGCTTTCGCCAGTGGATCTTGTCATTGATCACTCTGTAACGGTGGATCGTTTCGGTGATGATGATGCTTTCGAAGAAAACGTGCGCCTGGAAATGGAACGTAACCATGAACGTTATGTGTTCCTGAAATGGGGACAGCAGGCATTTAGTCGCTTCAGCGTTGTACCGCCGGGTACGGGGATTTGCCACCAGGTTAACCTTGAATATCTTGGCAAAGCTGTCTGGAGCGAGTTACAGGACGGTGAGTGGGTGGCTTATCCCGATACACTGGTCGGTACCGATTCCCATACCACGATGATTAATGGTCTCGGTGTGCTGGGCTGGGGCGTTGGAGGCATTGAAGCTGAAGCAGCAATGCTGGGTCAACCGGTCTCAATGCTGATCCCGGATGTTGTGGGCTTTAAACTGGTGGGTAAACTGCGGGAAGGCATCACTGCCACCGACCTGGTTCTGACCGTCACCCAGATGCTGCGTAAGCACGGTGTAGTCGGTAAATTCGTTGAATTCTACGGTGATGGGCTGGACACCTTACCTCTGGCCGATCGAGCAACCATTGCGAACATGGCACCGGAATACGGCGCAACCTGCGGTTTCTTCCCGATCGATGACATTACCCTTGAGTATATGCGTCTGAGCGGGCGCAGTGAGGAACAGGTTGAGTTGGTCAATGCCTATGCCAAAGCGCAGGGAATGTGGCGTAACCCAGGGGATGAACCTGTGTTTACCAGTTCGTTGGAGCTGGATATGGGCAGCGTAGAGGCAAGCCTTGCTGGACCGAAGCGTCCGCAGGATCGGGTGGCGCTGGCTGATGTGCCGAAAGCCTTTTCGGCGAGTAATGAACTCGAGGTGAATAGCTCGCTGAAAGACCGTCAGCCAGTGGACTATACCATGAGCGGTCAGCAGTATAAGCTGCCGGACGGCGCGGTGGTGATAGCCGCTATCACCTCTTGTACCAACACCTCAAACCCAAGCGTATTGATGGCGGCGGGGCTGCTGGCGAAAAAAGCCGTAACGCTTGGTTTGAAACGTCAGCCATGGGTGAAAGCCTCGTTGGCGCCAGGATCGAAGGTGGTTTCCGATTATCTGGCAAAGGCAGGGTTCACTCCGTACCTTGATGAGCTGGGATTTAATCTTGTGGGTTATGGCTGTACCACCTGTATTGGCAACTCTGGACCCTTACCCGATCCTATCGAAACAGCCATCAAAAAAGGCGATCTTACGGTTGGGGCAGTGCTTTCTGGTAACCGTAACTTTGAAGGTCGTATCCATCCGCTCGTGAAGACCAACTGGCTGGCGTCTCCGCCGCTGGTGGTAGCCTACGCGCTGGCGGGGAATATGAATATCAACCTGACGAAAGATCCGTTAGGCCATGACAGAAAAGGCGATCCCGTTTATCTGAAAGATATTTGGCCGACAGCCAAGGAAATTGCCCGCGCCGTTGAGCAGGTCTCTACCGCCATGTTCCACAAAGAGTATGCTGAAGTCTTTGAAGGCACGCCAGAATGGAAAGCAATCCAGGTTGATCGCGCTGATACCTATGGCTGGCAGTCTGACTCGACCTATATCCGTTTGTCACCGTTCTTCGATGGTATGCAGGCTACGCCGGATCCGGTTCAGGACATTCACGGTGCGCGTATTCTGGCGATGCTCGGAGATTCTGTTACCACCGACCATATTTCTCCTGCCGGCAGTATTAAACCAGACAGTCCGGCGGGGCGTTATCTGCAAAGCCATGGCGTTGAGCGTAAAGATTTTAACTCCTACGGTTCGCGACGCGGGAATCATGAAGTGATGATGCGTGGTACCTTCGCCAATATTCGTATTCGCAATGAGATGGTACCTGGCGTGGAAGGTGGCATGACGCGTCATTTGCCGGGAACCGAAGTGGTGGCTATTTATGATGCGGCCATGCAATACCAGCAGGAGAACGTGCCTCTGGCGGTGATTGCTGGGAAAGAGTATGGATCCGGCTCCAGCCGTGACTGGGCGGCGAAAGGCCCACGTTTGCTGGGCGTTCGCGTGGTTATCGCAGAGTCTTTTGAGCGAATTCACCGTTCTAACCTGATTGGCATGGGCATTTTACCGCTGGAATTCCCGCAGGGCGTCACGCGTAAAACGCTGGGATTAACCGGTGAGGAGGCGATCGATATTACGGACCTACAAAACATTAAACCGGGGGCGACAGTTCCGGTGAGTATGGTACGCGCAGATGGGCGTAAAGAGGTGATTCTATGCCGCTGTCGCATTGATACCGCGACGGAGCTAACGTATTACCAAAACGACGGCATTCTGCACTACGTGATTCGTAATATGTTGAATTAAAATGCAAAAAAGCCTGCGAGAGCAGGCTTTTTGATAGGCGGTGACAACGATTATTTGCCCAGCAAATGTCCCATCTTGGCGGCTTTGGTGTCCAGATAATGTTCATTTTTTGGATTACGGCCCACGATCAGCGGCACGCGTTCAACAATATTGATTCCCGCTTCGGTCAGGATTTCTACTTTCTTCGGGTTATTGGTCAGCAAACGTACCGCATCCACGCCCAGCAGCTTGAACATATCGGCACACAGCGTGAAATCGCGCTCGTCTGCCGCAAATCCCAACTGATGATTCGCTTCAACGGTATCATAACCCTGGTCCTGCAACGCGTAAGCGCGGATTTTGTTGAGCAGGCCAATGTTGCGTCCTTCCTGACGGTGATAAAGCAGAATGCCACGCCCTTCTTCAGCAATGTGGGTGAGGGCCGCTTCAAGCTGGAAACCGCAATCGCAACGCAGGCTAAACAGCGCATCACCAGTCAAACATTCGGAGTGGACGCGCGCCAGGACAGGTGTTTGGCCTGTTATATCACCAAAAACCAGTGCGACATGATCGTGTCCGGTTGCCAGTTCTTCAAATCCCACCATCAGGAAATCACCCCAGGGGGTTGGCAGTTTGGCTTCTGCCACACGTTTAAGCTGCATGTAATTCTCCAGATTATGCTGGCACTCGTCGTGCCTTCGCCTGTCGGCTTCTGTTCTGTATTACACTATTTTGCCATAAGGCAACGACGTTCACCTAATCGCGACCACGGATTCGCTTTTGGAATGGCACAAAATTGTCAATTTTCCCGACGTGTGAATTTTTCAGTTATGATTGTGATACTTATCGACGAAAGGAGAGGCAATGCTGTCTATTGCAAAGCGCACCGCAGTGGGGACCGGACTGCTACTTATCATGCCGGTTGCCGTATGGGTATCAGGCTGGAGCTGGCAGCCGGGGCACAATGTCTGGTGGTTAAAGTCCTTGTACTGGGTAACGGAAACGGTGACGCAGCCGTGGGGAATTATCACTCACGTTGCGCTTTGTGCATGGTTTCTGTGGTGCCTGCGTTTTCGTCTTAAAGCCGCGGTAATGTTGTTTGCTATTCTGGCCGCAGCGATTTTAGTGGGACAGGGCGTGAAGTCCTGGGTCAAAGACAGGGTGCAAGAACCGCGACCTTTTGTTGTGTGGCTGGAAAAAACGCACCATATTCCGGTTGATGAGTTCTACACTTTAAAACGTAAAGATCGTGGGCATTTAGTCAGAGAACAATTGGCTGAACAGCAGGATATTCCAACGTTTTTACGCAAGCACTGGCAAAAAGAAACGGGTTTTGCCTTTCCGTCCGGACATACGATGTTTGCCGCCAGTTGGGCTTTACTGGGCGTAGGGCTGTTATGGCCGCGCAGACGTACGCTGACGATTGTGTTTTTGCTGATCTGGGCGACCGGCGTGATGGGCAGCCGCTTGCTGTTAGGCATGCACTGGCCCCGTGATTTGGTGGTGGCAACGCTGATTTCGTGGCTGCTGGTGACGCTGGCAACCTGGCTTGCACAGCGGGTATGCGGACCATTAACCCCACCAGTGCAGGAGAAAAAAGAAATCGCGCAGCGAGAACAAGAAAGCTAGCGATGATTGATTTTTCAAATTTTGCCCTCAAATCAGAAAGTGGAAAGCGCTTTTCCGTTTCGCACTCGTTGTGAAAATGGTAATTTAAAGGGCTCAACGCGGTAAGTTGGACACGATTTATTCGCTCAAACCACATAACGGGAAGTAATGTGAAATATTTACTCATTTTCTTACTGGTGTTGGCGATTTTTGTTATTTCGGTGACATTGGGTGCGCAAAACGATCAACAGGTTACGTTTAATTACCTGCTGGCTCAGGGTGAGTATCGTATCTCTACGCTGCTTGCTGTATTGTTTGCCGCAGGGTTTGCGATTGGTTGGCTAATTTGCGGCCTTTTCTGGCTGAAGGTTCGTGTGTCTCTTGCGCGCGCCGAACGTAAAATCAAACGACTGGAAAACCAGCTTGCGCCTGCGACCGACGTTGCGGTATCTGCCGATTCGTCGGTTGTGAAGGAATAATTATTTATGTTGGAGTTGTTGTTTCTGCTTTTACCTGTAGCCGCTGCCTATGGGTGGTATATGGGTCGCAGAAGTGCGCAACAAACCAAGCAGGATGAAGCTAACCGTCTTTCTCGTGACTATGTCGCCGGGGTTAACTTCCTCCTGAGCAATCAACAAGATAAAGCGGTGGATCTGTTCCTTGATATGCTAAAAGAGGACACAGGCACCGTTGAGGCTCATCTCACCCTCGGAAACCTGTTCCGCTCTCGCGGTGAAGTCGATCGCGCAATCCGCATCCATCAAACGTTAATGGAAAGTGCCTCGCTGACCTACGAGCAGCGTTTGCTGGCCGTGCAACAGCTGGGGCGCGACTACATGGCCGCGGGACTGTACGACCGCGCGGAAGACATGTTCAATCAGCTTACCGATGAAACTGATTTTCGGGTTGGCGCATTACAGCAACTGTTGCAAATTTATCAGGCCACCAGCGAATGGCAAAAAGCCATTGATGTAGCAGAGCGTCTGGTAAAACTCGGCAAAGACAAACAGCGTAATGAGATAGCCCACTTCTACTGCGAACTGGCCTTACAGCAAATGGGTAGCGACGATATGGATCGCGCCATGACGCTGTTGAAAAAAGGCGCGGCGGCAGACAAAAACAGTGCACGGGTATCCATCATGATGGGTCGTGTGTACATGGAAAAAGGTGATTACGCGAAGGCGGTTGAAAGCCTGCAACGGGTCATTTCCCAGGACAAAGAGCTGG
This sequence comes from Citrobacter sp. L55, assembly GCF_002850715.1. Taxonomy (NCBI): domain Bacteria; kingdom Pseudomonadati; phylum Pseudomonadota; class Gammaproteobacteria; order Enterobacterales; family Enterobacteriaceae; genus Citrobacter; species Citrobacter sp. L55. The sequence goes on along the minus strand of NZ_KZ559404.1, from coordinate 125,562 downwards.
TCAGCGAAACGCTGGAAATGCTGCAAAGCTGCTACCAGCATCTGGGGAAAAACGATGAGTGGGCGGAGTTTTTACGTCGTGCCGTCGAGGAAAATACTGGTGCCGCCGCCGAACTGATGCTGGCTGATATTCTTGAGGCGCGTGAGGGGGCTGATACCGCTCAGGTCTATATCACTCGTCAGCTGCAACGTCATCCTACGATGCGCGTGTTCCACAAGCTGATGGATTATCATCTCCACGAAGCCGAAGAAGGGCGTGCCAAAGAGAGCCTGATGGTTCTGCGCGATATGGTCGGAGAGCAGGTACGCAGTAAACCGCGTTACAGCTGCCAGAAGTGCGGTTTTACGGCGTATACGCTGTACTGGCACTGTCCATCCTGCCGTTCATGGTCAACCATTAAGCCCATTCGCGGACTTGATGGGCTGTAATTTTTTAAAAAATCTCATTTTAGTTACAACATACTGTTGGGGTGTAATAGATCCATCCTCAACCTCCGTTGCCGGTTCGCCTGGCAGAAATGTAATCGCGCCTGTTAATTTTCTATTACCGCAGGTAGAATGCACGCCGTTTACCCATTTCGCGCCGCCGTGGGCGCCCATCCTCAAGAAGGTCTGGTCATGACGTTTACTGCTTCATCTTCTTCTCGTGCTGTTACCGATTCTCCTGTCGTTGTCGCTCTCGATTATTCTAATCGTGATAAAGCATTAGCTTTTGTCGACAGAATTGATCCTCGTGATTGCCGTTTGAAAGTGGGCAAAGAGATGTTCACGCTTTTTGGACCTCAGTTGGTTCGCGATCTACAACAGCGTGGTTTTGACATCTTTCTTGATTTGAAATTTCATGATATTCCCAATACCACCGCACATGCAGTTGCCGCTGCTGCTGAACTTGGTGTCTGGATGGTTAACGTTCACGCTTCTGGCGGGGCGCGTATGATGACTGCAGCCCGTGAAGCCTTAGTGCCTTTTGGCCAGGACGCGCCGCTGCTGATTGCCGTGACGGTTCTGACCAGTATGGAAGCCAGCGACCTCGCCGATCTCGGCGTGACGTTGTCACCTGCGGATTATGCTGAAAGACTGGCGCGCTTAACCCAGAATTGTGGTCTGGATGGTGTCGTATGCTCAGCTCAGGAAGCGGTGCGATTCAAGCAGGCGTTGGGCCAGGCATTTAAGCTGGTGACGCCGGGGATTCGTCCAGAAGGCAGCGAGGCGGGCGATCAGCGTCGTATTATGACACCGGAACAGGCGCAGTTAGCAGGTGTGGATTACATGGTGATTGGTCGTCCGGTCACCCAGTCGGCCGATCCCGCGCAGACGCTTAAGATGATCAATGCTTCCCTGAAACGAGGTGCGTAAATGAACGACTCAAACTCTCGTCTGGTCTACTCTACGGACTCCGGGCGTATTGATGAACCGAAAACAGCGCCTGAGCGTCCAAAAGGCGATGGCATTGTTCGTATCCAGCGCCAGACCAGTGGTCGCAAAGGGAAGGGCGTGTGCCTGATTACCGGTATTGATCAAGACGATGCCGAACTGACCAAATTAGCCGCAGAACTGAAGAAAAAGTGTGGTTGCGGTGGAGCAGTGAAAGATGGCGTGATTGAAATTCAGGGGGATAAACGCGACCTGATTAAATCGCTGCTGGAAGCTAAAGGAATGAAAGTTAAACTGGCTGGCGGTTAATAAAAAAGCCACGGAAAATTTCCGTGGCTTTTTAATAATACAGACCTGAAAAAGTAAACGTATTATTATATCGAGCCGTTTAACCGTAGATTATTTACCCACCTGGTGGCCAATAATACCACCTACTGCAGCACCACCCAGCGTACCCAGCGTGCTACCGTCAGTCAGGACTGCACCACCTATTGCACCTGCACCAGCACCGATTGCGGTGTTACGATCTCGTTTGGACCAGTTAGAGCAGGCACTCAGCGACATTGCCAGAGTAATCGCCAGAATGGCAGCGGTCATTTTTTTGCTCGTTACTAACATAATACTTTCTCCTGAATTATTGATTCACGGAATCCAGTGTTCTTTAAGGATAGCGTCAAATTAAGACTATCGAAGATATTTCCGTGAAACCGTTTAGCGAAGGCATTACAAACACTATCCTGAAGTTGGAGGTTCGTTCCTGTTATATCGCTAACATTAATTTTACGACTTTATCCTGTTAACGACAGGTAAAAAGTCTTAATTGGATTGTCAGATAACTCTCAGAGAGCAGATGATTTGTCTGCTGACAAACCATCTACTGAAGATTTTATGCGTGGGCATCAATGATATTGACGATTAATCCTGAATGTTCGAGCTGCATTTGTACGCTGGCGCTGAGTCTGGAGTCCGTTACTACGCGGCTGAATCGCTCTAATGGACCCAGCGTGTAAGGGTGAATGGCGTCGAATTTTGAGCTGTCGGTCAACACAATAACTTCTGCGCCTTTTTCCAGCACCGCGTTAACCACGTCAGAACGCATCATATCGCGCCCGGTAAAACCGGTATCAGCCTGCCAGCCGTCAATGCCGATAAAGGCCTTACTGAAGTGTACCTGTTGGATAAACTGGCGAGTTAAGGGGCCGACCATGCTCTCACTTTTTTTCTGGTAAATTCCACCGAGAAGTATCACTTCACAGGGCGTTTCTTTGAGCAGATGAGCAATGTAGCTGCTCACGGTGATGATGGTGACATCTTTTTGCTCTGCCAGCGTTCTGGCCAGAAGTGCATTGCTGCTGCCATTCTCAATGAATACGGATTCGCCTGGACTGACCAGAGATGCAGCGAATTCAGCCAGTTCACGTTTCAGAGTGAAATTGGTCATCATGCGCGTTTCAACATCATCGCTGTTCAATGAAACAGCAAAACCGTGAGCTCGGCGTAAGTAACTCTGTTTTTCCAGCGTGTTCAGATCCTGTCGAATCGTCACTTCGGAGACACCGGTGACTTTTGCCAGATCGGCGACGCTCATCTGACCTTTATCGGTCACCATCTGCAAAATAGATTGTTGTCGGGAATTCATAGTATTAATTTTATTGCGATATCGTATCGGAAATTAAACGGAAACTGCATTATCTGCAGTTTGCTGATAGCAGCGACATCAAAAGATCACTGTCATCAGATCTCCCATGGCGCCTTCTGCTTTTTCGCCAAAGATTCGGCATCTTCTTTGACTGTGTTTAACAGTTCAGCTTTCAAAATTTCAAGATTGTGGATGGCTGAGTGGTAATCACCTGCAACGAGGATATCCAGCACGGTATCAATACGTTCGGCCAGACGCTGAGCGTCGATATCAGACATGGTCGTCATCCTAATGGCAATAGAGTGTGAATTTCATGATGCAGAATTTCATGGCAAAAGAGAAGGGAAAAATAGTATTAACCTGAACGATTGAAGAATATTATATATTCTGTGATTACATGCGGATAGCGTCGTCATGTAATGTCCATTTATGGCTATTTATCGCCTTCATTCTCTCTGCATTAGCGCAGTTTTTTACTCAGGTGGCGGCGATACCAACGTTCAAATGCGGCTGCTGGCATTGGTTTGGCGAATAAAAACCCCTGACGCTCATTGACGCCATTTTTGGTCAGAAACGCATCCTCTTTCGCGCTTTCCACGCCTTCGGCGATGACCTGCAGGTTGAGCGCCTGTGCTACCGCAACTATGGCCCGTACCAGCGATTGTGAAATGGATTGTTTGTGGATCTCTCTGACAAAGGTCTGATCCAGTTTAATGGCATCTAGCGGGAAGCGGGCCAGTTGAGACAGCGACGAATAACCGGTACCAAAATCATCCAAATGGATTTGCGCACCTAACTGGCTAAACTGCTGAATGACTGACAACGCCAGTTGCTCATTTTCTATCAAACTGCTTTCTGTTAATTCAACATCGATGGGGCAATACTCAAAGTTGAGCTCGTGAAGCACCTGCTTAAGTGCGGTAAAAAGCGTCTGGTCGGCGAGCTGGCGGGCAGAAACGTTTACCGCCACGCGCAGGTTTATTCCCTTGTCACGCCATTTCGCGACCTGGCGCACAACGTCGAGAATAACCCAACGCCCCAGCGGGACGATGAGCCCCGATTCTTCGGCGTAGGATATAAACTCCAGCGGTGGAATGAGGCCGCGTTCCGGAGATTGCCAGCGAACCAGCGCCTCCAGGCTGCGCACTTCACCGCGCCAGGTTATCTTTGGCTGATAATGGATAACCAGTTGATCGTTATCCAGTGCCTTACGCAGATTAGTATCCAGCCACAGATATTCAAATACCCGCTGATTCATTTCCGGAGAAAAAACACAAAACTGCCCACGGCCGCCTTCTTTCGCGGTGTACATGGCTGTATCCGCGTTACGAATGACGCTCTCGCAGTCCTGACCATGCTGAGGCGCGAGGGATATACCAATAGAGCATCCGGTATAGACTTCAATCAGACCGATGCGGAAGGGCTGGCGCAGGCGCGTCAGAATGCGTGATGCGGTGGCTTCCAGTGTGCCCTGGGATGTTTCGGTGGCAAGAACAATGAATTCATCGCCGCCAAATCGCGCCAGGATCTGGTTGTCTTCGAGGCAACTGAGGATTGCCAGCGACACGCTTTGTAGTAGCTGATCGCCAAACATATGCCCGTAGGCATCGTTTACCTTTTTGAAGTTATCCAGATCGAGGTACGCAATACCGACCTGCGTATCGCCCGCGTTCTCAATCGCATTGCTGATCAGTTCATGAATTGCGTTGCGGTTTGGTAATCCAGTGATGGAGTCGGTATTCGCCAACACCCGCAGTCGTTCCTGCGCGCGGCGTTCTTCAGTGATATCGGTCCCGGAACAGATCAGAAAAATTTCGTTCTTGCCGCTACCGTTATGCACAAATTTATTGCGAAAAAGAAACAGACGCTGGCCTTTGCAGGTCTTGACCCAGCGTTCAACCTCATACGAGTTACCTTCGCGAAAAAAGACCTCAATATTGCGCCGTGAAGCCGCCGCTTCACGACGGCTCATAAATAATGTGAATACACTTTGACCAATGACTTCACGTTCTTTGAGGCCGGTGTACTCTTCGCACAGGCGATTAAACCGCTGAATGTTGCCCATGCGGTCAAGAATGACAATAACGGAATTGGCTTCGGAAACGACTTGTTCGGCAAAAGAGAGGCCGTGGGCCAGATCGCGGGCGACGGAAGGGGTGTCATCCCAGGCGGATGCGCTACCAGCCCATTCGCGCTTATTGATTTTTCGACCGACCAGATGCACGGGAATGTCGTCATCTTCAATGGGCAACGTCATTAACAGACTTGACGTGATCACCGTCATCTCGCGAATGCGATCGGCTTGTTCAGGTAATAATTCGATGGTCTGATCAGCTTCTGACGCTTCGTCGATAGAGAAATGCAGGATGTTGCAATCCTCTGACAAACGCCAGTAGGGGTTATGAGTGCCCACATAGCTATACAACGTAACCAGCTCCCGGACGTCTTTCATCATGTGTACTATCCCGTTTAAAGCGCATAGAGCCTCAAAAGTATGGGTAGCCATGATTCATTCGGGGTGATTATGGCTGAACGTATTGTTTTTTTTATATATTTATGTTTAATCCAGAATCCGTAAAAAGCAAAGCCAGCGGAACTGAAAAAAGTAAAAAAATAAAATTGACCGAATGAAAGAAGTGTAGTGCGGTGGTGGGAATTTGGGCGGAAAAAAGAAACGACCTTTCACAAAATGAGAAAGGTCGCTGGATTGATACGAGTTACGCGGCTGGACGCGCGATAACGCTGCGGGTTTCCATGCGAACTTCGGCGATGGTTACGTCAATCACATCCGTGACTTTGTAAACCACTTCACCTTTAATTTGCACCGTGCCGCTTTCCTGGCTGCATACCAGCTCGTCCCGAACGGCGTGCAGGAATGGGGCAGGAATAAATGCGACTGCGCCATTATCAACTAAACGTACGCGCATACCGCCGCGGCTAACGTCAATTATCTCGGCCGCAAAGCGGGTATCGGTCCCGGCTTTGTCACTCAGGAAACGGGCATATAACCAGTCGCCCACATCGCGCTCAGCCATCCGGTTCAGGCGACGACGTTCCGCCATTTGCACCGTGGTATCATCCCCAGGGCGGGCGATGGTTTCACCTTTGATGACGGCCTTAAGCAGGCGGTGGTTAATCATATCGCCATATTTTCGAATAGGAGAGGTCCAGGTGGCATAAGCCTCCAGACCCAGCCCAAAGTGCGGCCCTGGCTCGATACTGATTTCAGCGTAAGACTGGAAACGGCGAATTCGGCTGTCGAGGAAACCAGAAGGCTGCGCATCCAGCTCGCGGCGCAGTTTGCAGAAACCTTCCAGCGTCAGGACTTCCTCGGCATCAACGTGCATACCATGGGTTTTTAGCAGCGCGGCCAGAGCGTCGGCGTTGGCCGGGTCGAATCCCATATGGACGTTATAAATACCGAAGCCGAGCTTGTCGCGAAGCACGCGGGCGGCGCATATGTTTGCCGCAATCATGGATTCTTCCACGATTCGGTTTGCGATGCGGCGTGGCTCAGCGACGATGTCCAGGACTTCACCTTTTTCACCAAGAACAAAACGGTAATCCGGGCGATCTTTAAATACCAGAGCATGGTTATGACGCCATTCACCGCGGCTCAGGCAAATACGGTGTAGCAGACGGATTTGTTCAGCAATCGCGTCATTTGCAGGCTGCCAGTCGCCGGCGCCTTCCAGCCAGTCGGAGACGTTGTCGTAGACCAGCTTCGCTTTCGACTCAATCGTCGCTGCGAAGAAGGTGATGTTGTCTTCAATCGCGCCATCCGCGGCGATGGTCATACGACAAGCCAGAACCGGACGCACTTCGTTCGCGCGTAAAGAGCACAGATCGTCAGACAGTTCGCGTGGTAGCATCGGGATGTTGAACCCCGGCAGATAGTTAGTAAACGCGCGAATTTTTGCTGTTTTATCCAGCTTGCTGCCTTCTGCAATCCAGGCCGTAGGGTCGGCAATGGCGACAGTTAATTGCAGTTTGCCGTCGGCCAGCTCTTCAGCATAAAGCGCATCGTCCATATCTTCGGTGCTGGCGCTGTCGATGGTGACAAAGTTGAGGGCGGTTAAGTCCTGACGAACCAGACCTTCATCCAGCATCTCAGTTGCCACACCGTCCGGCGCTTCTTTTTCGAGATTATGGCGTGCCAGCGTGACCCACCACGGGACAAAGTGGTCATCAGCAAAAGTGATAAATTGGGTTAACTCGGCATAGAAGGTGCGATCGCCTTTCAGCGGGTGGCGACGCATTTCAGCGACGGCCCAGTCACCTTCTTTAAAATCGTGCTCAACGCCGCGGGCGGCACGGCAAGGGATCGCTTCTTTCAGTAACGGATGATCCGGCACAATGGACAGACGATCATTTTTGCCCTGAACTTTACCCACGAAGCGCGTCAGGAAGGGTTCGATCAGTTCTTCCGGCTCGGCAGATTCACGATCTTTTTCTGTATGGATAACCGCAACAATGCGGTCGCCATGCATCACTTTTTTCATCTGCGGCGGTGGAATGAAATAGCTTTTTTGTGCATCGACTTCCAGGAAGCCAAAGCCTTTTTCCGTGGCTTTTACCACCCCTTCAGCACGTGGCGTCTGGGAATGCAGTTGCTGTTTAAGCTGCGCTAGCAGCGGGTTGTCCTGAAGCATAATTGTCTATTTTCGTGGCTAAAAGAGCGGCTGACAGTTTTACGCGATTCTCTCAGTTGCGGCAAGCGCTCTTTCAGTAAGTGGATCGGTTAATAAGTCTCGCCCAGCGCGATTTTCAAGCGATTCAACCATCCGCACAATCCGCTCCAGGCCAGCAGGTTAATCGCTTGTTCAGAAGAGATGCCCTGATCGAACAAAGGGGTTAACAGCGCGGCGCTAAAACGGTCGGGCGCTCGGGTTAGCCATTGTACCGCCTGCAGGGTGACGCGCTCAACCGGATGTCGCTGTTCCCAACGCTGTAATTCACGTTCCTCCTGGCGAAGCAGGGCGATAACGTTGGCTAATTCATTGGCTGTATGTGCCTGTTCATTAAAGCAGGCCACGCTGCCGTTAATCCGTGACGTCATTAGCGCCGCCAGTGAAAATGCCCGCACCGGTACAGCGCTACGCCGGGTACTGGAAATCAGTGTCGTGAATAAATCCAAAATGACCGGTGAATGGATCAGTAATGGCACCAACGCTTGCAGTTCATCGGGAAAATGTCTGGCCGTCGTCTCGTCCTGAGAATGATATTTTTCGATTGGGAATGGCGCAGCGTGCCAGGTAGCGTTTGTTGCACTAAATGGCGAAGCGTGAGCGAATTGCTGTATATCCAGCCCCGGTATTCGGCGTACCGGATGTCCAAACCAGGCCTGAAACAGGGCCACGGTCCGGGCCTGAAAACCGACGAACCCGATGATTTGATTCATCAAAATACTATCGCTGGTAGTCAGCCCGACCGCATCCAGATGCTGGCGATCGCGTGCGCCTATCACGTCAGGAGAGCTGGCAAGTTGGCGAGCATATTGGGTGATTTGCGCCAGCCGATGGTTACTTTCCCGTGACGAGTCAGGACCAGGAAGCGGTGTTAACCGCGCGGCATAGTGATTGCACAATCGCTGGACGCCATACACCTGAGCGACGGTTAGCGCCGTACTCATCCGCTCATAGGCGCTGAATGTGTGCATCTGATTCAGGTTTACGTGAACCGGGAAGAGAACCTGGGCAAGTTTACGGGCAGGGGTTAACCAGGATTGAAAAGGCAAAAGGGCGTCATCAGGTATCGCCAGATCCAGTAAAAAGCAGTCGTCGACATGAGCGGCTTCCGGCACCAGCGGCAGAATATCTTGCGGATGCTTGCTGGATTGCGTCTCATGATACCAGTGGCTTTTGCCTTCAATTCGGCGTTGTTCCATGGGCGGTCCTTGGTCTAAAAAGTGGCGACCCGGACACGTCGTCTACTACTACGCCGGATCGTTTGCGCTGCAATATCCTGACGTAAGCAGAAGAGGGGATGAAAGATTGTTCCGTGATAATAAATATCAGAAAAGCATATATGGCGGCAGGCAGAGGAGAGTCATGGGCGGGGCAAGACCGCCCATAGAAGACTTACGATTATTTCAGTTCCAGTTCGTTCATTGCCGCGATACTGAAGCCACCATCGACGTGAACGACTTCACCCGAGATGCCGGCAGCGAGATCGGAGCACAAAAATGCTGCGGAGTTACCCACATCTTCAATGGTTACAGTGCGGCGAATCGGCGTAACCGCTTCACAATGCGCCAGCATTTTACGGAAATCTTTAATGCCGGAAGCGGCGAGTGTACGGATAGGACCGGCAGAAATAGCGTTCACACGCACACCTTCAGGACCCATCGCATTAGCCATATAGCGGACGTTCGCTTCCAGTGAGGCTTTTGCCAGGCCCATCACGTTGTAGTTAGGGATGGCGCGCTCTGCGCCCAGATAGGATAGCGTCAGCAGCGCCGAGCCTGGGTTCAGCATGGAACGGCAGGCTTTTGCCATCGCCACAAAGCTGTAAGCACTGATGTCATGAGCAATTTTGAAGCCTTCGCGGGTGACTGCATTCACATAGTCGCCATCCAGTTGGTCTGCGGGCGCAAAACCAATGGAGTGCACGAAACCGTCGAATTTCGGCCAGGCTTTGCCCAGTTCGGTAAACAGTGCATCAATGCTGGCATCTTCCGCCACATCACACTGCAGTACGATGCTGGAACCCAGTTGAGCTGCAAATTCTTCGACGCGGCCTTTTAGTTTGTCATTCTGGTAGGTGAACGCCAGTTCAGCCCCTTCGCGATGCATTGCCTGAGCGATACCCCAGGCGATGGATAGTTTGCTGGCAAGACCCGTTACCAGAATGCGCTTACCGGAAAGAAAACCCATAGCTTTAATCCTTATGGTCATTGCTTATTTTTAGCAATCAATGAGTTATGATCACAATTTGAAGGTGTTTCGAAATGGGGCAGCAATTATATCCCACTCTTTGTGCCTTGTAGAATAGTTATCATCCCTTACTGATAATCACTTTTCATTACACATGAGGGTTATAACACTTTCCCTGGTTAAGTCTCATTCATTCTGCGAAGCGCGGGGGGATGGAGAAAATACAAGGCTTTAAAGGCATCTCAATGGTATTATTAACTGCTAGCTTATGTTTTAAAACATAGCAATGTAGGAACTTTCTTAAAACAAAAAATATGACCGTATTCAGTTCGTTATGATATATTGTTTTTATCGATCGATATTGATACATTGATCGATATTATTGATTGATTGTGATTAAAAGTGCATTATCAGGAAGTTATGATCAATTGGAGTGGTCTTATGCACTATCATTTCATCGCGGAACCGATGAGAGACACAACTGATACGTTACTGGGTGTTGAGATGAGCGTCCGGTTTGCTTCAGATACGGTTTCGCCGATACACCCAGAGTTCATCATTTCAGCGTGGAATAGCGAACAAAAACGTAATTTCATGCTCGAGCAAATTCGATTAATTGCCGAAAAGCGTAATTGGTTTGAGAGCCACAACCTTTTCTGTACTCTGAACCTCATTGATGAAATGGCGCTGCTGGCAATTGGCGACCCGAGCGTTAAATCGGCGCTACATGCCATGCCTTTTGTCGCCCTGGAACTTTCAGAGCGTTTTCTGACGAATACCGTATGTCTGAATAATCTGCTGATTAATTCACTTTGCGACGGTCCAAACGCATTATGGCTGGGCGATCTGGGCTCCGGCAGCATTGGGGCCAGTCCGCTGGTTTGCGGTCGTTTTGATGTGGTGAAGTTGGATCGTGGTTTTTTCCTGGATCAGGCTGAAAAACCGATGTTCCCGGTGCTAATTAAAAACATCCGCGAATATTGCGACCGCATTGCGGTGGAGGGCGTGGAAACCAAACAGCTTATCGACGAAGTAGGCGCGGCTGGTGTTTGGGTGATGCAGGGATCTCTTTTCCCTTCGGTCGCGTTTAGCGAGGTTGATACACTGCTCTTACCAAATGTTTGTCACTGATTGCAAAATTGCCCTCCGGTTGAGGAGGGCTGCATCTGTTAGCGATCTTTACGCCACGCGTCAGCGGTAAGCGCTTCGCCGAAATGACCGGCGATCAGGCGACGGGTCAGCTCATGCAACGGCGAGGCCAGAACATCTGCTGTACTGCCGCGTTCAACCACTTCACCCTGGTGCATGACTAATACCTGATCGCTGATGTGCTTCATCATGCCGATGTGCTGAGTCACATAGATATATGAAATCCCCTGTTTTTCCTGTAATTCCAGCATCAGATTGATGAGCTGCGAACGCATCGACATGTCCAGAGAGGCCAGGGCTTCGTCGGCGATAATGACTTTGGGGCGCAAAATGAGCGCTCGGGCAAGGCCCAGACGCTGTTTTTGTCCCGGAGCCAGCATATGCGGGTAATAACTCACATGGTCAGGCAACAGACCGACCATGCGCATGGTCTCGATGATCTGTTTGCGACGCTGTTCAGGCTCGAGGTCGGTGTTCAGACGTAGCGGGAAATCGAGGATCTGCGAAATACGTTGCCGTGGGTTAAGCGACGTTGACGGATCCTGGAAAATCATACGGATACGCTGACTACGGAATGAATAATCACCATATTTTAACGGGTGATCGTCAATCAGCAGCTCACCGCTGGTGGGCTCAATCATACCGGCCAGCATCTTCGCCAGCGTAGATTTACCGGAACCATTTTCACCTATGACGGCGAGCGTCTGACGCTCGCGCAGGGTAAAGCTCAGCGGCTTAACGGCCTCAACGGTCTGACGGCGGAATAATCCCGTCCGGTAGCGAAAGGTTTTGCTCAGATTACGAACTTCGAGCAGGGTTTCTACCATCTCACTCTCTCTCCATGTTCAACGGGAAATGACAGGCGTAGAGATGATTCTTTGCTCCGGTCAGTCTTGGGGTTTCGATACATTCGCGCTGAGCATAAGGGCAGCGCGGCCCCAGACGACAGCCGATAGGTAATTGTTCCAGCAATGGAATGGCTCCTGGCATGGTATTCAGGCGGCTTTTGTGCGGCATTGCGCTACCAAAATCAGGAATGGCGCGAATCAACGCTTGGGTATAAGGATGATGCGGAATAGTCACCAGCTCTTTACTGGGCGCAGTTTCCACCGTTTGCCCACAGTACATCACGTTAATTTTGTCAGCCCACTGGCTGAGCATTTGCAGGTCATGGCTGATCAACAAAATGGTGGTATTGCTGTTTTGGTTCAGCCGGGTCAGCAGGCGGAAAATTTGCGCCTGAGTGGTTGGCTCCATCGCGTTCGTTGGTTCGTCGGCAATCAGTAAACGCGGCTGATTAGCCAGGGCGATTGCGATCATCACCTTCTGGCATTCGCCGTCGGTCAGTTCATACGGGAAGCTGCGCATCGCATCTTTATGATCTTTTATCCCGACGCGGTGCAGGAGTTCAATCGCGCGGCGTTTACGCCAGCCGATGCGCTGCCACCAGCGGCCTTTATAAGTCCATGCCGGAATATTTTGCATCAGTTGTCGTCCAATGCGCTCAGACGGATCGAGACACGATTGCGGTTCCTGAAAGATCATGGAAACGTTATGGCCGACCAGCTTGCGTCGTTCACGCGCTGAAAGGCGCAACAGATCGATATCATCAAAGCGCATGCGGTCTGCGGTTACGCGCCAGTTATCTTTAGCGACGCCGCAAATGGCCTTGGCGATCAGGCTTTTGCCCGATCCAGACTCGCCAACCAGTCCGCGGATTTCACCTTCATTGAGGGTCATGCTGACGCGGTCAACCGCCTTCACCCAGTCGTCGCCGGTTCTGAATTCAATGGTCAGGTTGCGGATATCCAGTAATGGCATTATTCCACCCCCGCAATAATTGCCCGGCGCACGCCATCACCCAGCAGGTTAACCAGCAGCACGCTTATCATAATCGCCGCACCTGGCAGCATAACCGTCCAGGGTGCGACATAAATCAGCTCCAGCGCGTCGCCAAGCATGGCTCCCCATTCTGGTGACGGCAACTGTGCGCCAAGGTCGAGAAAACCCAGCGCGGCGATGTCCAGAATCGCCATCGACAGCGCACGGGTGATTTCAGTGATAAGTCCGGCGGTAATATTGGGCAGAACGGCAAACCACAGGATATTGAGCGTGGTTGCGCCGTCCAGGCGAGCGGCGATAACGTACTCTTTTTCCAGCTCGTCATGCACCATGCTGTAGACGGAGCGTACCATGCGCGGCAGCAGCGCCAGCCAGACGGCAAACATCGCGTGTGTCAGATGCGGTCCGGCAAAGGCCACCACAATAATCGCCAACAGCAGCGAAGGGATCGAGAGCAGGGTGTCCAGAATGTGGTTCAGCACCGCGGAGCGCAAACCGTGCGTTGCGCCGGCAACCACGCCCAGTAACAGGCCACATAGTGTGGCGGCGAGGGTGACGACAAACGCGCCGCCAACGGTTGGGGCCGCGCCGCTGAGCAGGCGACTTAGCACGTCACGCCCGAGATCGTCAGTTCCGAGGAAAAATGAGACTTCGCCATAGCGCGACCATGACGGCGGTAAAAGCTGATAGCCGAGAAATTGCTGGTCGATGCCATAAGGGGCAAACCAACCACCAAAAATACACAGAATCGCCAATCCTGCGCAGCCATACAGGCCGATCATCGCAGTCGCATCGCCGTAAAAATTGCGCCATGCGGTGCGCAACGTACCCGGCGGGCGCTTTTCGCTGTAGACGCTATCGTAAGGCATACCATTCCTTATGTTTCAGAGGGTTAGCCATAGCACCCAAAATATCAGAGATGACGTTAACGATGATAACCAGTGAGCCAATCACCATGACGCCCGCCGAAATTGCCGCGTAATCCTGCTGGCGAATTGCGTTAATCAGCCAACGGCCAAGACCTGGCCAGCTAAAGACCATCTCGGTGATCATCGCCAGCGTCAGCATGGTGGAAAACTGTAAGCCCAGACGCGGGATCACCGGCGGAAGGGCGTTGTGCAGAACGTGACGGCGCAGAATGGTTAAGCGTGACAGACCGCGCGTGGCGGCCGCTTTAACATAGTTTTGATCAAAGACCTCAATGGTGCTGATTCGCATCAGGCGAATAACTTCCGTGGTAGGGGCGACGGAAAGCGTCAACACCGGAAGCACCATGTGACGGATTGCGCTGACCAGCATTTCATCGCGCCAGGGCGAGTCGGAGATCCACGCATCAATAATGGCAAATCCGGTAACGGGCTTCACTTCATAGAGAAGATCAAAGCGTCCCGAAACGGGAAGCCAGCCGAGAGTCAGTGAGAAGAGCAACGTCAGCAACAGCGCCAGCCAAAAAACCGGAATGGAAAAGCCCATCAACGCTAAGGCGCTGATGCAGCGGTCCTGCCATTTGTTCCGCGTGATCCCTGCCAGCATACCAACGGGGATCCCAACCATCAGCGCAAAACCAAAGGCCAGAATGCACAGTTCCATCGTCGCCGGGAACACCTCCTTCAATTGTTCTGAAATCAACTGGCCGTTAATACTGGATACACCAAAATCCCAGTGAATGAGGCCATTGAACCAGAATACCCAGGCGTTCCACAGCGATGCGCCCTGTAACGGCGCATGAGGTGTGAAGTAGCTCAGGCTGAATCCAATAAAGGTCAGGAAGAAGAGGGTGACCAGCAGCAATAAAAAACGACGCAGGGTGAAGATAATCATGGCTTTTTCACCTCATCTTTCTTTTCCCTGGAAACCCCGGCAAAAGATGCATTGCCGAACGGACTCAGCACCAGTCCTTTGATATCGTAACGATAAGCCTGTAGACGCAGTGAAGAGGCCAGCGGCAGGATCGGTAACTCTTTCGCGAGAATATTTTGCGCTTCGTCATAGGCATCAATTCGCGATGAGAGTTGCTGCGAAGAGAGGGCCTTGCGCAGAACGCTGTCAAATTCCGGATTACACCAGTGGGCGAAGTTAGTCTGCGAGTTGATGGCGGCGCAGCTTAGCAACGGTCGGAAAAAACTGTCAGGATCGTTACTGTCCGTCGCCCAACCGGATAACGTTAGATCATGGTTCATATCCATTAATCGCGCCTCCTGAAAACGACCTTCTACCGGAATGATTTTAACTTTCACACCCACCTGAGCCATGTCAGCCTGAATCAGCTCGGCGGTTTTCAGTGGACTGGGGTTCCAGGCCTGAGAACTGGTGGGTACCCAAAGCTGTAATGTCAGGTTCTCCAGCCCCAGTGCTTTTAACTGCTCGCGCGATTTTGCCGGATTGTACTCTGTAATTTTAGCTTCGTTGTCATAAGCCCACGAGGCGCGAGGCAAAATAGATGCTGCGGTTTCCGCCGTCCCGTAGTAGATGGACTGCATCAGCCGTTGGTTATTAATGGCCAGCGCCAGCGCATGCCGCACGGCGGGATTATCCATCGGTGGTTTATTGGTGTTGAATGCCAGATAGGCGATGTTCATCCCCGGGCGCAGGGTCAGACGCAGGCGCGGGTCATCACGCAAAATGCTGAGCTGACTGGCGGCAGGCCAGGCCAGAACATCACACTCACCGGTCAGGAGTTTCGATAGACGTCCGGTGCCGCCAGAGCCGAGGTCCACAACCACCTGCGGCATCAGAGGAGTACCACGCCAGAATTTTTCATGGCGCTGCAGTCGAACATATTGCCCTGCGCGATTCTCCGAAAGCTGGTACGGTCCGGTGCCGACGGGTTGTCTGTCGAGCAGCTCTTGACGATCCTGTTTTGCCAATTTAGCCGCATATTCTGCTGACATCACGGAGGCATAGTGCGTGGCAAGGTGCCACATGAAGGAGGCATCGGGCTGAGTTAAGCGGAACTCAACGGTGTTGTTGTCCAGCTTGCGTACGCTTTGGACGTTATCGGCGAACTGTAGGCTGTCGAAGTAGGGGAAACTGCTACCGTTTACATTGTGCCACGGATGCTGGCGATCAAAGATGCGCTCGAAGGTAAACACCACGTCGTCTGCATTCAGTTTGCGGGTGGGGGTGAACCAGGCCGTCTTCTGAAACTGGACGTCACGACGCAGATGGAAGCGGTAGGTTGCGCCGTTATCCAGCACCTCCCAGCTTTCAGCCAGCTCAGGCACCAGTCGATAGGTGTACGGATCGACATCGAGTAGTCGGTCATACAGCTGGGCTGCCAGGGTGTCGACGATAAGACCGCTGCTCGCTTTTTGCGGGTTGAACGTATTGACCTGCCCGCTAACGCAATAGACAAAGCCGCTGTCACGAATATCAGCATGCGAAGCCTGTTCAGGCGCGGCAGCAGCCTGACCACTCAGAAATCCAGCCATCACGATCAGAGATGATAAAACCAGGCGCATAATTTTAAAGGATTATAAATAAAGAGGCTATCTTACTAATATTTAATGACATTTGCCATTACCGTTTGTGTTTGGGGGCCGCACAGGTGATAACCGCGAATTCAACATCGCGACAGGGTCACCCTTCATACCCGCTATCCACTTTGAATTTACTCTGTTAACTATCTTAGCATTTTCATGACCCATCTGACTCGTTAAAACGCGGGATTCGCTGGCTGACAGAAAAATGTGAGGGGGACGTGGGGGAAAGTGACCATGACCGCCAGGAGAGAGCATCAGCAATATCGCGGGGAAAGTGAAATATAAAAAATAATCTCATAATGGCGCTATGGATAATTTCATTCGTTCTCCATTTCGATAGGGCTGAGATGTTAAATTTGGTTGCTATTTATTTATGCTGATTGTTGGATAATTCTTAAATGATAACGAGTATTGAATCATAACGTTGGTAAAATATAAGCGAGGCGACGTAGGTAGATGAATACAGGAAAAACAATTGCATAGGACTCTATTAACCTCTCGCTTCTGAGTGGTATCTCGTTACTCAATAAAATTGTCTGGCCTGTTAAGGTTTTATTTATATAGCTCATTGATATATATGGATTTAAGTGCTATGGGTTAAGCAGGGATTAATCTCATAAAATACTCGAAAGCGCGATGCGGTGATTAGTTTATCGGTAGAGGTGATATTACGCGAAATATTAAATTGCGGTGAATTACAAAGGTCATGCCACTCATTTTGGTCTACGCTTAATAATCTTTGTGATAAAAAATGAGAGGTATTTAAATGGCTGACTTAAACAATGAAAAAAAGACCATCAATAAAACTCATTCTGCGCGTTTTCCGGCACCGCCTTTTCCACAGCAGAAGCAACCCTTCCCAGGGCTGGCCGGAAAAATGCAACCGCGTCCCGATCATGGGGAGGAGAGCTATCAGGGAAGCGGTCGATTGAATGGGCGCAAGGTATTAATTACCGGGGGGGATTCAGGGATTGGCCGTGCTGTTGCCATTGCTTATGCCCGTGAAGGCGCTGATGTTGCGATCAACTATTTACCTGATGAAGAAGACGATGCGCGTGAAGTGGTCGACTTGATAAAAAAAGCAGGCAGAAATGTCGTGGCTATCCCCGGAGATATTCGAGATGAAACTTTTTGCGGCCAACTGGTTAAACAGGCGGTAAAAGGGCTGGGTGGGTTGGATATCCTCGTCAATAATGCGGGTCGTCAGCAATTTTGCGAGTCTATTGAGGCGCTCACCACAGAAGATTTCGATGCCACATTCAAGACTAATGTCTACGCTATGTTTTGGATCACCAAAGCGGCTATCCCCCATCTTTCACGAGACAGCGTGATAATTAATACCTCCTCGGTACAGGCTTATGAACCTAGTGAAATCCTGCTTGACTATGCTCAGACCAAAGCGGCGATCGTGGCATTTACTAAATCGCTGGCGAAACAGCTGGCACCGAAAGGGATACGGGTTAATGCCGTAGCGCCAGGCCCATACTGGACTGTACTGCAATGCTGTGGCGGTCAGCCACAGGAAAAAGTGGAGAAGTTTGGGGCAAATGCACCGCTGGGTCGTCCGGGTCAACCAGTGGAAATTGCGCCGCTTTATGTCACTTTGGCCGCTGAAGAGAACAGTTATACATCCGGCCAGGTTTGGTGCTCTGATGGGGGGACAGGGACCCTCTGACGTTTATGCTCCGTGAGTCGAAAAGTCAGAGGGGAAAGTGACTTTAATGGACGAGTGCTGACAATAAAGCGTCAAACCCTCCAATATAACGTTGGCAGAGGCGCGCTAAATCTGGTGTTTCTTAAGCAACGCGCGTAGCTGATGGTAAGTCAGACCCAGTAACTCAGCGGCTTTTTTCTGATTAAATTTCGCCTGCTGCAAGCTGGTTTGTAGAAAGTCTTTCTCTTGTTGCTGCTGGAATTCACGCAGATCCAGCGGTAATGCTACAGATGTCTGCTTTGGTGGTGCTGCCTGTGGCTGCGCAACGTGGCGGCGGAAGGGGTCAATGATGATCTCATCCAGCGGGTAATCGCTGGTACCGTGCCGGTAAACGGAGCGCTCCACGACGTTTTTCACTTCACGAATATTACCCGGCCAACGGTAATGGAGGAGGGTTTCTCTGGCCTCGGCGCTGAATCCCGGAAAAAGCGGTAACCCGATCTCGCGGCACATCTGAATGGCAAAGTGTTCGGCCATTAACATGATGTCGCTTTGACGCTCGCGTAGTGGGGGAAGTTGCACCACGTCAAAGGCCAGACGATCCAGCAGGTCCGCGCGGAAAGTGCCTTCGCTGACCATACGTGGCAGGTCGGCATTGGTCGCGCAGACCAGACGCACGTTAACCTGCAAGGGCTGGCTGCCGCCGACGCGTTCCAGCTCGCCATACTCAATTACGCGCAGCAGTTTTTCCTGTACCAACATTGGCGCGGTCGCCAGTTCATCAAGAAACAGCGTGCCGCCGTCGGCGCGTTCGAAACGTCCAGGATGGCGTTTTTGTGCACCGGTAAACGCACCGGCTTCGTGACCAAACAGTTCGGAATCAAGTAAGTTCTCGTTGAGGGCCGCGCAGTTAAGCGAAATAAATGGGCCCTGCCAACGGCTGGAGAGGTAGTGCAGGCGGTTGGCAATAAGCTCTTTCCCCGTACCTCGCTCACCGATAACCAGTACAGGTTTATCCAGCGGCGCCAGATGAGAAACCTGTTCCAGCACTTCAATAAAGCTGTTCGCTTCGCCCAGAATATTGTCTTTGTATCCTGCCATGATGAAATTCACCACTTGTTAGTGTTATTCACCAATTTACCCTAATTCTCTCGTCAGGTAAAATTGGGTATTTACATTAAAATCAATTAGTTAAAAAGTTGGCACGCCAAGTGCATTACGAAAACAGCAGGGCATAGCCCGATATCAGAACAGTAAGTGAGGATTACATTATGGGTATTTTTTCTCGTTTTGCCGACATCGTGAACGCCAACATTAATGCGTTGCTGGAAAAGGCTGAAGATCCGCAGAAGCTGGTGCGGTTAATGATCCAGGAAATGGAAGATACGCTGGTTGAGGTGCGCTCAAACTCCGCACGCGCTCTGGCAGAAAAGAAACAATTATCTCGCCGTATCGAACTGGCCAGCGCACAACAGGCAGAGTGGCAAGAAAAAGCCGAGCTGGCGCTGCGTAAAGAGAAAGAAGATTTGGCGCGTTCTGCCTTAATCGAAAAACAGAAACTGACTGATCTGATTGCTTCTCTGGAGCATGAGGTGACGCTGGTTGACGATACGCTGGCGCGAATGAAAAAAGAGATCGGTGAGCTGGAAAATAAACTCAGTGAAACCCGTGCTCGTCAGCAGGCATTGATGCTGCGCCATCAGGCTGCGAGCTCTTCGCGTGATGTTCGTCGTCAACTGGACAGCGGTAAGCTGGATGAAGCGATGGCACGCTTTGAATCTTTCGAGCGTCGTATCGATCAGATGGAAGCTGAGGCTGAAAGCCATAACTTCGGTAAACAGCAGTCTCTGGATCAGCAATTTGCTGACCTGAAAGCAGATGATGAAATCAGCGAGCAGCTGGCGCAACTTAAAGCCAAAATGCAGCAAGATAAGCAATAATAACATCTGGCGGCGCCCGAACGCGCCGCCGCTCATCACCTGTAAGGAGTACTCATGAGCGCGCTATTTCTGGCTATCCCATTAACCATCTTTGTGCTGTTCGTTTTACCGATTTGGCTCTGGCTGCATTACAGCAACCGTTCCAGTCGTGGCGAACTGGCGCAAAGTGAACAGCAACGTCTGGTAGAACTCAACGATGACGCACAGCGGATGCGCGAGCGCATTCAGGCGCTGGAAGACATCCTTGATGCTGAACATCCAAACTGGAGGGACCGCTAATGGGAGGCGTTAATCTGAACAAAAAACTGTGGCGTATTCCGCAGCAGGGCATGGTGAAGGGAGTTTGCGCAGGTATAGCGCATTACCTCGATGTGCCTGTGAAGCTGGTACGGATCCTGGTGGTGTTGTCCGTCTTTTTTGGTCTGGCCTTTTTTACCTTCGTCGCTTACATCGTGCTGACGTTTGTGTTGGACCCGATGCCGGACAATGTGGTTTCCGGTGAGCAGCAGCCATCAAGCGGCGAGCTGTTGGCTGCCGTCGATCGCGAGCTGGCGGCAAGTGAAAAGCGTTTGCGTGAAATGGAGCGTTATGTCACGTCTGATACCTTTTCATTGCGTAGCCGTTTCCGCCAATTGTGAGGATAGAAATGAACAATCGCTGGCAACGTGCCGGGCAAAGGGTTAAGCCGGGCTTTAAAATAGCAGGTAAGCTGATGCTTTTAACTGCGCTTCGTTACGGCCCGGCGGGGGTAGCAGGGTGGGCGGTGAAGTCCGTCGCCCGACGCCCGCTTAAAATGCTGCTGGCGTTGGTCCTGGAGCCGGTTTTGAGTCGGGCAGCGGCAAAATTATCGAAACGCTAATCAGGTAATCAACCCTGATATCCGAATCAGCAAAAGCAAGCAACAATTAATCAACATTCCCTCTGTTAATTTGCGGCAGCTCACAAATACGATTTTTTGGCTGCCAAAATTCTTTTATTATCCCCCTCCTGGCCACCTCAGCCGATTGACAGCTTATTTCCCGCAGAGTAGTCTCTTGATTCATGGGACCGCTACCACGAGAATTGAAGGTGAACCAAAAAATCCAAAAATGCCTGGCAGAAGTTTATGGTGATACGTTTACTTCATGCCACTATGAAGCGCTGATTGCACGTTTAGAGAAATCACAGGGATTAATTAAAAAAATCCGTAAAGCGCATTGGGACGAGGGCGATGTGGTTCTTATTACCTACGCCGATCAATTCCACGGGGCAGGCAAAAAACCACTGCCGATGTTTAATCAATTTTATAATGAATGGCTTAAGTCGACATTTTCTCATGTGCATCTGTTGCCGTTTTATCCGTGGTCATCGGATGATGGTTTTTCCGTAATTAATTACCATCAGGTTGCCGAAGAAACCGGTGACTGGAATGATATTAAGCAATTGGGTAAATCCAGTCGACTGATGTTTGATTTTGTTTGTAACCATATGTCAGCGAAAAGCGAATGGTTTAATAACTATTTGCAACAGCTTGACGGTTATGAAGATTTCTTTATTGCGATGGATCCTGATACGGACCTGAGCAACGTAACGCGTCCACGCGCATTACCGTTACTGACGCCTTTTACGCTGAAAGATAACACCGTACGCTATTTATGGACGACGTTCAGCGACGACCAGATTGATCTCAACTATGCCAACCCGATAGTGTTACTGGCGATGGTCGATGTGCTATTGAGTTATCTTGAGCAGGGCGCTGATTATGTCCGCCTGGATGCGGTTGGCTTTATGTGGAAAGAGCCAGGAACGACCTGTATTCACCTGGAAAAAACGCATCAGCTTATCAAACTATTTCGCGCTATTGCTGACTGCGCGGCGCCTGGTACGGCGATTATTACTGAAACAAACGTTCCGCATAAGGATAATGTGTCCTACTACGGAAATGGTCGTGATGAAGCGCATATGGTGTACCAGTTCTCGTTACCGCCGCTGGTGCTGCATGCGGTACAACGCCAGGATACCTCAACCTTGTGCCAGTGGGCGCAATCACTGGAACTGCCGTCCAGTGAGACCACCTGGTTTAATTTCCTCGCATCGCATGACGGCATTGGTCTCAACCCATTACGTGGTTTGTTACCTGAAGACGAGATCGTGCGCCTGGTGACGGAATTACAACAGGAAGGCGCGCTGGTTAACTGGAAAAATAACCCTGATGGTAGTCGCAGTCCGTATGAAATTAACGTGACATATATGGACGCACTGACGCCAGGCAATTGTAGTGATGCCGAACGTTTTTCCCGTTTTATTCTCGCACATGCCATTTTGCTGAGTTTTCCGGGTGTACCTGCGGTTTACATTCAAAGCATTCTTGGGTCACGCAATGATTATAAAGGTGTCGAGGCGCTAGGTTATAACCGCGCGATCAACCGCAAAAAATATCAAATAAGCCAAATCGAAACGGAGCTGGCAGATGAAACCAGTTTGCGCCACGCTATTTATCATGAATTATCCCGATTAATTGTAATACGTCGTAGTAATAAAGCATTTCACCCTGATAGTGATTTTCAGATTAGCTGTGTTACACCGGCTGTAATGCAAATTAAACGTACGGCGGAAACAGGCGAAAAAATTACCGGATTATTTAATGTCAGCGGTCATACGCAAACCATTAGTATTGATGTTGAAAATGGATTTGATTTGATTAGCGGTAAAACTATTTCAGGTAAAGAATTAACGTTGAGCGCCTGGCAGGTCATGTGGGTTAAGTAATAAAAAGGAACATTTCATGCTTAAAACTAAAATTGTGCTGATTTCAGCACTGGTTTCCTGCGCCCTGGTTTCCGGGTGTAAGGATGATAAAACGTCCTCTGTTGCGATTGAATTTATGCACTCTTCTGTTGAACAGGAGCGGCAGGCGGTTATTGCAAAACTGATCGAGCGTTTTGAAAAAGAGAACCCGGGGATCAGTGTCAAACAGGTTCCTGTAGAAGAAGATGCGTACAACACCAAGGTCATCACCCTGGCGCGGAGCGGTTCACTGCCTGAAGTCATTGAAACCAGCCATGACTACGCGAAAGTTATGGATAAAGAATCACTTATCGATCGTAAAGCCGTAGCGCAGGTCATCAACGCTGTAGGTGAAGGTACTTTTTATGATGGCGTGCTGCGTATTGTGCGCACTGAAGACGGTACCGCCTGGACCGGGGTTCCGGTTAGCGCCTGGATTGGCGGGATCTGGTATCGCAAAGATGTGCTGGCAAAAGCTGGGCTGGAAGAGCCAAAAGACTGGCAACAACTGCTGAGCGTGGCGCAGAAGCTAAACAATCCTGGTAGTAAGAAATATGGTATTGCGCTACCCACGGCGGAAAGCGTTTTGACCGAACAGTCATTTTCCCAGTTCGCGCTCTCAAACCAGGCCAACGTTTTTGATGCGCAAGGAAAGATAACGCTCAACACACCTGAAATGGCGCAGGCGCTGCAGTATTACCGCCAATTGGCAATGAACACCATGCCGGGCTCAAACGACATCATGGAAGTCAAAGACGCGTTCATGAACGGCACGGCGCCGATGGCGATTTATTCCACCTATATCCTCCCGGCGGTGATTAAAGAGGGCGATCCTAAAAATGTGGGCTTTATGGTGCCGACGGAAAAAAACTCTGCTGTTTACGGCATGCTGACGTCGTTAACCATTACCGCGGGTCAAAAGTCTGAAGAGACAGAAGCGGCAGAGAAATTTGTCACCTTTATGGAGCAGGCCGACAACATCGCGGACTGGGTCATGATGTCGCCAGGGGCGGCGCTGCCGGTTAACAAAGCGGTGGTGAATACCCCGACGTGGAAAGATAACACTGTCATCAAAGCGCTGGGTGAATTACCCGATCAGCTAATTGCCGAACTGCCGAATATCCAGGTGTTTGGCGCCGTCGGCGATAAGAACTTCACCCGCATGGGTGACGTCACAGGCTCCGGTGTTGTGAGCTCAATGGTGCACAACGTGACGGTAGGCAAAGCCGACCTCGTCACCACGATTGAAGCGAGCCAGAAAAAACTGGATGACCTCGTTGAACAGCGCTAATGGGGAAATGGAAAGCCGTGATGAATAAGTTCTTTTCAGGTCGATCTGATATGCCATTCGCCATGCTGCTGCTGGCGCCCAGCTTGCTGTTGCTGGGCGGTTTAGTGGCGTGGCCGATGATATCAAACATCGAAATCAGCTTTATGCGACTGCCGCTGAATCCGCAAATTGAGTCTACGTTTGTCGGGCTAAGCAACTATATCCGTATCTTATCCGATCCCGGATTCTGGCATTCGCTGTGGATGACGGTCTGGTATACCGCGCTGGTTGTGGCAGGAAGCACGGTACTGGGGCTGGGCGTAGCGATGTTTTTTAACCGTGAGTTTCGTCTGCGGAAAACGGCGCGCTCACTGGTCATCCTCTCTTACGTGACGCCATCAATTTCGCTGGTGTTTGCCTGGAAATACATGTTCAACAACGGCTACGGCATTGTGAACTACCTCGGCGTGGATCTGTTGCATCTCTACGATCAGGCGCCGCTGTGGTTCGACAATCCCGGCAGTAGCTTCGCGCTGGTCGTGCTGTTCGCCATCTGGCGCTACTTCCCGTATGCCTTTATCTCGTTTCTGGCGATTTTACAGACGATTGATAAATCGTTGTATGAGGCGGCAGAAATGGACGGCGCGAACGCCTGGCAACGGTTTCGTATCGTCACGCTGCCAGCGATTATGCCGGTGCTGGCAACCGTGGTCACGCTGCGCACGATCTGGATGTTTTACATGTTCGCCGATGTTTATCTGCTGACCACTAAAGTCGATATTCTCGGGGTCTATCTCTATAAAACAGCATTTGCATTTAACGACTTAGGCAAAGCGGCCGCTATTTCTGTCGTCCTCTTCGTCATTATTTTCGCTGTTATCCTGCTGACCAGAAAACGGGTGAACCTCAATGGCAACAAATAAGCGCACGCTTGGCCGCATCGGCTTTTACTGTGGATTAATTGTCTTCCTGGGCATCACGCTATTCCCATTTTTTGTGATGCTGATGACCTCATTTAAAAGCGCCAAAGAGGCGATCTCGCTGCATCCGACGTTGTTACCGCAGCAATGGACGCTGGAACATTACATCGACATCTTCAACCCGATGATTTTCCCGTTTGTTGACTACTTCCGTAATAGCCTGGTGGTATCGGTCACTTCTTCGGTGGTGGCGGTATTTCTCGGCGTACTCGGAGCGTATGCGCTTTCCCGCCTGCGTTTTAAGGGGCGAATGACCATCAATGCCAGCTTTTACACGGTGTACATGTTTTCGGGGATTCTGCTGGTGGTGCCGCTATTCAAAATCATTACGGCACTTGGCATCTATGACACCGAAATGGCGTTGATTATCACCATGGTCACCCAGACGCTGCCGACCGCGGTGTTCATGCTGAAAAGCTACTTCGACACCATTCCGGATGAAATAGAAGAAGCCGCGATGATGGATGGATTGAACCGTCTGCAGATCATCTTTCGCATTACCGTGCCGTTGGCGATGTCCGGTCTGGTTTCGGTCTTTGTGTACTGCTTTATGGTGGCGTGGAATGACTATCTGTTTGCCTCGATTTTCCTCTCCAGCGCCAGCAATTTTACCTTACCGGTCGGTCTGAACGCGCTGTTCAGTACGCCTGACTATATCTGGGGACGCATGATGGCGGCATCGTTAGTCACCGCATTGCCGGTCGTCATTATGTATGCGCTTTCCGAACGTTTTATTAAAAGTGGTTTGACCGCAGGCGGCGTGAAAGGCTAAGCGGCCAGTTTAATTAAGGAGTTGTAAATGAAGAAGTTAGTTGCCACAGAACCGCGTGTTGCGGCGCTGGTGGAATATGAAGACAGAGCTGTATCCGCCAATGAAGTGAAAGTTCGCGTTCGCTTTGGTGCGCCAAAACATGGCACGGAAGTGGTCGATTTTCGCGCTGCCAGTCCGTTTATTGACGAAGATTTTAACGGCGAATGGCAAATGTTCATGCCGCGTCCGGAAGAGGCGCCGCGCGGGATTGAATTCGGCAAGTTCCAGCTTGGCAACATGGTGGTGGGCGATGTTATTGAGTGTGGCAGCGATGTGACCGAATACGCCGTTGGCGATTCAGTTTGCGGCTACGGCCCACTGGCAGAAACGGTTTTCTTTAATGCGGTAAACAACTACAAACTGCGCAAAATGCCGGAAGGTAGTTCGTGGAAAAATGCCGTGTGCTATGACCCGGCACAGTTCGCCATGAGTGGCGTGCGCGACGCCAATGTGCGTGTCGGCGACTTTGTTGTCATCGTCGGCTTAGGGGCGATTGGCCAGATTGCCGTCCAACTGGCTAAGAAAGCGGGAGCCTCGGTGGTCATTGGCGTGGATCCGATTACCCATCGTTGCGATATCGCGCGTCGTCATGGCGCGGATTTCTGTCTGAATCCTATTGGCACCGATGTCGGCATGGAAATTAAGAAGCTGACCGGCAAGCAGGGCGCGGATGTGATTATCGAAACCAGTGGCTATGCGGATGCGTTGCAATCGGCGTTACGCGGTCTGGCTTATGGTGGAACCATCTCCTATGTCGCTTTCGCGAAACCTTTTGCTGAAGGCTTCAACCTGGGGCGTGAAGCGCACTTCAACAACGCCAAAATTGTCTTCTCCCGTGCCTGCAGTGAGCCAAATCCGGATTATCCGCGCTGGAGCCGCAAGCGTATTGAGGAGACCTGTTGGGAACTGTTGATGAACGGTTACCTGAACTGTGAAGAACTTATTGACCCGGTAGTGACATTTGCCAGCAGCCCGGAAAGCTATATGCAGTATGTCGATCGCCATCCGGAAAAGAGCATCAAAATGGGCGTGACGTTTTAATTAAGGAATGCAGAAGATGAAAATTGGAACACAGAACCAGGCTTTTTTTCCGGAAAATATTCTCGAGAAATTCCGTTACATCAAAGAGATGGGGTTTGACGGTTTTGAAATTGACGGCAAGCTGCTGGTTAACAACCTGGCAGAAGTGAAAGCGGCAATCAAAGAAACAGGCCTGCCCGTCACCACCGCCTGTGGAGGATATGACGGTTGGATCGGTGATTTTATCGAAGATCGTCGTTTGAATGGCTTACAGCAGATTACCCGCATTCTCGAAGCGCTGGCCGAAGTCGGTGGGCAGGGCATTATTGTACCCGCTGCATGGGGCATGTTTACCTTCCGCTTACCGCCGATGACCTCTCCGCGCAGCCTGGCGGGTGATCGTAAAGCAGTAAGTGATTCATTGATTTATCTCGATAAAGTTGCCGAGCGTACGGGGACGGTGGTGTATCTGGAACCGCTCAATGCTATCAGGATCATATGATCAACACCCTGGCGGATGCCCGTCGCTATATCGTGGAAAACAACCTGAAGCATGTGCAAATCATTGGTGATTTTTACCATATGAATATCGAAGAAGACGATATGGCTCAGGCGCTGCATGACAATCGCGATCTGCTGGGACACGTCCATATTGCGGATAACCATCGTTATCAGCCGGGGAGCGGTACGCTGGATTTCACTGCGCTGTTTGATCAGTTGCGTGAAGATAATTATCAGGGTTACGTCGTGTACGAAGGGCGTGTACGGGCAGAGAACCTGCCGGAAGCGTACCGTCAGTCACTGGCCTGGCTGCGTACCTGCTAAGAGGATTTCTGTGAAAAGTGCACTGACAAGCTCTCCGCTACGCATCGCCATTATCGGCGCCGGGCAGGTGGCGGATAAAGTTCATGCTTCGTACTACTGCACCCGCAACGATCTGGAACTGGTGGCTGTCTGTGACAGCCGCCTGTCACAGGCGCAGGCGTTGGCAGAGAAATACGGCAATCCGCAGGTTTGGGACGATCCTCAGACGATGCTACGCGAGGCTAAGCCAGATATCGTCAGCATCTGTTCACCCAATCGTTTTCATTATGAACACACCATGTTGGCGCTGAACGCCGGATGCCATGTGATGTGTGAGAAACCTCCGGCGATGACGCCAGCCGAGGCGCTGGAAATGTGTAACACGGCGCGTCGAATGGGGAAAGTTCTGGCTTATGATTTTCATCATCGTTTCGCACTGGATACGCAACTGCTTCGTGAGCAGGTGATGGCCGGCGTGCTGGGTGAAATCTATGTCACCAATGTCCGCGCTTTGCGCCGCTGCGGCGTGCCCGGCTGGGGGGTATTTACCAACAAAGAACTGCAGGGCGGCGGGCCGCTGATTGATCTCGGCATCCATATGCTTGATGCCGCCATGTATGTGCTGGGGTTTCCGGCAGTAAAGCGCGTTAACGCACACAGTTATCAACGCATTGGCACGCGTAAAAACAGCGGCCAGTTTGGGAAATGGGATCCCGAGACGTATACCGTGGAGGATTCTCTGTTCGGGACGATTGAATTTCATAACGGCGGTATCCTGCGACTGGAAACCTCTTTTGCGCTGAATATCCCGGAACAATCGATTATGAACGTTAATTTCTGCGGCGATCTGGCAGGGGCGACGTTATTCCCGGCCCAGGTTTATACCGATCGTGAGGGTACGCTTGACGTACTGCTTCAGCGCGAAATGGCCGATGACAATCGTCATTATCGCAGCATGGAAGCTTTTGTGAATCATGTCCAGGGCGAGCCTGTCACTATTGCCGACGCAGAGCAAGGCGTCGTTATTCAACAACTGGTTGCCGCACTGTATCAATCGGCTGAAACAGGGACCTACGTAGACTTATGACGAGGCCAGTAATGCTAACTGAACCGGCTTTTTGCTCACACAGCCTGAATAAATATGCGTCACTCATGACGACCGGTAACGGTTATATGGGGATTCGCGCCAGCCACGAGGAAGCCTACACCTTACAAACTCGCGGCATGTACCTTGCTGGACTGTATCACCGGGCAGGGAAAGGCGAGATTAATGAACTGGTTAATCTGCCTGATGTGGTGGGGGTGGAGATTTCACTCAATGGTGAGATTTTCTCGCTCACCAGCGGCGTTATCGAAAGCTGGCAACGTGAACTGGATTTTGCCAGTGGGGAATTACGCCGTACGCTTACCTGGCGTGCGTCTGGCGGGGCGCGTTTTGCCATTGAGAGCCGGCGATTTGTCTCGGCACAAAAACTGCCGCTGTTTGCGATGGAAGTTGTCGTCACGCCACTGGATGGCGATGCCAGCATTGGTATCTCGACCGGAATTGACGCCACGATGACCAATCATGGTCGTCAGCATTTGGATGAAACGCAGGTCCGGGTCTTTGGCCAGCATCTTATGCAAGGGATTTACACCACCCAGGACAATCGTAATGATATCGCTATCACCACCTATTGCGATGTAGACGGTGCAGCGCAGCGCTGCTTCACGGCGAAAGAACGTCGGTTGTTACAACACAACAGCGTGCAGGCGAAAGCCGGACAGCGCGTCACACTGACAAAAATTAGCTGGGTAGACTGGGCGAGCGAACGCAGCCTGTCGCTTGAGACCTGGGGACGCCAGTCGCTGCGCAACCTGGAAGTGTGCGCGCAGCAAGGCTATGACGCTCTGCTGGCGGAGTCGGCTGCTAACTGGCATGCCTGGTGGCAAAATCGTCGCGTTCAGGTCACCAGCACTGATGCCAGCGATCAGCGAGCGCTGGACTATGCGCTCTATCATCTGCGTGTGATGACTCCTGACCACGATGAGCGCAGCAGTATTGCGGCCAAAGGTCTGACGGGGGAAGGGTATAAAGGTCACATATTCTGGGATACCGAGGTCTTTCTGTTACCGTTTCATCTCTTTACCGAGCCGAAAACCGCGAGAAGTTTGTTGCGTTACCGCTGGCATAATCTGTCGGGGGCGCGTGAGAAAGCCCGCCGTAACGGTTGGCAGGGAGCGCTTTTCCCTTGGGAAAGCGCTCGCAGCGGTGATGAGGAAACGCCTGAATTTGCGGCGATCAACATCCGTACCGGACTGCGTCAGAAAGTGGCCTCCGCGCAGGCTGAACATCACCTCGTGGCGGATATTGCCTGGGCGGTAATCAATTACTGGCATGCTTCAGGGGATCTAAACTTCATGTCCCGTGAGGGAATGACGTTGCTGCTGGAAACGGCGAAGTTCTGGATCAGCAGGGCGGTCATGGTTAATGATCGTTTAGAGATCCACGATGTGATTGGCCCGGATGAATACACTGAGCATGTGAACAACAACGCGTTCACCAACTACATGGCCTGGTACAACGTGGAACAGGCGCTGGGTTTTGCCCGTCGGTTGGGCTGCGGTGATGAGACGTTTATTCACCGCGCAGAGTATTTTTTACAGCATCTCTGGCGACCGGAAGTTCAGCCCGATGGCGTGCTACCTCAGGACGATACCTTCCTGAGCAAACCGGCTATCGATCTGTCACAGTACAAAGCCAAAGCGGGCAAGCAGACGATTTTGCTCGATTACTCCCGTGCAGAAGTCAATGAGATGCAAATTCTCAAACAGGCCGATGTGGTGATGCTGACCTACATGCTACCGGAGCAATTTTGCCCGCAAACCTGTCTGGCAAACCTGCGCTTTTACGAGCCGCGCACAATTCATGACTCCTCGTTGAGTAAAGCGATCCACGGGATTGTGGCAGCGCGTTGCGGTGATCCGGCTCAGGGCTATCGGTTCTGGCGTGAAGGATCGCTTATCGATCTCGGGGAGGACCCACATAGCTGCGATGACGGCATTCATGCTGCGGCAACGGGCGCCATCTGGCTGGGCGCAATCCAGGGATTTGCCGGCGTGAATATTCGCCACGGGGAGTTACACCTTGCTCCTGCCTTACCGGCTCATTGGCAAACGCTGTCTTTCCCGCTGCGCTGGCAGGGCATCGATATGCAGGTAATCATTAATGCGGCTGAAATCCGTATTAACAGCACTGAGCAGATTGTCCTTTGGGTCAATGGTGAAAAGGTCTCCGTGCAGGGGGAAACCGTAATCCGCAATGACGCCATTATTTCGCCCATTTATGGGACCGCTACCACAGAAAGGGGCGATGAATGATACTCAAACCACAGGCCATCATTTTTGATTTGGATGGTGTGATTACCGATACCGCGCATCTGCATTTTCTGGCCTGGCGGCAGGTAGCCGATGAAATAGGGATTGTGATCGACGAAGCATTTAATGACAGCCTGAAAGGGATTAGTCGCGGCGAGTCACTCCAGCGTATTTTGCACCATGGTGGGAAAGCGGGGGCGTTTTCTCCCGAGGCCTGCGCACAATTGGCAGAGAGAAAAAACAGACTGTATGTCCATTCTTTGCGCCAGCTGACGGTTAACTCGGTATTACCGGGAATACGTGAGCTGTTGATGACGTTGCGGGAAGAACGGATTCCGGTGGGGTTGGCCTCTGTGTCGCGCAATGCCCCGGCTATTTTACAAGCGCTTAATCTTAGCTCTTGCTTTGATTTTTGTGCGGATGCGGCATTGATCACCCGCTCGAAACCGGATCCGGAAATTTTCCTGGCAGCCTGCGCGGGTCTTGGCGTTGACCCGCAACAATGTATTGGCATAGAAGATGCACAAGCGGGAATTGATGCAATCAACGCCTGCGGCATGCTTTCTGTCGGCATCGGTAAAGGGCTGAATGGGGCAGACTTGCTGCTTCCGGCAACCGAATTTCTGACGTGGCCGTGCTTATCGGCTTTCTGGCAACACTACAAGTAAAGGATTCAACATGGCACAGCTTTCGTTGCAACACATTCAAAAAATTTACGACAACCAGGTACACGTCGTTAAAGACTTCAATCTGGAAATTGAAGATAAAGAGTTTATTGTTTTTGTTGGACCTTCCGGCTGCGGGAAGTCAACTACGTTACGCATGATCGCCGGTCTGGAGGAGATCAGCGGCGGCGATCTGCTGATTGACGGTAAACGGATGAACGATGTGCCGGCGAAATCACGCAACATTGCGATGGTTTTTCAGAACTACGCGTTGTACCCACACATGACCGTCTATGACAACATGGCGTTTGGTCTGAAAATGCAGAAAATAGCGCCTGATGTGATTGAGGAGCGCGTCAACTGGGCGGCGCAGATCCTTGGCCTGCGCGATTATCTGCAGCGTAAACCCGGCGCGTTATCCGGTGGTCAGCGTCAGCGTGTGGCGCTGGGGCGTGCGATTGTTCGTGAAGCGGGGGTCTTCCTGATGGATGAACCCTTATCGAATCTCGATGCCAAACTTCGCGTTCAGATGCGGGCTGAAATTAGCAAACTGCATCAGAAACTCAATACCACCATGATCTATGTTACCCACGATCAAACCGAAGCCATGACTATGGCGACGCGTATTGTGATTATGAAGGATGGCATTGTTCAGCAGGTTGGTGCGCCGAAAACGGTTTATAACCACCCGGCTAATATGTTTGTCGCCGGATTTATTGGCTCACCGGCCATGAACTTTATTCGTGGCGCGATTGATGGTGATAAGTTTGTTACTGAAACACTGAAATTAACGATTCCACAAAATAAATTAGCACAATTAAAAGCGCAGGGTTATGAACATCAGGCGGTCACTCTGGGAATTCGTCCTGAAGATATACACCCGCAGCTTAATAATGAAAATAGTATATCGGCAAAAATTAGCGTTGCAGAATTAACCGGCGCTGAATTTATGCTTTATACCATTGTTGGGGGGCATGAGTTGGTGGTCCGTGCTGGGGCAGTGAATGATTATCATGCAGGAGAAAATATCACTATTCATTTTGATATGGCGAAATGCCATTTCTTTGATGCTGAAACTGAAGTGGCTATTCAA
Organism: Citrobacter sp. L55; assembly: GCF_002850715.1. Taxonomy (NCBI): domain Bacteria; kingdom Pseudomonadati; phylum Pseudomonadota; class Gammaproteobacteria; order Enterobacterales; family Enterobacteriaceae; genus Citrobacter; species Citrobacter sp. L55. The sequence goes on along the minus strand of NZ_KZ559404.1, from coordinate 92,842 downwards.
TAAAATTCCGGGGGGATAAATCCCCCCCAAGGCTTGGGGGGGATAAATCCCCCCCAAGCCTTGGGGCATTTTTGCGAGTATTTTAACAAGGAATAATAATGAAAACCCTACTGTCCGCTACTGCGCTGATTATGAGCGCAGGAATGGCCTGCGCGCAGGCTGCTGAAAATAATGACTGGCACTTTAATATTGGTGCTATGTACGAAATAGAAAACGTTGAAGGTCAGGGCGAAGATATGGATGGACTGGCTGAGCCGTCCGTCTATTTCAACGCTTCTAATGGGCCATGGAAAATATCGCTGGCCTATTATCAGGAAGGACCGGTTGATTACAGCGATGGTAAGCGTGGTACCTGGTTTGATCGCCCAGAACTGGAAGTCCGCTATCAATTCCTGGAAAGTGAAGATGTTAATTTCGGTTTGACCGGTGGCTTCCGTAATTACGGTTATCACTATGTCAATGAACCTGGAAACGACACCGCCAATATGCAGCGCTGGAAAGTTCAGCCGGATTGGGATGTTAAACTGACCGACGACCTGCGCTTTAGCGGTTGGCTGTCGATGTATCAATTCGTTAATGATTTGAATACTACTGGCTACTCCGATAGTCGTGTCGAAAGCGAGACCGGTCTGAATTACAGGTTTAACGAAACGGTGGGCTTAACGGTCAACTATTACCTTGAGCGCGGCTTTAATCTGGCTGATTCGCGCAATAATGGTGAGTTCTCAACCCAGGAAATTCGTGCATATTTACCGTTGTCTTTAGGCAATACCACCCTGACGCCGTATACCCGTCTGGGGCTTGATCGCTGGTCAAACTGGGACTGGCAAGATGATCCGGAACGTGAAGGCCATAATTTCAATCGTCTCGGTTTACTGTATGCATATGATTTCCAGAATGGTTTATCAATGTCACTGGAGTATGCCTATGAGTGGGAAGATCACGACGAAGGCGAAAGCGACAGATTCCATTATGCTGGTATAGGCGTGAACTACGCCTTCTAAAATATACTGGGGCATTTATGCCCCAGTTTTTACACCAGTGAGTCGGCCAGCGATATTTGTGTGCTCACCGTGATATTTTGTAATCCTTTCTCGCCCGCAATCAGGTTAAATAATAAATTACAGCTTTGTTCACCCAACTGCTGGGTAGGCACATCAATTCCCCCAGGAACGGGCGTGAGCATAAAAGACAACAGCTCATTACTGTAGCCCACAACGGCAAGTTGTTGTGGGATGATTATATTTTTCTCAGCCGCCACGCGATATAAGCTCATTAATTTCAAGCTGTCGGTGGCAAATACGGCGTCGGGTAACGGCTGCTGACTCAGTAATTTTCGTGAAGCAAGCAGGGCTGTTTCATGAGTATAGCCCCCGTCAACAATCCATTCATCGCGCATTTTAATATTATGCGCCTGAAGGCTGGCTTTATATCCGTTAACGCGATCGATAGAAACATGAACATCAAGCGGCGCGTGCAAGCAGGCTATATTACGGTGTCCACTCTTAATCAGCGCATCAGTTAGCGTAATGCTGTCGCGATAATTATCTGTGTCTACAGAATAGACATTGGCGTAGTCGCCTTCAACCTTTCCAATAACCACGACCGGTACGTTGTATTTATCCAACCTCGCAAAAAAAGATTCATCGGCGGGAGAGCTCAGCATAATGATACCTTTGATCAATTTCTGCTTAATTTTGCTCTCACATTTTTGTAAATCATCTTCAGTGCTTCGCGACGTCTGTAATATGACATCAAAACCGACCTCTTCAGCCTTGGCAGTAATAGCATGCAGCACTTCAGAGAAAAACGGATTACCGGCGGTTGTTTTTGCTGAACGGGTAGATATCACCATTATTGCATCAAACCCGGAAGAGGTGAGTGCGCGAGCAAGTTTATTGGGCTGGTACTGTAACTCATCAATAGCACGCAGCACTTTTTCAAGCGCTTCCGGCGAGATATTGGTTTGCTTATTAAGCACGCGCGATACCGTGGATTTTGATACGCCAGCGGCTCGTGCAATATCATAAATGGTAGGAGACATAGATCCCAAGCTCCGTCCGAGAGTCAATGGCGAACATATTATGGAGTTAATTGGCGAATGACAACAATATCGGAATGCGGGCAGAAAAATCAAAAAACTAACCGCAGTATGCGCAACCATAGGAAGAGTCGTCCACGGGTGCCGAGGGTGATAATGCAATCGCAATATTTTCTTAAGAACTGGCGTATAGTGTGTTGGTTAAATCCAACTATCAGTCAGGAAGATATTATGTTGAAAAAAGGCGTATTAGCGTTGGCACTGGTCATCGGCATGCCGGTTTTTGCAGCCGAGCACTGGATTGATGTTCGCGTTCCTGAACAGTATCAACAGCAGCATATTCAGGGGGCGGTCAACATTCCATTAAAAGAGATGAAGGCGCGTATCGCTGCTGAAGTTCCTGATAAGACCGACACTGTGAAGCTGTACTGCAACTCCGGGCGTCAATCGGGGCAGGCGAAGGATATGTTGACGGAAATGGGCTACACGCAGGTGACCAACGAAGGTGGCATCAATCAGATAGCGCTTCCTAAAGTCGAGAATCAATAAACCGCTCGCATTCCTTCTGCTTCAGGCGGTAAGAATAATGCCGCCTGTTACAGCTCAGGTAGTTGATAAGTAAGAATTGACCCCTATCTTTACTTCCTGTTTGTTATAATTTCTTCGGTTCCTTCAGCAAAACGGGATGGCGATGAAGCGACTTAAAAATGAACTCAATTCGCTGGTTAATCGCGGCGTAGACCGGCATTTGCGCCTGGCTGTCACCGGACTTAGCCGTAGCGGTAAGACGGCATTTATCACCGCGATGGTAAACCAGTTACTCAATATTCATGCCGGTGCGCGTCTGCCGTTGCTCAGTTGCGTGCGCGAAGAGCGTCTGCTCGGCGTTAAACGGGTTCCACAACGCGATTTTGGTATTCCGCGCTTTACCTATGATGAGGGACTGGCGCAGTTGTATGGCTCTCCACCGACCTGGCCGACACCTACGCGCGGTGTGAGTGAAATACGCCTCGCGCTGCGCTACAAATCCAATGATTCTTTACTGCGCCACTTTAAAGACACCTCCACGCTGTACCTGGAAATCGTCGATTATCCGGGGGAGTGGCTGCTCGATTTACCGATGCTGGCCCAGGATTATCTCAGCTGGTCGCGGCAAATGACCGGATTATTACAGGGACAGCGGGGCGAATGGTCGGCAAGATGGCGGCAGTTATGCCAGGGGTTGGATCCGCTGGCGCCTGCTGATGAAAACCGTCTGGCGGAAATCGCTGCCGCCTGGACGGAGTATCTGCACCAGTGCAAGCAGCAGGGACTGCATTTTATTCAGCCGGGCCGTTTTGTTCTGCCCGGAGATATGGCGGGCGCGCCTGCGCTGCAGTTCTTCCCGTGGCCGGACGTTGATGCCTGGGGGGAATCGAAGCTGGCGCAGGCAGACAAACACACCAATGCGGGCATGCTACGCGACAGGTTTAATTATTACTGTGAAAAAGTCGTGAAGGGATTTTATAAGAATCACTTCCTGCGCTTTGACCGTCAGATTGTGCTGGTCGATTGTTTGCAACCGCTCAACAGCGGGCCACAGGCGTTTAACGACATGCGTCTGGCACTCACCCAACTGATGCAAAGCTTCCATTACGGACAGCGTACGCTGTTTCGTCGGCTGTTTTCCCCGGTGATCGACAAACTGCTGTTTGCCGCCACCAAAGCCGACCACGTCACGGTCGATCAGCACGCCAATATGGTGTCGTTATTGCAGCAGTTGATCCAGGACGCCTGGCAAAACGCTGCGTTCGAAGGTATCAGCATGGATTGTCTGGGACTGGCATCAGTACAGGCAACCACCAGCGGCCTGATCGATGTGAAAGGCGAAAAAATCCCGGCGCTGCGTGGTCATCGTCTGAGCGATGGTGAACCGCTAACCGTTTATCCGGGGGAAGTGCCTGCGCGTTTACCTGGACAAGCATTCTGGGACAGCCAGGGCTTTCAGTTTGAGGCGTTTCGTCCGCAGGTTATGGATGTTGATAAACCCTTACCGCATATTCGTCTTGATGCCGCGATGGAGTTTTTAATAGGAGATAAATTGCGATGAGCGAGCCGTTAAAACCGCGTATCGATTTCTCAGGTCCGCTGGACGTGGAACAAAACGCGGCGTTTAAAGCGCAGCAGATGTTCAATGAAACAGAGGCGCAGACTTTTTCTCCGGCGACAGTGGATGAACCTCTGCAAGACGAAGGTCAGGCTGAGGCCGTCATTGATGCGGCCCTACGCCCCAAACGCAGTTTGTGGCGCAAAATGGTGATGGGCGGGTTGGCGCTGTTTGGCGCGAGCGTTGTCGCTCAGGGCGTACAATGGACCATAAATGCCTGGCAAACTCAGGACTGGGTCGCGCTGGGAGGATGTGCCGCTGGCGCATTGATTATCGGCGCAGGTGTCGGATCGGTTGCGACCGAGTGGCGTCGGCTATGGCGTTTGCGCCAGCGTGCGCATGAGCGTGATGAAGCGCGAGATCTGCTCCACAGCCATGGAACCGGAAAAGGTCGTGCATTTTGTGAAAAGCTGGCGCAGCAGGCGGGTATTGATCAGTCCCATCCGGCGCTACAGCGCTGGTATGCCTCAATTCATGAAACGCAGAACGATCGCGAAGTCGTCAGCCTGTATGCCCATCTTGTGCAGCCGGTGCTGGACGCGCAGGCCCGACGTGAGATTAGCCGTTCAGCGGCGGAGTCCACGCTGATGATTGCCGTCAGTCCGCTGGCATTGGTGGATATGGCGTTTATTGCCTGGCGAAACCTGCGGCTGATTAATCGCATCGCATCGCTGTATGGCATTGAACTCGGTTATTACAGCCGCCTGCGTTTGTTCCGCCTGGTGCTGCTAAATATCGCTTTTGCCGGGGCCAGTGAGCTGGTGCGGGAAGTGGGAATGGACTGGATGTCGCAGGATTTAGCCGCCCGCTTATCGACGCGTGCCGCGCAGGGTATTGGCGCGGGGTTATTAACGGCGCGTCTGGGTATTAAAGCCATGGAACTTTGCCGACCGCTACCGTGGATCGATGACGATAAGCCACGACTGGGCGATTTTCGCCGTCAACTGATTGGTCAGGTGAAAGAAACCTTACAAAAGAACAAATCTCCGCGCGAAAGTTAGCTAAAAATTGGGCGCCAGTCGTTTAACTTTACGTCCCGGCGCCTGATTTTCCAGCGAGCTGTCAATATTTGTTGACAGAGTTCTTCCTGCAAACCCAATACTGTCTTATCATTTAATACATAATCCCTTGTCCAGGTGAAGGTTCCTATGCGTTTGGAAGTCTTTTGTGAAGACCGACTTGGTCTGACCCGCGAATTGCTCGATTTACTGGTGCTGAGAAGCATTGATTTACGCGGTATCGAGATTGACCCCATCGGGCGGATTTACCTCAATTTTGCGGAACTGGAGTTCACCAACTTCAGTAGTCTGATGGCTGAAATCCGCCGTATTTCAGGGGTTACGGATGTGCGTACCGTGCCCTGGATGCCTTCCGAACGAGAACATCTTGCGTTGAGCGCGCTGCTTGAGGCGTTACCAGAACCGGTCCTTTCTCTGGATATGAAAAGCAAAATCGAGATGGCGAACCCTGCGAGCTGTCAGCTTTTCGCGCACACTCAGGATCGGATGCGCAATCATACCGCCGCCCAGTTAATCAATGGGTTTAACTTCCAGCGCTGGCTCGAAAGCAATCCGCAGGATTCTCATAGCGAGCATGTCGTAATTAACGGACAGAACTTCCTGATGGAGATTACGCCTGTCCATTTGCAGGGTGAAAATCAGGAGCAGATGCTGACCGGTGCTGTTGTCATGCTGCGCTCCACCATCCGGATGGGGCGTCAGCTGCAAAATATGACTACGCAGGATTTGAGCGCGTTTAGCCAGATTATTGCCGTCAGCGCCAAAATGAAACACGTAGTGGAACAGGCGCGTAAGCTGGCGACACTGAGTGCGCCGCTGCTGATTACTGGTAATACCGGCACCGGCAAAGATCTCTTTGCCCATGCCTGCCACCTGGCAAGCCCGCGTGCGTCGAAGCCGTATCTGGCGCTGAACTGCGCGTCAATTCCTGAAGATGCAGTCGAAAGTGAGCTGTTTGGCCATGCCCCGGAAGGCAAAAAAGGCTTCTTTGAGCAGGCGAATGGCGGCTCGGTTCTGTTAGATGAAATTGGTGAAATGTCGCCGCGTATGCAGACCAAATTGCTGCGTTTTCTCAATGACGGCACGTTCCGCCGCGTGGGAGAAGATCACGAAGTTCATGTTGATGTCCGCGTGATTTGCGCGACGCAAAAGAACCTTGTGGAAATGGTGCAGAAAGGGCTTTTCCGTGAAGATCTCTATTATCGACTGAATGTACTGACGCTAAATCTGCCGCCGCTACGCGATTGCCCGCAGGATATTATGCCGCTTACCGAACTGTTTGTGGCGCGCTTCGCCGACGAGCAGGGCGTGCCGCGTCCGAAGTTGTCTGCCGATCTCAGCACGGTGTTAACCCGCTACGGTTGGCCGGGCAACGTGCGTCAGCTTAAAAATGCCATCTACCGGGCGCTGACCCAGCTTGAAGGCTATGAGCTGCGGCCGCAGGATATTTTACTGCCGGATTACGATGCGGCAACGGTTGCGGTCGGAGAAGAGGTGATGGAAGGATCGCTGGATGAAATTACCAGCCGCTTTGAACGCTCTGTGCTGACGCAGCTTTATATGAATTATCCCAGCACGCGCAAACTGGCCAAGCGCCTCGGCGTTTCGCATACCGCGATTGCCAACAAATTGCGCGAATACGGCCTGAGCCAGCAGAAAAAAAGCGAAGAGTAACGCGGTAAATGAAAATGCCTCCTGGCCGGAGTAATGCTTGTCAGTTAAGCATTATGGAGAACATGTGATTTCGGCTCAGGGTTCCGTTCACCTCAGTGGTATTACTTTTCTGAAGCGCAGATACCTGTGAACGTGCAAGGGAGGCTCACCGCCGCCTCCCTTGCAACCCAGGCTCCCGGCGGGAAAATCGTCGCTGCGCGATTCATTCGTCTTATGCCGTCTGCCTGTCGGGTCGGGACCGAGCCTGCGTCCCTGCAGGCCGTTCCCTCTGCCCGCATCCCTGCGGGCAGACCCGGTCAGCCGTCAACGCCTCATCGATTTTCAGCCGGACCGGGGTCATCGCTGCTGCGCACTGACTTCCAGTTAAATCTGTTTTGCTGTTCAGATATATTCCAATAAAAGTGCAGGAGGTCAGGTGTGGGCTGGTCCGGCTGAAAATTGCCGACGTGTTTGCGTAAGGCCGGGAGAACCCGCAGGGATGCGGGTTCAGGGCGCGTTTTGCAGGGATGCTACCTCGCGCCCGGCCCGGTAGCCTGGAGGAATAAACGGAGGGAACCGCGGAGCGGCAATTTTCCCGCCGGGAGCCGGGATTGTTAAGGGTACGGCGATAGTACCCTTAACACGTTCACAGGTCGTATTGTCTCAGAGAAGTGACAAACATAAGGTGAACGTAGCAATACGCCGGAGGCAACAGATTCATTACCTCCGTATGTGCAAGACGTGGCTTAAGCTTTCAGTACGTCCAGCGCAGCAGTGTAGTCTGGCTCGTTGGTGATTTCATTGACCAGTTGGCTGAAAACGACGTTGTCATTTTCATCAATAACGACCACGGCACGTGCGGCCAGACCTTTCAGTGGGCCTTCAGCGATTTCTACGCCGTAGTTTTTCAGAAATTCTGCGTTGCGCAGGGTGGACAGCGTGATAACGTTGCTCAGACCTTCCGCGCCGCAAAAACGTGAATGGGCGAATGGCAGGTCGGCCGAAATGCACAGTACGACGGTATTGTCGATTTCTGTCGCCAGTTGGTTAAACTTACGTACCGATGCCGCACAAACGCCGGTATCGATGCTTGGGAAAATATTCAGCACTTTGCGCTTGCCTGCGAACTGGCCCAGCGTAACGTCAGACAGGTCTTTAGCCACAAGGGTAAAAGCCTGAGCTTTGCTTCCAGCCTGAGGAATTGAGCCGGCAACTGTAACCGGGTTGCCCTGGAAATGAACGGTTTGTGACATGGTTATCTTCCTGTTTACATATAGTTAACGTCGAGGCTAGTTTATGCCATCAGCAGTTAGCACGGCAAACGCTATTTGCGGATATCCGCTTCAGGGACTGCATTAAGGAAAGCAAATGAGAACAGTTAAGGTGTATGAGGAAGCCTGGCCGCTGCACACTCCCTTTGTTACTGCCCGTGGGAGCAGAACCGAAGCGCATGTGGTGGTGGTTGAAGTGGCAGAAAACGGCGTCACGGGTATCGGCGAGTGCACACCGTACCCGCGCTATGGTGAAAGCGATGCCTCAGTGCTGGCGCAAATTATGAGCATTGCCCCACAACTGGAAAATGGACTGACGCGTGAAGAGCTGCAAAAGCTGCTGCCAGCGGGAGCCGCGCGTAATGCTGTGGACTGCGCGTTGTGGGATCTGAGTGCGCGTCAACAGCAACTGTCACTGGCAGAGTTGGTGGGAAGTGAGCTGGCGGAAGTGGTGACGACGGCGCAAACCGTGGTAATTGGCACGCCGGAACAAATGGCGGTGAGTGCGGCTGCACTGTGGGAAAATGGCGCGAAACTGCTAAAAGTTAAACTGGATGCGCGCTTGATTAGCGAGCGGATGGTTGCTATTCGTGCAGCAGTCCCTGATGCCACGATTATTGTCGACGCCAATGAATCCTGGCGGGCAGAAGGTCTGGCGGCGCGCTGCCAGCTTCTGGCTGATTTAGGGGTGGCGATGCTGGAGCAGCCGCTGCCAGCGCAGGACGATGCCGCATTGGAAAATTTTGTGCATCCGCTGCCGATCTGCGCAGATGAAAGCTGCCACACCCGCAGCAGCCTGAAAGCGCTGCACGGGCGCTATGAAATGGTCAATATCAAACTGGATAAAACAGGCGGCCTGACGGAGGCGCTGGCGCTGGCAACCGAAGCCCGCGAGCAGGGATTTGCGCTAATGCTGGGCTGCATGCTGTGCACTTCCCGGGCGATTGGCGCGGCGTTACCCCTTACGCCGCAGGTTAACTTTGCCGATCTTGATGGCCCTACCTGGCTTGCCAGCGACGCGGAGCCGGCCCTGCATTTTACGACCGGACAACTTCATCTCTAGGGTGCCAGCGCAGGAGATTGGACATGGTCAGCAGGTATTTCTCGCTCGCTTCATCTGAAGAGATGGGCGGAAATTCGGCGGTTATACAGTGTAAGTTCAGGTCTGCGCACCAGCTTCCAAATGAGCCGGGCGTTTCATAACCTACGCTGGTGACGAGAGGTAATTCAAACGACTGCGCCAGCCACGCGCCTAATTCGCTGCGCCTGGGATCTTCAATACAGGCCAGCGGATCGTGAAAAGAGATCACCCACGCAGGATGAATTCGGTGAATAAGCTGGCACAGCGCCTGGGTTTCTGGTTCTGAGCCCGGATTTTCGCCGGTCAACAACACCACATCGCGTTCTTCTGCGCTGCTGTTCCAGCGATACACCGTTTCACCCGCTTTCCAGTTGGCAGCGGGAAAGTTACGGTTTAGATCCACTCCGTTCGCATTTGCGCGCAGCCCGAGCTGGCAACCGTCAGGGTTAACCGCCAGCACCACATGGTGACGACGTAAGGAAGGGTTAAGCGTACGCAATGCGCAGGAAAGGGTGACGACCGATGCGTTTTCGTCGCCGTGCGTTCCTGCCAGTATCAGACCGCTTTCGCGATCGGCCGCCATTGCGGGAAACCAGATTAGCGGCGCGCCTAATAATGATCGTCCGTAATGTTCGGTTCCAGGTGGGAATGCGCCGCGCTCGGCACGGGGGCGGGTAACGGTCATAGTCATCTCTGAATGCGTGGATTGTTACTCGCAGTGTTGTGCAAAATGTATGGATAATCAAATCGTTTTCACACACTTGTCTTTTCAGATGTAATATCATTTCCTTGTCGAAAGTTAATTGCATTTCCTGCTGGCGATACAAATAATTACACATTCACTTAGTAGCCGGAATTGAGGGTATTTTATGCAGCATTCTGTTTCAGTAACCTGTTGTGCGCTATTGGTAAGCAGCATTTCATTATCCTGGGCTGCTGATGTTCCCAGCGGAACGGTACTGGCAGAAAAGCAAGAACTGGTGCGTCATATCAAAGACGAACCGGCGTCATTGGATCCGGCAAAGGCCGTCGGGCTTCCTGAAATTCAGGTTATTCGTGATTTATTTGAAGGGCTGGTCAACCAGAATGAGAAGGGCGAGATTGTGCCCGGTGTTGCCACTCAGTGGAAAAGCAACGATAACCGTATCTGGACGTTTACGCTGCGCGACAATGCGCAATGGGCAGATGGTACGCCGGTAACGGCGCAGGATTTTGTCTATAGCTGGCAGCGTCTGGTTGACCCGAAAACGCTGTCGCCGTTTGCCTGGTTTGCTGCGCTGGCGGGTATTAACAACGCACAGGCGATCATCGATGGAAAAGCCTCGCCAGATAAGCTCGGCGTTAGCGCGATCGATGCGCGTACATTGAAGGTCCAACTTGATAAACCGCTGCCATGGTTTGCTAATCTGACGGCGAGTTTTGCTTTCTATCCGGTACAAAAAGCTAACGTTGAGAGCGGTAAAGATTGGACCAAACCAGGCAATCTAATTGGTAACGGCGCCTATGTGCTCAAAGATCGCGTGGTGAACGAAAAACTGGACGTTGTGCCGAACACGCATTATTGGGACAACGCCAAAACGGTGCTGCAAAAAGTCACCTTCCTGCCTATTAACCAGGAATCGGCAGCGACCAAGCGCTATCTTGCTGGTGATATCGATATTACCGAGTCGTTCCCGAAAAACATGTATCAGAAACTGTTGAAGGACATCCCGGGCCAGGTTTACACCCCGCCGCAGCTTGGCACTTACTACTATGCCTTTAATACCCAGAAGGGACCAACTGCCGACTCACGCGTGCGCCTGGCGCTCAGCATGACTATCGATCGTCGCCTGATGGCGGAGAAAGTTCTGGGTACCGGCGAAAAGCCCGCATGGCATTTTACGCCGGATGTAACGGCAGGGTTTGTGCCGGAACCTTCACCGTTTGAGCAAATGAGTCAGGAAGAGCTGAACGCGCAGGCGAAAACGCTGCTGCGTGCGGCGGGCTATGGTCCACAGAAACCACTTAAACTGACGTTGCTGTATAACACCTCTGAAAATCATCAGAAGATCGCTATTGCTGTTGCGTCTATGTGGAAGAAAAATCTCGGCGTTGACGTGAAACTGCAAAACCAGGAGTGGAAAACTTATATCGATAGCCGCAATACCGGTAATTTTGATGTGATCCGCGCCTCGTGGGTGGGCGATTACAATGAGCCATCTACGTTCCTGTCGCTATTAACATCAACCCATACGGGCAATATCTCCCGCTTTAATAATCCGGCGTACGATAAAGTGTTGACCCAGGCAACCCTGGAGAATACGCAGAAAGCACGCAATGCTGATTATAACGCTGCGGAGAACATTCTGATGGAACAGGCTCCCATTGCGCCGATTTATCAGTACACCAACGGGCGTTTAATTAAACCGTGGCTGAAAGGGTATCCGATTACTAACCCTGAAGATGTGGCTTATAGTCGTACAATGTATATTGTGAAGCACTGATATCGCTGGCATGTTCGGGACGTTGCATTGGCGATTTCCCGAACAGACAAGGCTGTGGAGAAGGTGGCTCATAAAAGCAATGGAAAAGTATCACCCAATAGAATGGGTTACACTGTATAAATACGAATGTCGTGCGCCTGAAACGCCGTGGCATACTCTTTGCTGATATTTTCCTCGACGACAATTACATCGATATTGCTGCTTTCGGTAACGACATAACGGGCGATGGCCGGGATCTTTTCAGCCGTCAGCGCGACAATAGTTTCATTACACTGTTTGATCACCGCTTTTTTGAACTCACAATCCGCGTAATCAAATCCGGTTAAGCCGGATTCTGGCGACATCGCGCAGCCGCCAATAAATCCCTGATCGAATAAAATGCCCTGCACCTGCGAGATAGCGGTGGCACCCACGCACCCTCCAGAAGATCGTTGCACCGCGCCGCCCAGCATAATGACGTCAAACAGTGGTTTTTTTAGTAAAACGGCGGCAATCTCCGGGGAATTTGTTACCACGGTTAACGCCAGCTCGGCGGGTAGGGCTTCAGCCATCGCCAGATTAGTACTGCCCGTGTCGATAAAAATGCAGCTTCCGGATTTGACCATCCGGGCGCATCTCTGCGCGATATTGCTCTTTTTCGCCACATTAATACTCTTGCGCACGGTGATGTCTTCGGATTCAGGGAGTGCAATGACCGCGCCTCCATAGACTTTTTTACACACGCCATCTTTACTCAGTTCATGCAGGTCGCGGCGGATTGTATGTTCCGAAACGCCTAACCTGCTGGCAAGTTCGGAACAGATGACTCTGCCGTTTTCCTGCAGGATCTGATAGATAAGCGCCTGGCGCTGTTCAGGGAATGCTGCGTAATCGAGCATCAATACTCCAGTGAAATAAACATCGAGCAATAACAAGCATAATTGTGCATTATGGTTCACGATGTCAACATCCCTTTAGGGAACCTATTGTTTGGATACAACAAGAAGAGGTTAGCTATGAAGGTTGCGCATATGGCGTTATGGACACGGGATCTTGAGCAACAAGCTCAATTCTGGGTCACGTTTTTTGACGCAAAGATCAACGAAAAATACTGCAGTAAAACCAATCCTGGATTTGAATCCTATTTTGTCAAAATTGGTGAGGATATCGCGATTGAGTTAATGACTAAGCCTGGACTGACAAAACATGCTCCCGACAATAACACCTCAGGCTGGGTGCATCTCGCCATTTCAGTTGGCGGCAGTGAAAACGTTGATGCCATGGCGATGCGTGCAAAAGAACAGGGGATATTAGTTTCTGGCCCGCGCACCACCGGTGATGGCTATTACGAAGCGGTGATACGCGATCCTGACGGCAACTTGATTGAAATTGTGGCCTAAGGCTTCACGCCATCTCCAGTAGAAATGTTGTACCTGTTACCGACTATTGATGAGCATGATTCATAAGGTTGTCCTTCTTTTCACCTCTAATCACCCGCCTGTCGAGTCTCTATAATTTTTATAGTTTTCAGCATCGGTGGCGCGTGCTGCCACCGTTTTGGAGAGTCGAAATGCAAAATCAACGGAATACCGTCTCCAGCGCCGGCGCGGAGATTATGAGTCAACAATTTGATGGTAACAGCGTCTTTCCTCGCGGAGAGAAAAATGAAGCGTATGCGAAATATTTCACTGGCGACAGCTATCTGACTATGCTCTCCATGGAAGGCGTGGTCATTGGTAACGTAGCATTTGAGCCGGGCTGTCGTAACTTCTGGCATATCCATCATCAAGGGGGACAAATCTTGCTGGTGACCGGCGGCAGAGGCTGGTATCAGGCGTGGAATCAACCGGCGCGCGAACTGAAAACTGGTGATGTCGTACACATCCCGGCGGGAATGAAACACTGGCACGGTGCTGCGCGTGATAGCTGGTTTGCCCATATCGCTGTGGAAATCCCGGCAGCGGGCGCATCGAACGAGTGGCTTGAACCGGTAAGCGACGCTGAGTACAACCTGCTCCCCTGAGCTGTGCGGGGCACGCGTTCTGCAGGTAAAGAATCCGATGCCCGAAGTGAATCAGTTTGAGCTGATTATTGATACAGTCCTGTATCTACATGACCTGAATCCGTATATTCCAACGCTGGCGCTGGTACTGCTTTGTCATTGATATTGCCTCATTGAAATAAGTGCAGAAAAAAGACGCGGATTTCCGCGCCTTTTCTTTTGTTAGTGTGTCGATGGCGATACTTCAGGATTATCCATATACAGCGTCTGGCTGGGGAACGCAAAGTCGGCGTCGTGTGCCTTGACTATCGAAATAATCTTTAAATAAACGTCCTGCTGTACCGCAAGCCATTCCTGCCACACGGTGGTTTTCGTGAAGCAATACACCATGATATTCAGCGATGAGTCGGCGAATTCATTAAAATAAACCAACAGGGTTTGTTTCTGGTCTATTCCCGGATGGTTTTGCAGCATTTCTCTGACCGACTCGACAACGGCACTGACTTTATCAGCATCTTCATATCGTAACCCGATCACCGTTTTGATGCGGCGATTCGTCATCCTTCCTGGGTTTTCTACGCTGATAGAGGAGAAAATCGAGTTCGGGACATATAACGGACGATGATCGAAGGTGTTTATTTTGGTCATTCGCCAGCCGATTTCCGTAACTGTACCTTCAATATTGCGGTCCGGGGAGCGGATCCAGTCGCCGATGCTAAAGGGTCTGTCGAAGTAGAGCATAATCCCTGAGAAAAAGTTGCTCAGAATGTCTTTGCCTGCCATACCTACAGCGATACCGCCGATGCCGCCGAAGGTTAACAGGCCGGATAAGCTCATACCGAAATGTTCGCCATACAGCAAAATGATGGCAACCACGATGGTAATCTTGATGATTCGCGACAGGATCCTCGCGCTGGTGATATCTCTACCTTTATTAATCTGCGTCTTTTCAAACTGATTAATTACCAGAAAAAGTTTGATGGTAAGGATCAGCGCAATCAACGAGGTGCAGATAAAGTCGACCACGCTGGAGGAGATAAATTTCAGGCTGTAATTTTCGATAACGTTATTAGCAATACTGCCTAACGTCCCGATGATAATGGCATAGACAAGAAATTGCGCGGCATGAAATATGAATCCTTTGCAGCGACGCTCTCCACGATGATACCAGACGCTCATCAGAACCAGCGCGGCACAGCAGCTGAGAATTACCGTCAAATTAAACGCATTATTTATAAACAGTTCAGCGATCATGATTCTTCCAACAGCTCCGTGGTAGTGAAATATCTTCTGATATCCTAATCCTCGAATATTTTACTCAGTTCTGGCGGTCAGATCATTAATCCATAGGGGAGATATATAATGCAATTAGCGCTATTTTCGGCGAAATAGCGCTGGTATCCACCCTGAAAGCGGTTTATGTAGCAGACAGTCAGTTGATGTCATGGTATTGTTAGCGCAAAGTAACAAGGTTTTCATCTGCAAAAGGACAGTACTATGATCATGGCTAAGCTGAAGACAGCGAAGGGACGGAAGTTTCTGTTGTGCCTGCTTGGGGTGTTTATTATCGCAGCGTCGGTCGTGACGCGAGCGACGATCGGTGGTGTGATTGAACAGTATGACATTCCCCTATCCGACTGGACCGCTTCAATGTACGCCATTCAATCGGCAATGATTTGTGTCTACAGCATGGTGTTTACGATTCTGTTGGCTATCCCGCTGGGAATCTATTTCCTCGGCGGCGAGGAGCAACACTAAGCGTTTGTTATGCCGGATGAGATCGCCATCCGGCATTGAGTTGTGTGGTTAATCGTCTTCTTCATCATCCAGTTCAACTGGCGTCTGATATTCATCCGGCTTGATGACCAGCAGGTCGCAGCGTAGGTGATCGATAACCTGTTCAGCGGTGTTACCAAGGAACGCGGCAGAAATACCGGTACGACCGACGGTACCCAGTACTACAATACCCGCCTGCAAGTGCTCGGCTAAATCAGGAATGACCTCTTCAGGCAATCCTTTTTCAACGTGCGTCACTTTCTCATCGATACTGAATTTCTGGCGCAACGCCTTCATGGCCAGCAGATGCTGTCCACGGATCGCGTCGTTATAAACGCTGGGGTCAAACTCAGGTAGTTCAATTGCGATATTGATTGGCGTAACAGGGTAGGCGCCAACCAGATGCACTTCAGTATGGTTAACCTGTTCTGCTAGTTGCAGCGTCTCTTTGACCAGTTTTTCATTGAGCGCGTTGTGATAAGGCTCTTCACTGGCGAGGTTCACCGCAACCAGCGCTTTACCCTCTTCAGGCCATGGCTGATCTTTAACCATCCATACCGGGCTTGGACATTTGCGCAATAAATGCCAGTCGGTAGGCGTGAAAATTACGGCTTCGAGGCGGTCGTGTTGGTGTGCCATTTTGAGGACCAGGTCATGCTGAGCGCTAATGACTTCCTGGATGATGGCTTCAAAGGGACGGTTGTGCCATACCACTTTAATTTCAAGAGGGATCCCTGCTTCGATGTAGTATTTTGCTTGTTCACGGATCCAGGCTGTTCGCTGGCTGATGACCCCCTGACGCATTGCCGTACGCTCATCGGGCGACAGCAGGGTAGTCATTTCGTAGGAAAAGTCATAGATTGGCAAAAAGGCTTTAATTTTGCCACCAATCCGTTGATGCAAATAAACAGCTCGCCGTAATGCTGGTTGATCGTCCTGGTTTGGATCGATGACGACCAGCATATTTTTATACATAGCCATACAGGGTCTCCTTACAACTGTCATCGCAGTTTGTAATTAAAAGAGTAACCCAATAATGTGGATTGAAACAGGGGAGAACCTCCTGCCAGATCAATAAATCGGGAAAATTTAGCGATTTGACAGAAGGATAACAGAAATGCTTGCGGAAAGATTACGCTACGTTACGCGTGTGGCCAGCAAGAACTGCCAGCGCGTCGCTATTCTCAATAGTTATGTATTTGCCTTTCACTGCCAGCATACCGCTTTTCTGGAAACGACCCAACAGGCGGCTGATGGTTTCAACCGTCAGGCCCAGGTAGTTACCGATGTCGCCGCGGGTCATGGTCAGGCGGAACTCACGAGGCGAGAATCCGCGCTGGGCAAAGCGGCGAGACAAGTTGTAGATAAAGGCCGCCAGGCGCTCTTCTGCATTTTTCTTCGACAACAGCAGGATCATATCCTGGTCGCCTTTGATTTCGCCACTCATCAGACGCATCATCTGCTGACGCAGATTCGGCATTTTTCCGGACAGGTCATCAAGGGTTTCGAAAGGAATTTCGCAAACCATTGAGGTTTCCAGCGCCTGGGCAAAGCTCGGGTGATGTCCGCTGCCAATCGCGTCAAAACCGACCAGATCACCCGCCAGATGGAAGCCGGTAATTTGCTCATCGCCTTGTTCGGTAATGGTATAGCTTTTAATCGTTCCGGAGCGGATAGCGTAGAGTGATTTAAGTTCATCACCTGCTTTAAAGAGCGTTTGCCCCTTTTGGATAGGCTTTTTGCGCTCGATGATGTTATCGAGCTGGTCAAGCTCATGCTCGTTAAGTGTGAACGGGATGCAAAGCTGGCTGATGCTGCAATCCTGGCAATGGATAGCACAACCGCCAGACTGAATGCGCCGTATAATTCGCTTTTCCGGGATCATAGGTCTGCTCAAGCCGTAATTGATATTTGTCAATTTTAACATCTTTTTGGTGAGCACGTAAGCCTGAGCTACTCCCAATAGAGAATAATTCAGGTATAACCGGAATGAATGTTTGTATCTCCTTGATTAACCGCATTAAATTTGTTGTCACATTATGCGAAAGTGTGACGAATAAGGCATTAATTGCCTGGAATCTAGAGTAGCAAATAGCCTTCGTGACGCAATAACCACTCTTTTCGCTGTACCCCGCCAGCATATCCAGTCATGGTGCCGTTACGCCCAATGACGCGATGGCAGGGGACCACAATGCTTACCGGGTTGGCGCCATTGGCCGCACCGACGGCTCTTGCAGCACCGGGGCGCCCTAACTGTTCGGCCAGTTGACCATAGTGCATGACCTGCCCACACGGGATAGTGCGTAATGCTTGCCAGACTTCACGCTGGAAAGGCGTGCCAGCCGTTGCCGTTTCCAGCGTGTCAATAATGCTGAGATTCCCGGCAAAATACTCCGACAGTTTATCGCTTAATCCGCCAGGGTTATTGGCTGTAATGCGCTGATAACCTTCTGTGCGGTAATGAATATCCAGCAATTGTTCCATGCGATCTCGGTGCTGATCCCATTCCACCGCGCGCAGGCGAAATTGCTCATCACAAATAACCCACAGCGGGCCCAGCGGCGTGTCGATGGTGTCTTCCAGTAAGTTCAGCATCCGTTTCTCTCATTACAGCGTTCAGGCGAGGTTACACATTATCACGGCAGCAACAGTTGCAGCTATACCCCTAAAAACGGATATCTGTATGTCGTGAGTAGATCTTTTCAGCGGAGCGAGCCAGGTGAATTATTGGAAATAATCGTAAACCGTTGTCGGTATAATAGTGCGCGGTTATGATAATGCTCGTCGTAATTCGCTGGAGGAAGAAACATGAATCTTGATGATGCTTCGCTGTTTCTGGATGCTATGGGGGATGTCCAACCACTGAAGGGCTGCGCCGATGTACACTGGCAGCCAACGCGTAATATCCGCACTCCGGCGCGTATCGATACGCTTCAACTGGATAACTTTCTCACGACGGGGTTTCTCGATATTATCCCGTTGAACGAGCCGCTTGAGTTTCGTCGCGAAGGTTTACAGCACGGCGTGACTGACAAACTGCGAACCGGAAGATATCCGCAGCAGGCGAGCCTTAATCTCATCCGCCAGCCCGTAGAAACATGCCGCCAGATGCTATTCAGTTTTATTCTGCAGGCACAGCAAGATGGATTACGTAATGTGCTAGTGATACACGGTAAGGGGCGTGACGATAACGCTCATGCCAATATTGTTCGCAGCTATGTGGCGCGCTGGCTGACAGAATTTGATGACGTCCAGGCCTACTGCGCCGCTTTGCCGCATCACGGCGGCAGCGGGGCATGCTATGTGGCATTACGTAAAACCGCGCAGGCAAAACAGGAAAACTGGGAGCGTCACGCTAAGCGCAGCCGTTGAGCCACGTATTCATCAGGCGGCCAATACTCTGTTCCTGCCTTCGTGCTTGGCTTTGTACAACGCGTCGTCCACGCGTTTGAATAATTCATCAATACTTTCGTTCGTTTCGTGCCGCGCAACGCCAATGCTGACGGTAAAGCGGGGAAGACCAGGGAGAGTAACCTTGGCTACCGTTGCGCGGATCACTTCTGCAAGATTGAGGGCGACATCCAGCGAGGTTCGCGGCAGCAGCAGCACAAATTCTTCACCACCCCAGCGAAAAATAAGATCGTCTTTTCGTGCACAGGATTCCAGTGTGCGGGCCAGAGCACAAAGCACTTCATCGCCTTTTAAATGACCGAAGAGATCGTTAATGCTTTTAAAACGATCGGTGTCGATCAATAAAAGGCTGTAGTCCTGCGTCAATGATACCGCATGCGTCTGCTCCGGCTCGGTTACCTGATAAAAATGTCGGCGATTAAGTAATCCCGTTAAAGGGTCACGCAGAGCGGCATGCTCAAGCTCCTGTTCCAGCCGTTTTTGTTCGGTAATGTCATGAATAATGCACAACATGAGTTTATTACCGTAAATTTCAATCGGTCCGGCGTAGGTTTGTACATGACGTGAGGTGCCGTCTGCCAGTTTATGGACAAAGTGCAAAGGCTTATGGCCGCCGGGCAGATGGGCGATTTCATGCATTACCGGCAATATATGGCGGCCCAGCATGTTGATCTCCCAGGTATGTTTCTGGCACATCACATCAAGGTTGTAACCATAAAAATTCAGGGCACTGAGGTTTGCATCAACGATCAGGCCATCGCGGGACGGATCAATCAGTAACATTGGCGCGGAGTTGGTCTGGAAAAAACGCGCATAAAAGCCCTGTTTTTTTCGTTGATAAGTTGCTGAACGGCTGGCTTTCAGACCTTGCGCAGTTGGCGTTTCAATGCCTTCGAAAAGGATAACATCCCCCACGCCCGGCAGAGATTTAATGGACAGGCGGCTGGCCAACGCGATTTCCTCACCATCGCGGTAAACCGTGAGGATCTCAACAACGTGATGATGATTGCTCAAGTCACTGAGATACATGGTTAAATCATTTTGAGAATGCGTTGAGAATATGCCCTTGCGCAGTGGGGAAAAACAGAGATCCTGCATTAGCTCACGTGCAACGATATTAGCGAACACCAGTTCTTCGGTTTGTGGCGAAACAATCCACACCGGAAAGGTTAACAAATCCAGTGAATGCAGCTCGGTTGTGCTCATCGATAATCCCGTTATCTTTATCTGCTGTGTTGCCCGTTTAATGGCGAATATTTTAGATATTACAGTCTCACAAAGTTATTGATTGTCGGTGAGACAAAGGTTGTACGACTGGCTTTTGTTTGATGCTGTTTTCTGGTTGTATCAGTTCATGAATCTTATGCGCTGGCAGCGGTTTTGCAAACAGGAAACCTTGCAGCATGCTACATCCCATCTGGGTAAGAAGTAATTCCTGCTCCTGGGTTTCTATTCCTTCAGCCACCACGCGCATATTCATGGAGTGAGCTATGTCAATAATGGTAGACACAATTTTTGTATTTTTACTGTTCTCGCTAATATCTTTGACAAATATCCTGTCGATTTTTAATTCCCGTGCCGGAAGTGACTTCAACATCAGTATATTTGAATAACCAGTGCCGAAATCATCAATAGAAACGGTGATCCCCAAAGCAGAGAAAGCATTCAGGATTTCAATACTGCGTTTTAAATTTTTAAGTGCAGTGCTCTCCGTGAGCTCCAGCGTGAGACAGGCAGGTGAAAGTTGGTATTGCGCCAGGGCGTTGCAAACAACATCAATAATATCATGCTGTTCAAACTGGGCGGGGGAGAGGTTAACGGCGAGCGTCCATTCTGTATTCCCTTGTAATGTCCACTGATGCAACTGCAAACATGCCTGTTGGATAACCCATTTGCCGACGGGAATAATCAGGCCCGTTTCTTCCAGCGCAGGCAGAAATTCAGCCGGTAGCAGCATGCCGCGCTCCGGATGATGCCAGCGTAATAATGCTTCAAAACCAGTCAGGGAATGATCTCCGGCGGTATATTTAGGCTGATACCATAGCTCAAACTGGTTGCGTTCAAGCGCTTGTGAAAGTTCCTGTAGAAATGTCGGCGGCGTATCAGCGATAGCTTCCATCTGGGGACTATAAATAGCCCAGCCGTTTCTGCCCGCCTGTTTGACATGATACATCGCCATATCGGCCTTCACTTTTAGCTCATGCAGTGTCGAGCCATGTTCGGGATAAATACTGCTCCCCGCACTTAACGAAACCCGAATGGTATGACCGAATAAGGTAAAGGGGTCACCGATCGCATCTGAAATTTGCGCAAGCAAGGCGGAGATAGCCTGCGGGTTGCAGTCTTGAACCAGCAGGATAAATTCATCTCCCCCCAGTCTTGCCAGCGTCATTGAGTCATCAAGGCAACTGTAGATACGCTGTGTACTGGCAATCAGCAGTTGATCACCGATGTGATGCCCCCAGGTATCGTTAACGACTTTAAAACGATCGAGGTCGATAAATACCAACGCGAAATGCTGTTGATGCAATTTGGAATGCCGCAGGCAGGCCTGTAAGCGGGTATCTATTTGCGTTCGATTAGCAAGTCCGGTCAGCGCGTCGAAGTGGACCTGATGTTCAAGCTGGCAGTTCAACTGATGCAGGTTGTCAGCCAGTCGGGAAGTGCGCAGTTGTGAATCCACCATTGAGACGACCAGCATGATACCCAAAATAATCAGCGTGACGGCGCAGACCCAGACAGAGAGTTCCAGCGTACTGAGCCCATCGTGCGCAGTGTGTCCAAAATGGGTGAACGTTGCCGCTCCCATACCGGTGTAATGCATAGAAGCAATTGCCAGCGCCATAATAAGGGCAGCAATAAGTCGGTTAATCAGCACGCGACGGGTGTTTTGGCGTAAATGGAAGGCCAGCCATAAACCTACGCCAGACGCAACGACGGCAATAATTACAGAGAGCAAAATCAGCGAGCGATCCCATGAGATGGCCACATGTTCGATAATGGCATACATGCCAACGTAGTGCATCGTGACAACGCCGGCACTCAATATGCTGGTGGCAATGACCAGTCGTTTTGTTGATAACGTATTACCGGAAATAGCGATATTGATGGCGAGGGTTGCAGAAATGAGCGCAATAAAGAACGAAAACGCGGTGAGTGATAGGTGATAATTGATCGGCATAGTCATTTTCATGGCCAGCATACCGATAAAATGCATCGACCAGATCCCCATACCCAGCGTAGCGCCGCCAGATAGCCGCCAGAAGGTAGATTCACGTTTGCTGGAGATTGCTACCTTACCCGCACTGTCGAGGGCAATAAAGGAGGCAATAAATGCGACAACAAAGGAAATCCCAATCAATACAGGGTCCCACGACACGTGCAACATCTTACTACCTATCGAAAAAAAGCCGTGATGATAAATCTAGCAGGTTTTGTCCAGTTAACCTGATAAAACCAGGAATGTTCTTGTGTTTTTACAATGAGTATTAGAGCGAAGAGCAAGATATTGAAAATGACAAGCCATTACTTATATAAACATTCATAAAAATTATGTTTCTGTGTGTTTTATGCTCGTCACGTGCTCACCATCACAATAATCTGATGGTGGGGAACATTACCGCCATTGGCGGGATAAAGTGCTGAGCTATTATGAATGGCTAGTGTAATTTATTGACTTAAGTAAAAGGTCTGCTGGCTCTCATTGAAAGTTCAGCTTTCGTCACAGAGCAATGGAAATCTGTATTGCAGATGCTATAAAAATAACATCCACGTTATTTCTTGGTGCACAGGGTTAAAATGTTAAATGATATTAGCGTCAGAACCTTTATTATTTTATTTCTGCTCATTACGGCGGTTGCGCTCAATGTTGTTGAAATAATTTTTTCGGCTACCCCAGAAATTATTATTGGCACTAATGCGGTAAGCATTATTTCTATATTATGTTTGTGGTGGTACATGACGAAATATCTGGTCATGCCGATTAATACGGTTAAAAGAAGCATTGAAGAGGTAACATCCGGGAATCTGGCAATCAGTATTCCCGAATTTGGTAATAACTGTGCGGGTAGACTAATTCCTGGCATCAATAGCTTATCAAGTAATATTTCAGCACTCGTTAATGAGATCAGAACATCCTCGCAAACGGCGATGGCGCTTTCTGAACAGCTGGCGGAACGCAGCGCCGAGCTTTCAGTGAAAACAGAACAGCAATCCGGAGCATTAATGCAGACGGCTGCCAACATGGATGAAATAGCGGTTAATACGCGAAATAATGCTGATAACACGCAAATAGCCAGCGCCCAGGCAACAATTGCCACGCAATGCGCCCGTCAGGGTGGCGAATTAATGGTGCAGGTTGCGACAAATATGCGTTCAATCACCGAATGCGCACAGCAAATGACAGAAATTATTACGCTGATAGATGGTATTGCATTCCAGACAAATATTCTGGCATTGAATGCTGCTGTGGAAGCTGCAAGGGCCGGTGAACATGGCAAAGGGTTTTCCGTGGTGGCCGGTGAGGTAAGAATGCTTGCACACCGTAGTGCAGATGCTGCTAAGAATATTAAGCAACTGATTGCCCAAACCCATCAAAATGTTCAGCAAGGCGCTGCTATTGTGCGTGAAGCTGAGAAAAACATGCATGATATTGTCGGGGGAGCCGGGCAATTAAACCAACTGATGGGCGAGATATTAACCACTACGCAGGAGCAGGAGAAAGGAATTATCAGAATTACCCATGCTCTGGCCGAACTGGAGAACGTCACCCAAAGTAATGCCATTATGGTTGATGAGCTTTCTGACTCCTCAGGTATCCTGAAAAACCAGGTGATTGACCTTCAATCGCGAACGCATAAATTTCGCTTAAGTCATGCGCTTGAATCAGAGAGACGCCAGCGGGCCTGAGAGGGGCATCTCGTAACCAGCGCCGCATTCGTCGGCGCTTTTCTTATTATCAGATACTTTTTATGAATCATTTCAGCACAATGGGACAATGAGATATTGCTTAACATATTCTGACAGCTAGACTAACGAAAAAAGCTGAATGTTTGTGGAGGCGCTGTGGAAGCCATTAAGGGAACGGATGTTAATGTGCCGGATGCCGTGTTTGCCTGGCTGTTGGATGGCCGTGGTGGGGTGAAGCCACTGGAAGATAACGATGTTATCGACAGTCAACATCCCTGCTGGCTGCATCTTAATTATACCCATCCTGAAAGCGCGCAATGGCTGGCGACAACGCCTTTACTTCCCAATAACGTGCGTGATGCGCTGGCGGGTGAAAGCACGCGCCCACGCGTAAGCCGAGTAGGGGAAGGTACGTTGATTACGCTGCGCTGTATTAACGGCAGCACCGACGAGCGACCTGACCAACTGGTTGCGATGCGCTTATATATGGATGAACGTCTGATTGTCTCAACGCGTCAGCGTAAAGTCTTGGCGCTGGATGATGTGGTCAGCGATCTCCAGGAAGGCACGGGAGCAGCTGATTGTGGTAGTTGGCTGGTGGATGTTTGCGATGCACTAACCGATCATGCCAGTGAGTTTATCGAACAACTGCACGATAAGATTATCGATCTGGAAGATAACCTGCTCGATCAGCAAATTCCGCCGCGTGGTTTCCTGGCATTGCTGCGTAAGCAGTTAATTGTGATGCGCCGCTATATGGCGCCTCAACGCGATGTCTATTCCCGGCTGGCGAGCGAACGTTTTTCCTGGATGACCGACGACCATCGGCGGCGGATGCAGGATATCGCTGACAGGCTAGGGAGAGGGCTGGATGAAATAGATGCCTGTATTGCCAGGACCGGTATTATGGCGGATGAAATTGCGCAGGTTATGCAGGAGTCTCTGGCTCGCCGAACGTATACAATGTCATTGATGGCAATGGTTTTTCTTCCCAGCACATTTTTAACCGGGCTGTTTGGCGTTAACCTCGGCGGTATCCCTGGCGGTGGCTGGCAGTTTGGCTTCTCACTTTTTTGTATTCTGTTAGTGGTCCTGATTGGTGGTGTTACTTTATGGTTGCATCGTAGTAAATGGTTGTAACAACAACGTTTTTTAGTGACTTTTGCGCATGAAAACGTCCTGGTTTTTGAGCGAAGTCAATAAACCATCTACCTATTCGGGGCAATATCTCTCTCGCAGGTGAATGCAACGTCAAGCGATGGGCGTTGCGCTCCATATTGTCTTACTTCCTTTTTTGAATTACTGCATAGCACAATTGATTCGTACGACGCCGACTTAGATTAGTCGGCTTTTTTTTGCCTGCAGGAAATCAGCGTCTACCCTAAAAGAGCCAACCTGAATAACTGGAGGGGTATATGAACTGTCTGATTGCAACGCCGCACACTGATTCGCTACCGACCGACCCGGTTCCCATTCCCGATCCCATACCTCGTCCGCAGCCAATGCCGGATCCCCCACCGGATGAAGAGCCGATTAAATTGTCGCATCGCGGGCGCAGATCTGCGAGGATACGCGCCTGCTGATTGTGAGTTTTTACCGCGAGATTAAATTGTGACCGCTTTTTCAACCCTGAATGTTTTACCTGCTGCCCAACTCGAGAATCTTAACGAGCTGGGTTATCTTGAAATGACGCCTGTTCAGGCTGCTGCGTTACCGGCAATTCTGGCGGGGAAAGATGTTCGCGTGCAGGCTAAAACCGGCAGTGGCAAAACGGCGGCTTTTGGTCTTGGATTATTACAGCATGTTGATGTCGCGCTGTTTCAGACGCAGTCCCTGGTGCTGTGCCCAACGCGCGAGCTTGCTGACCAGGTGGCGGGTGAGCTGCGTCGCTTAGCGCGCTTTCTGCCTAACACCAAGATCTTAACGTTGTGCGGTGGGCAGCCCTTTGGCGCACAGCGTGACTCCCTGCAGCATGCGCCACATATTATTGTCGCAACGCCAGGGCGTTTACTCGACCATCTGCAAAAAGGCACTGTTTCTCTGGATGCCCTGAATACGCTGGTGATGGATGAAGCCGATCGCATGCTGGATATGGGCTTTAGCGATGCGATTGATGATGTCATTCGCTTTGCGCCGGCTTCGCGTCAGACCTTACTGTTTTCTGCGACCTGGCCGGAAGCCATTGCCGCCATTAGTGGCCGGGTGCAACAAAATCCATTAACGATCGAAATTGATACCGTTGACGCGCTGCCGGCGATTGAGCAGCAGTTTTTCGAAACTTCCAGCCACGGCAAAATTGCGCTGCTGCAAAAATTGCTCAGTCAGCATCAACCTGCATCATGCGTAGTTTTTTGTAATACCAAAAAAGATTGTCAGGCCGTGTGTGACGCACTGAATGCGGCGGGGCAAAGCGCTCTCTCACTGCATGGCGATCTTGAGCAGCGCGATCGCGATCAGACGCTGGTGCGTTTTGCCAACGGCAGCGCGCGCGTTCTGGTTGCTACCGATGTGGCCGCGCGTGGTCTGGATATTAAATCACTTGAGCTGGTGGTTAACTTCGAACTGGCGTGGGATCCGGAAGTCCACGTCCATCGTATCGGACGTACCGCGCGTGCCGGCAACAGTGGTCTGGCGATTAGCTTCTGTGCACCGGAAGAAGCGCAGCGGGCCAATATTCTTTCTGAAATGCTGCAACTGAAGCTGAACTGGCTGCCAGCTCCAGCTAACGGCCCAATCCTGCCGCTGGAAGCTGAGATGGCGACGTTATGCATTGATGGCGGTAAAAAGGCTAAAATGCGTCCCGGCGATGTTCTCGGTGCGCTGACCGGTGATATTGGTCTGGAAGGCGCCGATATCGGCAAAATTGCCGTTCATCCGGCGCATGTCTATGTCGCTGTTCGCCAGACTGTAGCGCATAAGGCATGGAAGCAATTGCAAAACGGTAAGATAAAAGGCAAGACTTGCCGGGTTCGGTTATTGAAATAACCACTCGTCGGAGCGCCTGATGGCGCTCCGCTTATCCGGCACTATCGACTTACTTCACTTCCACGACGTTCAGGCGCAGCTCATCCAGTTGAGCATCATCTTCTTCTGGCTGCCACCCCGCAGGCTGCAACGGGATCTCTTCACGATCGAACGCTAAATCACCGCCGTCCACAACCTCTGAACCGTGCCTGATGCCTTTAAAATCGAACAGATTGATATCGCTCAGATGTGAAGGTACAACGTTCTGCATTGCGCTGAACATGGTTTCAATACGCCCTGGATAGCGTTTGTCCCAGTCGCGCAGCATATCGGCAATGACCTGACGCTGCAGGTTAGGCTGTGAGCCGCACAGATTACATGGAATAATCGGGAAACCTTTCGCTTCGGAGAAACGCTCGATATCTTTCTCACGGCAGTAAGCCAGCGGACGGATAACGATATGTTTACCGTCATCGCTCATCAGTTTCGGCGGCATACCTTTCATCTTCCCGCCGTAGAACATGTTTAAAAACAGTGTTTGCAGGATGTCGTCGCGATGGTGACCGAGCGCAATCTTGGTGGCGCCTAACCAGTTGCCGTGCGGTACAGAATGCCGCGACGCAGGCGAGAACAGAGCGAGCAGGTCGTTTTGCCTTCAGGGATTTTATCTTTGACGATCCCGTAGGTGTTTTCTTCGACAATCTTATACTCCACGCCCAGTTGTTCCAGATATTCCGGCAGAATATGCTCCGGGAAGCCTGGTTGTTTCTGATCGAGGTTAACCGCAACTAAGGAAAAACTGATCGGGGCGCTTTGCTGCAAATTACGCAGGATCTCCAGCATGGTATAGCTGTCTTTCCCCCCGGAAAGGCACACCATAATGCGATCGCCGTCTTCGATCATATTGAAGTCGGCAATGGCTTCGCCCACGTTACGGCGCAGACGTTTTTGCAATTTGTTCAGGTTGTATTGTTCTTTCTTGCTAATATCTTGATTTTGCGACATTTAATAGAGGCTCAATTCATAGTGTGGCATCAGAAGAGTATGCATCACGCCGGATAGTCCGGCAAAAGAAGTCTGATATAAAAACTGTGGCGTGTATGGTACGGATAAGCGGGAAAAATGTCAGCACATTTAGGACAGGAATCGTGGGGTATAACAGGTAGAAACAAAAAGCCCGCAGCGATGTGCGGGCCAGACAGCTTAGCGGACTACCAGTACCGAACACTCCGCATGACGCACCACGGCTGCGGCGTTAGACCCCAGCAGGTAGGTGGTGATGTCAGGTCGATGTGAGGCAATAATGACCATATCAGCCGGTAATTTTTTGGCCATCTCCAGAATCTTATCTTTTGGCGCACCTTCTGTGACATGAACGTGCACTCTGTCCGTTGGGATATTGAACTTCTTGATAATCTCTTCCAGTTGAGATTTTGCTTCGGCTTTCAGATCTTCCATGGCCGGTAACTCTGCCGAGTAGGCCAATCCCAGGGAAGCATAATAGGGCAGTGACGGAATTACGGTCAAAAAATGAACCTGTGCATCGTCAATTTTTGCCTCTGCTTCAACATGGGCAATAACACGTTGAGTTAATTCTGAGTCTGAAATATCGATGGGTACAAGAATCGTTCTGTTCATAAAACCTCCTGTTTAAGTATCCACCCAAAGCTTACCGCGTAATGGCACTTTATGTACAATGACAAAGATCACATTTTGGCATCACTTTATTTTTATTTCAGGAAACTTTCCTTTTATTACTCCATCGTAAAATCGACCTTTAGAAACGACGCTCAGGAAATCACGAAAAATACGAGCAGGGACATGCTGATATTGCAGAGTAGCCAACTGGTGAAAGCGAATTTCTAGCGTGCGGGAGGATTCGTCATAGCCGACGGATGCAATACGGGATGATTTTACAGGATGATGATTCATTGCAGGTATCCTCTACTACAGGTCTTAATGCAAGATATCATCTATCAGAGATGTGTTTTAGCGCAACAGATATAATGTTTTGATCTGGATAAAACAGAATTGTTAGAACATAAAGAGAGCCCGCTGTTGCCAGCGGGCTGACGGATTAGAACTGGTAAACCATACCCAGTGCTACTACGTCATCGGTAGAGATGCCGTTGTTAGCGTAGAAGCTATCGTCTTCGTCCAGCAGGTTGATTTTGTAATCAACGTAGGTAGACATGTTTTTGTTGAAGTAGTAAGTCGCACCTACGTCAGCATATTTAACCAGATCTTTGTCGCCATCGACATTGTTCAGATCTTTACCTTTAGACATCAGGAAAGACACTGCCGGACGCAGACCGAAGTCAAACTGGTACTGAGCAGTAACTTCAAAGTTTTGAGTTTTGTTTGCAATGCCACCGCCGTTATCACTATCCGTGCTTCCAAACGGAGTCATGTTGCGGGTTTCAGAATACATGGTTGCCAGATAGATGTTATTTGCATCGTATTTCAGACCCGCAGTCCAAGCGTCAGCTTTGTCACCGCCTGCATACTGACCAAGAGCATTACCTGCACTGACTTGTTCATTCGTACGGTCAGATGATGCGTATGCCACGCCAGCGCTGAAGCCCTTACCAAAGTCATAAGTGGTGGAAATACCAAAGCCGTCGCCGTTTTCATGACGAACATCGCGACCGTTATTGGTGCCTTCCTGACCATTAGAAGCACCTTCATTGTTACCCTGATACTGTAGGGCAAAGTTCAGACCGTTAACCAGACCGAAGAAATCAGTATTACGGTAGGTTGCCACACCGTTAGCACGACCTGTCATAAAGTTATCGGCGTTGGTGTAAGAGTCGCCACCAAATTCCGGCAGCATATCAGTCCAGCCTTCCACGTCGTACAGAACGCCGTAGTTACGGCCGTAGTCGAATGAGCCGTAGTCGCCAAATTTCAGGCCAGCAAATGCCAGACGGGTCCAGGACTGATTCTCTGAAGATTCAGTATTGTTAGCTTGAACGTTGTATTCCCACTGACCGTAACCAGTCAGTTGGTCGTTAATCTGAGTTTCGCCTTTGAAGCCCAGACGAACATAAGACTGATCACCATCTTTGGAAGAATCATCAGAGAAATAATGCAGGCCGTCTACTTTGCCATAGAGATCTAATTTGTTGCCGTCTTTATTATAAACTTCAGCCGCGTGAGCAGCGCCTGCAGCCAGCAGGGCAGGAATTACGAGAGCCAGTACTTTTCTGTTCATTGAAATAATCCTTTAGTTTTTTTATTAACCTGTGACTACCCATGTAGGGAGTAAAAGCATGCTAAAGGAGAAGTTCCGTAAAGGGATAAATATGAATTGTTACGCCTTAAGTAAAACCTTAAAGAAATAATTCTACGGAAATGATGATAATTGTGGTGAATGTATTGATGGTAAATATATAAAATAAAAATTATACAAGTGAAGTGTGTTGGGCTATTCTGCGCGTGTTATATGCCTTTATTGTCACGTTTTATTTTTCGTTGACGTATTGATAGCTATTATTAATTAGCCAGCGAATAAATTGACAAGCCCGAACAACTGTTCGGGCTTTTTTTTGGGTTCCAGGTTAATACTGAGATAAACGCATTACTCGGTACCGCTCTTTTCCGCTTTTCCAGCCAACTGCGCAAGGAAGTCGTAGCGTTTTTGCAGATCGGCTGCGGCGTCTTTCCAGAGCTGTTCTGCGACTTCTGGCTGTTGGGCATTCAGGCGACGGAAGCGCTGCTCGTTAAGCAATGTTTCGGCCAGGGCGTCTGACGGTGGCCGAGAGTCCAGCGCCAGCGGCAGCTTACCTTCATCTGCTCGACGTGGATCAAAGCGGTACAGCGGCCAGAACCCGGTTGCCGTGAGCTGACGCATCTGATCATGGCTTAGTGCGAGATCGTAACCATGCTCTTCACATGGGCTATAGGCGATAATCAGCGACGGACCTGGATAGGCCTCCGCTTCCTGGATAGCTTTCACCGTCTGGTTCAACTGCGCGCCCAGAGAGATTTGTGCAACATACACGTGCCCGTACATCATCATACTGACGCCAAGATCTTTGCGAGCTTTGCGCTTGCCATGTTCACCAAATTTAGTGACGGCCCCGAGCGGCGTAGCTTTCGACGCTTGTCCGCCTGTATTGGAGTAACACTGGGTATCCAGTACCAGAATATTGACGTTCTCGGTCAGGCTCAGGACGTGATCCAGGCCACCAAAACCAATATCGTAAGCCCAGCCATCACCGCCAATCAGCCAGATAGATTTCTCGACCAGCGCGTCGGCATCGGTTAACAACTGCTGTGCGCCTTCGACATCTTTCAGGTGCTGGCGCAGTGCTGCAACTTGCTCACGGCGCACCTCTGGCGTAGCTTCAGCGTGCAGGGCGTCATTCAGTTCAGCCGGAATGTTATCAGCAAACTGTTCCACTAAACGCATGACGCGTACACGGTGCTGATCCACCGTCAGGCGGAAGCCCAGCCCAAACTCGGCGTTATCCTCAAACAGGGAGTTTGCCCACGCAGGCCCGCGACCATTGGCGTCGGTGGTATAAGGCGTTGAGGGCAGGTTACCGCCATAAATTGATGAACAGCCGGTCGCATTGGCGATCAGCATGCGGTCGCCGTACAACTGCGTAAGCAATTTGATATACGGCGTTTCACCACAGCCAGAGCAGGCCCCAGAGTACTCAAACAGCGGCGTTATCAACTGCGAGGTACGAATATCAATGCGTTCCAGTT
The DNA here is from genome assembly GCF_002850715.1 of Citrobacter sp. L55. Taxonomy (NCBI): domain Bacteria; kingdom Pseudomonadati; phylum Pseudomonadota; class Gammaproteobacteria; order Enterobacterales; family Enterobacteriaceae; genus Citrobacter; species Citrobacter sp. L55. Next base: position 61,392 of record NZ_KZ559404.1, on the reverse strand, counting down.
TAGTGCGATCGATTTCCGGCAGATTGAGGAAGTAGTCATAGTTAACTTTTTCTTCTTCCACGTGCTCAAGGCGCGACATCATATTGATGGCCTTGATCTCCGGGTTCTGGCGATCTTTCGCCGGGCATACTTCGACGCACAGATTACACCCGGTGCAATCCTCTGGCGCAACCTGCAGGACATATTTCTGACCGCGCATATCGCGTGATTTCACGTCCAGAGAATGCAGGCTGGCAGGGGCATTTTCCATCGCTTCTGGTGAAACCACTTTGGCGCGGATAGCCGAGTGCGGGCAAGCGGCTACGCAGTGGTTACACTGGGTACACAGCTCTTCTTTCCAGATGGGGATCTCTTCGGCGATATTGCGTTTTTCCCAACGCGTGGTGCCCATCGGCCAGGTGCCGTCTGGCGGCAGCGCTGAAACGGGGAGGGCATCGCCCAGACCGGCGAGCATCGCCGCGGTGACGGTTTTCACGAAATCAGGTGCGGCATCAGAAACCACCGGTGGGCGATTAGTGCTATGTGGATCAACTGGCTGAAGCGCCACTTCGGCGACGGATTCACGCGCCAGGGCCAGCGCCTGCCAGTTACGTTCAACCAGATCCTGCCCTTTGCTGCTATAGCTTTTCGCAATCGCACCCTGCAATTCAGCCAGAGCGCTGTCGCCTGGTAAGATTTGCGTCAGATGGAAGAACGCCATCTGCATAACGGTGTTAATACGTGCAGCCAGACCGCACTCGCGGGCGATTTTGGCCGCATTAATCACGTAGAAACGCGCTTTCTTCTGATTCAGAACAGCCTGAACTTCCTGCGGCAGACGTGTCCAGACTTCATCCACACTGTACGGGGTATTAAGCAGGAATATACCGCCAGGTTTCAGGCGCTCAGCCATCTGATACTTATCGATAAATTGCAACTGGTGACAACCAACAAAATCGGCTTGCGACACCAGATACGCTGAGCGAATAGGTTGTTCACTAACGCGCAGGTGAGAAACCGTCAGACCGCCTGCTTTTTTCGAGTCATAGACGAAATAACCCTGCGCATACCACGGCGTAGAGTTACCGATAATCTTGATGTTGTTTTTAGTGGCCGACACGCTACCGTCACTGCCCAGCCCGTAAAACAGCGCCTCGAGCTTCGCGGTACCGGGCAGAGTGTTTTCCGGTAACGGTAGCGACAAGTTGGTGACATCATCATAGATACCGACCGTAAAGCGAGATTTCGGCTTCGCGCTACTCAGTTCATTAAAGACCGCCATGACGCAGTCCGGGCCAAACTCTTTGGAAGAAAGGCCATAACGCCCGCCAATCACCCGCGGCAGCGTTTCTCGTTCGCCGCAGTTAAAGGCTTCCGCCAGCGCGGTCATTACATCCAGATACAACGGTTCAGCTTGCGCACCGGGCTCTTTGGTGCGATCCAGGACGGCGATGCTCCGTACCGTTTCCGGCAGGGCGCGCAGTAAATGTTTGGCAGAGAATGGGCGGAACAGACGCACTTTCAGAACGCCAACTTTCTCGCCGCGTGCCAGCAGCTCTTCGACGACTTCTTCACTGGTTCCAATCGCCGAGCCCATCAAAATAATGATGCGTTCTGCCTGCGGGTGACCGTAGTATTCAAATGGCTGGTACTGACGGCCCGTCGCAGCAGCGAAATCGTTCATCGCCTGTTCTACATGATCGTAAACCGCGTTGTACCACGGGTTTGTTGCTTCGCGTGACTGGAAGTAGGTGTCCGGGTTCGCAGACGTACCGCGAATAACCGGATGCTCTGGGTTGAGCGCGCGCGCGCGGTGAGCATCAATTTCCGCCTGCGGCATCAGCCCGAGGATTGTGTCATCGGCCAGCGGCACTATTTTATTGATTTCATGCGATGTGCGAAAACCATCAAAGAAATGAATAAACGGGACCCGGCTTTTCAGGGTGGCCATTTGCGAAATTAGCGCAAAGTCTTGTGCTTCCTGAACGCTGCTGGCGCACAGCATTGCGCATCCCGTCTGGCGCACCGCCATCACGTCGGAATGATCGCCAAAGATGGATAATGCGTGAGTGGCAATCGTACGCGCCGCAACGTGCAGCACAAACGGAGTCAACTGACCGGCCAGTTTGTACAGCGTCGGGATCATTAGCAACAGGCCCTGCGATGAAGTAAACGACGTAGAGAGCGCACCGGTCTGCAACGCGCCGTGAACGGTCGCTATCGCACCGCCTTCCGACTGCATTTCTACGACACGAGGGGTATCCCCCCACACGTTTTTAAGCCCGTTCCCGGCCCAGGCATCCGCCTGTTCCGCCATCGTCGAACTGGGCGTAATCGGGTAGATGGCGATAACCTCGCTGGTACGAAATGCGACCGAAGCAACCGCACCATTACCGTCAATTGTGATCATACTGACACCCTTACATTGCGCAAAAAAAGGGACACGCGTAACAGCGGCGAATCCTGTAGTTATCCTTTTAGTTTAGCAAAAGCGCTAAAGACAGATTTTCGCTTTTGTGTCCCTCGAATAAACAGAATGAATGGTTTGATCAAAGGAGCAGCCAAAAAATTGCCAGAAAATGTAAACAGTGCGCATAAATGCGCATATTGCCTCTCGACGGCGGTGTTTCCGCTGCCTATTATTTATGGCTGTGTCGTTTGGTTAATATTCAGAGGGGAGTAAGATGCGCGCAGCGTTTTGGGTAGGGTGTGCCGCGTTATTATTATCGGCTTGTAGTAGTGAACCTGTTCAGCAGGCAACCGCCGCGCATGTCGCTCCGGGGATGAAGGCCGCAATGTCCAGTTCTGGAGAAGCTAATTGCGCCATGATTGGTGGTTCGCTCTCCGTTGCCCGTCAGCTTGATGGTTCAGCTATCGGAATGTGTGCGTTACCCAACGGCAAACGCTGTAGTGAGCAGTCGCTTGCCGCCGGAAGCTGTGGCAACTATTAAGCCACCGCGTTTCCTACATTAAATCCGCGAGTTTATACGTCAGCGTTTGTTCTGCTGTTGCCAGTGTTAACTGGTCAGCAGTCAGATCGACCTGTGCGCCTTGCTTAAACATGTCGCTGACGATCCCGTCGAGCGCGTTAAGCTGCGGATCGGCGCACATCATGCGGGTCATCGCCATATCTTTAACCTTCAACTCGCCGTCGGACAGTTTGCCCTGACCGTGGAATTGATTACACATCTTTCCCGATACCGTCATGTTTTCGCCAAAACTCAATTCGGGTTGGTTATTAGCGACGGTGACGGCTTTACCATTCACGCTCTGCAAAACGAAGCGGTGATGCTGCAACTGTTCGCGATTGACGGAAACTTTTCCATTGCTCACACAGCCAGCCATCAGCATGCTGAGCGCAATCAACGTGACAACTTTTTTCATTCAATTTCTCTACGTTTGTGACGGGAATACATTCAATATAATAATGATACTGAAGATTTTAGCATCGGTGATTATCTGAAAATGCCCCCCTGAATCCAGGGGAGCACAGGGATTAGAAGAGGGCGTTTGGACAGGTTTCGCCTTTGGAGATCTGTGCCAGATTCTGCAGTGTGGTCTCAGAAATGCTGGTCAATGCTTCGGCAGTCAGGAACGCCTGGTGACCGGTGAACAGCACGTTATGACAGGCCGACAGGCGGCGGAACACATCATCCTGAATCACGTCATTGGATTTATCTTCAAAGAACAGGTCGCGTTCGTTTTCATACACGTCCATACCCAGAGAACCAATTTTCTGGTTTTTCAGCGCATCGATAGCGGCTTGTGAATCGATCAATGCCCCGCGGCTGGTGTTAATAACCATCACGCCATTTTTCATTTGCTCAAAGGCTTCGTGATTGAGCAGGTGATAATTCTCCGGCGTTAACGGACAGTGCAGGGAGATGACATCGGACTCCGCGAACAGCGTTATAAGATCGACATATTCAACGCCTAACTCCAGTGCGGCAGCGCTTGGGTAGGGATCAAACGCCAGCAGGCGCATCCCAAAACCTTTCAGGATCCGCAGTGCCGCAATCCCAATCTTACCGGTACCGATCACCCCAGCTGTTTTGCCATACATGGTAAAGCCGGTCAGCCCCTCAAGAGAGAAGTTGGCATCACGAGTACGCTGATAGGCGCGGTGAATACGGCGATTCAACGTCATCATCATGCCAATCGCATGTTCAGCGACGGCTTCCGGTGAATAGGCTGGCACACGGACGACCTGCAGGCCGAGTTCTTTTGCCGCGTCGAGATCGACGTTATTGAAGCCGGCGCAACGCAGCGCAATATATTTCACGCCATGCTTTTTCAGCTCTTCCAGAACCGGGCGGCTGCCATCGTCGTTGACGAAGATACAGACAGCTTCACAGCCATGGGCTGTTTTGGCTGTTTTCTCCGTCAGCAGAAAGTCAAAGAATTCAAGTTCAAAACCAAAAGCCTCGTTAACCTGCTGCAGATACTTCTTGTCGTACTGTTTTGTACTATAGATGGCGAGTTTCATAAGACTTTCTCCAGTGATTTTGACGTCACATTAATTCAATTCAAATTATTTTACAAAATCTAAAAAGTTATTGATAGTCATAGGCGTAATGAATAATTTCAGCGCATCTGTTGTTAGTGTGGGCAGGTTACTCAATTTCAACAACTGGATATTTTTCCGTCCAACTCAATACCCGTAATCGATGCAGGTAAAAAGCCAGCCGAATCACATCCAGACAGCTACGCTTATACAGGTAGCAAATATCGGGAGGGGTCATGTTAACTCACTCTGAAGCAAAGCGATGGGCCACCTTAATGCTTAAGGCGGCATTATGTGATGGTATGAAACCTGAGGAGATTTCCCGGCAGGTACATCTGGTCTGCGATCATCATGGTAGAGAGTGCCTCGAAGAGCTCATTGAGGAAATTCTGATAGAAGCTGGTCGTTTAGGACCTAAACATAGCGATGGAGAACTGAGGCCTCATTGAGTCTGAGTTCTTTATATTCCCGACGGCACGTGTAACAGCGTGCCATATAAAATTATGCATTATCTTATTGAATTGATTATTATTTTATTGATTCCCGTTGATTAATAAATAGTGCATATACTTCATGGGAATTTATTCTTAATGTGGGCATATCCTGTTAAACATGCCACAATACTGGCCTAAACCGGCTTAAATTTTCGCTAAATCAGGATATTAACTACCCATGAAGGGTAAATATAAAGCCGCTCTGGCACTTCTCTTATTATTGATTCTCGTGCCGCTGACGTTGGTCATGACGCTTGGCCTGTGGGTTCCTACGCTGGTGGGCGTCTGGTTACCTGTTGGCACGCGCATCGCGCTGGATGAGAGCCCACGGCTGACACGGCATGGGCTGCATATTCCGGAACTCCGCTATCTGGTCGATGATTGCCCGCTAGCGCGTATTACTCAGGCCGATCTTTCTCATCCCAGCCGCTGGTTGCTCAATGTCGGGACAATTGAGCTGGATTCCGCTTGCCTGGCTAAATTACCGCAGACAGAAGCGTCTCCGGCAGCGCCCAAAACGCTGGCTGAATGGCAATCGATGCTGCCCAATACCTGGATTAACATCGACAAAGTTATTCTCTCCCCCTGGCAGGAGTGGCAGGGAAAACTGTCTCTCTCGCTAACGCCATCGACCCAGCAACTGCGCTACCAGGGTGAAAAAGTGAAATTCCAGGGGCGTCTGCACGGGCAAAATCTCACGGTAAATGAGCTGGATATAGCCGCATTTGAAGGGCAACCGCCGGTAAAACTGGTCGGTGAATTTACCATGCCGCTGGTTCCTGATGGACTACCGGTGAGCGGTCATGCGGTTGCTACTCTGAGCTTGCCGCAGGAGCCCTCACTGGTGGACGCCGAACTGGAGTGGCAAGAAAACAGCGGACAACTGATCGTCATGGCGCGGGATAATGCCGATCCGTTGCTCGATCTTCCGTGGGAAATAACCCGTCAGCAATTAACCATCAGCGACGGTCGCTGGAACTGGCCTTATCAGGGATTCCCGCTCAGCGGGCGGTTGGGCATGAAAGTTGAAAACTGGCAGGCCGGGCTGGAAAATGCGGTGGTGAGCGGGCGTCTGAACATACTGACCCAAGGCGATGCAGGTAAAGGAAACGCCGTATTAACGCTGGGGCCGGGTAAGCTGGGTGTGGATAGTAGCGACATGCCGTTACAGTTGATAGGCGAGGCGAAACAGGGTGACCTGATCTTCTACGCCAAATTACCCGCCAGACTCACCGGAAGCCTGAACGACCCGCAGCTGGCTTTCGAGCCTGGAGCGCTGCTGCGTTCGCGTGGACGGGTGATTGACTCGCTGGATATTGACGAAATTCGCTGGCCGCTGGCGGGCGTAAAAGTAACGCAGCGCGGCGTAGATGGCCGTCTGCAGGCTATATTGCGCGCGCATGAAAACCAGATGGGCGGTTTTGAATTGCATCTGGATGGTCTGGCAAATGATTTTCTCCCTGACGCGGGTCGCTGGCAGTGGCGGTACTGGGGCAAAGGCAGCTTTACGCCAATGCATGCGCGTTGGGACGTGGCGGGTAAGGGCGAATGGCATGACAACACTCTGAAGCTTTTTGATCTCTCCACCGGATTTGACCACCTGCAATACGGCACCATGAAGGTGGAAACCCCACGCCTGGTGATGGACGAGCCGATCGTCTGGGTACGGGATGCCAACAAACCGACGTTTAGCGGCGCGCTGTCGCTGGACGCAGGGAACACCACCTTTACCGGGGGGAGCGTGTTACCGCCGTCAACCCTGAAGTTCAGCGTGGAAGGCACCGACCCGACGATTTTCCAGTTTAAAGGCCAGCTTCACGCGGGCGCGATAGGTCCAGTACAGGTAAATGGCCGTTGGGACGGGATCCGCCTGCGCGGACAGGCCTGGTGGCCAAAACAATCGCTCACCGTATTCCAACCGCTCATCCCACCAGACTGGAAAATGAAGCTACGTGAAGGTGAACTGTATGCGCAGGTTGCGTTTTCGGCTGCCCCGGAACAGGGCTTTGAAGCGGGCGGCCATGGGGTATTAAAAGGCGGTAGCGCCTGGATGCCCGATAACCAAATTAATGGCGTCGATTTTGTGTTGCCTTTCCGGTTTAGTGAAGGCGCATGGCAACTGGGTACGCGTGGACCTATTTCACTGCGTATTGCGGAAGTGGTGAATCAGGTGACGGTGAAAAATATCGCCGCCGATCTACAGGGGGCGTATCCCTGGAGTGAAGACAATCCGTTACTGTTAAGCGATGTCAGCGCCGAACTGCTGGGGGGCAAAGTCATCATGCAACAACTGCGGATGCCGCAGCACGATCCGGCATTATTACGGGTGCAGAATATCTCTTCCAGCGAGCTTATCAGCGCGGTTAATCCCAAGCAATTCGCCATGTCTGGCCCGGTCAGCGGTGCGTTGCCGTTATGGCTGGATAACGAAAAGTGGATCATTAAAGACGGCTGGCTGACCAACCCGGGACCTATGACGCTGCGTATTGATAAAGACACGGCGGATGCCGTCGTCAAAGATAATATGGCAGCCGGTGCGGCCATTAACTGGCTGCGTTATATGGAAATAAGCCATTCCTGGACGAAAATAAATTTGGATAATCTCGGTGTCTTAACCATGCAGGCAACCGTAACTGGCAATAGCCGGGTGGATGGCAAAGTGGGGACGGTTAATTTGAATTACACCCATGAGGAAAACGTCTTTACGCTATGGCGTAGTTTGCGTTTTGGCGACAATTTACAGGCATGGCTTGAACAAAATGCAGCGCTGCCAGAATCCCATTGCCCGGAAGGCAAGGAATGTGAGGAACAACAATGAAAACGATAGCTGCCATGTTGGGTCTGCTGGCTTCATCTCTGCTGATCGGGTGCACACCCAGAATCGAAGTGGCTGCGCCTAAAGAGCCGATCACTATTAATATGAACGTCAAAATCGAGCATGAGATCCATATCAAAGTCGATAAAGACGTTGAGAGCTTATTAAAATCGCGCAGCGATTTGTTCTGAGGTCACGATGAAAAAACAGCTTGCAGTGATCCTGGTGGCATTGAGTTTATTCAGTGGCAATGGGTGGGCATTGACCTTGAATGAAGCCAGATCCCAGGGGCGGGTGGGCGAAACGCTTAATGGTTATCTGGTGGCATTGCAAACCGACGCCGAAACGCAGGCGCTGGTGAGTGAGATTAATAAAGCACGCAGCGCCAGCTATCAGCAACTGGCTGAGAGCAATAACATTCCTCCAGATGAAGTGGCGAAAATGGCCGGACAAAAGCTGGTCGCTCGGGCTAAACCAGGGGAGTACGTCCAGGGCATCAATGGTAAGTGGTTGAGAAAATAATAAATCTTCTCTGCACACAACCGGAGAGGCACGACGCTGACTTATTCATCGACATCGCAATAGTTGCCACACTGCATCAAACTGAGGCTGATATAGTTCAACACCGGTCGCGTTGCGGAGTGAAATCATGTGGCTTTTCAAGTGGTATGTCTGGAATCGTTGGATATTCAAGCTGTTAAGCCGGGATGTTGCCGAGCCAGAACAATTTTTGCTGCATTGCTGGGAAGAGAATCTGGCGAAGTGCAGAGATTATGCAACCATCTGGCGGGATATTAACCGCATTCACGGCAAACAGGTGCAGGTAAAGAAGTAAATGCTGGAGAAACCCTCCCACCGGATGGTGAGAGGGTGAATTATCAGGCAGCGACGACGCTGTCGATAGCGGCTTTCGCATCGGACTGCGCTTTGGACGCCACTTCCGGGCCGTACGCAATGCCTTCAGCAAAGACGACGTTCACGTCGGTGATGCCAATAAAGCCCAGGAATACGTTCAGATACGGCGTGATCAGGTCGGTCGGCGTATCTTTATGGATACCACCACGGCTGGTCAACACGACTGCGCGTTTACCCGTCACCAGACCTTCCGGACCTTTCTCGGTATAACGGAAAGTCACACCTGCACGGGCAATCAGATCGAAATAGTTTTTCAGCTGGGTTGGGATGTTGAAGTTATACATCGGCGCGGCGATAACAATCACATCATGCGCTTTCAGCTCAGCAATCAGCTCATCGGACAACGCCAGCGCTTCCTGCTGACGCGGTGTCAGCGGCGCATCGCTCGGGCGCAGCGCACCCACCAGTTCGCCATCCAGTACCGGAACAGGATTTGCAGCCAGGTCACGGACGGTGATTTCATCAGCGGAGTGCTTTTCACGCCACTGTTCAACAAAATAATCAGACAACTGACCAGACTGAGAGTACCCTGCCAGAATACTGGATTTAAGAACTAATACCTTGCTCATGGGTGTTTCCTTTTATGTGTTTGAAGGGGGAGTGCCCCGTTGCTTGTTGACACTTTATTCACAATCCTGTCGCAGTGATAGCGCAATATATCGAATCCTATGTTCGAAATTATTGAACAACACATGAAAAGCGCTGATGTGGTACTCTATACCTATCATCTAAAAGAGATTTAACCCGGCAGAGCACTGCCTTTTAACGCTATGACAGAACAACAAAAATTAACCTTCAACATGTTGCAGCAACAGCTGGATTCACTGATGCTGCGTGACAGACAGCGTTTTGCCCGCCGCCTGCAGGGCGTGAAGAAGGTTAAAAATCCTGATGCACAACAGGCCATTTACCAGGAGATGGCAAAAGAGATTGATCACGCTGCAGGTAAAGTTGTGCTGCGTGAAGCTGCGCGTCCGGTCATCAGCTTCCCGGAAAACCTGCCCGTCAGTCAGAAAAAACAGGATATTCTGGAAGCGATACGCGATAACCAGGTGGTGATTGTCGCCGGGGAAACGGGGTCAGGGAAAACCACTCAGTTACCCAAAATCTGTATGGAGCTCGGGCGCGGGGTAAAAGGGCTGATCGGCCATACCCAGCCGCGTCGTCTGGCGGCGCGTACCGTGGCGAACCGTATTGCAGAAGAGCTGGAAACCGAGCCGGGCGGTTGTATCGGTTATAAAGTCCGTTTTAGCGATCATGTCAGCGACAACACCATGGTTAAGCTGATGACGGACGGTATCCTGCTGGCGGAAATCCAGCAGGATCGGCTGCTGATGCAGTACGACACCATCATCATCGATGAAGCGCATGAGCGCAGCCTGAATATCGATTTTCTGCTCGGCTATCTGAAAGAGCTTCTGCCACGCCGTCCGGATCTAAAAATTATCATCACTTCGGCGACCATCGATCCGGAGCGTTTTTCAAAGCATTTCAATAATGCACCGATTATCGAAGTCTCTGGTCGAACCTATCCGGTGGAAGTTCGCTATCGTCCAATTGTTGAAGACGCAGATGACACCGAGCGTGACCAATTGCAGGCAATTTTTGATGCCGTAGATGAGTTAGGCCGTGAAAGTCAGGGCGACATTTTGATCTTCATGAGCGGCGAGCGCGAAATCCGCGATACCGCCGATGCGCTGAATAAGCTGGATTTGCGCCATACCGAAGTGCTACCGCTTTATGCGCGTCTTTCCAACAGCGAGCAGAACCGTGTGTTCCAGTCGCACAGCGGTCGCCGTATCGTGCTGGCGACCAACGTGGCGGAAACCTCGCTGACCGTTCCGGGGATCAAGTATGTGATTGATCCGGGTACTGCGCGTATCAGCCGTTACAGTTACCGCACCAAAGTTCAGCGCTTGCCGATTGAACCGGTGTCGCAGGCCTCTGCCAACCAGCGTAAAGGCCGTTGCGGTCGTGTTTCGGAGGGGATCTGTATTCGTCTGTATTCCGAAGACGATTTCCTGTCGCGCCCGGAGTTTACCGACCCGGAGATCCTGCGTACCAACCTGGCGTCCGTTATTTTGCAGATGACCGCCTTGGGGCTGGGCGATATCGCGGCGTTTCCGTTTGTTGAAGCGCCGGATAAACGTAACATTCAGGACGGTGTACGCCTGCTCGAAGAACTGGGGGCGATAACCACCGACGAACAGGCAACCGCTTACAAACTGACGCCATTGGGCCGTCAGCTCTCGCAATTGCCGGTGGATCCACGTCTGGCGCGCATGGTGCTGGAAGCGCAAAAACATGGCTGCGTACGTGAGGCGATGATTATCACCTCGGCGCTGTCTATTCAGGATCCGCGCGAGCGCCCGATGGACAAGCAGCAGGCCTCCGACGAGAAGCATCGCCGTTTCCACGACAAAGAGTCTGATTTCCTCGCATTTGTGAATCTGTGGAACTATCTCGGCGAGCAGCAGAAAGCGCTGTCGTCAAACCAGTTCCGTCGTCAGTGCAAACTTGATTTTCTGAACTACCTGCGCGTGCGTGAATGGCAGGATATCTACACGCAACTGCGTCAGGTGGTGAAAGAGTTAGGGATTCCTGTTAACAGCGAACCCGCTGAATACAGAGAGATCCACGTCGCGTTGCTGACCGGTTTACTGTCACATATCGGGATGAAAGATGCCGATAAACAGGAATTTACCGGGGCGCGTAACGCTCGCTTCTCGATCTTCCCAGGCTCTGGTCTATTTAAAAAACCGCCGAAGTGGACGATGGTAGCGGAGCTGGTGGAAACCAGCCGCCTGTGGGGACGTATTGCTGCACGCATCGATCCTGAGTGGGTCGAACCGGTTGCCCAGCATCTGATCAAACGTTCATACAGTGAACCGCACTGGGAACGTGCGCAGGGCGCAGTGATGGCAACAGAAAAGGTTACCGTCTACGGTTTACCGATTGTTGCAGCTCGTAAGGTGAACTACAGCCAGATCGATCCCGCGTTGTCGCGTGAACTGTTCATCCGCCATGCTCTGGTGGAAGGCGACTGGCAAACGCGCCATGCGTTTTTCCGTGACAATTTGAAGTTACGCGCAGAGGTGGAAGAGTTAGAGCACAAATCGCGCCGTCGCGACATTCTGGTTGATGATGAGACGCTATTTGAGTTTTACGACCAACGCATCAGCCATGATGTAGTCTCCGCGCGTCACTTTGACAGCTGGTGGAAAAAGATCAGCCGTGAAACGCCGGATCTGCTCAACTTTGAAAAGAGCATGCTCATCAAAGAGGGTGCGGAAAAAATCAGTAAGCTGGATTACCCGAACTTCTGGCATCAGGGCAATCTCAAACTACGGTTAAGTTACCAGTTCGAACCCGGAGCCGATGCGGACGGTGTGACCGTACATATTCCGCTCCCGCTGCTCAATCAGATCGAAGAGAGCGGTTTTGAATGGCAAATTCCGGGGCTGCGCCGTGAACTGGTTATCGCCCTGATTAAGTCTCTGCCGAAACCGGTACGACGCAACTTTGTGCCCGCGCCGAACTATGCGGAAGCGTTTTTAGGCCGCGTCACGCCGCTGGAACTGCCGCTGCTGGACTCGCTGGAGCGTGAACTGCGCCGCATGACCGGCGTGACCGTTGACCGTGAAGACTGGCATTGGGATCAGGTGCCCGATCACCTAAAAATCACCTTCCGGGTAGTGGATGATAAGAACAAAAAGCTGCAGGAAGGACGTTCGCTACAGGATCTGAAAGACGCACTGAAGGGTAAAGTGCAGGAAACATTGTCTGCGGTGGCGGATGACGGTATCGAACAGAGCGGGTTGCACATCTGGAGCTTCGGTCAGCTTCCGGAGAGTTACGAGCAAAAACGCGGTAACTATAAGGTAAAAGCCTGGCCAGCGCTGGTGGATGAGCGTGACAGCGTTGCCATCAAACTGTTTGATAACCCGCTGGAGCAACAGCAGGCGATGTGGTGCGGTTTACGCCGCCTGTTGTTGCTGAATATTCCTTCACCAATCAAATATTTGCATGAAAAACTGCCCAACAAAGCCAAGCTGGGGCTGTATTTTAACCCGTACGGTAAAGTGCTGGATTTGATTGACGACTGTATATCCTGTGGTGTGGATCAACTGATCGACGCCAACGGTGGTCCGGTGTGGACCGAAGAAGGCTTTGCGGCGCTGCATGAAAAAGTGCGGGCTGAACTGAACGATACGGTGGTGGATATTGCTAAGCAGGTCGAACAAATTCTGACCGCAGTGTTTAATATCAACAAACGTCTGAAAGGGCGCGTGGATATGACCATGGCGCTGGGGCTTGCGGATATCAAATCGCAGATGGGCGGGCTGGTGTACCGTGGATTTGTTACCGGCAATGGTTTCAAGCGTCTGGGCGATACGCTGCGTTATTTGCAGGCTATCGAAAAGCGTCTGGAAAAACTGGCTATCGACCCGCATCGTGACCGTGCGCAGATGCTGAAAGTGGATAGCGTGCAGCAAGCCTGGCAGCAGTGGTTCAATAAACTGCCTCCCGCTCGCCGTGAAGATGACGATGTCAAAGAGATCCGCTGGATGATAGAAGAGCTGCGCGTCAGCTATTTTGCCCAGCAGCTTGGTACGCCGTATCCGATTTCCGATAAACGTATTTTGCAGGCGATGGAGCAGATTTCGGGATAAATCGGTACCAGACAGCATACCGGGTAAGGTGACGTCACCGCCCGGTATGCAACCCGATAAAGTATTAAGATCAGGAGTCATGAGTATGAGCCAGTTTCCGACACTTTCCGCAACCACGCTTGCGGCGATCAATACCGTAGGGCGATGGTTGGCGCAGAATGATTTTACGGGGAATATCACCGTTCAGTCAGATTGCGTGATTCTGGCAGGGAACGCGGTTATTCCGACCATCGACGCCGCCTGCCGGATCGCGAAAGAGCAACAGGTTCCCTTGTTGATTAGCGGTGGCATCGGTCACTCCACACGATTTCTGTATGACGCGATTGCAGAGCATCCTCGTTACAACATCATTCGTACCACCGGGCGCGCGGAAGCGGCGATCCTTGCCGATATCGCACATCAGTTCTGGCAAATCCCAGGTGAGAAGATTTGGGTGGAAGACCAGTCAACAAACTGCGGTGAGAATGCCCGTTTTAGCTGTGCATTATTGAATCAGGCGACGGAAAGTATTCATACCGTCATTGTGGTACAGGATCCCACTATGCAACGTCGCACGATGGCAACCTTTCAGCGTGTAACCCGCGATGAGCCGCATGCGCCGCGCTGGTTGAGTTTCCCTGGATTCATCCCTGAGCTGGCCCAACAGCAAGACGGCGTGGATTTTGTGCCAGCAGCAGAAGGTTTGTGGTCAGTGGATCGCTATCTGTCTCTCATAACCGGTGAACTTCCTCGCCTGCGTGATGATGCCACCGGTTATGGGCCGTGCGGCCGCGATTTTATCGCCCATGTTGATATTCCTCAGAACGTTGAGCAAGCCTGGCAGCAGTTGCAAAATGACATCGTGCTGACTGACTTACTGGAGAGCCGCTCTCTGTAATTCCTGTTGCCCGTTTGTCGGCGTTTTGCGGCAAACGGGCAAAAATCACACCTGTTTTTTCCCTTCATCATCACTTTGCCAGACGCTTTTATGAAGCCGCTCACAGAACAGCCACTCCAGCCATAATACGACCTGCATGATTGATATTAATTAACAATAGTTTTACTTGTTAAAAACAAATCAATCACAGGAGAGCCGCATGTCAGTACCCGTACAACATCCTATGTATATCGATGGGCAGTTTGTGACCTGGCACGATGATGCCTGGATTGATGTCGTCAATCCGGCCACGGAAGAGGTGATCTCGCGTATTCCCGATGGACGTGCCGAGGATGCGTGTAAAGCGATCGATGCTGCACAGCGCGCTCAGCCGCAATGGGAAGCGCTGCCCGCCATTGAACGGGCGAACTGGTTACGCAAAATTTCTGCGGGTATCCGTCAGCGAGCCAGTGAAATCAGCGCGCTGATTGTGGCGGAGGGGGGAAAAATACAGCAACTGGCTGAGGTCGAAGTCTCGTTTACCGCCGACTATATCGATTACATGGCGGAGTGGGCGCGTCGCTATGAAGGCGAGATCCTGCAAAGCGATCGTCCGGGCGAGAATATTCTGCTGTTTAAGCGCGCTTTGGGCGTGACTACGGGCATTCTGCCGTGGAACTTTCCATTTTTCCTGATTGCCCGCAAACTGGCTCCCGCACTGTTGACGGGTAATACCATTGTCATTAAGCCGAGTGAATTTACACCGAATAACGCCATCGCCTTTGCCAAAATTGTTGATGATATTGGCTTGCCGCGCGGCGTATTTAATCTGGTGCTGGGACGTGGTGAAACGGTCGGTCAGGCGCTGGCCGCAAACCCGAAGGTGGCCATGGTGAGCATGACCGGTAGCGTCGGGGCGGGTGAGAAAATTATGGCTGCGGCGGCTAAAAATATCACCAAAGTTTGTCTGGAGTTGGGCGGCAAGGCCCCGGCTATCGTGATGGATGATGCCGATCTTGAACTGGCCGTAAAGGCAATTGTTGACTCGCGGGTGATCAACACCGGACAGGTATGCAACTGTGCCGAGCGCGTGTACGTTCAGAAAGGTATTTATGACCAATTCGTCAATCGTCTGGGTGAGGCGATGAAAGCCGTGCAGTTTG
Source organism: Citrobacter sp. L55 (assembly GCF_002850715.1). Classification (NCBI taxonomy): domain Bacteria; kingdom Pseudomonadati; phylum Pseudomonadota; class Gammaproteobacteria; order Enterobacterales; family Enterobacteriaceae; genus Citrobacter; species Citrobacter sp. L55. The sequence goes on along the minus strand of NZ_KZ559404.1, from coordinate 45,993 downwards.
GCAATCCGGCTGAGCGCAATGATATTGCGATGGGGCCGCTGATTAACGCCGCTGCGCTGGAGCGTGTAGAGCAGAAAGTTGCACGAGCGGTGCAGGAAGGCGCCAGAGTGGTGCTGGGCGGTAAGGCCGTTTCCGGCAAAGGGTATTACTATCCTCCGACGTTACTGTTAGACGTGCGCCAGGAGATGGCGATTATGCACGAGGAGACGTTTGGTCCGGTGCTGCCGGTGGTAGCGTTTGATACGCTGGAACAGGCGCTGACGATGGCCAATGACAGCGATTACGGTCTGACCTCATCGATCTATACGCAGAATCTGAATACGGCGATGAAAGCGATTAAAGGGCTGAAGTTTGGCGAAACCTATATTAATCGTGAAAACTTCGAGGCGATGCAGGGCTTTCATGCTGGCTGGCGCAAGTCCGGGATTGGCGGAGCTGACGGTAAACACGGTCTGAACGAATATCTGCAAACGCAGGTGGTGTATCTGCAGTCCTAAGTTTTCGCCGGGTGAGTCAGTACGCCACCCGGCGCAATTCTCACACTTTGCTGGCGATCCATAAGAATAAGCCGGGTGAGCAAAAGTTAATGAATTTTTAACAAAAGCCCGTTATGGTGACGCATTATTGTTTTTATTCAGGAAGTGTTATGGGGAATAAGTATTCTGGCCTGCAAATTGGCATTCACTGGCTGGTCTTTTTGTTGGTCATTGTGGCCTACAGCGCTATGGAGTTTCGCGGATTTTTCCCGCGCAGCTATCGTCCCTTATTTAACATGGTGCACGTATCCTGTGGCATCACTATTTTAACGCTGATGGTGGCGCGTCTGCTGGTCAGGCTAAAATATCCGGCACCGCCGATTGTGCCAAAACCGAAGCCGATGATGACCGGAATGGCGCATCTGGGGCATCTGGTTATCTATCTGCTGTTTATTGTTCTGCCGATTATTGGGCTGGTGATGATGTACAACCGGGGTAACCCGTGGATTGCATTCGGCATTGTTATGCCGCATGCGGCAGAGGCCAATTTTGATGTAGTGGATATGCTGAAGTCCTGGCACGTGACGCTGGCAAATCTGGGCTATTTTGTTATTGCTCTGCATGCCGCTGCCGCCCTGATGCACCACTATTTCTGGAAGGACAATACGCTGCTGCGCATGATGCCGCGAAAACGCTCCTGATGTAATGCCCCGCAAATGCGGGGTATTTTTTTAGCCGATTATTTTTCCAGACATCATAAAAACTTACCGGCAAGATGGTTAAACAACGTCCAGTTCATCACACTCGCTACTTGATTGCTGCTCTTATTAAAACTACTGTATATAAATACAGTAAATGAGAGGCAGATTATTATGTTGTTTTTCCAGCCTGCGGAACGCCGCGAAATTAAACACTTTCCGTTATTTAGCGATCTTGTGCCCTGCGGTTTTCCATCTCCTGCGCAGGACTACGTTGAGAAACGTATCGACCTCAATGACCTGCTGGTACGGCATCCCAGCGCAACCTATTTTGTTAAATCATCTGGCGACTCCATGAGGGGGGCAGGGATCGGCGAGGGTGATTTACTGATTGTCGACAGCGCCAGAAAACCTGCCCATGGAGACATCGTTATTGCCGCCGTTGAGGGCGAATTCACCGTTAAACGCCTGCAATTACATCCGGTTGTGATGCTGAAGCCAGAGAACAGCGCCTACGCGCCGATCATGATTAGCAGCGAGGACACGATGGATATATTTGGCGTGGTGACATTTATCATTAAAGCAGCGGGCTGATGATGTTTGCACTGGTGGATGTTAACGCGTTTTATGCCAGTTGTGAGTCGGCATTCCGGCCTGATCTGAAAGGGAAGCCCGTTGTCGTTCTTTCAAATAACGATGGTTGCGTTATTGCCAGCAGCGTAGAGGCAAAGGCGCTTGGCGTTAATATGGGCGCTCCGTACTTCAAACAGAAAGATCTGTTCAGGCGCTATGGCGTGTTCTGTTTTAGTTCGAACTACGAACTGTATGCGGATATGAGCAGCAGGGTGATGTCGATTCTGGAGGAGTTGTCGCCACGCGTGGAGATATACAGTATTGATGAAGCCTTTTGTGATTTAACGGGCGTGCGAAACTGCAGGGATCTTACGGATTTTGGTCAGGAAATCAGAGCAACCATTTTGCAGAAAACACGTCTCACGGTTGGGGTCGGCATCGCTCAGACCAAAACCCTGGCCAAACTGGCGAACCATGCGGCCAAAAAGTGGCAGGAACAGACGGGCGGAGTCGTGGATCTCTCAAATATTGAACGCCAGCGTAAGCTGATGGCAGCACTCCCGGTTGATGAAGTCTGGGGCATCGGACGCCGTATCGGCAAAAAACTGGACGTTATGGGCATTAAAACGGTTCTCGACCTCGCGGATACCGATATTCGCTTCATTCGTAAACATTTCAGCGTCGTGCTTGAGCGAACCGTCCGGGAATTGCGCGGTGAGCCTTGTCTGGCGCTGGAAGAGTTTGCGCCGGATAAGCAGGAAATTATCTGCTCAAGATCGTTTGGTGAAAAACTCACGGATTACAACGCCATGAGAGAGGCCATTTGCACCTATGCTTCACGTGCTGCGGAAAAGCTGCGCAGAGAACACCAGTACTGCCGGTTTATTTCTACGTTTATCAAAACCAGTCCGTTTGCCCTGAATGAACCTTATTACGGTAACAACGCATCGATAAAACTGCTGACGCCAACTCAGGATAGCCGGGACATTATTACAGCAGCCACGCGCAGCCTGGACGCCGTTTGGCGAGAGGGGCTACGTTATCAAAAAGCGGGCGTTATGCTGGGGGATTTTTTTAGCTCTGGCGTTGCACAGCTGAATCTTTTTGATAATAACGCCCCGCGGCGTAACAGCGATAAATTGATGGACCTACTGGATACTCTTAATGCTGAAAAGGGGAAAGGAACGCTCTACTTTGCCGGGCAAGGGATACAGCAGCCGTGGGCGATGAAGCGAGACATGCTTTCACCACGTTATACAACGAGATACAGTGATTTGCTGCGGGTAAATTGATAGCCAAACAAGGCTTCCGCCCACCTTATTTATACCGGATCAATTATCCTTTCAATGACAGGACGTTGTAAATTGCCAACGATTCCATAACCTTGGATACCTTTCCAGCGCGGCTAAATTAGCGCTCCTTTAATACTTCGATAAGATACAAAGTTGATATTCAAAAAGTTGGATTGTTGTGAACTCAGGAGTAGGATTATTTCTATCTGATAGAACCAGTTATCGAACTGGCTTATACGAGTTGTTTGTTTTTCACTTACGAAAAGGTGGTGCTGGTAATGAGTACATTCATCATTCGTTTATTAATTTTTTCTCTCTTATGCGGTTCTTTCTCAATACATGCTGAAGAGCAGAACGGTATGAAACTTGAGCGGGTTGTGATAGTGAGCCGTCATGGAGTAAGAGCACCTACGAAGTTCACTCCAATAATGAAAGATGTCACACCCGATCAATGGCCACAATGGGATGTGCCGTTAGGATGGCTAACGCCTCGTGGGGGAGAACTTGTTTCTGAATTAGGTCAGTATCAACGTTTATGGTTCACGAGCAAAGGTCTGTTGAATAATCAAACGTGCCCATCTCCAGGGCAGGTTGCTGTTATTGCAGACACGGATCAACGCACCCGTAAAACGGGTGAGGCGTTTCTGGCTGGGTTAGCACCAAAATGTCAAATTCAAGTGCATTATCAGAAGGATGAAGAAAAAACTGATCCTCTTTTTAATCCAGTAAAAATGGGGACATGTTCGTTTAACACATTGAAGGTTAAAAACGCTATTCTGGAACGGGCCGGAGGAAATATTGAACTGTATACCCAACGCTATCAATCTTCATTTCGGACCCTGGAAAATGTTTTAAATTTCTCACAATCGGAGACATGTAAGACTACAGAGAAGTCTACGAAATGCACATTACCAGAGGCTTTACCGTCTGAACTTAAGGTTACTCCTGACAATGTATCATTACCTGGTGCCTGGAGCCTTTCTTCCACGCTGACTGAGATATTTCTGTTGCAAGAGGCCCAGGGAATGCCACAGGTAGCCTGGGGGCGTATTACGGGGGAAAAAGAATGGAGAGATTTGTTAAGTCTGCATAACGCTCAGTTTGATCTTTTGCAAAGAACTCCAGAAGTTGCCCGTAGTAGAGCCACACCATTACTCGATATGATAGACACTGCATTATTGACAAATGGTACAACAGAAAACAGGTATGGCATAAAATTACCCGTATCTCTGTTGTTTATTGCTGGTCATGATACCAATCTTGCAAATTTAAGCGGGGCTTTAGATCTTAACTGGTCGCTACCCGGTCAACCCGATAATACCCCTCCTGGTGGGGAGCTTGTATTCGAAAAGTGGAAAAGAACCAGTGATAATACGGATTGGGTTCAGGTTTCATTTGTTTATCAGACGCTGAGAGATATGAGGGATATACAAACGTTGTCGTTAGAAAAACCTGCCGGCAAAGTTGATTTAAAATTAATTGCATGTGAAGAGAAAAATAGTCAGGGAATGTGTTCGTTAAAAAGTTTTTCCAGGCTCATTAAGGAAATTCGCGTGCCAGAGTGCGCAGTTACGGAATAAGTAACTAATTATTATATATAGCGTATTAAAAAATAGAACCCCCCGGTTTGTAGTCGGGGGTATTCGTATTGTTCATAATTACATGAGTCTTCAACTGACTGTTCTTTGCGAGTGACAAACCAGTTACGCTGCTCCAGAAAAAATCCGGACTGTTCAGTTATGCAGAATACATCGACAAAGCGCCCGGTGTTGCGGCTCTAAAACCGCTTAACACGGTGATATGCCCACATATGTCTAAATGTGCTGTTTGTGCAACTCATTAAAGAGTAACAAGTTATTTATTTTACAATTAGTTAAAAATACTGATAGTATACCCCTCTATAGTATTTGGAGGGCGTATGCCGCATTCACCCGAAGATAAAAAACGCATTCTCACCCGTGTACGCCGTATTCGCGGTCAGGTTGATGCGCTTGAGCGCGCGCTGGAGTCCGGCGAGCCGTGTTTGGCTATCCTGCAACAAATTGCCGCCGTGCGCGGCGCATCCAATGGCCTGATGGGCGAAATGGTTGAGATCCACCTGAAAGACGAACTGGTCAGCGGGGAAACAACCCCAGACCAGCGTGCCGTGCGCATGGCTGAAATCGGCCATCTTCTGCGTGCTTATCTAAAATAACACCATCACCTCGCAATAATGGGAAGAGACAAATGAAATCACGTGCAGCAGTTGCATTCGGCCCCGGCCAACCGTTAAAAATTGTCGAAATCGATGTCGCACCGCCAAAGAAAGGTGAAGTGCTGGTTAAAATTACCCACACAGGCGTGTGCCATACTGATGCTTTTACGCTCTCAGGCGACGATCCGGAAGGGGTTTTCCCGGCGGTGCTCGGCCATGAAGGTGGCGGCATTGTGGTTGAAGTGGGTGAAGGCGTTACCAGCCTGAAACCGGGCGATCATGTGATCCCGCTATACACCGCAGAATGCGGCGAGTGTAAGTTCTGTAAATCGGGTAAAACTAACCTGTGTCAGGCCGTACGTGCGACCCAGGGCAAAGGTCTGATGCCGGATGGCACAACCCGTTTCTCGTATAACGGCGAGCCGATTTATCACTATATGGGCACCAGCACCTTCAGCGAATACACCGTTTGCGCGGAGATCTCTCTGGCGAAGGTTAACCCGCAGGCTCCGCTGGACAAAGTGTGTCTGCTGGGGTGTGGCGTGACCACCGGTATCGGAGCGGTCCATAACACCGCAAAAGTGAAAGAAGGTGATACCGTCGCCGTATTTGGTCTGGGCGGCATTGGCCTGGCGGTGATTCAGGGCGCGGCGCAGGCGAAAGCCGGGCGTATTCTGGCCGTTGATACCAATCCGGAAAAATTTACGCTGGCAGGTGAAATGGGCGCGACCGATTTCATCAATCCGAAGGATTACGACAAACCGATTCAGGATGTGATTGTCGAGCTTACCGATGGCGGCGTGGACTTTAGTTTCGAATGTATCGGTAACGTTAACGTGATGCGCGCTGCGCTGGAATGCTGCCATAAAGGATGGGGCGAAAGCATCATTATTGGCGTGGCAGGAGCCGGACAAGAGATCAAAACGCGTCCGTTCCAGTTAGTTACCGGGCGTGTCTGGCGCGGTTCCGCGTTTGGCGGCGTGAAGGGGCGTACTCAGCTTCCTGGTATGGTTGAAGATGCGATGAGCGGGAAAATTCAGTTGGATCCGTTTATTACCCACCGTTTACCGCTGGAGCAGATTAACGACGCGTTCGATTTAATGCATCAGGGTAAATCCATCCGTACCGTTATCCACTTTGGCGATAACTAATTCATTGGCCAGCGGATTTCACCGCTGGCACTTTCCTGAATTTTTTTGAATTATGTTGTGAAAGTGTGACGAATCTGGCGCTTTTCACGGTAAGTAAACTTCCCGGATTGCCGATGACTATCTAACGGGCGTGTTTTCACGCATAAACCCTACAAGAGAGTCGACGGTCATGGACAACACTACATCGATGCAAGCCGCCCAGCATAAACTGGGCTTTCTGCATCAAATCCGGCTGGTTCCGCTGTTTTCCTCCATTCTCGGTGGCATCCTTCTGCTGTTCGCCTTAAGTTCCGGGCTGGCAAGCTATTTTCTTATGCAGGCCGATCGCGATCAGCGCGACGTAACCGATGAGATTCAGGTCAGGATGGGGTTATCTAACAGCTCTAACCACTTGCGTACCGCGCGTATCAACATGATCCACGCCGGCGCGGCGAGCCGTATTGCCGAAATGGATGACATGAAGGCCAATATCGCCGAGGCAGAAAAACGGATTAAGCAATCGCAGGACGGTTTCAATGCTTATATGTCACGCGCGGTAAAAACGTCTGCCGATGAAGCGTTAGACGCTGAACTGAGCGCCAGCTTCAAAGCCTATACCGACGGCTTACAGCCGATGCTGAAGTACGCTAAAAACGGCATGTTTGAAGCGATCATCAACCATGAAAATGAACAGGCCAGACCGCTGGACTCTGCGTACAACAAGGTGCTGTTAAAGGCGATCGACATTCGTACCACCAGGGCGCATCAGTTAAGCGAGCAGGCGCATCAGCGTACACAGCTTGGTATGGCTTTTATGCTGGGCGCATTTGTTCTTGCGCTGGCGCTGACCGTGATGACGTTCATTGTTCTGCGCCGTACCGTCATTCATCCTCTGTTGCGTGCCGCCCAGCGTATTGAGCAAATTTCAGCGGGGGATCTCACCATGCCGGAGGAACCGACCGGGCGCAGCGAAATTGGTCGCCTGAGCCGCCATCTGCAAACAATGCAACGTTCGCTGGGGACAACGGTAGGCACGGTGCGTCAGGGCGCGGAAGAGATTTATCGCGGTACCAGTGAGATTTCGGCGGGGAACACCGATCTGTCTTCACGTACTGAACAACAGGCTGCGGCGATTGAACAAACGGCGGCCAGCATGGAAGAGTTGACGGCGACGGTGAAGCAAAACGCCGACAACGCGCATCATGCGAGCAAGCTGGCAGAAGATGCCTCCGGTAAGGCCAGTCGGGGCGGTCAGATGGTTTCTGGCGTGGTCAAAACCATGGGCAATATCTCAACGAGTTCAAAGAAAATCTCCGAAATCACAGCCGTTATTAACAGCATTGCTTTCCAGACCAATATTCTGGCGCTGAACGCAGCGGTTGAAGCGGCGCGGGCTGGAGAGCAGGGCCGTGGATTTGCCGTGGTTGCCAGTGAGGTGCGCACGCTGGCAAGCCGCAGCGCTCAGGCGGCAAAAGAGATTGAAGGATTGATCAGCGAATCAGTCCGACTGATTGACCAGGGCTCCGGAGAAGTGGTCGCTGCGGGCAATACGATGACGGATATTGTCGATGCGGTAAAACGCGTCACCGACATTATGCTGGAAATTGCAGCGGCCTCTGATGAGCAGAGCCGGGGTATCGTCCAGGTGAGTCAGGCAATTTCAGAAATGGATAAGGTAACGCAGCAAAATGCCTCGCTGGTTGAAGAAGCCTCTGCCGCTGCGGCATCGCTGGAAGAGCAGGCGGCGCGCTTAACGGAAGCTGTTGGCACATTCCGTTTAACAGGGACAAGTGCTATTAAACGCGCGCCTGTGACGACAAAGCCTGACCATTCACGCCCGCAGGCGGCAACTGCCAGTGGCGATAACTGGGAAACGTTTTAACAATAAAATCAATTAAGGGACCTGATGGTCCCTTAATTTTAGGCATCAAAACGGCACGGTTTTGCGTATTGCGGCGATCAGGATCTGCGCGGCCTGAGAGAGCTGCACATCGACACGGGTAAGAATACCGATGGGTTCACCCGCACCGTGGGTGGGTATCGGCAACGACACCAGCGTCGCCTGGCGTAAATCTTCTCTAACCGCGCCTGAAGGGACAAACCACACATAGTCGTAATCGACCGTCAGTTGGCGGGAGAGCGATGCTGACAGCGTTTCAATACAGCCCGGCGGCATTTTGCAGCCCTGACTTTGCAACAACGCCTCTGCGTGCTGGCGAGGGGCGGTTCCTTTTGGTGAAACCACCACCGGCCACTCCATCACCCGACTCAGCGTGATGGTTTCCTGCAACAACGGATGGTTAGGGCGCACGACCAGTTTGAGCGATTCCAGAAATAACAGCTCGTAGTTCAGACCAACCATCAATTCCGGATCGGCCATACGGCCAATGCCGAGATCAATTTCCCCTGACTTTAAACCCGCCAGGATCATGGGATTACTCATGGTGGCAACCTGCAGCGTGGTCTCCATTTGCTGCTTATGGAACGGGCCAATGACCGCCGGCAGAATGCCCAGGGCCGCGGTGGGTAAGGCGCCAATCCGTACAACATCCGTCTGTGACTCTTCGCGCTGGTTTAAGGCTTGTCCGGCGGTGTTGAGCGCATCCAGCACTCTGACTGCGTGGGTAAGAAACTGTTCTCCGGGCAGCGTTAATTGCGCGCCAAGGCGGCCACGCTCAAAGAGCCGGGTACCGGTCAGTTGCTCCAGTTCATTCAGCGTTTTGGAGAGGGCTGGTTGGCTCAGGTTAAGGGTCTCAGCCGCGCGGCCCAACGTTCCCTGCTGTGCAACGGCGACAAAAGTATGAAGGTGGCGCAAGCGAATGCGCTGATTGAACAGAACATTTTTTTCCATAAGCGATGTTAAAAACAGAGTCGTATCGGTGACAAGTGAAGTTGTTCGATTTTGATAACTTGATAGCAAAATATTATTAACATTTATCCTATTTTACTTACAACTGATTTATTTTGCTTATGTTTTGTACAGCGCAGCCGGGGGGGGGATCATGGAAGATAATCCGTCCAGTCGATATACTTTCGTTATTGTTTGCTTTTGAACCATTCTCTTCACAAGGTACTGATTAATGATAGATGTAATAGGGCACCTTAACCCCGATAGCGATGCCATTTGTACCGCCACCATGACGGCGCGTTGGCTTACTTTACGTGGCCAGCAGGCGACGGCATGGCGTCTGGGCGAATCTAACCGCGAAACGCAATTTATCTTTGAGCATGCGGGACTGACGATGCCCGAACGGCTGACGTTTGAACTGACCGATCGTGATGTGTGGCTGGTCGATTTCACCGAGCCTGCCCAGGGGCCGGCATCGCTGGCAGAAAGTAACGTCGTGGGAATTATCGATCATCACCGACTCGGTGGATTAGTCACTCGTCTGCCACCAGAAGTGTGGGTGAAGCCAGTCGGCAGCAGCGCGACGCTGTTATGGCAACTGATGACGGAAGAGGAGCGCAACCAGTTGTCTGCCGCTGAGGCCGTTTTATTGCTGGGTGCCGCATTGAGTGACACTGTCACGCTTCGTTCGCCAACGACCACCTCTGACGATCGCCTGGCGGTGGAGGCCCTGGCCCAAAAAACCGGTGTGGATCTCGAGGAGTTTAGTCGCGACCTGCTGTCTGCTAAAACAAGCGTGGAAGGCATGAGCGCTCGCGAGCTTCTGCAGAAAGACATTAAAACCTTCACCATTCATGGACATTCGGTTTGTGTGGCGCAGCTTGAACTGTATGCGCTGCAACAGGTGGATGCGGTGCTGGACGATCTCCGTCTGGAAATGGCGCGCTATGCAGAGGAAAAGAATGCCGCGCTGGTTGTACTGATGCTCACCGATATCAATCTGGGCGACACCAGCCTGTGGTTTACCGGTACAGCGCTGTCAGACATCCCGCAGCCCTGTAAGGTGGAGGGGATGCTCAGCCGTAAAAAACAGATGTTGCCCTGGCTGGAAAGTCATTTAAAACCACGCCAGTAGGTTCTGTTCACCGTCTGTAGGGGTGGGAAATTTACGCGGGGTCACACTTTGTAAATTCTTCCCACCGGAGTCAGCGGCGTTTTCTACACTCCAGGTAATATTCACTGGAGGCATGACATTATGGCGAACACCATCACGGCAGATGAGATTCGGGAACAATTTTCGCAGGCAATGTCAGCAATGTACCAGCAGGAAGTCCCGCAATATGGCACGTTGCTGGAACTTGTCGCTGATGTGAATCTGGCGGTACTGGAAAATAATCCTACGCTGCATGAAAAACTGGCGAATGCAGATGAGCTGGCCCGGCTAAACGTTGAGCGCCACGGCGCCATTCGGGTGGGCACTGCGCAGGAGCTTTCTACGCTACGCCGGATGTTTGCCATTATGGGCATGTATCCGGTGAGTTATTACGATCTCTCCCAGGCCGGTGTTCCCGTGCATTCCACCGCGTTTCGTCCCATTGACGATGCGTCGCTTTCGCGCAACCCGTTTCGGGTATTCACCTCGTTATTGCGGCTCGAATTAATCGAAAACGCCGCGCTACGGCAAAAAGCCGCGGAGATCCTCGCGAAACGCGATATTTTCACCCGTCGTTGTCACGAACTGCTGGATGAGTTTGATGTGCAGGGCAGTTTTACGCCTGAGCAGGCGCAGGAGTTTGTGCAAGAAGCGCTGGAAACTTTCCGCTGGCATCAGCATGCCACGGTCGATGAGGCGACCTATCACGCATTGCACAATGAGCACCGGCTGATTGCTGATGTGGTGTGTTTCCCTGGGTGTCATATTAACCATCTGACGCCGCGTACGCTGGATATCGACCGGGTTCAGTCGATGATGCCGGAGTGCGGCATTGAACCCAAAATACTGATTGAAGGGCCGCCGCGCCGCGAGGTGCCCATTTTATTGCGCCAGACCAGTTTTAAAGCGCTGGAAGAGCCGGTGTTATTTGCCGGTGAAATGCGTGGCACTCACACGGCGCGTTTTGGTGAAATCGAACAGCGCGGCGTGGCCCTGACGCCGAAAGGCAGAGCGTTGTACGACGAATTGCTGAATAAAGCGGGAACGGGAAAAGACAACCTGACGCATCAGTTGCATTTGCAGGAGGTGTTCAAAGCATTCCCGGACAGCGAATTTCTGCTGCGCCAGCAGGGGCTTGCCTGGTTCCGCTACCGGCTGACGCCGTCGGGCGAGGCGCATCGACAGGCGATTCGCCCGGATGACGACCCGCAACCGCTCATTGAGCGGGGTTGGCTGGTTGCTCAGCCCATTACCTACGAAGATTTTTTACCGGTGAGCGCCGCGGGGATTTTCCAGTCTAATCTGGGGAATGAAACTCAGGCTCGTAGCCACGGTAATTCCAGCCGCGACGCGTTTGAACAGGCGCTGGGTTGTGCGGTTTATGATGAGTTTGCGTTGTATCAGGAGGCGCAAGATCGAAGTAAACGGCGGTGTGGTTTACTTTAATTGAATTTACATGGGATTCGGTCTGTTCCCATCGACATAAAATATTTTCGATTTTGTACAGATAATCGGCGACCAACAATTGGATTATTAATGAATTTTGTCTAGAGTGAGCGGTCAGAAATGTGCACTCTCTTGCCGCTGATTATGGCCGGCGCGGGACCATTTACACGACCAGAAGGACTCACTTTCAGGCATGAATCGCAGACGATTTATTAAAGGTTCAATGGCAATGGCCGCCGTGTGCGGAACCAGTGGTATTGCATCACTCTTTTCCAGCGCCGCCTTTGCGGCAGAGTCTGACATTGCAGACGGAAAAACCGTACGTTTTGATTTTTCCGTTCTGCAATCGATGGCCCATGACTTAGCACAGAAGCCCTGGGGCGGCGCACCGCGCGCGTTACCTGACACGCTGGCCAAACTGACGCCGCAGGCCTACAACAGCATTCAATATGACCCAGAGCAGTCTCTGTGGAACAATGTTGAAAATCGTCAGCTTGATGCGCAGTTCTTCCACGTGGGAATGGGCTTCCGTCGCCGCGTACGCATGTTCTCGGTTGATGGCAGCACGCATATGGCGCGCGAAATCCACTTCCGTCCGGAACTGTTTAAATACAATGATGCGGGCGTGGATACCAAACAGCTGGAAGGGCAGACTGACCTCGGGTTCGCCGGGTTCCGCGTGTTTAAAGCGCCAGAATTAGCCCGTCGCGATATCGTTTCTTTCCTGGGCGCCAGCTATTTCCGCGCCGTGGATGACACCTATCAGTATGGTTTATCGGCCCGCGGTCTGGCGGTAGATACCTACACCGACAGCAAAGAAGAGTTTCCTGATTTCACCTCTTTCTGGTTCGAAACGGTCAAACCGGGCGCAACCTCCTTTACCGTGTATGCGCTTCTCGACAGCCCCAGTGTAACCGGCGCATTTAAGTTCGTGATCCACTGCGAGAAAACGCAGGTGATCATGGATGTACAAAACCACATCTATGCGCGCAAAGACATCAAGCAGCTCGGTATTGCACCGATGACCAGCATGTTTAGCTGCGGCAACAACGAACGTCGGATGTGTGACACCATTCACCCGCAAATTCATGATTCCGACCGTCTGGCGATGTGGCGGGGCAATGGCGAGTGGATCTGCCGCCCGCTGAATAACCCGCAAAAACTGCAGTTCAACGCCTATACCGATAACAACCCGAAAGGGTTTGGCTTGCTGCAGCTCGATCGCGACTTCTCCCATTACCAGGATATCATGGGCTGGTACAACAAGCGTCCGAGCCTGTGGGTCGAACCGCGTAACCAGTGGGGCAAGGGGACTATCGGCCTGATGGAGATCCCGACGACCGGCGAAACGCTGGATAACGTCGTCTGCTTCTGGCAGCCTGAAAGGTCGATCAAAGCGGGCGATGATCTGGAATTCAAATATCCCTGTACTGGAGTGCTCAGCCGCCGGTGCGTTCACCGCTGGCTCGCGTGATGGCGACCCGAACAGGCATGGGCGGCTTCCCGGAAGGATGGGCGCCGGGCGAGCACTACCCGGAAAAATGGGCGCGACGTTTTGCTGTTGATTTCGTTGGTGGCGATCTAAAAGCCGCAGCGCCGAAGGGTATTGAACCGGTGATTACGCTCTCCAGCGGTGAAGCGAAACAGATTGAGATCCTTTACGTGGAACCTATCGACGGTTATCGCATTCAGTTTGACTGGTATCCGACCTCTGACTCAACCGATCCGGTAGATATGCGTATGTTCCTGCGTTGTCAGGGCGACGCCATCAGTGAAACCTGGCTGTATCAGTACTTCCCGCCAGCGCCTGATAAACGTCAGTACGTTGACGACCGCGAGATGCGTTAATCACTCCCTTTACGGCTCTCCGAATGGGGAGCCGTATCTGTAATCCTCTTCACAACCATTCTGTACACTATTTACTCGATCCCGTTCGCATTTTTCTGTAAGTCAAGTGGGTACTCTGGAGGTGTGTATTTCTTATACACGTTCTTTTCCACTAACAGGGAGAAAGTATGTTTCCAGAATACAGAGACCTTATTTCCCGACTGAAATCCGAGAACCCTCGCTTTCTGTCCTTATTCGAAAAACACAACAGCCTTGATCATGAGATCTCCAGACTGGAAGGTTCGGATGGTCGGGGGTATAGTTTGGACATTGTTCGCCTTAAGAAACAGAAACTCCACCTGAAGGAAGATCTGCTCAAAATATTGCAAAAAGAGAGTGTCAGTGAGAGCTAAGTAAAACGGCGCTTGCTGTGTAAAAGGGCTTCCAAAAGGGAGCCCTTCCTGTTTTTATTTGATGAGCAGGGTGGCCTGCTTAACCATCATAATGGAATGAAAATGTCAGAAGTGATTACCATCAATGACACGCTGGAACTGCGTGCCGTAGAAGAGCAACACGTCACGCCTTTGCATCACTTGGTGCTTAAAAATAAAAGCTGGCTCCAGCAGTCGCTGAACTGGCCGCAGTTTGTTGCCTCTGAGGAGGACACCCGCAAGAATGTGCAGGGCAATATGATGTTACACCAGCGCGGTTACGCCAAAATGTTCCTGATTTTTGCGCAAGAAAATGTGGTCGGGGTTATCTCGTTTAACCAGATAGAACCGCTGAACAAAGCGGCTTATATCGGCTACTGGCTGGATGAGGAGCATCAGGGTAAAGGCATCATGTCCCAGGCGCTACAGGCCTTAATTCATCATTATTCGCAGCGTCAGGAGATTCGCCGTTTCGTGATTAAATGTCGCGTAGAAAACGTTGAGAGTAATCAGGTGGCGCTGCGTAATGGCTTCCAACTGGAAGGATGTATGCAACAGGCGGAATTCCTTAATGGTGATTACTATGATGTGAATCTCTACGCCCGCATCATTGATGGCTCTTCAGAATAAACCTGCGATAGGCGTGCGCGTAATGCGCTGTTCACCGTTAATCACTTTCGGTCCGCGTAGGTGAATGGTATCGCCATCAAACGCCTGGATATGCGCCTGACCGGTTATCTCAATATGATGCTCGATCAGCACTTCGCCCAGCACGCAGACGTGGCCTTCAATCAGGATGTGGTCGTCTAACTGGAGCGGTCCACCGCGTAATTGCGCATGACCGCCGACCAGCACGTGGTGTTTCAGCACGCAGTTACCTTCAACTACCGCGTGCTCCGCCACCTGCGAGCTGTAGCGTAGGGTAGGTATGGCATCTTCTTCGCTCCCGGCGATGACGCGCGCATATCCATAGACTTTGGCGCAATCGCAAATCCAGACATTGTTCTCTTCATTACCTTCCACCTGTGCGAAATCAAAAACTTCCGCCCGATGTTCAATAAAGGCATAGTTGATTTTCGCATCGCCATAGATCTGCGCCTGATGCACCACTCGTGAGTGGCTGACAAAAGTCCGATCATAAATTTGCAGGAGCTGGTCGCTTTCACGGGTTAGCCCCCTGGCGGCGATGATTTCAGAATCACACACCACGCGCGCATCACCAAAGAGAAGGCACTCGCCGCGAACCACAGAATCCTGAATGGTGACGTTGTCACGTATTTGCGCGTTATGACTAATTTCAGCCCGGTCAATCCACACGTCATCGCCAATCTGCGCGCCATCTCTGACCACGCTTGCCTGAGTAATGCGGGCGTTTCCTGTAATCGTCGCGCCGGAAAATGCGAGCGCGTTTTCATCGTAAATCCAGCAATCACCGCTTTGTGACAGCACGCTTTCATTGTCGATCCAGCCACCGGGCGTGCCGGCCTGGACATCATTAAAATCAGTGAGCGCAATGATTTGGCGTAGTAATACGCTTTTTTTATTGCCATTATCCTGGTAACTAAAGGATCGAGACTCATCGCTGAGACGATATTTGGTCATAGCTCATTTCCATGTTGCGCACCTTAGTTAAACGTAGCAAAGTTTTCCGCACTGGCTAAATCAGCGGAAATTCCATAAAATGCATTTCAAATATACTTTAAAAAATAAACAAAATGAGTAAGAACAAGCAGAGTGAGCGGGTCCTCAATCTTCCGGCCGGTTATTTTGGCATGGTACTGGGCATCATTGGGATGGGGTTTGCGTGGCGTTATGCCAGTCAGGTGTGGCCAGTGAGTCACTTGATTGGCGACGGTTTAGTGATCCTCGCAATGGTCATTTGGGGGCTGCTGACGCTGGCTTTTCTGAGCCGTTTACTGCGTTTTCCGCATAGCGTATTGGCGGAAATTCGTCACCCGGTGATGAGCAGTTTTGTCAGTCTGTTTCCGGCCACAACGATGCTGGTCGCGATTGGTTTTGTCCCGTGGTATCGACCGCTGGCGATTGGGTTGTTCAGCATTGGCGTAGTGATACAGCTGGCCTACGCCGCCTGGCAAACGGCAGGGTTGTGGCGTGGATCGCATCCAGAGGAAGCCACCACGCCGGGTCTGTATCTGCCGACCGTCGCCAATAACTTTATCAGTGCAATGGCCTGTGGCGCACTGGGTTTCAACGACGCAGGATTGGTGTTTTTGGGCGCCGGGTTTTTTTCCTGGCTCAGTCTGGAGCCGGTGATTCTGCAACGTTTACGTAGCTGCGGCGAGTTGCCTGCGGTGTTACGTACTTCACTTGGCATTCAACTGGCGCCTGCGCTGGTCGCCTGCAGCGCCTGGCTTAGCGTCAACGGCGGCGAGGGCGATACGTTAGCCAAAATGTTGTTCGGCTATGGTCTGCTGCAACTTTTGTTCATGCTGCGGCTCATGCCGTGGTATTTGTCACAGCCATTTAATGCGTCTTTCTGGAGCTTTTCGTTTGGCGTATCGGCTCTGGCAACAACAGGGCTGCATCTGGGCCACGGTAGCGAGTCAGGATTTTTTCATACGCTGTCGATCCCACTGTTTATTTTTACCAATTTTATCATTGCATTATTACTGGTACGTACGTTTGCATTGCTGATGCAGGGGAAACTGCTCATCCGCACGGAGCGTGCTGCATTACTGAAATCTGAGGATAAATAATGACCCTTTGCGACGAAAACTACTTTACTGAGAAATACGATTTAACTCGTACGCATTCCGATGTTGTTGAAGCGGCAAAAATTGTTAAGCCAGGTAAAACGTTAGACCTGGGCTGCGGTAACGGTCGTAACAGCCTGTACCTTGCGGCAAACGGTTATGACGTGACAGCATGGGATAAAAATCCCATGAGCATCGCTAACCTTGAGCGTATCAAAGCGGCGGAAGGACTGACCAATCTGCACGCTAACGTCGCGGATCTCAACGCATTACGCTTTGACGGCGAATATGATTTTATTCTTTCTACCGTTGTGCTGATGTTCCTTGAAGCCAAAACTATCCCTGGCCTTATTGAAAATATGCAGCGTTGCACTAAACCGGGCGGATATAACTTAATTGTCGCGGCGATGGATACCGATGATTTTCCGTGTACCGTGGGTTTCCCGTTCGCGTTTAAAATCGGAGAATTGCGCAATTATTACAGCGGATGGGATCTGCTGAAATATAACGAAGACGTGGGTGAACTTCATCGTACGGATGAAAACGGTAATCGAATTAAACTGCGCTTTGCCACAATGCTGGCACGCAAAACTGCCTGAACCTCCCGCCTGGGTTAACTCTTTCTGCGCTCAGCATTTTTTGTGCCGGGCGTAGAGAGAAAATTGTGCGGTGTTTACCATTTTTAGTACATCCAAAATGAAACGGTTTTGCTATCCTTTTTAAGCATCATTGCGAAAACTAAAGGGATCGTTTCATGCGTACTCAAACTTTATTTAAAGTTGCAGTGCTTACTGGCTTGTTGGCATTATCCGGCTGTGCGTCAAAAGTGACTGCGCCGGATAAATATTCTGGGTTTTTAAAAAATTACTCTGATTTGAAGGAAACACAATCAGCATCGGGACAAACCGTACTCCGTTGGGTTGATCCGAGCTACAACGAATCCAAATATGACAACATTGTATATAACCCGGTAACGTATTATCCGGTTCCTAAACCTACCACGCAGGTAGGGCAGCAGGTTCTTGATCAACTGCTGACCTACACCAATACCCAGTTGAAATCCGCCATCAGCAAGCGTAAGCCCCTGGTTACTACCCCTGGGCCACGTAGCCTGATTTTCCGCGGAGCGATTACCGGTGTTGCAACGAGCAAAGAAGGACTGCAGTTCTATGAAGTGATCCCGGTTGCGCTACTCGTTGCGGGAACACAAATGGCAACGGGTCACCGTACCATGGATACCAACCTCTATTTCGAGGGTGAGTTGATTGATGCTGCGACCAATAAACCGGTAATTAAAGTTGTACGTAAGGGTGAAGGTAAAGATCTGAGCAACGAAAATACGCCGATGGCGTTCGAAACGTTGAAGAAAGTTATTGATGACATGGCGACGGATGCCACCATGTTTGACGTGAACAAAAAACCACAATAATAATCAACGCACCATCTCAGGATGGTGCGTTTTTTTTATGCCACCCGGCGTCTATAGAATAGTTTACCCATCAGCACTTCTGGTCGGGCAAACATCACCATATTCCCCAGTAAAATCAATACTAATCCGGCAATAGCGTTAACTTGCCAGACGTATCCTTCATACAATGTTGACAGCGTTAGCGCAACCAGCGGGAAAAGCAGGGTACTGTATGCCGCCCTACTGGGACCAATGCGACCTACCAGTGTGAAATAAGCGCCGAAAGCAATCACTGAGCCAAAAATAGCCAGATATAACAGCGCGCTGAGATAGCTGAATGTCCACTGTGGCGTAAAATTGTCCCCGCGCATCAGCGCAATGGCAGCGATCAACAGCGTGCCGTACAGCATGGCCCAACTGTTGGTCGTTAACACTTCCAGCCCTTTTTTCTGGTGACGCATGCTGATCATATTACCCAATGAGAAACCGAAGGTTCCAAGGGCGCTTAAGCCGATACCCAGCAGCAAGGAATGATTGAATCCGCTGTTGAGCAAATCCTGCCAGAACAGAGTCACAATGCCCGTCAGTCCGAGACCGGCTGCGATATAGAAACGCAGCGGTGGTCTTTGCCCAAAAAAGATGAAGCTATTGACCGCATTGAACAGGACGGCCATTGAGAAAATTACCGACTCCAGGCCGGTATTAATCCAGGCCGCAGCCGTATAAAAACACCAGAAGTTGAAGCAAAAAACGCATCCACCCTGTAACAGACAAAACAGATGATCGCGACCAGACAGTTTGCGTAATTTACCGCTAACCAGCAGGACCACTATCATCAGCGAACTGGCAACGGCGAAGCGCCAAAAGATAGAAACCGGCGCAGAAACCGGGCCCTGCTGCAAATAAATCGCAATCCATGTCGTTCCCCAAATTACCACCACCAGGCAGTACAACAGTGCGTTCATACAACTCTCTCTTTTTTGGATTCAGGTTCACACTGTGTCATGTCTGGCGGCAGGAGGCTTTCATCGGTTTGCGGCGGACTTGCAAAATCTTGCGCTTTTTTAGCGTAAAAGCGAAAAGGAAGCTGTTAACAATATGTGGCTGTTATAGACTGAAAGCCTGCTAACTTATTTTGAATGTGATGGTATGCCTCAGCCCTACGATGCCTTTGAAAACTTACGCAAACATAATGCCGTGCTGCATGAATCGGTTGCGTTACATTCAGGGATCCAACTGGCGGCCTGGTCAAACAAGCGCGATACCATCACCCAGTATTGCGATCACCATACGCTCAGTTTATATATCGCGGATGGCTACGAGAGTTATCACAAAACGGCGGGGGGCTGGAAGAATGGCGGCGGACCGGACCGTTTTTGCCTGATGCCGAAAGAGAGCGAGTCGAGTTGGGATATCCGCGACGATCTCTCCTTTGTTCACCTCTATTGTACCGATGCACATCTGCGCGAAGTGGGGGAAAAAGTCTGGGATAAAAGTCCCTATAGCTTCACGCTGGACGAGCACACGTTTGGCAGTGACCCGGGGATCACGGCGGTTTACCGTCAGTTTTTACTTGGTAACGACTGGCAGCAACCGGCCAATCACCTCACGCTCAGCGCGGCATCTTCGCTACTGTTAACGCATCTGATCCAGCATTACAGCAACGTCCAATGGCGACTGCCCACCGTCACCGGGGGACTCGCGCCCGTCACCTTGCGTAACGTGCTGGCCTATATTGACGCGCATCTGGCGTACCCAATCACCCTGAACGATCTGGCTAGCGAGGCGGCGCTTAGCGAATTCCATTTTGCCAGAATGTTTCGCCAGTCGATGAATATGGCACCGCATCAGTACGTGATGCAACGTCGTATGGCGCTGGCGCAGCATCTGGTCTGTTACACTTCACGCAGTTTGTCAGATATTGCGATGACCTGCGGATTCAGTTCGGCAAGCCATTTTAGTAACCGATTTAAACAGGTAACCGGTAAAACGCCAACGCAGCTACGTGCGGCGAAATAACGTCAACACGGCGTAGCAGATACCGCCTACGACCAGCCCCCAGAATGCAGATCCAATCCCCAATAACGTCAGGCCACTGGCCGTGACCAAAAACGTAACGATGGCTGCGTCGCGTTCCGCTTCATTATGCAACGCCTGATACAAACTACCGCTAATCGTCCCGAGCAAGGCCAGACCGGCCAGCATCTGGATCCAGCTTACGGGCAGTGCCGCCATTAGTCCTGTGACTGAACCGCCAAACACCCCAGCCAGAAGATAGAAGACGCCAGCCGCGGCGGCGGCGAGCCAGCGTCGTTTGGCATCAGGATGCGCTTCGGGACTTTGGCAAATTGCGGCGGTTATGGCGGCAATGCAGATGGAGTAGACGCCAAACGGCGAAAAAATCAGCGCCAGCAGGCCGGTAAAGATAATGAGCGGTGAAACGGGTAATGAATAGCCCGACGCATTCATAGTGGCAATACCTGGGGCATTTTGCGAAGCCATAGTAACCAGAAACAGTGGTAGCGCAATGCTGATACTGTGGGCAAATGAAAAGTGTGGGGCTATAAACGCAGGCATGACCGGCGACAAATCCACTCCGTTTGTGACAATGTCACCTTTTATTAGCGCGATAGCGATACCCGCCAGCATCGCGGCGATCGTCGCGTACCGTGGGGCTGTGACTTTAAATACCAGCCATGCCACCAGCATACTACCGCACAAAATAAGCTCACTGTTGAGGCTATTAAAGGCCTGCAGACCAAAGCGCAGCAGGATCCCGGCCAGCATGGCTGATGCCAGTGAGTGGGGGATTATTTTCATCAGACGGGCAAACAATCCGGTTATGCCGCACAGCACAATCAACGCGTTAGCTACGATAAAAACGCCGATAGCATCCTGAATCGATACCCCGTGCAGACCCGTAACCAGCAGCGCGGCGCCAGGTGTTGACCAGGCCGTGAGCACAGGAGCGCGATACCATAACGTCAGCGCCAGCGTACTGACGCCCATTGCAATCCCCAGCGCGGTCATCCAGCCCGCGATTTGATCGGTGGTCGCACCTGCGGCCAGGGCCGCTTGCCAGATAATGGCAGCCGAGCTGGCGTAACCGACCAGGACGGCCACAAACCCCGATAATACGGTGGGTAGTGGGATGGAAAATGCGCGCATAGTCACTCCGTGTGCGTTATAACGGTCAATCAATGTAGCACTGTGCGTTATAGCGTACAAGTGCTAAGCTGTAGCCTTGAGAAAGGAGAGTCAGGAAGGCGAAAAATGGAAAACTTAACCCACTATCTGGCCACAACGCTCCGCACGCTACGTCACCAGCGGGAATGGAGCCTGTCACGTTTAGCGGAGGAAACCGGCGTGTCAAAAGCCATGTTGGGGCAGATTGAGCGCAACGAATCCAGCCCAACGGTGGCGACATTGTGGAAAATTGCTACCGGACTGAACGTGCCATTCTCGACGTTTATTTCACCGCCAGAGTCAGACGGCGCGCCAACATTCGATCCCCAGCAGCAGGCGATGGTCGTCACGCCATTGTTTCCGTGGGACCCACAGCTGTGCTTCGATCATTTTTCGATACAGCTGGCACCCGGCGCACTCAGTGAATCGACTCCGCATGAAACCGGCGTTATAGAGCACGTGGTGGTGATAAATGGGCTGCTGGATATGTGTATTGAGGGGCAGTGGCGCACCATGAAATCCGGCGAGGGGGTGCGTTTTGCGGGAGACAGGGCGCATAGCTACCGTAACAGTAGCGAACAAACGGTTCACTTTCATTCCCTGATCCATTACCCGCGCGGTTAATCGGGAAAACTATTCCGAAAAGCCGCGCTTGTGACTACAATAGCCGCCATTTT
Source organism: Citrobacter sp. L55 (assembly GCF_002850715.1). Classification (NCBI taxonomy): domain Bacteria; kingdom Pseudomonadati; phylum Pseudomonadota; class Gammaproteobacteria; order Enterobacterales; family Enterobacteriaceae; genus Citrobacter; species Citrobacter sp. L55. Next base: position 23,940 of record NZ_KZ559404.1, on the reverse strand, counting down.
TACCACTTGTGGATGGTAACAACTGTATGCGCCAGCAGCCTCATCACCTTGAATTGTTAAGCCCGGCCCGGGATACCGCCATTGCACGTGAAGCCATTTTGCACGGTGCTGACGCCGTTTACATTGGCGGACCGGGTTTTGGCGCGCGTCATAACGCCAGTAACAGTCTGAAAGATATCGCCGAACTGGTGCCGTTTGCGCATCGTTACGGGGCGAAAATCTTTGTGACGCTGAATACAATCTTGCATGATGATGAGCTGGAGCCCGCACAGCGATTAATTACCGATCTGTATCAGACCGGCGTTGACGCCCTGATTGTGCAGGATATGGGGATTCTGGAGCTGGATATTCCTCCCATTGAGCTGCACGCCAGCACCCAATGTGATATTCGCAGCGTCGAGAAGGCGAAGTTTCTTTCTGACGTCGGATTCACCCAAATTGTCCTCGCGCGCGAACTGAGCCTTGAGCAAATAAACGCCATCCATCAGGCTACGGATGCGACTATTGAATTTTTCATTCACGGTGCGCTGTGCGTCGCCTATTCAGGCCAGTGTTATATTTCACATGCGCAAACCGGACGTAGCGCTAACCGCGGTGACTGTTCTCAGGCTTGTCGCCTGCCGTATACCCTGAAAGACGATCAGGGGCGCGTGGTGTCCTATGAAAAACATCTGCTGTCGATGAAAGATAACGATCAGACCGCCAACCTCGGCGCGTTGATTGACGCAGGCGTGCGCTCCTTCAAAATTGAAGGGCGCTATAAAGACATGAGCTATGTGAAGAATATTACCGCGCATTATCGTCAGATGCTGGACGCCATTATTGAAGAGCGCGGCGATCTTGCCCGTTCTTCAGCCGGGCGTACCGAACATTTCTTTACTCCATCCACGGAAAAGACCTTCCATCGCGGCAGCACCGATTATTTTGTGAATGACCGTAAGGGGGATATCGGCGCATTCGACTCACCAAAGTTCATCGGTCTGCCGGTTGGCGAAGTCCTGAAGGTGGCAAAAGATCATCTCGATGTTGAGGTAACAGAACCGCTGGCCAACGGGGATGGTCTGAACGTGTTAATCAAGCGTGAGGTCGTCGGATTTCGCGCCAATACCGTTGAAAAAACGGGGCACAATCGTTATCGGGTGTGGCCGAATGAAATGCCCGCCGACCTGCACAAAGTGCGCGACAACCATCCGCTGAACCGCAATCTCGATCATAACTGGCAGCAAGCGTTGACCAAAACCTCCAGCGAACGCCGCGTCGCGGTCGATATTGAGCTGGGCGGCTGGCAGGAACAGTTGATCCTGACGCTCACCAGTGAGGAGGGGGTGAGTATCACCCATACGCTGGACGGCCAGTTTGAGGAAGCGAACAATGCAGAAAAAGCGTTGAGCAACCTGCAGGATGGCCTGGCAAAACTGGGACAAACGCTTTATTACGCCCGTAATATTCAGGTGAATCTGCCGGGAGCATTGTTCGTGCCTAACGGTCAACTGAATCAGCTGCGACGTGAAGCGGTCGACATGCTGGATGCAGCTCGTTTGCAAAACTATCAGCGCGGTCGCCGTAAACCGGTTGCCCAGCTGGCGCCGGTTTACCCGCAAACGCATCTGAGCTTTCTGGCTAACGTCTACAACCATAAAGCGCGAGAGTTTTATCACCGTTATGGCGTGCAGTTGATTGATGCCGCCTATGAGGCGCATGAAGAGAAGGGCGATGTGCCGGTGATGATCACCAAACATTGCCTGCGTTTTGCGTTTAACCTGTGTCCGAAACAGGCGAAAGGAAATATCAAAAGCTGGAAAGCCACGCCGATGCAACTGGTTAACGGCGATGAGGTCCTGACGCTGAAATTTGATTGCCGACCGTGCGAAATGCACGTGATCGGCAAGATGAAACATCACATTCTGAAGATGCCGTTGCCGGGCAGCGTGGTGGCTTCCGTCAGCCCTGAAGAACTGCTGAAAACGTTGCCAAAGCGTAAAAGCTAACGGTTAGCTCTGATGTGTATCGGGTTTGCGTGATTTTTGCCAGTAATGGTGTTCGCGAAGATCGGCGGCGGATTCTTCCGCCGTCATTCGTAGCTCATCGCTGTCGGCCGTGTGTCGTAATAAGTGATCGGCATCCTGCACCTGAAGATACTCATGTCCCTGATTAGTAGCGAGAAGTTGACCGGAAAAAAGCGCGCTGGCCAGCAATAACACCGTTAACCCTTTCTTAAACATCATGCACCCTCTGGTACGTTAGCTGCGGAATTGACGATAATTTCGCCAGGTGACTATTCAATATTTTAATCGGGTTAATGACAATCTCTGTTTTGTCATTTCGATGTTTTTTACATTTTTGTTTAGATAACGTTGGGATTTGTCACAACCGGGCAGTGCAGCGCTGCCCGGTTGTTATCAGAGAGAGAATCAGGATTTAAATCCGGCGGCCGTCATCAAGAGACGAAAGAACATACCAACGGCGGCCAGGGCCAGCACGCTGCCGCCCCAGAGGATCACCAGCCACATCAGGCGTTTCCAGATTGTTTGTTGCATCAATGATACCCCTCACCATGTTGAACTTTGCCGCGGAAAACGTAGTAGCTCCAGAAGGTGTACACCAGGATTATCGGGATAATCAGCAGCGCGCCAACCAACATAAAGCCCTGACTCTGCGCCGGAGCTGCCGCCTGCCACAGCGTAATGGAAGGTGGAATGATGTGGGGCCAGATACTGATCCCCAGCCCGCTGAACCCGAGAAAAATTAGCCCCAGCGTCAATACAAAAGGCAGCGTATGGCTGTTTTGCTGACCCAGCGAGCGCCACAGCCAGAGGCTAATCAGCGCAACCAGGAGCGGAACCGGCATCAGGAACCACAGATTGGGCAGGCTAAACCAACGCTCGGCAATGGCGCTGTGCGCCAGCGGCGTCCACAGGCTGATAATGGCAATGACAACCAGCATCGCCAGCAGCAGTTTTCTTGCCACGCAGCGCATTTTATCCTGCAACGGATTTTCGCTTTTCATCACCAGCCATGTTGCCCCCAACAGGGCGTAGGCTACAACCAGGCCCACGCCGCAGAACAGGGTAAAGGGGGTCAGCCAGTCGAAAGGACCGCCGCTGTAGCTGCGTCCGGTGACGGAAAATCCATTGAGTACGGCACCGACCACAATACCCTGAGTGAATGTCGCGAGGATTGAACCGCCGAGAAAAGCTTTATCCCAGAATGGTCGATGCGCCGGCGTGGCTTTGAAGCGAAACTCAAACGCGACGCCGCGAAATATCAGGCCGATGAGCATCAGGGTCAACGGGATCGTTAGCGCATCGACAATCACCGCATAGGCCAGGGGAAAAGCGCCGAATAATCCGGCGCCACCCAACACCAGCCAGGTTTCATTACCGTCCCATACCGGGGCGACGCTGTTGACCATCACATCGCGGTCATCCGCATCCGAAATCGCAGGGAATAAAATACCGATCCCGAGATCAAAACCGTCCATCACGATATACATCAGCGTGGCGAACACGATAATTACAAACCAGATAACTGATAAATCGATACCCATTAGCGGTGTGCCTCCGGTTGAGAATCGAGAACGACAGCAGAAAGCGGCCGCGCCGGCGTGCCTGTTGGTGGAATGGTCGGCTCATCTTCCTGTGGCCCTTTGCGGATCAGGCGGATCATGTAGCTGTAACCCACGCCAAACACCGAGCTATACACCACAAAGAAAGACAGTAGGCTGATGCTCATATGTAAATCACCATGTGCGGAAACCGCATCCGCCGTACGTTGCAAACCGTAAACCACCCACGGCTGACGGCCAACTTCGGTGGTCACCCAGCCAGCAAGGATGGCAATCAGACCGGAGGGCCCCATCCACAATGCAAAACGCAGGAAAGGACGTGAGGTGTATAGCCGCTGCTTATAACGCAGCCACAGGGCAAACGCGCCCAGCAGGATCATCAGCATGCCTAACCCTGCCATAATGCGAAACGACCAGAACACGATGGTGGAATTGGGCCTGTCTTCCTTCGGAAATTCTTTTAACGCCGGGACCTGTTTATCCAGACTATGAGTCAGGATCAGGCTGCCCAGCGCCGGGATTTCCAGCCCATAGCGGGTGCGCTCCTGCTCCATATCCGGCCAGCCGAACAACAGCAGCGGGGTCGGTTCACCAGGCGGATTTTCCCAGTGTCCTTCAATCGCCGCAATTTTTGCAGGCTGGTGCTTCAGCGTATTCAACCCGTGCATATCGCCAATTAAGGCCTGCAGCGGAGCGACGATTAACGTCATCCACAGCGCCATTGAAAACATAGCGCGAATTGCTGGCGTGCTATTACCGCGCAATAAATGCCATGCGGCTGAAGCCGCGACAAACAGCGCGCTGCTCAGGAAGGCGGCAACGGACATATGCAGCAAACGATAAGGGAATGACGGATTGAAAATCACGGCGAACCAGTCGACGGGAACGACTTGCCCGTTAACAATTTCATAGCCCTGTGGCGTTTGCATCCAGCTGTTGGAGGCGAGGATCCAGAAGGTAGAAATAATAGTACCCAGCGCAACCATACAGGTCGCGAAGAAGTGAAGTCCTGGGCCAACCCGGTTCCAGCCAAACAGCATTACCCCAAGGAAGCCCGCTTCGAGGAAGAAGGCGGTTAATACTTCATAGGTCAGCAGCGGCCCGGTGATGCTACCGGCGAACTCGGAAAAACCACTCCAGTTCGTGCCGAACTGATAAGCCATCACCAGCCCGGAAACCACGCCCATACCAAAGTTTACGGCGAATATTTTCGACCAGAAATGGTATAGCGAGCGCCAGGTCGGATTTTTCGTTTTTAACCATAACCCTTCGAGCACCGCCAGATAACTGGCGAGGCCAATGGTAATCGCCGGAAAGATGATGTGAAAGGATACCGTAAACGCGAACTGGATCCTCGCCAGGTGAAACGCGTCAAGACCGAACATGCTTAGCTCCGCAGGAAAAATTGATTTGGCGCAATTCTAAGGCTGCGAAGCAATGGAAGGCAGAAACAGAACAGTTCTTTTTAACCATAACAGTTGTCGTGCTGTTATAGGTTAGCCTGGCTGATATGAAATCTGGAACCTGGATTCCTGTTATCAAAAAGCGTCCACGTCTTGAAACACGCGCCTTAGGCAAGGAGCTGTCAGTAACAATGTTGTAAAACTGTTAACTATAACAGTTATAAAAAACACCCTGATTATGTAAACTGATATATACAGTGCGTGTCACCGACACCGATTATCAGGACGAAAAATGAAAAAATACCAGCGACTGGCTGAGCAAATTCGCGATCAAATCGCGTCTGGCGTATGGCAGCCCGGCGATCGCTTGCCATCCTTGCGCGAGCAGGTGGTCAGCAGCGGCATGAGTTTTATGACCGTCGGACATGCATATCAGTTGCTGGAAAGTCAGGGCCGGATTATCGCCCGGCCGCAGTCGGGTTACTATGTTGCCGCGCGCCCTGAACGTGAGCTGGCAGCGCCGCAGGCGCAGGTGATGCGCGATGAAGCGGTGGATATCAACACCTATATTTTTGATATGCTGCAGGCCAGCCGGGATGCGTCAGTGATGCCATTTGCCTCTGCATTCCCTGACCCGCGTCTGTTTCCCCTCCAGCAGTTGAACCGCTCGCTGGCGCAGGTCAGTAAAACCGCGACCGCCATGAGCGTGATAGAAAACCTGCCGCCGGGAAATGATGAGCTGCGCCATGCCATTGCCCGCCGCTATGCTCAACAGGGGATGACCATTTCACCTGATGAAATTGTCATCACTACCGGTGCGCTGGATGCCCTCAACCTGAGCCTGCAGGCGGTTACCGAACCGGGAGACTGGGTGATTGTCGAAAATCCCTGTTTCTATGGGGCGTTGCAGGCCCTGGAGCGATTACGGCTGAAGGCGCTTTCGATTGCCACCGACGTGAAAGAGGGGATCGATCTTACCGCGCTGGAGCAAGCGTTGCAGGAGTATCCGGTAAAAGCCTGCTGGCTGATGACCAACAGCCAAAATCCGCTGGGTTTTACGCTCAGCCCAGAGAAAAAGGCGCACCTGGTCGCATTGCTGGAAAAATATCATGTAATGCTGATAGAAGATGATGTCTACAGCGAGCTGTACTTTGGTCGCGAAAAACCACTGCCTGCCAAAGCCTGGGATCGCGCCGACAGCGTTTTGCATTGTTCGTCTTTCTCGAAGTGCCTGGTGCCCGGATTTCGCGTGGGCTGGGTGGCGGCCGGGAAGCATGCTCGACGTATTCAGCGACTCCAGCTCATGAGCACGTTATCCACCAGTTCCCCCATGCAGCTTGCGCTCGTGGATTATCTGTCAACCCGGCGCTATGACGCGCATCTGCGCCGCTTACGCCGTCAACTGGCGGAACGCAAACAGCAGGCCTGGCAAACGTTGCTGCGCCATCTTCCGGCGGAAGTCAAAATTCACCATAACGACAGCGGCTATTTTCTGTGGCTGGAACTGCCTGAACCGCTTGATGCAGGCGTGCTCAGCACCCAGGCACTGGCGCACCATATCAGCATTGCACCGGGAAAAATGTTTTCGACCTCGGGGAGCTGGACTCGTTTTTTTCGCTTTAATACCGCATGGCACTGGGGAGAGCGTGAGGAACAGGCAGTGAAACAGCTGGGAAAATTAATTCGCGAGATGATGAAATAAAACGTAACGCGCTATTCAATATAAAAGAATAGCGCGTTCTTATTTTCGAAATAGAGAATACCTAACCCCGATGTTATTTATATCGGGTGCTACCATACAAAAAATCAATAGTTCTTACTATTGCCACCGTTGCACCTAACTCCTTGTCTATACTCCAGAAGATTAAAGCTCCCGATCAGCATCAGTAGCGTAATGAGCGTTAGCTCACAACCTGATTAAATTTCCTTGCGCCAGCAGGAACGCTTACAACACCCCGACTATTTTTAGGAAAGGACATATATTTACGGCAAGGCTGCCGCTCATTATTTTTTAGACAGGAGTAAGACGTTATGAGCAAGCAGTTTGCCCTCAGTAGCCTGTGCGCACTCAGTATGACGCTGATGACTGCACAAGCAGCCGAACCCCCGACATCCTTAGATAAACCGGAAGGCCGTCTGGATATTATTGCCTGGCCGGGCTACATCGAACGTGGACAGACCGATAAACAATATGATTGGGTTTCGCAGTTTGAGAAAGAGACCGGCTGCGCGGTCAATGTTAAAACAGCGGCCACTTCTGATGAAATGGTCAGCCTGATGGCAAAAGGCGGCTACGACCTGGTTACCGCTTCCGGTGATGCCTCCTTGCGTCTGATTATGGGAAAACGCGTTCAGCCGATTAATACCGCGCTGATCCCTAACTGGAAAAGCATCGATCCGCGCGTGGTAAAAGGCGAGTGGTTTAACGTTGGCGGAAAAGTTTACGGCACACCGTACCAGTGGGGGCCAAACCTGCTGATGTACAACACCAAAATTTTCCCAACGCCGCCGGATAGCTGGAACGTGGTATTTGTTGAGCAAAAACTTGGGGACGGAAAAAGCAATAAAGGGCGCGTTCAAGCCTACGATGGCCCGATCTATATTGCCGATGCTGCATTATTCGTTAAGGCGACTCAGCCGCAACTGGGCATTACCGATCCCTATCAGCTCACCGAACAACAGTATCAGGCGGTGATCAAAGTTCTGAGCGATCAGCACGCGCTGATCCATCGCTATTGGCACGATACCACCGTACAAATGAGCGACTTCAAAAACGAAGGTGTGGTGGCGTCCAGCGCCTGGCCTTATCAGGCGAACGCCCTGAAAGGAGAAGGCCAGCCTATTGCCACGGTCTTCCCAAAAGAAGGGGTTACCGGATGGGCTGATACCACCATGCTGCACAGCGAAGCCAAACACCCGGTGTGCGCTTACAAATGGATGAACTGGTCATTAACCCCGAAAGTTCAGGGCGACGTCGCAGCCTGGTTTGGTTCTCTGCCAGTCGTGCCTGAAGGTTGTAACGCCAGCCCGCTGCTGGGTGAAAAGGGCTGTGAAACCAACGGCTATAGCTACTTTGACAAAATTGCCTTCTGGAAAACGCCGATCGCAGAAGGTGGCAAATTCGTTCCTTACAGTCGCTGGACGCAGGATTACATCGCCATTATGGGCGGTCGTTAATTCCGCTGGGGGTTTTATGACGTACGCAGTGGAGTTTCATAACGTCTCGCGTCTGTACGGGGATGTTCGTGCAGTTGATGGGGTGAGTATTGCGATTAACGACGGTGAGTTTTTCTCTATGCTGGGGCCATCCGGCTCCGGCAAGACCACTTGTCTGCGCCTTATTGCAGGGTTTGAGCAACTGTCAGGCGGCGCAATCACCATTTTTGGTAAGCAGGCCAGCGAATTGCCGCCCTGGGAACGGGACGTCAATACGGTATTTCAGGATTATGCGCTATTCCCGCATATGTCGATTCTCGACAATGTCGCCTACGGGCTGATGGTCAAAGGTATTGATAAAAAACAGCGTCACGCTAAAGCACGTGAAGCGCTGGATAAGGTTGCGCTAGGTTTTGTTTATGAACGCAAACCATCGCAACTTTCCGGTGGTCAGCGGCAACGCGTGGCGATTGCCCGCGCGCTGGTCAATGAACCGCGGGTCCTGCTGTTGGATGAACCGCTCGGGGCATTGGATCTTAAGCTGCGTGAGCAGATGCAGCTGGAACTGAAAAAGCTACAGCAATCCCTGGGTATCACCTTCATTTTTGTCACCCACGATCAGGGTGAAGCCCTGTCGATGTCCGATCGTGTGGCGGTGTTTAATAATGGTCGCATCGAACAGGTGGATTCTCCGCGTGAACTGTACATGCGTCCGCGCACACCGTTTGTGGCAAGTTTCGTCGGGACGTCAAATGTTTTTGATGAAACGATGTCAGCGAACGTTTGCGGACTACAGGGTATGTTTTCCCTGCGTCCGGAACACATTCGCTTGAATGATACCAGTGGTGAAGTCCAGGCTCGGGGGGTTATCCAGGCTGTGCAGTACCAGGGTGCCGCGACACGTTTTGAGCTGAAACTTGTCGGCGGTGAAAAATTGCTGGTTAGCCAGGCGAACCTGACGGGAGAAATGCTGCCGACAACGCTGTCGCCAGGTCAACAGGTCATGGCATCGTGGTCACGCGACGTGATGGTACCGCTGGTTGAGGAGAGGTGAATGGCTATGAATGTCTTACATTCGCCTCCACAGTCGACAAGTCTGAACCGGATCTCAGGGTTCTTCTGGCGTAATCCGGGCCTGGGGCTGTTTTTGCTGCTCCTCGGACCGCTGATGTGGTTTGGGATCGTCTACTTCGGCTCATTACTGACGCTGTTGTGGCAAGGTTTTTATACCTTCGATGATTTCACCATGTCGGTCACGCCCGACCTGACGCTGGCGAATTTGCAGGCGCTGTTTAATCCCGCCAACTACGACATCATTTTGCGTACCCTGACGATGGCGGTGGCAGTCACCATTGCCAGCGCGATTCTGGCGTTTCCGATGGCGTGGTATATGGCGCGATATACCAGTGGCAAAATGAAAGCCTTTTTTTACATTGCTGTGATGTTGCCGATGTGGGCCAGCTACATTGTTAAAGCCTACGCATGGACGTTACTGTTGGCTAAAGACGGGGTGGCGCAGTGGTTTTTAACTCATCTGGGACTGGAGCCTCTGCTGCTTTCGTTCCTGACGCTGCCTGCGGTCGGCGGCAATACGTTGTCGACTTCAGGGTTAGGGCGTTTTCTGGTGTTCGTCTACATCTGGCTGCCGTTTATGATCCTGCCGGTACAGGCCGCGCTGGAGAGACTTCCGCCTTCGCTCTTACAGGCCTCCGCTGATTTGGGCGCTCGTCCGCATCAGACTTTCCGCTATGTGGTCCTGCCACTGGCGATACCCGGTATCGCGGCAGGGTCGATCTTTACTTTTTCTCTGACGTTGGGCGATTTTATCGTGCCGCAACTGGTGGGGCCGCCAGGCTATTTCATCGGCAATATGGTGTATTCGCAACAAGGGGCGATCGGCAATATGCCGATGGCGGCGGCATTTACTTTGGTGCCGATTGTGTTAATCGCACTGTATCTGGCGTTCGTGAAGCGTCTGGGAGCTTTCGATGCACTCTGAACGCGCGCCCTGGTTACTCAAATTGGCGGCATGGGGCGGGGTTATTTTCCTGCACTTTCCCATCCTCATCATCGCCACCTATGCTTTTAATACTGAGGAGGCTGCTTTTAGTTTTCCACCGCAGGGGTTAACGCTGAAGTGGTTTAGCGTTGCGGCGCAACGTAGCGACATTCTGGAATCGGTGACGTTGTCACTTAAAATCGCTGCATTGTCGACGGCCATTGCTCTCGTTCTGGGGACGCTGGCCGCTGCCGCACTGTGGCGCAGGGACTTTTTTGGTAAAAGCGCAATATCGCTGTTGCTGCTGTTGCCGATCGCGCTGCCGGGGATTATTACCGGTCTGGCGCTACTGACGGCGTTTAAAACTATCAACCTGGAACCCGGTTTTCTCACCATCGTGGTCGGCCATGCGACGTTTTGCGTGGTGGTGGTATTTAACAACGTCGTGGCGCGTTTTCGCCGTACCTCATGGAGTCTGGTTGAAGCGTCTATGGATCTTGGCGCCAACGGCTGGCAAACCTTTCGTTATGTCGTGCTGCCAAACCTGGCATCGGCACTGCTGGCGGGAGGGATGCTGGCGTTTGCTTTGTCGTTTGATGAAATCATCGTGACAACGTTCACCGCCGGACATGAAAGAACACTTCCTTTGTGGCTGCTCAATCAACTGGGTCGACCACGAGATGTGCCTGTCACCAACGTTGTGGCATTGCTGGTAATGCTGGTGACAACACTGCCAATTTTAGGGGCCTGGTGGCTAACGCGTGAAGGCGACACTCTCGCCGGAAACGGTAAATAAACGACGATATGGGAAATTGCTATGCAACATCAATTACTGATTAATGGCGAGCTGGTCAACGGTGAAGGTGAAAAGCAGCCAGTCTATAACCCTGCCACTGGAGAACGCATTCTGGAGATTGCCGAGGCGTCAGCCGGGCAGGTTGATGCGGCGGTACGTGCAGCAGACAGCGCATTTGCCACCTGGGGACAAACCACACCGAAAGTCCGTTCCGAACTGCTGCTGAAACTGGCGGATGCTATCGCCGATAACGCGCAAACCTTCGCTGAGCTGGAATCGCTTAACTGTGGTAAGCCGCTGCACTGTGTCCTTAACGATGAAATTCCGGCAATCGTCGACGTTTTCCGCTTCTTCGCCGGGGCAGCTCGTACCCTGCAAGGACAGGCGGCCGGAGAGTATCTGGAAGGGCATACGTCGATGATTCGTCGGGATCCGCTGGGCGTGGTGGCCTCTATCGCGCCGTGGAACTACCCGCTGATGATGGCGGCGTGGAAACTGGCACCGGCGCTGGCGGCGGGTAACTGTGTGGTGATTAAACCGTCAGAAATTACCCCGCTAACGGCACTTAAACTGGCTGAATTTGCCAAAGATATTTATCCGCCTGGCGTTATCAACGTGCTGTTTGGCCGTGGCAAAACGGTGGGTGACCCGCTGACCGGTCATGAAAAAGTCCGGATGGTTTCCCTGACCGGCTCCATTGCGACAGGTGAACACATTATCCAGCACACCGCGCCTTCGATTAAGCGCACACATATGGAGCTGGGCGGCAAAGCCCCGGTCATCATTTTTGATGATGCCGATCTGGATGCGGTGGTGAGCGGCGTGCGAACCTTTGGGTATTACAACGCCGGACAAGACTGTACCGCCGCTTGTCGAATCTATGCCCAGAAAGGCATTTATGACGCGTTGGTTGAGAAACTGGGGGCCGCGGTTGCCAGCCTGAAAATCGGTGCACCGAATGACGAATCGACGGAGCTGGGGCCGGTAAGCTCGCAGGCGCACCTCGATCGCGTGACTAAAGCGGTCGATGAAGCTAAAGCACTGGGGCATATCAAAGTCATCACCGGTGGTAAAAAAGTGGACGGCGCAGGCTACTATTTTGCTCCGACGCTGTTGGCCGGGGCGAAGCAGGAAGATGCTATCGTGCAGAGGGAAGTTTTCGGTCCGGTGGTCAGCGTCACCGTATTTGAGGATGAAGATCAGGTGCTGGCGTGGGCTAACGATTCGAAATACGGCCTGGCATCCTCCGTCTGGACTCGGGATGTGGGGCGCGCGCATCGATTTAGCGCTCGCCTGCAGTATGGTTGCACCTGGGTCAATACCCACTTCACGCTGGTCAGCGAGATGCCGCACGGCGGACAAAAACAGTCTGGTTATGGCAAGGATATGTCGGTTTACGGGCTGGAAGATTACACGATTGTTCGCCATGTCATGATCAAGCATGAGTAATATCTGAAGCGCGAGCAATAAATGCGGCACGGATAGCTAAATACTGGCAAACGTGTGTCTATATTATTCGCGCCACTGGCCTCGTCGCCATCGGACGGCGGTAAGTTGGAAATATCCGCGAGGTCAGGCTATTAATACAACAAAGCCCCGGCTTATTAATGTCAGGGCTTTGTGCTTTCAGGATCGTCATCCGGTTATCCGCGGCGCAAGCTGCAAATCCAGGCGAGTAGCGCACAGACGCTCAGAACCAGCCCCAGTTGTTGCACCATGCCTGCCACCCCCAGCATCATTCCCAGCAACAGGTAATAGCTTAATCCGAATAATGCACCGGCGGCCCCGGCCTGTTCACGATAGTGGCGTAGGGCCTGACTCAGCACATTAGGGATCGCGATGCCATAGGCAATAACCGCGCCGAAAACCGGTATCAGAATCCACGCGGAGTGCTGTAACCACCACGCGGCGAGGCCTGACAATGCTGCCAGCGCACAGGCATAACGTACCCTCTGTTCCGATGTCAGGTCTGTCGTCAATAATCTCCGGTTCAGCAGGCTGCCCGACAGCGAAGCAAACGCAAGTAGTCCCCCCGTCCAGCCAAAGGCTCTGGAACTCCATCCCAATTGCCCGAAAAGAAACGGAGCCAGGCTGTAATAGCTAAACAGCATGGTGTTCAGCAGCGCAACCAGCATGGTATTTTTCCACAGATCGCGGTCATTCATCATGCGGGAGAGCAGTGCAGCAAGGCTGGGTCTGAGCGTATTTTCGGGCCGGGTTTCTGGCAGCATGGTCGCAGTCAGTAGTAGCAGTAGCAGCGCCAGCAGCACAAGGGCAATAAATACACCGGTATGACCATACAGGCTAACCAACCAACCTCCGCTTAGCAGGCCGAAAACGGGACTCAATGCCAGCGCAGCGCCCATCACGGAAAAGACGCGGGATAGTGCAGTTGATTCATACGTGTCCCGTAACATGGTCTGTACCACCACTGACCCGGCAGCCGCGCCGATGGCTGAGATCATCCGCGCCAGCAGCAAAACGCTGAAGTCAGTGGCAACCACGGCCAGGGCACAACCTGACCCATAGCAGATAAGTCCAGCCAGCATCGCCCAACGTCGACCGATGCAGTCGCTCAGCCAACCCCACATCGCCACGCCGATGGCGAAGGCAATAAAATAAACGGAGAGTGTTTGCGCCGCGCGCTCACTGCTTACGTGAAAAGACGTGGCGATTCCTGGCAATGCCGGGCTATAAATGGTTTCCACCAGTTGCGGAAACATAATCAGCAAAGTAAGAAGCCACAGCGGCGGGCGGCGAAGAGTGTTCATTGCAATATCCAGAGAGACAGAAAACTGGCGGGCATTATTGCTGAAAAGGAGGTGTCGCATTACCATTATCAAGACTTTAAATATCAACTATCGGACAGATAATGGAAATTGCCCCGGATGATGATTTCAATGCAGATAGTTTTGATAAACCGGTAATCGGGATTGCCTCCGAGATGGGCGTACACGATTCCGGCCGGCATAGCCATCTTCGTCATCAGCTACTTTTTTCGGCAGCGGGAAGCATTACGATTGAGCTGGAGCATGCCCTGTGTCTGCTACCGCCACGGCGCGCGGTCTGGATCCCGGCTGGTACGGTACATCGCGCCATAATGCGCGGGGTGATGGCTTATCGTTCATTGTATTTTTCAACTACATTGCCGTTATCTAAGTTACCGCTGCAGATAGTCGACGTTAATCCTCTCTTTTTTGAAGTAATAGAACGTATGGCTTTCTGGCCGTGGGAAATGCCTGCCGCGCAGCAGGCCAGTCTTATCACCGTTTTCTGTGAGGAAATGCGGGCCGCCCACAGTGAAAACTGGACGTTGCAGTTTCCCTCAGATCCACGGCTGAACGTGTGGCTTGAAGGAGTACGTATGGGCGAATTGCCACCACGACTAAATCAATTATCCCAACGGGTTGGGGCATGCGAGAGGACGATCAGTCGAATATTTACCAGGGATACCGGGATGAATTATCAGAGCTGGCGGCAGCAATTTAGACTATTAAAAGCCATGGAGATGCTGGCTGATGGGGGGCAGATCAGCCAGGTGGCACAATATCTGGAATTTGTCAGTGACAGTGCTTTTATCGCTTTTTTCCATCAGCATACCGGCACAACACCGAGCCGTTATGCGGGCAATATAATGCCGCAGAAGGATTAGGGGTATTACATACTAAGGATAATTTACCGGGTGGCAGGAGAGTGGGAAAATCGTGTACTAATGGCAGAGAGAAGAGCCTCTCTGCCAGCGGACGCTGCAATTAATCAAGAAGAACGACATCAAGCAAACCAGCCAAACCTTGCGGAAATCAGACTGAAAAGTCCTACAGCAGCAAATATATTTATCAGCACCACAGTTTTACTGGAAACATTCATTTGTGCCACCTTTCGTTTTAACCCTTATGGGTATAGTACGGGTTATAACTATCCGCAATAGTACGGATTCTGAACATAATGAAAACGGCTTGTTTTACCGGCGTTTCTCTTAAAATAATTAATAAAACTTGATGTGGGTCATGAAAAAGAGCATATTGCGCGCGATTTTACCTTTCGGCCCGGATGCCTGACATGTCTCTGTACCAAAAAATGCTGGTTTTTTATGCGGTGATGGCCGCTATCACGGCAATCATCACCTGGTTTCTTTCCCGCGATAAAAAGCGGATTCGTTTTCTCAGCGCGGTATTAGTCGGGGCGACCTGGCCGATGAGTTTTCCCGTCGCGTTAATGTTTTCTCTCTTCTGATGACGGCGTAAACGCCGTTTCAGGAGGAAAGCAGGGCATCTAATCGTTTTTTGTCGGCTGCGCAAACATCCATTGGATGCTGATATCCCACGTTTTCATTGGCGCGGGTATACAAAGCGACCAGCCAGTCGTAAACGTAACGGCTTGCGCCATGCGAAGGTTGTTCATCCAGTTTCGTCAACCGTAACATCGGCTGTTGCGCCGGGGCACTAAAAATAGCCGATCCTTTTTGGATCCTGCTGGCCGGACGCTGTTCCTCTGCCACGCTGGCAAATCCAAGCCAGGTAATAAAATCCCCAATATCGGCGTGAAGCTGCGCGGCGCAGACGTTTTCTCGCTGCATAATGCGCTGTAAGCGTTGCGGCATCTCCAGCCGATAGCTGGTGGTGACGAGGATATCGGCAACCTGCCTTAGCGTACGCGGCTCGAGACGTAATCGGCGCGCATTATTTTCATCGCGACACCACTGGCGCACGTGGTTAACCCACATTTTGTGCGCCTGATACCCGGTCTCTTTGCTTTCCGGCGAGTGCGGTGTGTCACGCACCTCGGCAAACAGGTCAATCTCTTCATTAAATAATCCGCTCACCTGTTCCTCGCGCGGCTGCTGAACACGCAGTAGCGACTCAAAGAGGCGCATCGGCGGGAGCAAACCGTCCAGGAGTTCTCCATGTTTTGCCGCCTGGGCCTGGAGCTGGCGGATCACCGACTCATTGCTACCCGATTCGGTTTCAACGGGGTTAATCCAGCCGATCAGGGTTTCGCGTACGCGCTGCTGGTGCTGCTCACGCAGGGAGGTCAATCTCGCCTGGCGTTGCTGGGGCGAGGTTGCCTGAGTCAGCCATTCGACGAGGCGTTGTAAGCTGTGTTTATCCAGCGCCTGCAGCGTGCCCCAGTGCAGTCCGGGCTTGCCCATTAATTGCTGCACAGATTCATCAAGATTTTGCTGAGTGCTAAACCGCGCATCCTGCGGAGTAATGGCCCAGACCACTCCCGGCAATGCGGCGTCATGTACGGGCTGAGTGTCGTTAACCCAGCCCAGTAGTTTGCGGGTGATGGCGGGCGTCTGGGAGCGGGTAGATACCGCATTACAGATTAAAAGTACATCCGGTTGCAGATGCTGGCGATAATGTTCCAGCATCCAGCCTAATTTGGCCTGCCACAATGGATGGGGATGAACATCCGGGGCGAGGGGAATATCCAGCAGATCGACATTCTCCAGTACCGCGTCTTCAACCGTCAGGACCAGCTCGCGCGTGAGCAGCGCCAGCGAAGCCTGAGAAAGGCTGACCGCATTGAGCAACTGATCATTTTCTATTGGATGAACCACCACATCGCTTTGCGCCTCATTCCCGTTCAATGCTACCTGAGTCAGGAAACTCTCGGCAGGTAAACCAAAATGGTCAACCAGCAGGCTCAGCGGAGCCGCGAGTTCTTGCGCGCTCCCGGTTTGTTGCAGCGTATGCGCCAGCGCCAACCACTGTTGCGTCAACTCTGGTTGTTCTCCCCACAGTAACGCCCAGGCGTTTGCCCGGGTAGTCAGATCCAGAGCGGGTAGCAGCGTGGCAAACTGATGCCATAGCGCGTCGTCAAATTGCTGTTGTCTGGCCGGTACGCAGGCGCGCCAGAAACGGCCAATTGCCGCGACATCATGCGCGGTAATGCCCGGCACCGGATGACGCTGGCGCAACGTTTGCCATTTTTCCAGGCGCGCCTCAATAATCGATTTCTCGACCTGGCGGTTGTCCGCAAGCGCACAGAACTGGGTAATAAATAGCTGTACCAGTTCGGCTTCACTGAGTAGCCGCAGGCGCAACGGCCATTCACCATCGAGCGGATTTTCATCACGCGTAAAGCGGATCGCCATATTGGTTGGCGCATGACCAGGATTAATATGTGAAAAGTAATCAAAGCTGCGATCCGGGGTAACGATATTCACTTTGCCATTGGCGTTGCTGCACAATGCTGTGAGCAGGTGCGCTTTTGCCGATTGCGAATGTCCGTAAAGCCCAACGCATCCTCGCGATGAAAAGGTCGTCTTCAACGCAGATTCATTAACGGCGGCCAGGGTGAGCTGTGCCAACAGGGCATCCGCTTCATCATCAAGACGCGCCGCACGCTGACGGGTATCAGTTACCCACTCGATGGCGGCCTGCGCGGTGTTTAACATCTTACTCATTTCAGGTACACGCTCCCGCTATCAATCCAGTAATGGCTCCCGCTATGGCGTCGGTCTGCCAGCGTATTCAGTTTTAACGTTAAGGCATTGGCGGCAACGGGAGTGCCATCCTGTAACCACGCATCGCTCAGTACGAAAAATTCCGGGCCGCTTTCTTTGCTACCACCGCGTAGCTGCAGCCGTACATTCAACACGCCATCTCCGGCGATGGTTTTTGCCAGTTCGGCAGAATTTATGCTGAGCGTATACAGCGGTGTGGCAGGCCAACGGCTGTTGGCCAGTTGACGGAAACCTAACGTAACGTTGCCGCGCAATGGGAAGTGCAGGCGGGCATCCAGCTTCGCGCCGGGCTTATCCAGATCGATATCGTGATACCAGATGTTCTCATCACGCAGCGTATTGACCGTATTATCCAACACGCCGAGATAACGTACAGTCGAGTAAGCGCCGATATCGGCAGCTTTAAAGTTGAAACGCGGCAAGCGTAGATCCAGCGCCAGGCTACACAACATGGCACCAACTGCTGCGGTGGATTTGGGGTTACCAATCCGCCCTTGTTGGCTGAACGGATACCACTCATGTACGCGGTAGTTATCCATCCAGATCATACGATTAACCGGAACGGGCTGCAGATGGCGGATCAACGCCTGTACGCCCGGTAAACAGGCGGGTCTGCCGGTCACTAATAAAATATCGCAGCGATAGTGTGAAATGGCCTCACAGACCGCGTGCAGTGGGGAGGTCAGGGTAAACTGGCCCGCCAGTAACGCTTCTTGTAACTGCCTGAACTGCACCTGTAACGGCACGCTCAGCACATCAAACGCTGGCGATCCCGCAGGCAACGCATGATCGATAGCCTGCTGGATGTAATTCAGCACGTTGCGCGTTGGTTGCTGGCTCAGGAGTTCGCCAAAGGTGGCATGCAGACCCGCTACCGGATCGTTAATATCACTTTGTTCCCAGGCAGAAAGTACCGCATGACCGAGCGGCATAAAGAGTTGTAACGCCGTTTGTTGACGCAAAATCGCCTGGGTGTCGATGCGCCCGGAATCTCCAAATAGCGTAGCCAGCAATGCGGCCGCGTCGGTCACGCCAGCCTGTTGCAGACGGGTTTGCAGCGCAGGCAACACGCAGCGCTGAATCACGTCCAGCAGCATGTCATCGCCCGCAACCTTAAAGCCTTCACGGAACAGCAGGTGCGGGGTAATTTTGACGTTTGTACCCACGCCGTCATCAAGCTGGTAATGGACGACGGCCATATCCGTTGTCCCGCCGCCAATGTCGATCGATGCCACGCGCAGCGCACGACCTTTAGTCTCACCAGGCTCCGGCAAACGGTCCGGGCGGGCAAGGGCGTTAAAGAACGATTCGGTGTGACCATCGTAGTGAGAGATTGCTTCGTTATACAGCCACACCAGTTGCCCGCAGCTGGCCTCATCCCATTCCATCTGGATCTCAGGTACGGGAACCACGCTCTTTTCCTGCTGTTTACGGGTGGTGAAGTCTTCATCCTGCGGGTGCCAGCCCATTGCTTTCCAGACCAACGCAATGGCTTCAAACATGCGCAGGCGGAAAATCTCACGCTCCTGTTTGGGCATCGCCGACGGCAGGGTCAGGATCAGCGTACGCAACTGACGAGGAGATGCCGGGAATCCGAGGCGCAAACGCGTCGCCACGCTGTTAATTTGCCCCAGCGCCTGGGCCAGTATTTCGCACAACATATGCGTCATCAGCGTACTGCGGCTGTATTGCGGTGAGAATACCGGCAGACGATCATCCTGCGGCAGGCTGAACAGCGGTTGCCCGTCATCGTTCATCAGGTTCATCAGTGGGAAGGCGGTAGCCAGTGGTTCGCGCTGGGTTTTGCCATTCATCTGGCTAAAGCGCCAGTCATGCAACACCGGCGTTTCGTCCCACAGATAACGGCGCGGGCTGGAGATCCCACTGCTGCCTTCAGTGCCCATGCGCTGCATCGCCAGCTTTCGGGCTTCATCGCCAACGCGGACAATCGACGGCCAGATAAAGGCATCATCACGACCGCTCTCCACGGAAAAGTGCTGCTTACCAAAACGCGCTTCGGAAAACTCCAGTCGGCTGGTGAACAACGGATCGTTGAGAAACTGTGGCTCGCTTAACGAACGCACCTGCAATTCGGCTGTCTGGCGTAGTCCGTCATTGGCATCCCCGTGATCTTCAATCAGGACGCCACAGGTATGGGTGTTACCGATATCCAGGATAAGATCAACGGGAATGGCGGGCGTGCTGAGGGTATGCGTGACCAGTTTCACTTCCGGGACGGAAAGCTGCTCGCCTAACAGGGTCAGCACATTCAGCCAGTGCGCCTGATATTCAAAGTTACGCAGCGCCTGTTGGATCTCTTGTTCTGAGCGGTTCTCATGCTGTGTGACATGATGCATAAAGGATTCGCGCAACCAGCCGTCAATCCAGGTCTGGTCGAGGAAATCGGCAATTTCGTTGTCATGCCAGGCCAGCGCAAATCGCGTACCGTTCAGCAGGTCATTTTCGTTGGGGGTTAACGCCGCAGGGGCATTTTCAGTGAGCTGGCTGTCCAGCGCCACGGTGACGCGGTGGGTGTTGCCCGCGCTGTCAGGTTGCGCCAGCTTTCGCACCTGTACGCGCGCCCAGTTATCCGGGCCTTCAACGAACGTACGCGGCGGATTAAAGCGCAGGAACGGCAGCGGCAGCCAGACACCGTCGAGCACGTCCAGCGAATAATGCAGCTTTTGGGTGCTTTCCGGCTTCACCACTTCGGGCTGAGCGCCGGTGCTGCCTGGTAAGGTATAACGTCCGGTTGTCAGATCGAAATCCAGCCGCAGCAGGGGACCGTTTGCCGTTTTGCGCACAAAGCGGCCATGATGCGCAGATTCCTGCGGCGTCAGGCCAAAATCCAGAAATTGCACACCGCTATTGGCGATGAGCGTCACGCTCTGTTTGTAGTCACACAGATTCACCAACATAAAATCAGGCACCTATCTTTTTGATCGTCAGAGGGATTTCCGCGTGATCGTCATAACGTGCGGTACAGGCGGCGACGTCATTGGTTCCCGCTTTGCAGGTAATTTCCGGCATCGGATAACGTGACCCGTCCGTACAACGGGCATTCCCGCGACTCTTAATCATTAATTCACCTGACTGATGCAAACCGGAGAAAATCTCGGCACGACAAACAATATTGTCGCCATGAACCACGCGCGCAGTACCTTTATTGGCCTGGATCTGATAGCGCAGCGACGGCGCTTTACCGCTAACCGGATCTTTAACATCAACCATTACGCGCCAGTTACCGTTGAGAAAACGCGTCGTTCCTGCCTTCATCTGGTTGGCATCCATCACCAGCGCATCTTTCGGAATCGCGGCGATCACGACCGGTCCCTCGACAGGTTTTTCTTTTTTGGCAGCCGGAACCACTTCAGCCCGATGCAGCGGCAGTGCAGATGTCAGTTCTGGCAGCGGTGCCATATCTGCCTTAGCGACGTCTCCAGGGGGAACAGCGGGTACGGGCTGGGTGGTCTGTTGCTTCCACAGCAGCGGCCCAACCATGGCTGCAATGATCACCGCGGCAACGGGCAGGCTCCACAACGGCAGGCGGCGTGCGGGTTTCTTCTGTGCGAGCGGCGGCGAGACTTCAGGTTCGTTAACAACGACCAGGGGTTGTGGTTCAGGTTCAGCCGGTTTAGGTAGCTCAACCACTGGAGTCAGCAAAGGTGCGTCGGCCTCGACGAAGGTGATTGGGGCAGTGATTTCTTCTTCCGGCTCAGGCTCCGCTACGGTGACGACCGGAGGAATATCGGCAAGGCGCAGGCAATCGAGCACATCGTCGCGAGGATTTTCATTCAGATTGACGAAACCCCAGAACGTAATAACGGGTTTACCTTCAACCAGAAACACGTGATTCTCACCAGGAAACTGGATGGCTTTTTCCAGCAGTGAGCCAAACAGTTGCAGAGAGGTTTTACCCGATTGCAGACTTTTACGGCTCAGCGCCGCCGCATTTTCCAGCGTGCTCCCCAGATAGCGCAGCGCACGAAAACGGGCGTCTTCATCAGCGGCTTTCCATGCAACGGCTTTCCCTTCAATCGGCGAATACCAGTCAACGCGATCGCCGTTGTCGTTAATTTGTGGGATCGCCAGACAATCCACCATCGCCTGCTGTTTACGCAGGCGAAGCGTTTCACGAATTTGCAATGCTGAATCAAACACGGCCTGACCACCGCCGCCCACGGCCTGATAGTCATCCAAATTGCCGCTGCGCAAGAGAGTTTTTGCCACGTTGTTACCCCTTAGACTTCTTCACGTATCTACTTTACGTTTTATAAAAACGAGCAAACGGTGGAAGAGAGGCAAAAAGGGGCGAATTTTCATGGCATAGAGTGCCGGGAAAAATCTTGACGTTTTGAAAAAGACTTAAGGGAAATTAATTCGCTTAGGGTGATGAATTATTCAGCGAAATACACCGGATTAGAATAACCTGATAGTGATTTGTTATTGGTCAGTTTTTGTCAGCTATGCTCTGATATCCCGGTTAATAATAAAATAAGAAGGCTTATAACCATGATTGCAAGGAAAACGTTACTCGCGCTGGCGCTCAGCGCCGTCTTACCATCAGGCGCGGCGTTCGCGGCCAATACTGACACTCTCATTTACTGCTCAGAAGCGTCGCCAGAGTCATTTAACCCGCAAATCGCCAGTTCAGGTCCATCGTTTGTAGCCAGCTCACAGGTGCTCTACAACCGACTCATCAACTTTGATCCGGTAAAAAATACGCCAGTTCCGTCTCTGGCAACGGACTGGACGATTTCGCCGGACGGTAAGATCTACACTTTTACCCTGCGTCAGGGCGTGAAATTCAACAGTAATAAATTCTTCAAACCAACCCGCGACTTCAACGCTGATGACGTGGTTTTCTCGGTATTACGACAGAAAGATGCCGATCATCCGTACCACAAAATTTCTCAGGGAAGCTACGAATACTTCAACGATGTCGGTCTGGATAAACTGATTAAAGAAGTGAAGAAGGTCGATGATTATCACGTTCAGTTTATCCTTAATGAACCTAACGCCGCGTTTCTTGCCGACTGGGGAATGGATTTTGCCTCCATCCTCTCTGCAGAATATGCCGACGTGATGCTGAAAAAAGGCACTCCGGAAAACGTCGATAACTGGCCAATTGGCACCGGGCCATACGTGTTGCAGCAGTACAAGCAGGATTCGCAAATCCGCTATCTCGCCAACCCGAACTACTGGGACGGCGCCGTCCCCACGAAGCACCTGATCTTTTCAATCACGCCAAACGTTCAGACCCGATTGGCGAAACTGCAAACCAATGAATGCCAGATAATTCCGGCACCTGCGCCCGTACAGTTTGACGAGATTAAGAAGAATAAAGATTTGACGCTGCATTCGGTTGAAGCGCTGAACGTCGGGTATCTGGCGTTTAATACCGAGAAAAAACCGTTTGATAACGTGCTGGTGCGTCAGGCGCTTAACTACGCGACAGACAAAAAGGCCATTATTAACGCCGTCTTTTTAGGTTCCGGTACGGTGGCAAAATCGCCAATTCCGCCGAATATGTTGGGATTCAATAAAGATTTGCAGGATTACGCTTATGACCCGCAAAAAGCGAAAGATCTGCTGAAACAGGCAGGACTGGAAAACGGCTTTGAAGCGACGCTGTGGTCAATGCCGGTTCAGCGCCCATACAACCCGAACTCCCGACGGATTGCCGAGATGATCCAAAGCGACTGGGCGAAGGTTGGCGTGAAGGCGAAAATTGTGTCGTACGAGTGGGGCGAATATCTCTCCGGAATGCGTAAAGGTGAGCATGACACCGCGTTGTTCGGTTGGATGTCAGACAACGGCGATCCGGACAACTTCGCCGATGTACTGCTGGGCTGTGACAGCATTAAAACCGGATCTAACGCCGCGCGCTGGTGCGATAAAGAGTATAATTTGCTGGTTCAAAAGGCGAAACTGGTGAGTAAACCGGAAGAACGCGCCGCGCTTTACCAGCAGTCGCAAGAGATTTTCTACCAACAGGCTCCGTGGATTGCGTTGGCAAACGGGAAAACGTTTTACGCGACGCGCAGCAACGTCAGCGGATACAGCGTTAGCCTGATGGGCAGCGATTTTTCAAAAGCAAAATTAAATTAATGAGTTAAGGAGAGGTTATGTCGCATCTGGATGAGGTCAGCGCACGTGTTGATGCCGCCATTGAAGAGAGCGTCATTACGCATATGAATGAATTGCTGATTGAACTCAGCGATGATGTCGTGCTGAGCCGGGAAGAACGTTACACCCAGCAACAGCGTTTGCGTACGGCTATCGCACATCATGGCCGTCAGCATAAAGAGGATATGGAAACCCGTCGCGAACAGTTGACCAAAGGCGGCACAATCCTGTAATTCGTTGTGGCCAGATGGCGAAGTAACACCTTATCCGGCCTGCATGTTCAGGCCGATGTGATGGACACCTCCCACCTTACGGCATCATCGTGCCAGACTGAGGTGTTAACTTCAGTTCCCAGGGGGAGGTGTCCACATGAATATTAAACGTATTGGCCTCGATCTCGCAAAGCAGGTTTTTCAGCTT
>NZ_KZ559403.1:0-354436 GCF_002850715.1 Citrobacter sp. L55 | reverse complement strand
CAGAACTTCAACGTGTATCTGCGGGGATGGAAACCGATGCAGCGGCAATATGTGAAGCCATAATCAGCAGGTGGAGTAATGGTGTTGTCGAGGGCCATGTAAATCGTCTGAAGATGCTGAAACGGCAAATGTATGGCCGAGCCGGGTTCGAGCTACTGAGACGACGGGTGATGAGTCCTCTGGCATGAAAATCTCCACCCAAGTTGCGGAAGACCCACTTTTTACCCGTTGTTGACAATAGCAATCGGCTTTGTTGAATAAATCGGATTTAGATAAAAGCTTCCCTTGTCGCTGACTTCCTCAGGCAATCCGTACGCTTTCTGGCATGCCTGCGCGCGTTATTTTGTTTAATGCGCGGATCATGGCCATCGCCTCCCCAACCTACGCATCATAATCCCGCAACGTAAGATGCCCACCAAACAGCTGTTTGACACGGTACATTGCCGTTTCAGCCACCGAACGTCGGTTGTAAGCCATGTGCCATTTCCAGTACGCATTGCTTCCTGTCAGCCGTTGCCGGGCAACCGCCTGATTTCTGTCGGCATATTCAGCCGGCCAGTAACCTGCGCGGGTTCGCGGCGGGATAAGCGCCCTGATTTTCTTCCGCCGCAGTTCGTCGTGGCACCGCCTGGTGTCATAAGCTCCGTCGGCTGAAGCGACCCTGATTTTCCGGTGTGTCTGGCGGATAAGCCCCGGGAATGCCTCTGCATCAGTCACGTTGTTCAGGGACAGGTCAGCACAGATAGACTGGTCAGTGAAGAATCAAGCCAGGATGCATCAACGTAATGGTGATTATCCCTATACCTCAACGAGAAATGCTCTACTGCACTGGCCTGAAACAGCTACAGCTATAGCTGTCAGATTGGGGAAGGAAGGTCTTGATATCACAGCGCCTTATGGGCTCTCCGACCTATTTGAACTGCGTTTACGACCGACTCCTGCATTTGAAGGTGAAAATGATCTTGACCCGCCATCTCCGGACAGCTTTTGTATCCTAAGTTAACGATGCCCGCTGCCGCCGGTATTCCCTCGGAGAGTGATATCCCAGCGCGCTGTGCGGGTGGTTTTCATTGTAATGCGTGAACGCTGCTGCAAGGTTTCGCAGGGCTGTTCTCACATCCGGTTTTGGCATGAACGCGATATAGTCTTCTTTCATCGTTTTCACGAACCTTTCGGCCATGCCATTGCTCTGCGGGCTGCTCACCGCTGTTGTGCAGGGCTCCAGATTCAGCTCTCTCGCGAACCTCCGCGTTTCATGCGCGGTGTACGCTGAACCGTTATCCGTCAGCCATTGCACTGGTGTGTCCGGCAACCTGTCACCGAAGCGCTTTTCCACCGACCTCAGCATCACATCCTGCACCGTTGAACTGTCGTAACCCCCGGTGCTTGCAGCCCAGTCTATGGCTTCTCTGTCGCAGCAGTCCAGCGCGAACGTGACCCGCAGCTTTTCACCGTTGTCGCAGCCGAACTCGAAGCCGTCTGAACACCAGCGCATATCGCTTTCTGCTACTGCGATTTTGCCTTTATGCTCACGCTTTGGTCGCTCTGGTTTGTCATGCAACAGCAACAGGTTATGCTCGCTCATTATCCTGTAAAGTCGTTTGGCATTAACCGGCGGCAGCCCTTCTGTGCGACGTTGCTTACGCAGAATGCCCCACACACGACGATAGCCGTAGCCAGGCATGTCGCTGATGATGTCGAGGATCTCCGACAGGATTTCAGCGTCTGCTTCGTCATTACGCCGGTTACAGCGCCCGTCCTGCCAGTCGGCAGAACGGTTAATCCGCAGTGACAGCTGCGCACGCGACACGCCCATGGTGCAGCTGACCAGGGCTATTCCCCATCCTTTGGCAACAAGGGCGCGTGCGCTATCCATTTTCGCGACTGGCCGTACTCCACGGCTTCTTTCAGGATCTCAACTTCCATCGTCTTCTTGCCCAGAAGGCGCTGAAGCTCCCGGACCTGCTTCAGAGCAGCAGTAAGCTCAGAAGCTGGAACGACTTCTTCTCCGGCCGCAACGGCGGTAAGGCTGCCTTCCTGATATTGCTTCTTCCACTTAAACAGCAGGCTGGGCTGAATACCGTGCAGGCGGGCGACATGGGAGACATTCATGCCCGGCTCCATCGTCTGCTGGATAATGGCGATCTTCTCCTGAGGAGTTTTACGTTTGCGGACTTCTTGCCCTAACAGGATCCCGGTCATCTCAAAATTGGCGTTAGTGTTAGACATATATTCAAGCCTATCTCTTATCTGGAGATACAGCTACTGTCCGGTGTTTCAGGGGGCTACATCAATTTGAAGGTGAAAAGCTGAACTCTTTTAAACAACGGGTTACTACAAAGCAATGGTTGGAACGTTATCCCAAGTTACAGTTCATCGTACCCATATAACCACAATATACAAATATCCCGGCTCTTGCGGTTCGATCGTATGATTGACAGTCCGCTTCTGGCACAAAGCTGCCCGTTGGCCAAATGGAAGTAGACACATTTGAACCTGTCGAGTATCAGCCAGTTTACTGTCGTCAGCCTGAAACTACAGAATGTACAGCTATGCGTGAACTGAACGCTGTGCCTGATTTTAGGTAAGCGTACAGCGTGAACCGTCTGGTCATAATCTGAAGTATCCGACAAAGTGGTGTCCACCAAATAAGTAGTGGGAACCAAAGTGTCAGATATGCAGAAAAATATGACGCCTGGCAGGCGTAAAGGCTGCCCTAATTATTCTCCTGAGTTTAAACAGCAGCTCGTTGCTGCCTCCTGCGAACCCGGGATATCCATCTCAAAACTGGCGCTTGAAAATGGTATTAACGCCAATCAGTTGTTCAAATGGCGCCAACAATGGCGCGAGGGAAAGCTGCTATTACCTTCTTCAGAGAGCCCTCAGCTACTTCCTGTGACTCTCGATGCCGCTGCCGTACAGCCAGAACCGCTCGCTGAGGACCCGGAAACCCTCAGTATCAGCTGTGAGGTAACGTTCCGGCACGGGACGCTCCGCCTCAATGGCACTGTCAGCGAAAAGCTTCTGACTCTGCTGATACAGGAGCTGAAGCGATGATCCCGTTACCTTCCGGGACCAAAATCTGGCTGGTTGCCGGTATCACCGATATGCGCAACGGCTTCAACGGCCTGGCTACAAAGGTACAGACGGCGCTGAAAGACGACCCGATGTCCGGCCACGTCTTCATCTTCCGGGGCCGCAGCGGCAGTCAGGTCAAACTGCTGTGGTCCACCGGCGACGGGTTGTGCCTGCTGACCAAACGGCTGGAGCGTGGGCGCTTCGCCTGGCCGTCAGCCCGTGATGGCAAAGTGTTCCTGACCCCGGCGCAGCTGGCAATGCTCCTGGAAGGCATCGACTGGCGGCAGCCCAAGCGGTTGCAGACCTCCCTGACCATGCTGTAGGCCTCTTTATCCTGGTTGTCGCAGAATAAGCCTGGTAAAATAATGGCTTATGAACGACACCTCCTCTGACGATATCCTTCTGCTGAAACAGCGCCTTGCCGAACAGGAAGCGCTGAACCTGATCCTGCTGGAAAAGCTGGCCAGCCGGGAGCGCGAAATAGACCACCTGCAGGCACAGCTGGATAAACTCCGCCGGATGAACTTCGGCAGCCGCTCTGAAAAGGTCTCCCGCCGTATCGCGCAGGTGGAAGCGGACCTGAACCGGCTGCAGACAGAAAGTGATACGCTGACCGGCCGGGTGGATGACCCGGCAGTACAGCGCCCGCTGCGTCAGACCCGCACCCGCAAACCGTTCCCCGAATCACTCCCTCGTGACGAAAAGCGACTGCTGCCAACTGAACCGTGTTGCCCGGACTGTGGCGGTGCGTTGAGCTACCTGGGTGAAGATACCGCCGAACAGCTGGAGCTGATGCGCAGCGCCTTCCGGGTTATCCGGACCGTGCGGGAAAAACATGCCTGTACTCAGTGCGATGCCATCGTGCAGGCCCCCGCGCCTTCGCGGCCCATCGAGCGGGGCATCGCCGGACCGGGGCTGCTGGCCCGTGTGCTGAGCTCAAAGTATGCAGAGCATACCCCGCTGTACCGCCAGTCAGAAATATACAGCCGCCAGGGTGTGGAACTGAGCCGTTCGCTACTGTCGGGCTGGGTGGATGCTTGTTGCCGGCTGCTGTCACCGCTGGAAGAGGTGCTTCAGGACTATGTCCTGACCGACGGCAAACTCCATGCCGATGATACCCCCGTCCAGGTGCTGCTGCCGGGCAATAAGAAGACGAAGACCGGGCGGTTGTGGACGTATGTTCGAGATGACCGCAACGCCGGGTCAGCGCTAGAGCCGGCGGTCTGGTTCGCCTACAGCCCGGACAGAAAAGGCATCCATCCGCAGACCCATCTTGCGGGGTTCAGTGGTGTGCTGCAGGCGGATGCATACGCCGGGTTCAACGAGCTGTACCGGGATGGCCGGATAACGGAAGCCGCCTGCTGGGCTCACGCCCGTCGTAAAATCCACGATGTGCACGTCCGCACGCCGTCGGCGCTGACAGATGAAGCCCTGAAGCGAATCGGCGAGCTGTATGCCGTTGAGGCGGAGATAAGGGGAATGCCGGCGGAACAACGGCTTGCTGAGCGTCAGCGGAAAACGAAACCGCTGCTTAGTACCCTGGAAAGCTGGTTACGTGAAAAGATGAAAACGCTGTCGCGACACTCGGAACTGGCGAAGGGGTTCACGTATGCGCTAAACCAGTGGCCGGCGCTGACGTACTATGCAGATGATGGCTGGGCCGAGGCGGACAATAACATCGCTGAAAATGCGTTGCGGATGGTCAGTCTGGGGAGAAAGAACTGGCTGTTCTTCGGCTCTGACCACGGTGGTGAGCGGGGAGCACTGCTGTACAGCCTGATCGGGACGTGCAAACTGAACAGCGTGGATCCAGAAGGCTACCTCCGCTATGTGCTTGACGTCATCGCCGACTGGCCAGTCAACCGGGTCAGCGAACTGCTACCCTGGCGCATCACACTGCCAACTGAATAACGCATCCCTGTCAATACGGCTCTCGCTGTACGCTTACGATTTTAGTACCCCGAATACTATATGGATTAGTTTCCGCATAACGGCTCCGACGACAAGCATCCTCGGTTTGCCTGCAAGCAACAGTCGTTGCCCGAATGACTTTATATCTGGGTTATATCTCAGTGCGACCAACGCAGGCATATAAAGGGCACTTCTTAGTCGCGAATCACCCATTTTTGACATACGCGTCTTGCCTCTGACAGAACTACCGGATTGATGGTGACGTGGATTTAGCCCCAGGTACGCAGTGACTTCTGAATCGCCACGGATAATCTAGACACTTCCGAGCCGTTGATAATACTGGTTTTCATATTCTGTCGGTGACATCTGATCGCTAGAACCATGCCGACGCTTACTGTTATAAAACATTTCGATGTAATCAAAAACATCGCTGCGGGCTTCTTCCCGCGTTCCGTAGATCTTTTTCTTTATCCGTTCGCGTTTCAACAACTGAAAAAAGCTTTCTGCAACCGCATTATCATGACAGTTACCGCGACGGCTCATGCTCCCCTCCAGGCCGTGTGATTTCAGGAACGACTGCCACTCATGGCTTGTGTACTGACTGCCCTGATCCGAATGAACCAGCACCTGTTTTTGGGGATTACGCCGCCATACAGCCATCAGCAGTGCGTTCAGGACAATGTCCTTTGTCATCCGGGATTGCATGGACCAGCCGATAATTTTGCGTGAGAACAGATCAACAACCACGGCAAGATACAGCCAGCCTTCGTGGGTCCTGAGTAGAGTAAGAGGCAGGGCGTAGTCGGACTATTTCCCTGCCTCTCCTCCCCGAACCGGACGTGCACCTTTCAGCGCATCCGGCTCTCCATTTAAACACTGGTGAACGCCATTGCCACTTCAGTGTAGCGCGATGTATACGTGTTTCTGGTTTCCGTCCTCAGATAGGGATTACCTTCGGGTAGACGCCAGCGGAACAGCTTCTTGCCTTGCCCCACCAACCGGTACAGTATTTCGCCACTGAGCTTGCCGTGGTTGGTTTTACCAAATAAAACCCACGTTTTGCTCTGACCCGGTTTCGGTGATTTACACCACCACCTCATCAGGGAAGCGATACCTGTACGGTATTTGCGGGCCAGCCAGTGAGCCAGCTTCCAGAACACGACACCGTCGATATAACCGAAGACTTTGGCCTTAAAATCAACGAACTGATAGAACATGGCCCAGCCTTTCAGTTTTCGGTTGAGCTGTTCAGCCATATCGACTTTGCTTTCACTGTAGTTGCCTGATAACAGTGCTGTCAGCGATGCGGCGAAGTTTCTGGCTTTCTCCTGCGGGATCGTTGAGACCACTCGCATCTCGCCATAACGACTGCGTTTGCGAATGATCCTGTGCCCCAGAAAGATAAAGCCGTCATTAACATGGGTGATTTTAGTCTTATCCATGTTCAGCCTGAGTTTCNGTGCTGTCAGCGATGCGGCGAAGTTTCTGGCTTTCTCCTGCGGGATCGTTGAGACCACTCGCATCTCGCCATAACGACTGCGTTTGCGAATGATCCTGTGCCCCAGAAAGATAAAGCCGTCATTAACATGGGTGATTTTAGTCTTATCCATGTTCAGCCTGAGTTTCAGACTGCCTTCGAGCACACCCCGACACTCCTCCCTGATGGCTTCCGCCTGTGCTTTGGTGCCTTTGATGATGAGGACAAAATCATCGGCATAGCGGCAGTACGCCACCGCGGGTTTCCACTGCCAGTTTTCTCTGACCGCCGTACTTCGGCCCCGCTGGATACTGTTATTCCAGTACCACCGATCTTTTCTGGCTTTCCCGCTCAGGTAGCGCTCATGCAGGTATTGATCGAACTCATTCAGCATGATGTTCGACAATAGCGGCGATATAACACCGCCCTGTGGCACACCTTCACTGGCCGCCCGAAAGAGACCGACATCGATATGTCCCGCCTTGATGATTTTCCACAGCAGAGTCATGAAACGTGCGTCACTGACCCTGCGGCGTACTGCCTTCATCAGTAGTCGATGATGTACGGTGTCGAAGTAACTGGACAGGTCGCCTTCAATCACCCAGCGTCCCCGTGTTTCACCGCAGTCGGTGAGCTGTAATTTCACCGTGCGGATCGCGTGGTGGACACTGCGTTCAGGCCGGAAGCCATACGAGAGTGTATGAAAATCACTTTCCCATATCGGCTCCATCGCCATCAGCATGGCACGCTGAACAATACGATCCCGCAACGCGGGGATACCCAGTGGTCGCAGTTTGCCGTTGCTTTTAGGGATGTAAACCCGTCTGGCGGGCAGGGGCCGGTAGTGACCTGAGAGTAATTCATCCCTGAGGATTTGCAGCTCAACAGCCAGTCTGGCCTGTAGCATTGTTTTGTTCACGCCATCAACACCGGAAGTATGCGCCCCCTTTGATGAAAGCGTGATCCGCGCCGCTTCAGCCAGCCATTCTGGTTGTGTTATCAGACGCAGCAGCCGTTCAATCCGTCGGGACGGATCGGTGGTTGCCCATGTGGCAAGCTTGCGTTGCATTTCGCTGATTATCAAAGGTCTTCACCTCATTGGGTCAGTTAATTCACGTCGCAAACACATTTAAACTGCTTCCCTTCGCCATGTAATGGGGTTTCCCCATCGCGGACTACTACGGAAGCTCCGCCAGCCAGCGCGTCATCGGAGCCATGCCCCCTTAACATCCGTCGCTGACCTTCCCCGGTTTACCTGCCTGGACTCAGACATACTGAGGAGGCTGCCCGTCGCACTCTTTATCCTTGCTTGCCGCAAGTTGGCAGAAGTCAGCAACGCGAGCGTGATAGACGCTGCTGCCCCGGTGTTTCGCATACATGTCAAAACACCTTCGACCGGCAGTGCTTACGTATCACTGCCAGTTCCTCCTGCACGGCCTGTCAGATCACGTAGGCCGTGGTGACGTTTTCAACCCACAGAGGCGGATTAACGGGTTCATGTTCTTCAGCCTTTCAGTACTTAACCTTGAGGATCATCTCGGCTTAGTGATCTCGCCNAGCGTGATAGACGCTGCTGCCCCGGTGTTTCGCATACATGTCAAAACACCTTCGACCGGCAGTGCTTACGTATCACTGCCAGTTCCTCCTGCACGGCCTGTCAGATCACGTAGGCCGTGGTGACGTTTTCAACCCACAGAGGCGGATTAACGGGTTCATGTTCTTCAGCCTTTCAGTACTTAACCTTGAGGATCATCTCGGCTTAGTGATCTCGCCTCAATCCCCGTTGTCAGCGGGTTACATCACCCTGCGGGCATGCCGCAGGTCACTGCCGCTCAGGTTCTCCNCCTCCTGCACGGCCTGTCAGATCACGTAGGCCGTGGTGACGTTTTCAACCCACAGAGGCGGATTAACGGGTTCATGTTCTTCAGCCTTTCAGTACTTAACCTTGAGGATCATCTCGGCTTAGTGATCTCGCCTCAATCCCCGTTGTCAGCGGGTTACATCACCCTGCGGGCATGCCGCAGGTCACTGCCGCTCAGGTTCTCCGCCGTCACACCCGGTGGGATTGTTGGGTTTCTCATCGTGAGTTACCGGTTCAATATTCCAGACAGACTCGTGGTTCATTTGAGCGTCCATGCTCGCCCTGAACTCCGGGCACACTGTAGGTTATGTCCGTTACCCAACGCTCATCCGGAGCATCCGGATTGAACTGTCGCTGGAGCCTGTCGGGCGACACGATACTGGCCTCGCCTTTACGTGCCCGCGGGCTCCGGTATCCGACCTGAGCCTTTATCCCGACACGTTTCATCAGTCGCCAGACTCTGTTCACTCCGCACTGTTGCCCGCTGTCCCGCAGATCCAGATGGATTTTGCGATAACCATAGACGCATCCCGATTCCAGCCAGAACTGTTTAATCTGTCCTGTCAGTCTCAGGTCTGCCTGATGGCGTTGTGAATGCGGCTGCTGAAGCCAGGCGTAAAAACCACTGGGATGTACATCCAGCACCCGACAGAGCAGGCGAACAGGCCAGCAACAGGTGTTGTCACGGATAAAGGCGTACCTCAGTCGGACAGCTTTGCGAAGTACGCCGCGGCTTTTTTTAATATGTCCCGTTCGTCGGTAACCCGCTTCAGCTCTTTCTGGAGACGGCGGATCTCGGCCTGAGCATCTGACTGTTCTTTATTAGTGGAAGAATCCGGACCGTAGCTCTTTATCCAGGCGTAAAGGCTGTGGGTGGTGATATCGAGACGCGTTGCAACGCTGGCAACAGAATAACCGCGATCAACAACCTGTTTGACTGCTTCAATTTTAAACTCTTCGGGATAACGCTTACCGCTCATGGGCACCTCTCTTTAAGCCATCTTAAATGACTCTGAGGTGTCTGTTAAACCCGTGGCGATTCAGTCCCAGACGGCCTCAAGCGGATCTTTACGTGTCCGCCAGTGACGATTACCGGTTTTTGACCACTGATCTTTTTCTATTCTGCGACCGGAGCGAATAGAGATACCGGCCTTCATGGTCGAGATATGCTGGGTTACACTTTTTTTACGCTGAGTCATGTAATAACTGACCTGATGAGTATTGAGCGTCACGCAATTTCCCTTGGGCATCATGTACATGATGCTCAGATTACAAAATCGGCCAGAATAATCAGCGCCAACCGGACTGAGTTATTGTTGTCTCATACCCCACATACGCCGACAGATTTTATCGCCAGCACTATAAGATTGGATAAATGTCTTATATTACTGGTGGCATCACATACCTGTATTACAGAACAGAGTCATGGCCTGATGCCCAGACGCGTGAAAACCGTTTGCAGTTACTGGCCGTATAATGCACTGTGTGACGGATATTACGGTGTCCCAGATAATCCTGTATCAGACGGGTGTCCAGTCCCTGATTGGCCAGAGCATAACCGCAGGAATGTCTCAGCACATGGGGATGTAGTCTGACAGGTAAATCCGCCATTTCACCGTATCCCCTTACTAGGGAATAGACCTGCTGACGCGATATCCTTTTTTTTCTGGATGAAATGAAAAGCCAGGGAGATATATTTTCGCCGAGTTTTTCCTTTCGTATATTCAGCCATTGCAGCAGCCATATTTTTTCTTCATTCTGTATCGGATGGGTTGTTGAAAAGCCATTTTTGATACGCCTGATATAAATCTCGTTACTGTCAAGTGAAAGACTGGATAACTGTATACTTGTCAGTTCGCTGACACGCAGTCCGTGTATATACATCATGATTAAAATGCACCGATCCCGTACGTATTCTTCAGTGTCCGGGATTGTTCGCATCAGTGTATTCCACTCACCCTGGGTGATATAACGCCGTGCTTTCATATCATTCCTGCTATGTGACAAATTTCATATTGTACAGAGTACTGCCAAATTGATTTGACAGACATTAAAATCGGAAATTCTAGTGAGTATGGTTTTTTTATCTGTTATTTATGTGTTTTTCACATTTTGATTCTGTTGATAAGTGTTTCTTTACCTGGGTGTACAAAACTTCACTCCTGCCTCATACTTAGCCTGATACTCTCTGTACGTCATCTCTGGTGCATTCCAGCGGCGGGGAGGCAATCTTCAGCCAGTCGTAAGGGGCGGGTAACGTCGTCAGTATGTATGTCCGGCATTGTGTTTTCAGGAAGGTTTCTGCTGAATTTATGTTCATTATCAATAAAGATGTTTCCTTCAATGAGGAAGACGGCAATCTGGAAAATCAGGTTGCAGAAGTGTCCGTTCTGATGGCGGCCTCAACCCGCCGGCTGCTGGAGGTGCTTATTAAAAATCAGGGCAACCCTGTGACGAGAGACTGCCTTTTTAAAACGGTCTGGGATGACAACGGCATGCGATCATCGAACGGTAATTTAAATCAGTATATAAGTATTCTCAGAAAACAACTGGATCAGGTGGGATTACCGGACAATACTATTATTACCATTCCCAGAGTCGGTTTTATGTTTAATCCGGATATCCTGATATCCCAGGAAATATCTGTCACAGCTGTACCGTTTCACCGGGTGAATGGGATGCTTCGCCCTATTATTTCCGGGTCACGGTACTGTCTGGTATTCGCCATATCTTTTATTTTATTTTTTGTTGTCGTGTCTGTTTTTTATTTCTATACGCGGGGGGCGGGATTGATTACACTGGATAAACTGGCCGGGTATCCTGCAAAATGTCACGTATATGCTCTTCCCGGAGAGGGGGTGGTAAATAAAATGGAACCTGTCAAGTTTATTTCTGAGAACTGTGGTTCTGGCACGGAATACTTTATTTTCATGCCTCCCCCGCCTTCTCGTGAAAGGCTTATTGTTTCCTGTGAGATAAGTTTTCCTGGGTATTTCATTCACTGCCATAACCGGCGGGATGTAAAAGAATGAAAAAGTTCATAATCGCTTTTCTTGTTATTCTTTTTCTGACAGGAGGGGCTCTGTGGTATTTCTTCCACATGTCCGGCACAGCGCTGAATTGCCAGTCCACATTTGAAAAAAATACTACTGACGGCTTTCATGCCAGGGGGGTTATCGCCTTTCACTTTTTCAGGGATCACACTGGCGTGGCAAGTGTTTCAGGGGAAGTTATTACTGAATCCGGTGTTTATATCCTGAACCGTGAGGCAGGTTTTACTTATGAGGAGGTGGATAGACGAAAAGGGGTTTTCAGAATGAAAAAAACATATTTCAACAATCTGTACCGGGATAATATACCGGCGCGGTATGCCAGTAATATTGGTATGAATATGCAGTTCAGGAAAAGCGATTATCTGATAATCAGAAAAATAAATAAAAATACGTTCCTGTTCACTTATCCTGCCGCCCCGGTGATGCTCTGCGTGACGAAATAACGGCATCAGAGTCTTCTGTCAAATCTGTGGGGAGAATGATTAGCAACCCCACATGTTATCAGGTTGTTAATTTTTTTTGTTTCCGCAATGATACCCGCCGTGTGAAGATCGGGATGCCGGCTCATTACCCCCCTCGGGTACCGAGAAAAGAGTGTTAAGCCCTTCCGATACCGGATATCCCGGTCAGCATACAGCTCTGCTGCAGGCATCCGTGGCCTGATGGCTCACCTGCAGTGTCATTCACTGTAATATCGAAGAGGATTATCTGATGACACGACGTCGCTATCTCACTGCGTACGAGGTCTCGGGCATGATGGATGCTGTCCGCTCCGGCGGCAACGGTACGCGGGATTACTGTCTCATTCTGCTGGGTTTTCGTCACGGGTTGCGCATCAGTGAACTGCTGTCCCTGCGCTACCAGGACATGGATCTGGAGGCGGGACGAATAAGTATCCGGCGCCTGAAAAACGGCTTTTCCACCATTCATCCCCTGGCGCAGGATGAACTGGTTGCCATCCGAAACTGGACCCGGGTTCGCAGCTCGTGGCGCGGGGCGGATATCACGGATTCGCTGTTCCTCTCCCGAAAAGGAGGGCCAATGAGCCGTCAGCAGGCTTACCGGATAGTCCGTGCAGCCGGAGAACGTGCTGGCACAGTCACCAGCACAACACCCCATATGCTCCGGCATGCCTGCGGTTACGAACTGGCTGAGCGGGGCGCGGACACCCGACTGATACAGGATTATCTGGGACACCGAAATATCCGCCACACTGTGCGGTACACGGCAAGCAATGCGGCCCGTTTTATCGGGCTGTGGGAACGGGAAAATTTATGTGATACCCGGCGAAATGCAGAGGTAAAGAACAGCGGTGTAATACCTGAAAAACCGGTCAATTGGGACCAAACTGTAATTATGATAACCAAATCATCACTCTAAATGCAATTTAGTCCTTAGTTAAATTGTGTGTTTTGCTGCTAACCTATTCATACGGAGTGTTTTTTACCTTAATGCTCTCCCTGCTATCCACAATCGTTTTTTCTTCCTGAATCCCCTTTGACCGGTCCGCCCACCTCCGGTATGCGACTGAAGGCAGCACACATCCCTGTGACTGTCCCTTATTCCTCACTCATCTGGTTTTTTATCCCTTAATTTTCGACCTGTCTGGTGCGTTATAACGACGGGTCAAAATGGTCCCAACTGACACGTTTTGTGACGAATGTTTCGCCACGTTTCCTGCGATGGAAATGTGGGTATCTGCGGTGAGAGGCGTTTTACTGGTCCCACTTTGAGCAGGGGGCTGAGCATAAATCATCGCCGGGGGTACTGATGTCCAGAGGGAAAGAGGCATCATGCTGGAGTACCGGTGAGCGCAACGACGTCGGTGAAAATCCGGAGCCAGGGGATACAACGGTGCCTGTCACGTCATTTTTTTACATCCGAAAACACCCGGCAGGGTGATGGGACCGTCAGGGTCGTGCGGTAGCTATGGCTTGCAGTTATATCGGGAATTAATCCGGCATTTTAATGCCAGCACAGACCGCAGCTCTGATGTTCAGTGTGGTCTGGTAGTAATGATGCACGTGATATTAAAAAGTATAAATTTAAACAAGGAAATTGAAATGAAAAAAACATTACTGGCTGTTTCAGTTTTATCCCTGATGGCCGCATCCGCTTCTGTTTTTGCTGCGGACGCAGGCNCTTGCAGTTATATCGGGAATTAATCCGGCATTTTAATGCCAGCACAGACCGCAGCTCTGATGTTCAGTGTGGTCTGGTAGTAATGATGCACGTGATATTAAAAAGTATAAATTTAAACAAGGAAATTGAAATGAAAAAAACATTACTGGCTGTTTCAGTTTTATCCCTGATGGCCGCATCCGCTTCTGTTTTTGCTGCGGACGCAGGCCTGGGTACTGTTCAGTTTGTCGGTACCGTGAACTCCACAACTTGTGACATCGTCATGGACAACGATGGCTCCATTACCGGTGGTAACTATATTGACCTGGGCTCAGCCACTGTAGGCAATAAGGGTGCATTAAAACACTTCACTATGAAAGCCAAAGCGACGGATGGTGGCACCCCGGGCTGCTCCGCTATTCATGATGCAGCGGTAGTCGCTATTACCTGGTCAGGCGGTACATTTACTGCAGCCGGTCTGGACAATGCCACAGGTACTGCAACGGGTACTGTTGCAGAAATTAAGGATTCCAATGGTGGCGGAGTGTCACTGACCAGCAGCAACAAAGTCAGCACCACAACGGGGGCAATCCTGAAGGGTACAGGTCTGATTTACGGTGTGCAACTGAGTGCGGGTACCACTCCGGGGACCTACGCGTCAAGTGCAGCGTATACCGTGGCTTACAACTGATTGTCATGTCCTTCCCCTGCCCGGGGAAGAATGCGGCATGAATAAATAAAGGTATCACGGCGCTGGTGTCGTAAAAAAGGGGGGCTCTTTTTTGATTTTCATCGTGATAACAGCATCTCCTGATGACGCAACCGGAAGGCGGATATAATAATGAGTCAATCTTCCCGAAAACATCCATCTGCCCTGTCTTTCCTTGCATTAAGTGTGGCAGCCTCTTCGGGGGGGGGGTACGCACAGGAATTTAATACCGCATTTCTTCAGGGAACGACAGACATTCCCTCGGCTCTGAAGGACGGAGTAAAATACCCGGCGGGTGAGTATTACGTGGATGTCTCCCTGAACGGAGAGCGAACCACCCGTATGGCGTTGACAGTGTCGCCTGATGATGAAAAAAACGGACAGCTTTGTCTGAGCCCCGAGTGGCTGCAAAATGCCGGTATTTATTTCCAGAAAGATGCCTATCAAAAGACATTTGACAGCGTACGGGGATGCTATGCACTGGGGCGCATGCCGCAGACGCAGGTTTCGCTTAATATGGCTACTCAGACGCTGGATATCTCGATTCCGCAGGCCTGGCAGCCGTCCAGGGGGGATGCATCTCGCTGGGATTACGGTATTCCGGGGCTGCGTATGACCTATAACGGTAACTTTAACCGGAATGTACAAAACAATAATAATGACGGCTATGACTATAACAATGACACCCTGAACGCCTATGGTAATGTAAATGCCAGCCTGAACATTGGGCGCTGGATATTGTCCAGTGACATGAATGCCTCCCGCAATACCTGGGGGAATGAGTTCACCTCCAACAGTCTCTCGCTTTCGACAGCGGTCAGTCAGATTCAGGGAGACTTGCTGCTCGGGCGTTCGCAGACGCGAACTGAGTTGTTTTCTGATTTTGGATTCTACGGGGCTGCCATTCGCTCTAACAGCAACATGCGCTCATGGGAGACCCGTGGGTATGCGCCGGTCATTACCGGGGTGGCCTCTTCCACCTCGCGTATTACCATCTCCCAGAACGGGTATACCATCTACTCGCGTGTAGTGCCGCCAGGCCCCTGGAGGCTGGATGACATTAACTCCACCAGTAACGGCACGCTGACCGTTACGGTGGAGGACAGTGGCGGGAAAAAGACGGTGACGGAATACCCTGTAGCCACTCTACCCACTCTATTGCGTCCGGGAGATTACCGTTACAACGTGGCGGCTGGTCAGCGTAATGACAGTGATAAACTCAGCGATGCCTTCAGTTCCGGAGGCGGGACGTTTGGTCTGGTCAGTTATGACTATGGTTTTCCGGGCTACACCCTGAACTTCGCCTCAATCGTTCATAACCGTTACCAGGCGGGAGGCGCGGGTATCACCCTGCCCCTTGGGGCATGGGGGGCGGTATCCGGCAGCATCAACGGCAGCCGGGCGGAGTATGACGATAACACCCGTCGTCAGGGTGTGAGCACTGGTGTCAAATATGCCAAAAGCTTCACCAGCCGGACAGACTTGCAGTTGCTGACATACCGCTACCAGAGCCCGGGGTATACTGAATTTGCCTCCTGGCGTCCGGAGTATTCGGATGTCACACTGTATGGACGTCCTAAAACCCGTTATGAGGCCCGCCTGTCCACCAACCTGGACTGGGGATACCTGAGTGCCTCCTACTGGCAGCAGAGTTACTGGAATAAAGGGGGGGGGGGGCAAGGTGCCACTCTATCGCTCAGCACGACCGCGTTCCGGGATGTGTCGGTGTTCCTGAACGCCAACTACTCTCGGAGTAAATATTACACTGGATATTTTACAGGTTACGGCAGCAGCAGTGGTAATTACAACAGTACCAGCTTGCGACAGGACAACTGGTCCATGTCAATGGGGGTTAGTATACCGTTCGATTTTGGGAGTATCCGTCATTACAGCACCAGTTCGGTGAATTATGACCAGGTGGCAGGGACGTCACTGAACGAAAGTGTGTCGGCACAGGTTAATCAGCGTCTGAACTATAACCTTAACGGCGGAATGGACGCGGATGGCTATGGCAGTGCATCGGCCGCTATGTCGTATGCATTTGACCGTATGCAGACTAACCTTGCGGTGGCTCAGAACCGTCAGTCAACTACACTGTCCGGGAACATGGCAGGCTCCTTACTGGCGACGGTTCCTACCGGTGTGCTGCTGACCCGTGAAGCTTCAGACACAGTTGCCGTGTTGAAGATTAAAGACACGCCAGGGGTGACCTTTGGCAGCTCTCTTCCGACAAGGGGAGACGGTACCACGGTCATGTATCTGAGCAGCTACACGCCGAACGTCATCACCATAAACCCGGAAAACGTACCGGACAGTGCGGAACTGCTTAATACTTCCTTTAATGTGGTGCCGACAGAGAAAGCCATAATTTATCGCGAGTTTGGTTACCAGAAAATAATGCGTTACATCCTCAGGGTGAAGGACGCTCAGGGTAAGGTCCTGACAGGTGGTAGTGCGGTGACAGAGCAGGGGCTGGATGCGGGCTTTATTGCTACTAACGGGGTGTTACTGATGAATCTGTTGAGTCCGCCGCAGACGATAAAGGTTAGTCTGTTGGACGGGCGTACCTGCCAGTTCAGGGCGGGGGGACTGAAACCGGCAGAGAACAGCGTACAGGAAGTCCGGTGTGAATAGTACCTGGAAGTGGCCTGTGAGGAAAGATGCTGCAGAGAAAGCGGAGCGATAACAGATGAGGATAAAAATGCGTTTACTGAAAGTGATGTGTGTCATGACGGCAACGCTGATGACCGGGCAGGCGGCAGCAGCGTTCACCCTGAACGGGTCACGGTTTATTTACGAGGAAGGGAAGAAAAACATATCGCTGGAAGTGACCAATAATGCGAAAGAGACCTATGCCGGACAGGTGTGGATAACCAATATCTCACAGAACAAGTCAGATGTATTTATGGTGCCAGCACCGCCATTTTTCAAAGTTGTTGCGGGGCAAAAGCAAATCATTCGACTGTCGAAGGTTAGTGATGCCCTGCCGTCAGACCGGGAGTCGTTGTTCTGGCTGAACGTACAGGAAGTGCCGCCAAAACCGAAGGTGGAGGACGGGCAGAATATATTATCGATTGCGATGAACACGCAAGTAAAGCTGATATACCGGCCAAAGGCACTGGTGAAGGCGCGTAATGACGCAGAAAAAAATCTGACGCTGGTGACTCGTGATGGCCGGATGTGGGTGAATAACCCGACGCCGTATTACTTTGCGGTGACGGAGATCAAGGTGAACGGGAAGGTTGCATCACTACCGGCGGAGAAAAAGAATGCGCTAACAATTCTGGCACCCTTTACAGCGGCAGATACAGGTCTGGCACCGGGCGGTAAGGTGTCTGTAAAATCAATAAATGATTATGGCGGGATAGATGATTATGAAATTCAGTAAACTACCTCTTATGTTGCTGTCATTGCTGGTGTCTGCAGCGGTCGTGTCTGGTGTGCAGGCTGCAACAGCCACATCAAACGTGACCATCACGGCAACATTCGTCTATCCGCCCTGCAGTATCACAGTGGACAAAACATCCGTACCACTGGGTACTATTGATATTGGTACAGATATCGATTACACGGTCGGGAATATTACCCTGAGGACGAGCTGTCAGTTTGCCGACCAGACTTCGCAGGTGTATGCCACAGTGATAACAGGGACGGTCAACGGGGCTGCAGTGAATATGGCGAAAACGGCAGACAGTACGGCATCGGGAGCACTGCTGTCACTGAAAGCGGTGGGAGGTAACTCAGCCGGTGAGGTCATCGCATATAGTCCGGTCACCCCGTTTTGCGCGGTGACATCAAGCGGTGCAGTGGCACCCGCGACACGGGATTGTGTGCTGACCCCCCATGTGGATGCCCGGAGCACCACACCAGGCGCGGTTCAGGCTGTGATGACCTTTACGGTTGTGAACAGCTGAATCCTCTGTTGCATATTCGGGACCTTGTTCGTTAGGTGACACTACCTATTTTGACATTGCCTAGGTTGGTTTATATTTGGCGGATACTAACATGAATATACTTTCAGCAAATAAAGAGTTTAAAACTGTACTATGTCGGTGGATGTTAATATTCTTTTCTCCAGCTTTGGTGATGGTTCCGAAGACTACTTATGCTGCAGGTTGGACATATAATTGCGTTATAACAAACAGGAGTGGATATCTGAGCACTCCGAATTACTCGTACATAGGAACGTCTACCGTACCGATTAAGGGTGAGCTAACACTCAGTACAACTGCGATCATAACGACGAACTCATCTGTTAATTTTGATCTGTCTGATACGTATCAGAACACGCTGAAAAATGACTTGCTTTTACCTGTTCGTGCTCTGCATTCGGCGGCGAATACTAACGGCGTGAGCGGGTCGGGAGCCGTCACAGCGTTCTTACATGCGTGGTCTGCTCCAGGAGTGACCGGAATACAAAGTCCTCCTGAAGGTGGCAGAATATCAGATGTAATTGGAGTAACAACTGCATCATATATTTCACCAGCAACAATTCATTATGAAAGTAACTCCAAGCAAATTGCTCGTACAAATTTTCATTCAGGGTTATCTACAGGCACTGACATAAGCAACCCAATTACGAATTATTCGGTCACATCAAGCATTGGTCCGTTAAACGAATATGCTCCTTCGTCAATGTCGTTTACTATAACGATGCCCACAATAGCGGGTTCATATTTAAACATTCAAAACTATCGACCTACGGGGGGGTTTAGTTATGCGCCCTCATATAATAATCTTGGTTCAGTAGTATGTTCACGCAACGCTACTCCCTTATCTTTAACTATTACCCCTCCTAATGTCAATTTTGGAACAGCTATCGTTGGCTCAACCAATATAATCGCTCAGCCTATAACCTGGAGCACTTCAGGCAGTGGTCAGGCGGGAACCTGGACGCTCACGTTTGACTCTGCGACCAAAACTGGCAACTACATCAATCTTGGCGGTGCAAATATCTCCATTCTTGATACCGCGAGCAATCAGGTACCGCTGGGAACACCGTTAAACATCGGCGGAACATCCGGTAGTTACACCCTGTCACTCGACCCATCAACCGGAACAGATGGAACCAAAAGCGCAAATCTGTCTGTAACGGTAACGGCGAACTAATGCGGGTGGGCTGGCAGAAACTTAAAAAACCTGAATTGTCCATGAACCTTAAACTAATTTGAAACATTACCGCTTTTTCCAGTTATTGAAACGCGAGCGGGTAAAGAAAAAGATCTACGGAACGCGGGAAGAAGCCCGCAGCGATATTTTTGATTACATCGAAATGTTTTATAACAGTAAGCGTCGGCATGGTTCTGGCGATCAGATTTCACCGACAGAATATGAAAACCAGTATTATCAACGGCTCAGAAGTGTCTAGATTATCCGTGGCGATTCATTCAGGCGTCGGATATGGATCACTTTCGCACCGTTGGTAACACTTGCAGTTATATCGGGAATTAATCCGGCATTTTAATGCCAGCACAGACCGCAGCTCTGATGTTCAGTGTGGTCTGGTAGTAATGATGCACGTGATATTAAAAAGTATAAATTTAAACAAGGAAATTGAAATGAAAAAAACATTACTGGCTGTTTCAGTTTTATCCCTGATGGCCGCATCCGCTTCTGTTTTTGCTGCGGACGCAGGCNCTTGCAGTTATATCGGGAATTAATCCGGCATTTTAATGCCAGCACAGACCGCAGCTCTGATGTTCAGTGTGGTCTGGTAGTAATGATGCACGTGATATTAAAAAGTATAAATTTAAACAAGGAAATTGAAATGAAAAAAACATTACTGGCTGTTTCAGTTTTATCCCTGATGGCCGCATCCGCTTCTGTTTTTGCTGCGGACGCAGGCGAGGGTGTTGTTCAGTTTGTCGGTACCGTGAACTCCACAACTTGTGACATCGTCATGGACAACGATGGTTCCATTACCGGTGGTAACTATATTGACCTGGGCTCAGCCACTGTAAACTCCGTGAGCGCAGGAAAGCACTTCTCTCTGAAAGCCAAGGCGACGGATGGTGGCTCCCCGGGCTGCTCCGCTATTGCTGATGATGCGGTAGTCACTGTTACCTGGTCAGGCGGTACATTTGGTGAGGGCGGTCTGGATAATGCAACCGGTACTGCAACGGGTACTGTTGCCATTATTAGGGCGTTCGGATCGACACATACACTGACCAGAATCAACAAAGTTGACACCACAACGGGGGCAATCCTGAAGGGTACAGGTCTGATTTACGGTGTGCAACTGAGTACGGGTCCCACTCCGGGGACCTACGCGTCAAGTGCAGCGTATACCGTGGCTTACAACTGATTGTCATGTTCTTCCCCTGCCCGGGGAAGAATGCGGCATGAATAAATAAAGGTATCACGGCGCTGGTGTCGTAAAAAAAAGGGGGCTCTTTTTTTGCGTACAGCATATGCAGGATAAATCAGATGTGACGACCTAGTTTTTGGAGCAACTATACCAGTCGTCAATCGGGGAAAACAATATTCTTCTTCGTGCCACAGTAATGAATAACAGGCCATGGACCCTCCAGGTTAGTGACACAGTAAGTGCGTATAAAGATTATGGCGACGTACCGTGGAAAGATAAACTAATCGACGTCTATACCAAGATAACAGATAAAGCGGTGAAGAATGTCCAGTTTGCGCTGGAAGGCTATCTGAATGCAGTCAGCAGTGCGCTGGCCGGGATGCTGGACAAAGCTGCCGACAGATTATTACCTTCTCTGGTGGCTCTGGCTGCGTCATATGGCATGGGACTGAAGGTGATAAGCAGCACGGGTG
Organism: Citrobacter sp. L55; assembly: GCF_002850715.1. NCBI lineage: Bacteria > Pseudomonadati > Pseudomonadota > Gammaproteobacteria > Enterobacterales > Enterobacteriaceae > Citrobacter > Citrobacter sp. L55. Next base: position 333,446 of record NZ_KZ559403.1, on the reverse strand, counting down.
AGCGAAAATATTTCATCAGTGCCATCGTAAGGCAATTGGGAGAAATGACCGATCTTGAAGGGCGTATCTCAGCATCCCGCCTGCGACACTATGTCGAAATCGAAGTACGCAGGATGGAAATTGCCGGTGTATCGATGGTGGGGATTCACCAGCAGAAATCACTAGGCAGTGTCCCTTAATCACCTGAGCTATAGTAACTATCTGTTTCCACAACATATTGAACTATGGCTCGCTACGACCTTTCCGATGAAGCATGGACTATCATCCTACCCTTGCTCCCTGCAAAGCTTGCATCTCCACGGGCCGGACGCCCATGGGCTGAACATCGTATGATCATCAACGGCATGTTCTGGGTGCTGTGTTCAGGCGCACCATGGCGCGATTTACCTGAACGATACGGTCCATGGAAGACCGTTTACAACCGCTTTAACCGATGGTCAAAATCGGGTGTGATGTAAGCGTAAAGTGAGTGCCGTATTGACGGCTATTTATTGGTGAGATCTACGTTCCATGGCAGAAGTTCTGCCACTTTGTTCGATGGCCACTCCGGCAGCACGCTCAGGATATATCTGAGGTAGGCTTCCGGATCGATGCCATTCAGCCTGCACGTTCCGATCAGACCATACAGTAGGGCTCCACGCTCGCCACCATGATCGCTGCCGAAGAAGATGTAGTTTTTCTTGCCAAGACAGACCGCTCGTAGCGCGCGCTCAGCAGCGTTATTAATGGGCGACGATGGCGGGACTGCCGCAACTGGCGAGGTACCTGTGGATCGTCTTCCCGTCCGTTGTAGCGATCGCTTTCCTGCTCCTGCTGTTTCAGCAGGGCTTCGGCTTCTTCAACCTGTCGGCGAAGTTTTTCTGAGCGGGTACCGAACAGCATTCGGCGCAGTTTTTCTATCTGTGCCCGCAGGTGCTCTATTTCGCGCTCTTCGTTCTCTATTTTCTCTTCAGCGCGGGCCAGCGCCGAACGCAGGAACGACTCAGTCTCTGCAACGAGACTGAGCTGGTTGTCTTTCTGGCGGAGCGCATCTTCCAGCGCGACGATACGGGCGAGATAGTCCTGNAGGTGCTCTATTTCGCGCTCTTCGTTCTCTATTTTCTCTTCAGCGCGGGCCAGCGCCGAACGCAGGAACGACTCAGTCTCTGCAACGAGACTGAGCTGGTTGTCTTTCTGGCGGAGCGCATCTTCCAGCGCGACGATACGGGCGAGATAGTCCTGACTCATGACCCTATTTATAATGCGGTCATGTTCTTTTTACAACATTGTCAGTGAGTTAAGGCATGCTGTTTTTGGCTGACGCCAGTCCAGCTTATCGAGGAGCATAGCGAGTTGTGAGCGGGTGATCGCGATTTTACCGTCGCGTACAGCAGGCCAGAGGAACTGGCCTTCTTCCAGTCGTTTGGTAAACAGACACAGACCATCTGCATCTGCCCAGAGGATCTTCACGGTATCACCCTTGCGGCCACGGAAGATAAACAGATGACCGGAGAACGGGTTCGCCTCAAGTGCATGCTGTACCAGCTCGCCAAGGCCATTGAAGGACTTACGCATATCGGCTACGCCAGCAACCAGCCAGATACGGGTGCCTGACGGAAGGGATATCATTGGCTTCTCCCGGTCAACTCGCGGAGCAGCACGACCAGTAACTCCGGTGACGGGTTCTCCAGCGTCATTTTGCCGTGGCGGAACTCAACACAACAGGAGGTGGCATTCAGCGCTGGGAACTGATCCAGGTCTGTATTCGTCTCACCTTTTGGCGCTGGGTCAGGTATCACCTCGACAGGCAGCAACATCGGTGATGGTGAAGATTCAACTGTTGCCGGAAGACGACGTGATATGCGGCCTTCATCCTGCCAGAGCCGCAGCCATTTGAAGATGACGTTATCATTGATGCCGTTTTCGCGGGCAATCTGAGCAACGCAGGCACCGGGACGGGAAGCCAGTTCAACCATACGGAGCTTGAAATCATTTGAATAATTTTTACGGGGTTCTTTTCGCCAGGATTGGGATTCCATACTTAGATGTCCGTCTGTACAGGTGGACGTCTACGTTACCAGCACTGGCTTGATGGCTACATACGGCGCTGGGTTTACGCTTACGGTGTGATTAACATTATTTTCAATAGGTTACTTTCGACTCTTGACACCCATGGCCTCGTGGACTGGTCAGCTACTGCTCTGGATGGCAGCAATATCAGGGCGCTCAGGTGCGCCGCCGGTGCGCAAAAAAACATCCCGATATCACAGGAGATAACAGCCTGGGTCGCTCTCGCGGTGGTTTTGGCACCAAAATCCATCTGGCTACAGACGGAGTGGTCTGCCGTTAAACATCGTTCTGAGTCCCGTTCAGGCTCACGAAAGCCTGTTTGCACAACGTCTTCTGGACGGTATTGGAGTTCAGCGCCAGAACGGCAGTATGAAGCGCCGTGGTCATGCTGTACTGGCTGACAAAGCCTACTCCGGTCAAGCATTGCGTAACGAGCTGAAAAGAAAAGGCATAAAACAGTTATTCCGCGAAAATCCAATGAAAAACTGGTAGCAGACGGTCGTTCACAACTCGATCGTGATGCCTACCGTAATCGCAACGTTGTTGAGCGGTGCTTTGGCCGCCTGAAAGAATACCGTCGCATTGCCACACGTTACGACAAAACGGCGAGGAATTATCTGGCGATGGTAAAACTGGGTTGCATCCGACTGTTTTACAAAAGGTTATGCAATTAAGGGACACAGCCTAGTACATAAGAGAATTAACTTTATGTCTTGATGGTATATTGATAATGTTTTATTTCAGAAGAATGCGGGTGAGCAGGGTGTAAATGAAGTAACTGTGCGATTTTTAATTCCAAAATATCAGTAGTTAGAAAAGAGTTCAGGGGAAATGACAGGATACGCGCTGAAGTGAAAAATGTTGCCGGGTATGTCCGGATGATATAATTGCAGTAGGTAGTTTTACTGGAAGTATTAAACTTTCCGGATGGAGATTTCGTCCGATGAATTCGGTAATGACTGAACTACTGTTTAACAACGTGGTGGTATATAAACCTCCCGTTTCTTCCGGACAGATAAAAATATTATCCGTTTTGTCGTTGCCATTATCAGGGGTAAAGATAAACGGGCTGACAGGAGTGTCGTTACTCTGCCAGGAAAGGTTATTAAACTGCATGATCTTGCTCTGATTGTAGTGGTTTAAGGTGTTTATTTTCAGAGTGGGATTAGCTGACTGCAATGAAGGGGGGACACATGTCAGGGGCAATTATGGCCAGCCAGAATACGCAGACTTATTATGGGTCGACACCGTACTGTACACGGAAAAATATCCACTGATACATTATTACGGATTGATAGTGCTGGAGTGATTTTATTGATGACGACCTGCATACCCTGAGATAGAAATTTCCTGTCATTTTCACTGCGCGGAAGACTATTTATTCTGTTTTTTCTTATGCTGGTTTGTGTGTATTCTTATGTTTAATTTATGAGTTAATGGTCTTTTGAATATGATGGCGCAGATTCGTCTCAGTGTTACCGGAGCTGGCTGATAACAGGCCAGACTGCGATATGAGCGCTACCAGCAGATCGTCACGGGACGTGTGAGCAGTCCGGTTCTGACCCCGTGTGAAGTGCTGGAGTCACATGGCAGTGGATTGCCTGACTCGCAGAAGGATGGCATTGTCATCACCGGTATTCACGCCACAGGTACATACGATAAGAGCTTTCAGTTGCACTTTACCTGCATTCCTTGCAGTGAAACGGTCTGCTACCGCCCTGCCCTGCTGAACCGCCCGGTGATGACCGGCTCCCTGCCTGCGCGGGTGGAGAGCGATGAGAAGCACGACACCTATTATTATCTCGACAACCAGGGGCGTTATCGCATCCGGCTGGATTTTGACCACAACAGCACTGAACAGGGCTATGCCTACCTCTGGCAAAACCTTATGCCGGAGATACCTACGGTTTCCATTCCCCCGCTGCTTGATGGTACCGAAGTCTCGGTAATGATTGACGGTGGTGACCCGGACCATCCGAACATTTCACATGCTCAGTATGATTCTGAGCACCTTGACCACGTTACCCGCGATAACCACACGCGCAACATCTGGCGCACGGCCTGGGATAAGACAACAAATTCCGCCTGGAAGATAAACATCAGGAAAAGCATTTCAAGTTCGCGACACCGTCTGGCAAGACGCAGCTTAGCGGCGGCCATGTCGCGGACATTGCGCGTGAGCCCCGCAGTACCGGTGTTGAACTGCAAACCGATGAGTATGGGCGTCGCGCACCTGACAGGAATGTTCGTGACTGCTGATACGCAGGCAAAATGCCAGGGGGCGAGGCTTGAAATGACCCCGGCAGTAAACCGCTTCAAACAGGCCAGCCGCGAAATTGAGGCGCTGAATAATGCTGCTGAAGCAGCAAAGGTGCTGGTCAGTGATATCCGTACCTAAAACAATCTGGTGACGCAGAGTATCGCGGATTTACAGTTGACCGTGATGCTGGCGTCTACACAGCAGAGCGTTGCTTTTACCTCGGGTGAACATCTCCAGCTTATCGGTACGCAGAATACGATGCTCACTGACAGACGACTTATTGACAAGGGCGCGATGGGCAATGTTTCCGTCAGTGCAGAGCAGGAAGACGAATCGATCCTGACCCTGAATAAGGTGAAAACAGAAACGGACGCACAGAAGCAGGAGTTCTGGTTTTTACCGCATGCAAATGGCTATGTGCAGAAAATAAATAAGTTTGTCGGAATACGACCTCGAAAAGCGAGGATTTACCACGGCAGAGGACGAAGCGCCAAGCTTCTATCATCTGGATGGCAAAACGCCGCTGAAGGGGCTATATTATCCTTTGCGATTCGCAACAGGCAAAATAGTTGAGATCAGACAGGCTATAATTATATAAAAGGATGAATAAGAATAGAGGGGAATTCTAATTTAACTTACGCCTAACTTTTGTGATTGGTGTAAGGATTATTTGAAAAAATGCGCGGGAAAAGATATTTAAAACATAGAGATCAAAATTTGATCATGGTGATGTGCAAAGCAGGAAGTGGTGGTAATAATATGAGGTCAAATAATTAATGTCGTTTTTATACTAAAATGTATAAATAGCGGTTAATATGAAGAAACAATTTAATCAGTGTTGTTTATTTTTTTATAAAATGATTAAAGTTGTTAATTGTAATCTATGTTGCAATTTAATTTATGAGCATTCCAGTTTTGATAAATATGGCACATTTTTAGTGTAAGTGATTTTTATTTTGGGTGTGGGGTACTTACAATAAGCAAGAGATTTAGAACGGTAAAACACAACAAATATGAAGAAGAATGTATATTATTATCTGCCAGTGTATTCTCATGACTGGACGCGAAGGATTGGACTTGAGAGCATTGCAGGGGGATATGACAATTTGAGTTTGAGTTTGAGTTCGAAAACAGATATGTGTGATGGTACAGTCTCTTTTGTTGACTCCATTTGTAAGAGTGGGATGACTCCTGAGATGGTCATAATTGATCTGCCGGCGAGAAGTAATGTTGGACTAATTGTTACTTTAAGAAAGAACTTTCCAGAAACAGTGATGATGTTTGTACAGAAAGGTTTTTTGTACTCAGATCGCATGGTGGCGGAATACATGGGGGGAATACTTTTAAAGGAATATGATGTCATATTTGCATGTTATCCCCATTTCAGTATAACTGAGTTTATTAGTTCAGGGGATTTAAACTTTCCGCAGCCGCCAGTCAGGGTATTAGGAAAAGAAATAACTATAAAGCAGGTGCTAAACGCGTTGGACTGCTGGATAGGGCAACGACTGCCTAATATGATTTCATCTGCGCGCGGGCGAGAGATATTATGGGCTGGATGCTGAATGGTGAACCTGTAACAAAAATAGCAGTCAAGACAGGCAGAAGTAGAAAGTTAATGTATCACTACCGCTGGATGATGATGCAGACGCTGGATATTAAAAATTATAGTCGGGATTTTATTTCCTCTCTGACGGTTAAGGCGTAAGCGGATTTGTTGAATAAATCAGATTTCGGAAAAAGATCCCCTTAGCGGGGCGTATTTTAGGCGATACGAACGCTTTCTGGCATACCTGCCTTCGTCATTTTTTTCAGCGCACGCACCATCGCCATAGCCTCCGCAATTGAGCGATGATTGTATTCTGTTATTCATTTCCATCGCGCATTACTCCCACTCAACCGCTTATTCGCTACTGCACAGTTACGGTCTGCATACTCACCGGGCCAGTAACCCGCTCCTTTTCGGGGAGGGATAAGAGCGCTGATTTCTTACGCCGCAGTTCATCGTGGTATAACCGGTTATCATAAGCACCGTCCGCTGCTGCTGACCTGATTTTCGGTGTATCTGTCGGATAAGATCCGGGAATGTTTCTGAGTCCGTAACGTTGTTCAGCGACAGGATTGCGCAGAAGATTTCATGTGAGTTTGATTTATTCAACAAAGCCTGAAATATTTTGATTTTACTTCCCTATGATTTACAGGTATTAAAAATGTTAAATTCTTACTCATGCTTGGTCGAAATCAAACAGGGTAAAATAATGGGTTTTACTTTTGATGGTATTCATTCATGGCGTGGTATTCCTTATGCTACTCCACCAACCGNCCTGAAATATTTTGATTTTACTTCCCTATGATTTACAGGTATTAAAAATGTTAAATTCTTACTCATGCTTGGTCGAAATCAAACAGGGTAAAATAATGGGTTTTACTTTTGATGGTATTCATTCATGGCGTGGTATTCCTTATGCTACTCCACCAACCGGCCAACTACGCTGGCGTGCTCCACGCCCCCCTGAACCCTGGGAAAATATACGTGATTCAACCCTGTTTTCTTTTGCAAGCTGCCAGGATAGTGAATACTATAAAAAATATAATGGTGAACCAGGGATATTCTCTGAAGATTGTTTATATTTAAATATCTGGTCTCCGGCTGTACGTGGACATTCTTTACCTGTCATGGTGTGGCTTCACGGTGGTAGTTACACGAGTGGATCCGGAAGCTTACCGACCTATGATGGCTATGCACTTGCCCGTCGTAATGTTGTTGTTGTTACTATCAATTACCGTCTCGGATATCTGGGNGGCTGTACGTGGACATTCTTTACCTGTCATGGTGTGGCTTCACGGTGGTAGTTACACGAGTGGATCCGGAAGCTTACCGACCTATGATGGCTATGCACTTGCCCGTCGTAATGTTGTTGTTGTTACTATCAATTACCGTCTCGGATATCTGGGGTTTTTCGCTCATCCAGCCCTTGAAGATGAAGATTGTGTTCATAATTTTGCCTTGCTCGATCAGATTTCAGCATTGCAATGGGTCCGGGAGAATATCTCAGAATTTGGTGGTGACCCGACAAATATTACGTTATTTGGTGGGTCCGCAGGTGCTCGTAGTGTCATGTCATTAATGGCCTCTCCCCTGGCAGCAGGATTGTTCCATAAAGCCATTATCCAGAGTGNCGATCAGATTTCAGCATTGCAATGGGTCCGGGAGAATATCTCAGAATTTGGTGGTGACCCGACAAATATTACGTTATTTGGTGGGTCCGCAGGTGCTCGTAGTGTCATGTCATTAATGGCCTCTCCCCTGGCAGCAGGATTGTTCCATAAAGCCATTATCCAGAGTGGATATACATTGCCTGATACGCCCAGCCAAAAAGCTTTAGAGCATGGCATTGGTTTAGCAGAAAAATTTGGTTTGCCTAATGCAACGGCGGAGCAACTTCGTGCACTCCCTCCTGAGATTTTTAGCTCACTGAATGGCATACCAGGAAATTCTCCCACACCAATTTCTGGCGATTCGGTTCTACCTGTTCCCACACTTGATGTTTTCCTTGCTGGAAAACACCAACGTATGCCTGTTTTGATTGGTTCTAATAGCGATGAAGCAAGTGTCATGGCTGGTCTGGGTATCGATTTTTCCATGCTGATTAAAAATATTAGACATGAGAGCCGTTTTGGCTTTGAATTAATCAAGTTATTGTATTCTGGTGTGAAAGGGGACGTTGAGTTGGGGCGTGTGGTTTGTCGCGACATGGCATTTACTACACTTGGATATATTGTCATGAAGGCGCAACAGCAAGTCAATGAACCTTGCTGGCGCTACTGGTTTGATTATGTTACTGAAGCAGAACATGAAATTTATCCCAGAGGGACATCCCATGGAGATGAGTTACCGTATATTTTTGATAATTTACGTAAAACGGTACCACCACTAACGTGTATTAATAAACGTGATTCTTTATTTGCTGGGTATGTTGCTGATTATTGGGTCAACTTTGCTAGAAATGCTTCCCGTTCGTGNGCAACAGCAAGTCAATGAACCTTGCTGGCGCTACTGGTTTGATTATGTTACTGAAGCAGAACATGAAATTTATCCCAGAGGGACATCCCATGGAGATGAGTTACCGTATATTTTTGATAATTTACGTAAAACGGTACCACCACTAACGTGTATTAATAAACGTGATTCTTTATTTGCTGGGTATGTTGCTGATTATTGGGTCAACTTTGCTAGAAATGCTTCCCGTTCGTGTAATGTCTTATATGGCCCGGTTAAATGGCCTGCCTGTATTCGTGGTCGTGATAGAGTGTTAAGGATCGGGATTGATAAATATGCGGGTTTTAAAGTCGAGAAACGTTTTATGCATGCTAGATTAGCACTTTTCAAAAAGGTAATGAAAAAGCATGTAAAACTGTCGTAAATTTCAACTTGGTTGTATGAGGGGGNAATGTCTTATATGGCCCGGTTAAATGGCCTGCCTGTATTCGTGGTCGTGATAGAGTGTTAAGGATCGGGATTGATAAATATGCGGGTTTTAAAGTCGAGAAACGTTTTATGCATGCTAGATTAGCACTTTTCAAAAAGGTAATGAAAAAGCATGTAAAACTGTCGTAAATTTCAACTTGGTTGTATGAGGGGGCTATAACTCCTTTACCCCTGGTTTGTGGTATTCTGAAATGGTGCTTATTAGATATCTGTCAGATGAATTTCGGTTTGGATTAAATGTTGTAGGGACAATTCCATGATAATACTTTGGCTAAATCTATCAATGAGCCTATCAAAGGTGAATGTATCTTTCACACACGCGTGGNGGTTTGTGGTATTCTGAAATGGTGCTTATTAGATATCTGTCAGATGAATTTCGGTTTGGATTAAATGTTGTAGGGACAATTCCATGATAATACTTTGGCTAAATCTATCAATGAGCCTATCAAAGGTGAATGTATCTTTCACACACGCGTGGGAAAATAATATGTGACTGATGGTTATTGTATAGATGGAATTTATACCATGCCGAATGCATCACTCATATACAATAAGCATAGACCTGTAAATCATCTGTGCTTTTAGATAATAGTGGATTGGCCCCTATATTTCCATACACTTTTTATCACTTAACCCATTACTGGTTCGGCGCCGCCGACAACTATGAACCGATTTGCTGCGCTTAAGGCATTCAGGACATAGTGCAGTTTTACGCGTGGCACGAAGATGGGGGGTTATCCCATCAGAACTAACATTTTGTCGGCTGGATTGCCAGCCGCAAGGCAACTGCAAAAGCTTCTTAAGTGAAGGCATAGCATTGTCCATAACTTAAAACAGCTTAGATCCTTGTTAACTAGAAAGTTTCATCAATATTTCTCCACCCAAGTTGTGGAGGACCCACTTTTTACCCGTCGTTGACACATGGGTTTGAAGGGTAAATGATCGCCAGTAAATATCAGTTTATGCCCTCCGTTGATCACCTGTATTTCTTTGAGAAGTTCGACAGGCTATCGGTAAGAGGGATAATATACGGTGTGTGAATTTTTGAGCTCTGCAGTGAAATGTTTCCCCCTGGATCGCTTCACGCTAAAGTCCATGCTGCGCGGTAAATATGCCAGAAGGCTATAGAACAAACAAAAAATTAAAGAATGGCGTTCTCCACACCTTCAGGTGCGGAGAACAACCACTAACTGTTTGTCAATGAACTGAGGAGCTTGTCAATATAATCAGCGTACCACTGCATCATTTCCCGCCTTCCATCCAGATATTGAGCATGATTGTAAGTACCACGTATCGAGTTCTTATCAACATGTGCAAGCTGCGTTTCAATCCACGCAGAGTTAAAGCCCTTTTCATGCAGGATGGTGCTCATCGTGTGGCGAAAACCATGCCCCGTCAGTCTGCCTTTATACCCCAACAACTCAATGACCTGATTGATGCTTTCCTTGCTGATCGGCTTGCGAGGATCATTCCTGCCAATAAACACCAGATGGTGATGTTTTGATATCGGCTCAAGCTGTTTAAACAGTGCGATAACCTGCTCTGAGAGCGGCACAATATGGGGCCGCTTCATTTTCATTACTTCCGCTGGGATCTCCCATAGTTTTGTTTCAAAATTGATATCCTCCCAGCGTGCGAAACGCAATTCTTGCGTGCGTACACCGGTTAACATAATGATCTGAGTCGCTGTTTTCGTGATAACGCTGCCGGTATAGCCTGCCAGATCGCTGAGGAAGTGGGGAAGTTCATTGGCAGTAAGGAAGGGGAAATGTACTTTTTTCGGCGTAGCTAATGCGCTGGCAAGGTCGGGAGCGGGGTTGTAGTCGGCCCTGCCTGTGACAATTGCATAGCGGAACACCTCGCCACAGCGCTGACGAACCTTGCGCATTTTCTCCAGCGCTCCGCGTTTCTCCATTTTACGTAGTGCTTCTAGTAGTTCCATTGGTTTGATTTCAGCTATAGGACGTTTGCCGATATAGGGGAAGATATCTTTTTCAAAGGTATCGATGATTTCATCACGATAGCGTAATGACCAGCGATCGGCTTTGGTCTGATGCCACTCGCGAGCAACCGCCTCGAAAGTGTTTTTCAGGCTCATTTGCTGGGCCACTTTCTCTTCTTTCTTTACTTCGCTCGGATCGCTTCCCGCAGCAAGAGTTTTTCTAGCTTCGCTGCGCTTTTCGCGCGCATCGGCCAGTGAAACATCGGGGTAGACGCCAATAGACAGCATCTTTTCTTTACCGGCGAAGCGGTACTTCATTCGCCAGTATTTGGAACCATTAGCGTTAATCAGCAGGTACATACCGCCGCCATCAGCCAGCTTATAGGGCTTTTCTTTTGGCTTCGCGGTTTTCACTTTAACATCGGTTAGCGCCATGACATTCTCCAGCTTTTGATGAATCCATCCTCCTGGGGATTTCCGCCAGTAACTAACCTGATACCCCCAACGCACCCCTTGTATAACAAAGATGTCTTTAAATCCCATTGTTATATATCACATTTTTACCATTATGGGGGTGCTGATATTCTAAGAGGAAAATGACACCCCCGAATGCACCCCCAAAAACTGCTTGATGCAGGTTGAAGCTGGTTGACCTCAGGATATAAAGAAGGTTTGATATATAAGGAATTGCAAGGGTTTTTGTTGACACCGGGAGAGTTCAGTAGAGGCTAATTGGCGGAAGATCACAGGAGTCGAACCTGCCCGGGAACGCTGGCGTCCCCAACTGGATTTGAAGTCCAGCCACCTCACCGGAGATGACGATCTTCCGCGCCTCGATTGCTACATGGAGGCGGGGCGCATTATAGCTACTTCCAAAGGTTTCCACACCCCCTCACTCACTTTTTTAACTTCCGTTTCTCTATACCATGACCAGTTTCAAATAAATCCCCGCAAAATCCATTACTTACACTTAGACACATTTTTAGACGCTACGCTGATCACAGAAAACAAGAATCGTAATTTGATAACGAGATATCGGAATACCCGCGCTCACAGGGATGGTTTACAAGAACTGTAACCGGTATCAGGGCGTGTGAAAGTGCTAACAAGGATGCGTAATGAAAAGTGAAATTCTGTCTGTTAAAGAGAAGATTGGCTACGGAATGGGCGATGCGGCTAGCCACATTATCTTCGATAACGTCATGTTATATATGATGTTCTTCTATACCGATATTTTTGGTATCCCAGCCGGATTTGTCGGCACCATGTTCTTACTGGCCCGCGCGCTGGATGCCATCTCAGACCCTTGTATGGGGTTGCTGGCTGACCGTACCCGTTCGCGCTGGGGGAAATTCCGCCCATGGGTGTTGTTTGGCGCACTGCCGTTTGGTCTGGTTTGCGTGCTGGCCTACAGCACGCCGGATCTCAGCCTGAACGGCAAAATGATTTATGCCGCAATCACCTACACGCTGCTGACCCTGCTTTATACCGTGGTCAATATTCCCTACTGCGCGCTGGGCGGCGTGATCACTAATGACCCAACGCAGCGTATCTCCCTGCAATCATGGCGCTTTGTGCTGGCGACGGCGGGCGGCATGCTCTCCACCGTGCTGATGATGCCGCTGGTGAATCTGATTGGTGGCGAGGATAAAGCGTTCGGCTTTCAAGGCGGGATTGCGGTGCTCTCCGTGGTGGCGTTCCTGATGCTGGCGTTCTGCTTCTTCACTACCAAAGAACGCGTGGAAGCGCCGCCGAGCACCACCTCTATGCGTGAAGACCTGCGCGACATCTGGCAAAACGACCAATGGCGCATCGTCGGCCTGCTGACCATCCTCAATATTCTGGCCGTCTGCGTTCGTGGCGGGGCGATGATGTATTACGTCACCTGGATTTTGGGTAAGCCGGAGGTGTTTGTCGCCTTTCTCACCGCCTATTGCGTCGGCAACCTGATCGGCTCTGCGCTGGCAAAACCGCTGACCGACTGGAAATGCAAAGTCAGCGTCTTCTGGTGGACCAACGCTGCGCTGGCGGTAGCGAGCCTGGCGATGTTCTTTGTGCCGATGCACGCCAGCATCACCATGTTTATCTTTATTTTTGTCATTGGTGTACTGCACCAGCTCGTTACGCCAATCCAGTGGGTAATGATGTCCGATACCGTTGATTACGGCGAATGGTGCAACGGTAAACGCCTGACGGGGATCAGCTTTGCGGGCACGTTGTTCGTGCTCAAGCTGGGTCTGGCGCTCGGCGGGGCGCTGATCGGCTGGATGCTGGCGGGCGGGGGCTACGACGCCGCCGCGAAAACCCAGAACAGCGCCACCATTAACATCATCATCGCCCTGTTCACCATTGTCCCGGCTATTTGTTACCTGCTGAGTGCCGTGATTGCCAAACGCTTCTATACCCTGAAAACGCCGTATCTGACGGAAATTATGAGTCAGTTGGCTCAGGGCGCGCGCCGCAACCAGCAGGATTTCACGACGAAAGAATTACAGAACTAAGGAACTGACGATGAAAATTAGCGATGGAAACTGGCTGACCCAACCTGGACTGAATTTAATACACCCAATTCAGGTGTTCGACGTTGAACAGCAGGGTAACGAGATGATTGTCTACGTTGCGCCGCGCGATGTGCGTGAACGTACCTGGCAACTGGATACCCCACTCTTCACCTTACGCTTTTTCTCGCCGCAGGAAGGGGTGGTGGGGGTACGTATGGAGCACTTCCAGGGCGCGCTGGATACCGGCCCACATTACCCGTTGAATGTGTTGCAGGACGTCAATGTTGAGATGCGAAACACCGCTGAATTTGCCGAACTGAAGAGCGGCAATCTGAGCGTTCGGGTGACCAAAGGCGAGTTCTGGTCGCTGGATTTCCTGCGTAATGGTGAACGTATTACCGGCAGTCAGCTAAAGAATAGCGGTTACGTGCAGGATACCCACAGCGGGCGTAATTATATGTTTGAGCGTCTGGATTTGGGCGTGGGGGAAACGGTGTACGGGCTGGGCGAGCGTTTTACCGCGTTGGTACGTAACGGCCAGACGGTGGAAACCTGGAACCGCGATGGGGGCACCAGTACCGAGCAGTCTTACAAGAACATCCCGTTTTATCTCACCAACCGCGGCTACGGCGTGCTGGTGAACCATCCGCAGTGCGTGTCGTTTGAAATCGGCTCTGAGAAAGTGTCGAAAGTGCAGTTCAGCGTTGAAAGCGAGTATCTGGAATATTTCGTCATCGACGGCCCAACGCCGAAGGCGGTGCTGGATCGCTATACCCGCTTTACCGGCCGTCCGGCGTTGCCGCCAGCCTGGTCGTTCGGTCTGTGGCTGACCACGTCATTCACCACCAATTACGACGAAGCGACGGTGAACAGCTTTATCGACGGCATGGCCGAGCGCAATCTGCCACTGCACGTCTTTCACTTCGACTGTTTCTGGATGAAGGCCTTCCAGTGGTGCGACTTTGAGTGGGACCCGGTGACCTTCCCGGACCCGGAAGGTATGATCCGCCGCCTGAAAGAGAAAGGGCTGAAGGTGTGCGTATGGATAAACCCCTACATCGGTCAGAAATCCCCGCTGTTCAATGAACTGAAAGCGAAAGGGTATCTGCTCAAGCGCCCGGACGGTTCCCTGTGGCAATGGGATAAATGGCAGCCGGGCCTGGCGATTTATGACTTCACTAATCCACAAGCCTGCGAGTGGTATGCCAACAAGCTGAAAGGTCTGGTGGATATCGGCGTTGACTGCTTCAAAACTGACTTTGGCGAACGCATCCCCACGGATGTGCAGTGGTTTGACGGCGCCGATCCGCAGAAGATGCACAACCATTATGCGTACATCTACAACGAACTGGTGTGGAACGTGCTGAAAGAAACCGTCGGTGAAGAAGAGGCGGTGCTGTTCGCCCGTTCGGCCTCCGTGGGCGCACAGCAGTTTCCGGTGCACTGGGGCGGCGACTGCTACGCCAACTATGAATCGATGGCGGAAAGCCTGCGCGGTGGCTTGTCTATTGGCCTGTCCGGCTTTGGCTTCTGGAGCCACGATATCGGCGGCTTTGAGAATACCGCTCCGGCGCACGTCTACAAGCGCTGGTGTGCGTTTGGGCTGCTCTCCAGCCACAGCCGCCTGCATGGCAGTAAATCCTACCGTGTGCCATGGGCGTACGATGACGAATCCTGCGATGTGGTGCGCTACTTCACCGAACAGAAATGCCGCATGATGCCGTACCTGTATCGTGAAGCAGCGCGCGCTAATGCGCAGGGCACCCCGATGATGCGCGCGATGATGCTGGAGTTCCCGGACGATCCGGCGTGTGATTATCTCGACCGCCAGTACATGCTGGGCGATAGCGTGATGGTCGCGCCGGTGTTTAGCGAGGCGGGCGATGTGCAGTTCTACCTGCCGGAAGGACGCTGGACGCATCTGTGGCGTAATGATGAGGTGTCTGGTAGCCGCTGGCATAAACAGCAGCATGACTTCCTGAGTCTGCCGGTTTATGTGCGTGACAATACCCTGCTGGCGTTGGGCAGCAATAACCAGAAGCCGGACTACGCCTGGCACGAAGGGACAGCGTTCCAGCTGTTCCATCTGCAGGAGGGGCGGGAAGCAATCTGTGAAGTTCCGGCTGCTGACGGCTCGGTTATCTTCACGCTGAAGGCGACGCGCACGGGTAATACCATCACCGTGCAAGGTAGTGGAGATGCGCGTAACTGGACGCTGTGCCTGCGAAATATTCAGAAAATTGGCGGCATTAAATGCGGTTCGCATATGGGCAGCGAGCTGGGTGTAGTTATTACTCCACAGGGCAGTGAGCTGACGATTACCTTGTAAGCATGTGTCGACGTGGTGCCGGATGCGTCTTATCCGGCCCACGCCGCGAGCAGCGTTCCAGATCTGAAAATCAAAAACATCCCGACTTAAATTTTTACCTCCCCATATTTGCGAGCGCTATCACTCTAATTCCCGCGAAAAATGTGATCTGCGCCGTAAATATCTCACTATTTCCTCTTTTTGTCTTATTTCTGTCCGGAATACAGGACACGATTTAGTATTGTTGGCGCATCGTAGTCCTCTTATATTTATCATCACGGATTACACGTGGAGCATAAATGCTTCTTTATTACCTAAATAATTCGAGTTGCAGGAAGGCGGCGACGCAGCGAATCCCCTGAGCGTACATAAGTACGTGACAGGGGTGAGCGAGGAAAGCCAACGCACATGCAGCTTGAAGTATGACGGGTATAGATATTTAATCTGGTATGTAATAAGGGTAAATAATGCAAATGATTACCTCGCGACAAAACAGATTATTAAAGTTTCTTCTGTCCCGGAAGGAATATGTTACGCTGCTAAAAATTGCCGAATATTTATCTGTTTCAGAGAAGACCGTCCAGCGCGATCTGCGGTTACTGGAACAATGGTTATCGGAATGGAAAATATCTATCGATAAACGTGCCGGTGCGGGCGTGATATTAAGTGCCGATAACATTACTGACCTTTTATATCTGGATCAGTTATTAGGGTCGGAGGGTGATGATGCTGACGGCATGATGAATAATTCACGGCGGGTTAAGATAGCCTCGCAATTATTAAGTGAAACGCCGCATGAAACATCGATCAATAAATTATCCGAACGTTATTTTATTAGTAGTGCATCGATTGTTAACGATCTGAAAGTGATTGAATCGTGGATTACCCCGCTGGGTCTGTCACTGATTCGCAGCCAGAGTGGTACACACATTGAAGGCAGCGAGAGCGGGGTGCGCCAGGCGATGGCGTCGCTGATTAACGGTGTGATTAACCATAATGAACCTGGAAGCGTGATTTATTCACGACTTGATCCGGGCAGTTATAAAGCGTTAGTGCATTACTTTGGCGAAGAAGACGTTTTATTTGTCCAGACGCTGTTGCAGGAAATGGAGAACGATCTGTGCTGGTCGCTGGGCGAGCCTTATTACGTCAATATCTTTACTCATATTCTGATCATGATGTACCGCATTACGCGGGGCAATGCGCTACCGAGAAAAGAAGAAAGCATCACGTCATGTGATGAGAACATCTTTTCCATTGCCAGTCGCATGATTCAGCATATCGAAAAACGCATTGCCCACCCGCTGCCGGAAGACGAAGTCTGGTTTATTTATCAATATATTATCTCCTCCGGTATGGTGATTGAGGAGCATAACGATGTGAGCGTGATTGGCCATATGCACTCCAGCGACGAAGCACGCTTGATCACCCATCGGCTGATTGCCACCTTCGCCGAAATGGTTGACTGCGATCTTAGCCAGGACACTGCGCTGTATGACGGATTGCTGATCCATATTAAGCCGCTGATTAACCGCCTCAACTACCAGATCCGCATTCGTAATCCGCTGCTGGAGGACATTAAAGGCGAGTTGCAGGACGTCTGGCGTCTGACTCAGTGCGCGGTGAATCGGGTGTTTAGCGGCTGGGGCGAGCGGGCCGTGTCGGATGATGAGGTGGGATATTTAACCGTGCATTTTCAGGCCGCGATGGAGCGTCAGATAGCGCGTAAACGTGTGCTGCTGGTCTGCTCAACCGGTATCGGCACCTCTCACTTACTCAAAAGCCGCATTCTGCGCGCCTTTCCGGACTGGACCATCGTCGGCGTGGTGTCGGCAGGCAGCTTGCCCTCCGTCCTGACGGACGATATTGAACTGGTGGTATCGACGATCAATTTACCTGCCGTTGCCATACCGGTCGTGTATGTCACCGCCTTCTTCAATGATGCGGATATTAAGCGGGTAACAGAAACGGTTATTACGGAAAAATTACATCGGGCGACGTCGCTGGTCGTTGAAAATTAATGTCTGAACTCCATGAGGTATGATTTATGGACATCACGAAAATACTCAATACAAATCGCGTTATTTTGGACATGAAGGCCACAAACAAAACGGAGGTTATTGAGGAACTGACGGATATTCTGCAAAAAGATGGGGCAATTAGCTGTCGGGAAACGTTTATTCAGGATGTCTGGCAGCGTGAATCAGAAGGCTCGACCGGATTCGAAAATCATATTGCGATTCCGCACGGGAAATCCTCGGCGGTGGTCAATACCACGCTGGCGATTGGGCGTACCCGCCAGGATATTCCCTGGGAAACCCTGGACGGCAGCAACGTGCGCTGCATCATTCTGTTTGCCGTACGCCTTGAAGATCAAAACACCACCCATATTCGTCTGCTTTCGCAGGTTGCCGGCGCGTTGGCGGATGACGACATTATTGAACAACTGTTAGTCGAAAGCAGTCCACAGAAAATTATTGAGCTTTTTAGCCAATATGCTGAATCCAATGTCTGCTAAATAATACGTGGAGCATGTTATGAATATTGTTTGTGTTGCCGCCTGTACGGCGGGTATTGCGCACACCTATATTGCCCGTGAGAAGTTAATTAAAGGTGCTAAAGCGCTTGGTCATAATATAAGAGTAGAAACCCAGGGGACTATCGGCACGGAAAACGAACTGCTGACAGAGGACATTTCTGCTGCTGATGTCGTGATTCTTGCTGTGGATGTAAAAATAAAAGGGGAGGAACGATTTTTAAATAAACGTATTGTGCGAGTGAAAACTGAAATTGTCATAAAGTCGCCCATTCAGTTTCTTGAAAAGGTCGAAAAATCATTAGTTAATAATAACCAGTAGCGATCCCCATTCTGGAGGGATTTCACATGAGTGAAAATAAAATTCCGCTATCTCAGGAAATAAAAAGACATTTATTAACGGGGATTTCGTGGATGATCCCGTTAATTGTTGCCGCCGGGATCTGTATTGCTCTCGGGCAAATACTTGGCGGCACTAACGTGGGTGAAAAAACAGGAACCATCCCCTGGATGCTCAACCAGATTGGCGGTTGGGGGATGGGGTTAATCGTACCGCTGATTAGTGCGGCGATTGCGTACTCCATTGCTGACCGCCCCGGATTCGCGCCGGGTCTGATTGTCGGCTTTGTCTGCGGTGAAATTCATACCGGTTTTATCGGCGGGATGCTGGGCGGTTTTCTGGTCGGTTATACCGTCCTGCTGCTCAAGCGCTATATCCGTTTGCCGCAGTCGATGCAGGGGTTGATGCCCATCATGGTGTTGCCGGTACTGAGTACCGTCATTGGCGGCCTGTTGATGATGACGCTCATTGGCAAACCGATAGCCTGGCTGCAGGACGCGTTGATTCATCTGCTGGAGTCCATGCAGGGCGGGTCACGCTTTTTAATGGGGGCCATCCTTGGCGCAATGGCGACATTCGACTTTGGCGGACCGGTGAATAAAACCATGTCGCTCTTTGCTGACGGCATGTTGGTCAGCGGCGTGTACGGTCCGGAAGCGGTGAAGTTTGTCGGTTCGATGATCCCTCCGTTCGGCATTACGCTCTCCTTTTTGCTGACACGTCACAAGTACACCCGTGCGGAGCGCGAGGCGCTGAAAGCGGCATTCCCGATGGGGATCTGCATGATTACCGAAGGGGTCATTCCCATTGCGGCGCGCGACCTGCTGCGCGTGGTGGGGTCCTGCGTGGTGGCCTCGGCGATAGCGGGCGGTCTGATTATGGTGTGGGGCGTCGAAAGCCCGGTACCGCACGGCGGCATGTTCGTGGTCCCGCTCTTTACACATCCGCTACTGTTTTGCCTGGCGCTGGGGATCGGCACGGTGATTTGCGGCGTCATGCTGTCGTTGTGGAAGAAACCGGTGACCGAACGTGACGAAGAGTTTGATGAACTTAGCGATCAAAAGCTGAAAGACGAAGAGATCACCTTCACCCTGGAATAACCGGAGGCCGTATGTTTGCCGATATGAAAAGCATGGTGACGAAAGCCTGGCGCGAGCAGTACGCGCTGCTGGCTATCAACTGTATGAACCTGGAAAGCGCCCGTGCGGCGGTGCGGGTGGCTGAGAAACACCGTGCGCCCATCATTCTGAATCTGTATCAGGGGCATCTGGGCCATTTTCCTGCACCGATAGCGGTGGCGGTCGTCAAAACGCTGGCAGAGGAAGCGTCGGTACCGGTCGCGCTGGCGCTGGATCATGGAAAGGACCCAGTACGCATTCGCCAGGCTTTTCGCGCCGGATTCAGCGGGTTAATGATCGACGCCTCCGCCTTTGCGCTGGAGGAGAACATTCGCCAGACCCGGGCGGTGGTCGAGCTCGCGACCAGCGTTTCTCTGTGCGTGGAAGGTGAGCTGGGGCATCTGGCCGACGCCCCGCGCTATGATCACGCAGCTAACGCTGATTTGATGACCCAGGCCGCCGATGTGGAGCCCTTTATCCAACAGACCGGGATCGATTTACTGGCGGTCTCGGTCGGCACGGCACATGGCATGTACGCGCCCGGTGTCATACCCGCCATTGATTTCCAGCGACTGGAGGAAATTGCCCGTTTATCAACGGTGCCGCTGGCGCTGCATGGCGGCAGCGGGACGCCGTTTGACCAGCTACAGCGCTGCCCGACGTTTGGCGTCGCCAAGATAAACGTTGGCGCGGCGGTTTTCGAGGCCGGAAAGGCTGCTCTGCTGCATACCCTGTGTCGCGACACATCCGGTGAACTCGTTGATGCCCTGGCCCTGATGGAGCAGGCCTGCGAGGAAGCCATTATTTCGTACCTGCAGGCCAGCGGCGCTATCGACAAAGCCTGATTCGTTTTCTGTAACGCCTTCTATGCCTCTGCGACGACGCACTGGCAGGGCTTTCTACACCCTGAAACTGGAGAATTAACATGTTAGTTTCGATGAAAGAATTACTGCAACCTACCCGTCAGCACGGTTTTGCCATCGGCGCATTCAACGTGGCGGACAGCTGCTTTGTACGTGCAGTAGTGGAAGAAGCGGAAGCAACCAATACCCCGGCGATTATCTCCATTCACCCCAGCGAACATGATTTTGTAGGCGATGCGTTTTTTAGCTACGTCCGTGATATCACTCTGCGCAGCCCGGTTCCCTTTACTCTGCATCTGGACCACGGCGCTTCGGTCGAGCATGTCCTGCGGGCGATTCAGTGTGGGTTTACCTCGGTGATGATTGATGGCTCGCTGTTGCCGTATGAAGAGAACGTGGCGCTGACCCGCGAAGTGGTCAAGCTGGCGCATGCGGTAGGCGTTTCGGTGGAGGGGGAACTGGGTACGATTGGTCAAACCGGGACGTCAGTGGAAGGCGGTGTATCGAAGGTCACTTATACCGATCCTGATCAGGCACAGGATTTTATCGCCCGTACCGGCGCGGATACGCTGGCGGTGGCGATTGGAACTGCACACGGCATCTACCCGAAAGGGATGCAGCCAGAGCTGCAAATGCACATCCTGCGCGAGATTGCCGGGCGAGTGGACATTCCGCTGGTGCTGCACGGAGGTTCCGCGAACCCGGATGCGGAAATTGCCGAATCCGTTACGCTGGGCGTTGGCAAAATCAACATTTCCAGCGATATGAAATACGCTTACTTCCAGAAAGTCCGCGAAATCCTGGCGAAAGAAACCTGGTGGGACCCGAACGTTATTTACCCGGAAGCCATTAGCGCCGCGCGGGATGTGATCCGTCACAAAATGAAACTGTTCGGCTCAACTGGCAAAGCGTCACTTTACTAACCGCATACAGGCGGGGTGACCCGCCTTTTTCGCAACAAGGAAAAGTGGAATGAAGCGTTCACATATTAATTATGCCGTCGATAAAGCGCATGCCATCGCCGAGACTTTTCGGGTTTGCCTGCCTGACTTTGCGTATTTTACGGCTGATGCCTGGCGGCAACAGGATCACACTCTGTGGCGTGAAGTGATCGATCTCCAATTGGGCTGGGATATAACCGACTTTGGGCGCGGAGATTTTGCGCAAACGGGGCTGACGTTACTGACGTTGCGCAATGGTCAGTTAGGGTCAGCCAGCTACCCCAAACCGTACGCCGAAAAGATGCTGCAGATTCAGCAGGATCAGCAGACGCCATGGCATTTTCATCGCCATAAAATGGAAGATATTGTTAACCGCGGCGGCGGTGATTTATGTATGCAGTTGGCGTGGGCTACGCCTGATGACGGGTATGATGCCCGGCGCATTGTTGAGGTTAGCGTCGATGGTCAGCGGCGTTCCGTTGGCGCTGGCGAGACGCTGGTATTGAAACCGGGGCAGGGGGTATGCCTGCCGCCGCGGTTGTATCATCGCTTTTGGGCGGAGAAAGCGTTCGTGCTGGGCTGGGAGATCTCGATGGTCAATGACGACCTGCATGATAATCACTTCCTTGAGCCAGGCGGTCGCTTCCCGGCGATAGAAGAGGACGAGCCGGTGAAGTGGCTGTTGTGCAGTGAATATGCGCGCTTACAGCGATAAACGGCGACCCAGTCGGCAATTCGCCGCCGGGCCGTCAGATTTTACTGCGCAGCGGGTGGGGCGGTAACTTCACTACCGGATACCACGCCCGCCTGCATGGTTTGCGTTACCTGCTGTTTCTCCACGTTCACCGCATGCAACTGGCCGCTGACCGTTGGCTTGAGTGGCGCATCGGCTTGAATATTGCCGCTGGCGGTAAGCTGGATGTTACCGTCGCCGGAAAGCGGCAGTGCGGGCCATCCCCACTGCTGCAGAATCGTCATTGGCACGCCGCGCCCGTTCAGGCTGACCTGAGTTTGACGCTGAGGCAACTGTGAAATACTGGCAGTGGCCTCCAGCAACCCTTTTTCCGTATAGGCGCTTAGTTCGCTGATATTGATGGTGCTGCTGTTCGCCGTCAGCGCCAGCGAAGGACGACGCACGTCGGTGCGGTTAAAGGTGCCGGCAGCGGCGTTGAGGTTAGCGCTCCCGCTCCAGATCCCCCACTGATTGTTCTGCACCAGCCCGAGGTTAGCACCGTAGCCGTCCAGCGCGGTGAGCTGCCATGGGAAGCTCGGGTCGATATCAATCACCAGATTACGGCTGGCGCTGAATTTCTTCAGCGTCAGGCTGGCTAGCCAGCCTGGTAGAGGTTTCATCCACAGCTGTTTCCACTTTTCCGGCAGCGTGTACTCCAGACCGGCAATGGCAGCATCATCGAGGACCAGCGCTTTGTTGTTGCGCTGCCAGTTTCCGGATGTTCTGACCATTCCCCCTTCCCAGCGGGTGGTGAACTGACGCAGCGCTATGCCCTGCGGCGAGAACTCGGCGTTCATAATCGGATCGAAAAAGTGCAGAGAGCCGTAGATAAACTCGCTGGCGTTCATCGACAGTTTTCCTTCCTGAGTTTGCCAGTCGTCCTTGCTGAAGGTCATGTTGCGCAAGCTCAGATCGAGATCCGTCACCGCCCAGTCAGGGCCTTGCAGACGGGCATCTGTTACTTCCAGACGACCAATTTGCAGGGAAGGAATAGTGCTTAACGGAGCAAAAAACTCGGCCAGAGATTTGTCGCTTTGCAGCCGAATATCGTTCAGGCGCAGATTCTCTACTACCCAACTACCGTCGGCATTGCGTTGCGCCACGCCGGTTAATGCGCCACGCGCCACGTCTGCGCCAATATTGCTCAGCATCACACGGTCATGGTCAATACTGCCTTCAATCAATACGTTGGTCGTGGGGACGTCATTCAGCGTCAACGAACTGGCGCTGAGCTGAATTTGCGCTTTACTCCCGAGAATTTTACCCGCCTCAGGACTCCAGGGTATGACTCCGCCGTTAACGCGCTGCGCGCTCAGGGTCCACTCGCTACCGGGACTGTTAAGCGCCATATCTTGCAATTGCAGGCGATCGGCCTGGAACGGCAGCGGCGCAGTTTGCTGGGAAAGATTCAGCGTGCCGTTTTGCAAAAGGATGGTGTCTACGTGCAGCGGGTCGGTGATTTGGCGGCTGCTCAGTCCAATATCGACCGTTTTGGCGACCAGCGTTGCGGGCTGACCATCCCGGCCAAAGGTGACGTTTTCCAGCAGAATATGGGAAGGAGAAGAAAACCGGTGATCGATGGCATCAAATGCCAGATGGTAGCTGCTGTTCTGCGAAACCCAGGCGCTGACGTGCTCTGCGCCCCAGCGGGTTTGCAGTAGAAAATATAAGCCGAGGATCGCCACTGCAAGGGCGATCAGCACGTAAAGAAGCAGCTTTCCAATAAATTTCATGGTCTTCCATCCCGCGAAGTGCACATAGTCAAGTTATGCACGATTTAGGCGCAATGCTCAAGGCGGGAATGGTGAAAGAGCGTTACAGCGGCGTTGATTCAGAATCAACGCCGCATTTTGCTTATTGCTTCTCTGGTGGGAACACCAGATTCAGAACGATAGCGGTAATACCGCCTGCGGCAATGCCGGAAGAGAGCAGGTTTTTCACCCAGTCCGGAGCGAACTGCAGGATCAGCGGCTGCTGGGAAACGCCGAGGCCGACGGCCAGCGACAGCGCGATAATCAGAATTGCGCGGCGGTTCAGCGGTTCGCGGGATACGATACGCACGCCGGATGCCGCGATAGTACCGAACATCACCAGCGTAGCACCGCCGAGTACCGGCTCAGGAATATGCTGTACAAAACCGCTGACCGCCGGGAACAGGCCCAACGCGATCAGCATCAGCGCAACCACAAAACCAACGTAGCGGCTGGCAACACCTGTTAACTGAATAACCCCGTTGTTTTGTCCAAAACAGGAGTTCGGGAAGGTGTTGAATACGGCTGAAACAAACGAGTTCAGACCGTTCGCCAGTACGCCGCCTTTCAGGCGTTTCATGTACAGCGGACCAGAAACGGGCTGCTCGGAGACATCGGAGGTGGCCGTAATATCACCGATGGTTTCCAGCGAGGTAATCATAAACACCAGCATCAGCGGCAGCAGTAAGCTCCAGTCGATACCCAGGCCATAATACAATGGCGTTGGCACCATCAGCAGGTCCTGACTTACCGGCGCGGTATTTTGCGGCAGCATATCCATAAACCACGCCAACAGGTAACCTGCCGCCATCGCAATCACCAGTGACGCAACGCGCAGGTACGGGTTGCGCTGGCGGTTAAGCAGGATAATCAGCGCCAGCACGACGCCTGCCAGCAGTAAATTCTTTGGCGCGCCAAAGGTGTTGTCGCTCATTGCCGCATAGCCGCCGCCAATCGACGTCAGACCCACCTGAATCAGCGACAGGCCGATAATCATCACCACCACGCCTGAGACCAGCGGGGTAATGATACGACGCGCCAGATGCAGTACACGTGAGATAACCATCTCAGTGCAGCTTGCCAGCATCAGTGTACCGAACAGCGCCGCCATCATGGTTGGGACATCTGCACCACCGGTTTTTAGCGCTGTACCGCCCATAATCAGTGGCGCAACAAAGTTAAAGCTGGTGCCCTGAATGGATAATAGCCCTGAGCCGACCGGCCCCCAGGCTTTGATCTGAATGATAGAAGCCACGCCGGAAGCGAACAGCGACATACTGATTATGTGTTGAGTATCCTGAGCCGGTAAACCGAGCGCCTGGCAAATTAACAGCGCTGGGGTGATTACCGCGACGAACATGGCCAGCAGGTGCTGACAGGCGGCAAACAGGGTCTGGGCTAGTGGGGGGCGATCTTCAAGACGGTAAATCAGTTCACTGTTGTGAGTCTGCGCAACCGGTTGCGCATTTGTTGACTCTACGGCGTTAACGGACATCAGAGGCAATCCCATGGTGGAAAAGCGGTGATTTTATCTGACCATGGCGGAAATGCAAACGTTTGCTACCAGGTGTTCTTAATATTTAAAACGGATAAACAAACATTTTTATATAACTTTTCATGATTTTCTGCTTAAAATCCACACCGAAAACTCAATAAGAGCTAAAAATCGGTCTGGAATGCATCGTGCGTGATTGTGCTAAACGCACTAATGGAGTTGTAAATGTTTTATCTCGATACGTTATCAACGCTGGTTGCGGCAACCCTTGTGTTGCTGCTGGGACGTAAGCTCGTCCAGTCTGTTTCCTTCCTGAAAAAATACACCATTCCTGAACCTGTAGCTGGCGGATTGCTGGTGGCGATTGCGCTGCTGGTGCTGAAAAAAAGCATGGGTTGGGAAGTGAACTTCGATATGACCCTGCGCGATCCGCTGATGCTGGCATTCTTCGCCACTATCGGCCTGAACGCCAATATTGCCAGCCTGCGCGCGGGTGGCCGTGTGGTGGGTATCTTTCTGATTGTGGTTGTTGGCCTGCTGCTGATGCAAAACGCCATCGGTATTGGTATGGCGACTCTGCTGGGTCTGGATCCGCTGATGGGTCTGATCGCCGGTTCGATAACCCTCTCTGGTGGGCATGGAACCGGGGCAGCATGGAGCAAACTGTTTATTGAGCGCTATGGTTTCGCTAATGCGACGGAAGTGGCGATGGCTTGCGCAACGTTTGGCCTGGTGCTGGGCGGATTGATTGGCGGCCCGGTGGCCCGCTATCTGGTCAAACACTCTACCACGCCAGACGGCATGCCGGACGATCAGGCTGTGCCTACCGCATTTGAAAAGCCGGATGTCGGACGCATAATCACTTCGCTGGTGCTGATTGAAACCATTGCGCTGATCGCCATCTGTCTGACGGTGGGTAAAATCGTTGCACAAATGTTGGTCGGAACGGTGCTGGAACTGCCGACTTTCGTCTGCGTGCTGTTTGTTGGGGTGATCCTCAGTAACGGCCTGGCGTTAATGGGTTTTTATCGGGTGTTCGAGCGCGCGGTTTCGGTGTTGGGTAACGTTAGCCTGTCGCTGTTCCTGGCGATGGCGCTAATGAGTCTGAAGCTGTGGGAGTTGGCTTCTCTGGCCCTGCCGATGCTGGCAATCCTGGTTGTGCAGACCATTTTCATGGCGCTGTACGCGATATTCGTCACCTGGCGCATGATGGGTAAGAACTACGATGCCGCCGTGCTGGCAGCCGGACACTGCGGTTTTGGCCTCGGTGCGACACCCACGGCGATTGCCAACATGCAGGCAATTACTGAACGTTTTGGACCATCCCATATGGCGTTTCTGGTGGTGCCGATGGTGGGGGCGTTCTTTATCGATATCGTCAATGCGCTGGTGATTAAGCTGTATCTGCTGCTGCCGATTTTTGCGCAATAATGTCTGTGCGGCGGAGTCACATCCGCCGCCGCTATGAATCGACTATGCGTTGGAGTAGCGCTCGGTTTCCGGCATCCAGCGTTCAATCAGCGCCACAGCCTGTTGCGGGTAACGTTCGTGAATATGACGGGCAATGCGCTGAACTTCCGGGATAATCGCCTGATCGCGCAATAAATCTGCGACTTTGAATTCTGCCGTTCCGGTCTGGCGCGTACCCAACAGCTCGCCGGGCCCGCGGATCTCTAAATCTTTTTGCGCGATCACGAATCCGTCGTTGCTGTCGCGCAGAACCTGCAGACGTTTTTGCGCGGTTTTTGACAGCGGCGATTTGTAGAGCAGGACGCAGTGGGAGGCCACCGCGCCACGACCTACGCGACCACGTAGCTGGTGCAACTGCGCCAGGCCCAAGCGCTCCGGGTTTTCAATAATCATCAGGCTGGCGTTAGGTACGTCTACGCCCACTTCAATCACTGTGGTGGCAACCAGCAGCTGCAATTCGCCCTGCTTAAAGGCCGCCATTACCGACTGCTTCTCTGCGGGCTTCATACGGCCGTGTACCAGGCCAATATTCAGCTCTGGCAGCACCAGTTTAAGCTCTTCCCACGTGGCTTCAGCGGCCTGAGCTTCTAACAAATCAGACTCCTCAATCAGCGTACAGACCCAGTACGCCTGGCGCCCTTCATGGGTACAAGCGTTGCGCACGCGGTCAATAATAT
Organism: Citrobacter sp. L55; assembly: GCF_002850715.1. NCBI lineage: Bacteria > Pseudomonadati > Pseudomonadota > Gammaproteobacteria > Enterobacterales > Enterobacteriaceae > Citrobacter > Citrobacter sp. L55. The sequence goes on along the minus strand of NZ_KZ559403.1, from coordinate 305,973 downwards.
CGCTGCGACGGGTATCCGGAATTGCCACCGTGGTGACCGGCGTACGCCCCGGAGGGAGTTCGTCAATGACCGACGTGTCGAGATCGGCATAGGCGGTCATCGCAAGCGTACGCGGGATTGGGGTGGCGGTCATGATTAGCTGGTGTGGATGGAAACCCTGCTGCTGGCCTTTCTCCCACAGCGCCAGGCGCTGATGTACGCCAAAACGGTGCTGTTCGTCGATGATAACCAGTGCCAGTCCGTTGAACTGCACCTGTTCCTGGAAAATTGCGTGCGTGCCGACAATCATCTGCACCTCACCGCTGGCGATAGCTTCCTGCTGTGCCTGGCGCGCTTTGCCTTTCTGTTTACCTGCCAGCCAGCCTACTTCAATGCCCAGTGGCGCGAACCAGTTGCGGAAGTTATTGGCGTGCTGTTCAGCCAGCAGTTCGGTGGGGGCCATCAGCGCAACTTGCTTACCATGTGCGATGGCACGTAGGGCGGCCAGCGCCGCAACCAGCGTTTTACCGGAGCCGACATCGCCCTGTACCAGACGCATCATGGGGACATCCAGTGCCATATCGCGTTCGATCTCAGCGGTAACGCGGGCCTGGGCGCCGGTGGGTTTAAACGGTAGAGCCGCCAGCAGCTTATCTTTCAGCGCGTTGTTTGCGATCAGCGGCTGGGCGTGGAAACGTTGCGCCCCGGCGCGTAGTGCCAGCATGCTGAGGTTATGCGCCAGCAGTTCTTCCAGAATCAGACGTCGCTGTGCTGGATGCTGACCGGTTTCCAGATCGCTCAACTGCAGTGACGGCGGTGGACGGTGCAATGTGCGCAGAGCTTCCGGCAGGCTCATCATGCCCTGCAACAGCTCTGGCGGCAGCAGTTCGGCAATGGCGCAGGTATCGAGCAGGTCCAGCGCTTGATCGGTCAGTTTGCGCAGCGTGGCCTGCTTCACGCCTTCGGTGGTTGGATACACCGGCGTGAGCGTTTCCTGCAATTCCGGCGTGCTGAGATCGCCCTGCACGCGATACTCCGGGTGGATCATTTCTGCGCTGTATTTTCCGCGTTTGGCTTCGCCATAGGCCAGCACCCGGCGACCGGTGGCGAGACTGTTTTTCATTGCGGCGCTGAAGTTGAAAAAGCGCATGGTGAGAATGCCGGAGCCATCACTGATCTGACAGGTCATCATCCGGCGTCCGCCGAAGGTGATATTGCAGTTCAGCACTTCGCCTTCTACGGTGGCGTAAACGCCCGGCAGCAGTTCGCCAATCGGGTACAGGTGCGTGCGGTCTTCGTAACGCAGAGGGAGGTGGAGCAGAAGATCCTGCACGGTGTGCAGGCCAATTTTCGCCAGTTTACTGCTTTGCGCTGCGCCAACGCCGGTCAGAGAATTGAGTGGGATGGCATCCAGTAAACGGCCTTTCATCGCGTTTATCTCGCAGATTGCATAGTGGCCCACCACGTTGCATCGGCTTCAATTTCGCCCTGCGTGTTTACGTGGGGGTAGGGAAGACCTTTGCGCTTAGCGACATTCGCCAGCACCGGATAACCGCCTTCAAACAGCAAACGCTGCTGCTCATCTTGCGCCAGCATGCTGTTTTCTCGTTGGTACATGCCGGCGTTTTGCCGCTGGCGCTGTGCTTCGTACAGAATCAGCGCGGAGGCGACCGAAACGTTCAGCGACTGCACCATGCCAGTCATGGGAATGATGATGTCCTGATCCGCCAGATACAACGCTTCCTGAGTGATGCCGGTTTTCTCCTGGCCCATCAGGATGCAGGTGGGGCGCGTGTAATCAATCTCGCGAAAATCCACGGCTTTATCTGACAGATGTGTTGCCAGAACCTGCATACCCTGGCTTTTTAAATGTGTGACCGCATCGCCAATAGTGCGGTGAGTCTTCACCTGAACCCAACTGTTGCTGCCTGCGGCAGAAGAGGCCATGGTGCGCATACGGCTACCAGGCCAGACGGCGTGGACTTCATGCACGCCGACCGCGTCTGCAGTACGAATGATTGCAGAAACGTTATGAGGTTTGTGGACCTGCTCCATGCAGACGGTCAGATCGGGCTGACGACGTGCGAGCATCTCGCAAATACGTGCATAACGTTGAGTATTCATAAAACGTGTTCTAGTTACGGTTACGGGTGACTTTTATCACGTCCGGCATGACGCGGATTTTGCGCATGATATTCGCCAGGTGCACGCGATCGCGAGCGGTCAGGCGAATAAAGGCGCTATAGACGCGGCCATCTTTCTCTTCCGTATTCAGACTTTGAATGTTGGAGGTGGTCGTGTTGATTGCCGCCGTCAGGTTCGCCAGAGCACCCTGGTGGTTAAACATATCCACCTTAATCTCGGTGATGAACTCCTGCTCTGTCTCTTTATCCCATTCCACCGCCATAAACTTCTCTGGCTCTTTTTGATAGCCACGAATGTTACGGCAGGATTCATGGTGAATCACCAGACCTTTACCCGGGCTGACGTGGGCAATGATTGGATCGCCAGGAATCGGACGACAGCATTTCGCGAAGGTGATCAGCACGCCATCTGCGCCTTTGATCGGCAGATGACCGTGGCCAGATTGTGCTGGCACGTTTGCCGTTGCTTCGCCCTGCTGGAGGTTTTTCGCTACCACCACGCTCATGGCGTTACCCAGACCGATTTCCGCGAGCAGATCGTCAAGGGTGGCAAGCTTCATGCGTTCAAGCTCACGCTGGATGCTCTCTGGCGGGATCTCAGCCAGTTTACGGCTACCGCCTAAGGCATGGTTGAGCAGTCGACGACCCAGACTGACGGAATCATCGCGCTTGAGGTTTTTCAGCAGTTGGCGAATTTTGGCGCGCGCTTTCGAACTGACGACGAAGTTGAGCCACGCTGCATTCGGACGGGCGCCCGGAGCGGTAATAATCTCAACGGTCTGGCCACTAAAGAGCGGCTGCGAAAGCGGGTAAGGTTGTCTGTCGACGCGTGCGCCGACGCAGGCGTGACCGATATCGGTATGCACGGCGTAGGCGAAGTCGACAGGCGTTGCACCGGCAGGCAGTTCGACAATGCGCCCTTCCGGTGTGAAAACATAAATCTCATCCGGGAAGAGATCAGATTTGACGCTTTCAATAAATTCAAACGAGCTACCGGCGCTCTGCTGCAGTTCCAGCAGGCTCTGCATCCAGCGTTGAGCGCGGATTTGTGCGGTGGTGCTGCTTTCGCCGCCGTGCTCTTTGTAAGCCCAGTGCGCTGCTACACCCATCTCTGCCATCTGGTCCATGTCTTCGGTACGAATCTGTACTTCAACCGGGACGCCGTGAGGGCCGATCATTGAGGTGTGCAAAGACTGATATCCGTTCGCTTTCGGAATGGCGATATAGTCTTTCACGCGACCAGGACGAGGTTTGTACAGGCTGTGCATCTGGCCGAGTACGCGATAACAGGTATCGGAATCATGAACGATAACGCGAAAAGCGTAGATATCCATGATGGAGTGAAAACGCTGCTCTTTGAGCACCATTTTGCAGTAAATAGAGTACAGGTGCTTCTCGCGGCCACTTACGCGACACGGAATGCCTGCCTCCTGTAAACGCCCTTCGATTTCCGAGAGGATTTTTTGGATCATCTCTTTGCGGTTGCCACGAGCGGCTTTAACCACTTCTTTAATCACGCGATAGCGGTTCGGGTACAGCGCTTCAAAACCCAGCTCTTCCAGCTCGGTTTTAATGTGATGAATACCTAAACGGTGTGCCAGCGGACTATAGATTTCGAGGGTTTCACGGGCGATGCGGCGACGCTTGTCCGGGCGTAATGAGCCCAGCGTGCGCATGTTGTGGGTACGGTCAGCGAGTTTGATGAGAATGACGCGGATATCCTGCACCATCGCCATAATCATCTTGCGAAAGTTTTCGGCTTGCGCCTCTTTCTTATCGCGAAACTTAAGCTTATCAAGTTTCGACACCCCTTCTACCAGTTCAGCAACGCTTTTACCAAAAAGCTGTTCCATGTCCTGGTAGGTGGCTGGGGTATCTTCAATCACGTCATGCAGCAGCGCAGCCATCAGCGTTTCATAGTCGAGTTTCATCTCGGCCAGAATGCAGGCTACCGCTACCGGGTGCGTGATATAGGGTTCACCGCTTGAACGTGTCTGGCCCTCGTGAGCGTCACGTGCAACGAGATACGCCTGCCGAAGACGCTTAATCTGGTCTTCCGGCAGGTAGTTTTGAATCAGTTGATTCAGGCTTTCAAACAGATACAAGGGCGACCCGCTTTGTGATTAACGACGACCTTCAGCAATAGCGGTAACGGCTTGTAATTCAGCGGCTTCCTGCTCTTGCTGTTCCTGGCGCTCACGCACGTCGAGGATCTGGTTGTTGATCAGACCTTCTTCGATTTCGCGCAGCGCGATAACGGTAGTTTTATCGTTTTCTTCCGGTACGAGCGGATCCTTTCCGCCTACCTGCATCTGACGAGCGCGACGCGCGGCGACCAGTACCAGGTCAAAACGGTTACCAATTTTCTCTACAGCGTCCTGAACAGTTACGCGTGCCATACTTAAAATGCTCCACAGGTGAAGAAATGACTGGGCATGATACTGAATGTGGGTTCAGTCTGCCAACAGTTTGCTGATTAAAGCGTCATGACGCTGCTTTTGGCGGCTCATGCGCAGACGTTCGGCGCGAATGATAGTTTTCAAATCGCCCAGGGCGGTATCGAAATCATCATTCACAATAAGATAATCATATTCGGCGTAATGGCTCATTTCTGCAACAGCTTGCGCCATACGTTTTGCGATCACGTCTTCGCTATCCTGACCGCGGCCACGAAGACGGCGATCCAGCTCAATCTTAGATGGCGGCAAAATAAAAATACTGCGCGCATGCGGCATTTTTTGACGAATCTGCTGCGCACCTTGCCAGTCGATATCTAAAAAGACGTCTACGCCGGATGCTAATACTTGCTCAATGGTCTCACGCGAGGTGCCGTAGTAATTACCGAAAACCTCAGCGTGTTCCAGGAACGCGTCTCTGCCAATCATGGTTCTGAATTCGTCATGGTTCACAAAAAAATAGTGTTCACCGTGCACTTCCCCCGGGCGCGGTGCGCGCGTGGTGTGCGAAACAGAAACCTGGGTGTCATACAACGGTTGGGTCTTTAATAAAGCCTGAATCAGGCTGGATTTACCCGCGCCACTGGGGGCAGAAACAATATAAAGCGTGCCTTGAGCCATGAGTATCTTAATGTATGTGATTGTCGAAAGAGAGCCTACATACGGGCTTATTATACACGTAGCCGCTATGTGACGTAGCCCTTGTCACACTTTTTGCGCATGTTTATTGCGTTTTGCGTACCAGTTTCCTGTTTTATCCGCGATTTGCAGCAATTCGTGCAAATGTCAGGAACGTTGCTCGCAGGATGAGTTTTTGCCGCTCTGTTTCCATTTCAATTCGCGTTATACCTGCCGGGAAACGTATGGTTCAGCGGAGATAGCATGGGATTATGGAAATGCATAGGGCTGGTTTTGCTGATGTGGTATCTACCCTCATGGGCGGTATGCCCCGTCTGGTCGCCAGCCAGGGCACAAGAAGAAATTTCACGGCTACAGCAGCAGATAACACAGTGGAATGACAGTTACTGGAAACAAGGGGAAAGTGTCGTAGACGACGCTGTTTATGACCAGCTCAATGCGCAACTCATCCAATGGCAGCGCTGTTTTGGCGATGAAGCCCCATCAGATCTATCTGCGCCCCCAATAAGTGGAACAGTCTCGCACCCCGTTCCCCATACGGGAGTTCGAAAACTTGCCGATAAGCAAGCGCTACAGCAATGGATGCATGCTCATAGCGATCTCTGGGTGCAGCCGAAGGTGGATGGCGTGGCGGTCACGCTGGTTTATCGCAATGGAAATCTGATACGGGCGATTAGCCGTGGTAACGGCCTGAAAGGCGAAGACTGGACGCAAAAGGTTCTTCAGATCCCTTCCGTTCCACGTACTACCAGCGGGCTGCTCTCTAACAGTACGTTGCAGGGGGAGATATTTTTGCAGCAACAAGGGCATATTCAGCAGCAGAGAGGGGGAATGAACGCCCGCTCAAAGGTTGCTGGAATGATGATGCGCCAGAGCAACCCGGAAATGTTACGTTCGCTGGCTATTTTTATCTGGGCCTGGCCTGATGGTCCAGTTGCCATGTCGGAAAGACTTGAGCAACTCACTGCTGCCGGGTTCAGTTTCACGCAACGATATACTCAGGCCGTGAAGAGTGCGGATGACGTCGAGAAGGCGCGTGCCAGGTGGTGGACTTCAGCGTTACCTTTTGTGACGGATGGTGTGGTGGTGCGAACGGGAAAAGAACCGCGGGCGCAATATTGGCTACCCGGACAGGGAGACTGGCTGGCAGCGTGGAAATATCCTCCCGTGGCCAGGGTATCTGAGGTGACGGGTATTCAGTTTTCCGTTGGCAAAAGCGGGAAAATTGCGGTGGTTGCATTGCTGGTCCCCGTCATGCTGGATGATAAGCGGGTGCAGCGCGTCAATATTGGCTCAGTACGGCGCTGGAATGAATGGGATATTGCGCCTGGCGATCAGATTCTGATAAGTCTGGCCGGACAGGGGATTCCCCGTATAGATGAGGTGGTCTGGCGCAGCACCCAGCGTAATAAGCCAGCACCACCTGAGGGGCGCTTCAATTCACTAACTTGTTTTTATGCCACAGCGGAGTGTCAGGAACAGTTTGTTGCCAGGCTCGTCTGGCTGGGGGCCAAAGATGTGTTAGGGCTGGAGGGTATGGGCGAGGCGGGATGGCGGGAGCTACATCAGACGTATCGCTTTGAACATATCTTTTCCTGGCTTGGATTAACACAGGAGCAGCTACAGTCCACATTTGGCGTGAACAAAGGGGGGAAGCTGTGGCATCAGTTCAATCTGTCACGCCATCTTCCATTTACGCGCTGGGTGATTGCCATGGGAATACCGTTAACACAGGCAACGTTGAATGCCAGTCGGGATGGATCGTGGCAGCAGTTACGGGAACGCAGTGAACAAAGCTGGCGGCAACTTCCTTTCATGGGGGAGCGACGGGCACGACAGGTTATTCAGTGGCTGGAGGATAAAGAGATCACAGCGCTGAGCAACTGGTTAGCTGCTCAGCGGATCACGGGCTTTATGCCTTAATGGCCTTCATGGCGATAGTAAAATACCGGCAGCCCCAACTTCAGGCGCAGCGCCAGCAGTCGGGCGGTAAAGCCAAAGAGCAGGGTAGAGATCACCACCACATCGTGGCTGGAGACATAATGTTGCAGCACGATATACAGCACAGCAGCGGCAAACGAAACGCCGGCATACAGTTCTTTCTGGAATACTAACGGGATGCGTTTGCAGAACATGTCACGTAATACACCACCAAAGACGCCGGTAGTGACCGCAGCGACCACGGCAATAATCGGTCCATGACCCATATCCAGCGCCACCTGGGCGCCAATAATAGAAAAGACCACCAGGCCCAGCGCATCCAGGACGAGGAATATTTTACGCAGATAGGGCATGACGGGGGCAATAATGGTGGTGAGTACCGCAGCGGTCGCCACGATAATAACGTATTCAGGGTGCTTTACCCAGCCGAGCGGATAGTGGCCGAGAAGGATGTCGCGTACCGAGCCGCCGCCAATGGCCGTCGCGGTGGCAATGATAATGACGCCAAATGTATCCATACGGCGACGCCCAGCCGCAAGCGCACCGGTCATGGCTTCGGCAGTAATACCAATTAAATATAAAACGTGTAACAGCATGTATTCCCCCTGATTTGCTGGGGCTAAGGTTAACGATTTGTGCGCATTGTCACGATTGAGATTTTCTAAGGTGAAGCGATTTTAATAACTACAGCTAATGTGATTTTGCTGTAAATGCGTTATGGCATGCGCTTTACTTTATGAATGGTGACAATAAATGATGAGAAAATATAATTCGAACTGGATGGGTCACAACCGAAGTGTTGGGAAAAACACGTAGCCCCGCCGTTTATGGGGGGGCTACGTGGAATGGAGTTTACTCGATATTCTGAATTTGCTCGCGCATTTGCTCGATCAATACCTTCAGTTCAATTGCGGAATTAGTCACCTCGGCATTGATAGACTTGGATGCAAGAGTGTTCGACTCACGGTTGAATTCCTGCATCATGAAGTCCAGACGGCGGCCAACAGCCTCTTTTTTCTTCAGAATGTTGTAGGTTTCTTTGACGTGGGCTTCCAGACGATCTAACTCTTCTGCTACATCGATGCGCTGCGCCATCAGCACCAGTTCTTGCTCAAGGCGGTTATTCTCCAGTTGCACCTGGGCGTCTTCCAGTTTGGCTACCAGACGCTCACGCTGCCATTGCAGAATTTCCGGCATATGTGCACGCACTTTAGCGACTTCAGTGCTGACGCCTTCCAGACGCTGCTCGATCAGCGCTTTCAGCGCCTGACCTTCGGTTTCTCGCGCGATGATGAAGTCATCCAGCGTACCGTCAAGCGCGGCGAGGATTTCGGCGGCAATGGCGTCCAGATCTTGCTCCTGGGCAGCCATTACGCCTGGCCAGCGCAGGATATCAACTGGGTTAATTTCACCTTCATCACTCTGCATTTTGACCCAGTTAGCAGCGCTAACGAGCTGTTTAGCGAGCTTTTCATTTAGAATCAGCTCGCCCTGGGCGCTGGCATCAGGCTCAAAACGCAGCGTACACTCGACTTTACCGCGCGTCAGACGCGTGCGTATGCGTTCGCGAACAACGGGTTCAAGACTACGGAACTGTTCCGGCAGGCGAAAATAAGTTTCCAGATAACGCTGGTTTACCGAGCGCATTTCCCAGGTAGCGCTACCCCATTCACCCTTGATTTCACGCCGGGCGTAGGCGGTCATGCTGCGGATCATAGACGTTCCTGTTTTTAAAGATGAGATGGGAGGATTATAGCCATCCACGTCTTGTCAGGATAGGAATAACAGTCGGAAGTCCGTATAATGCGCAGCCACATTCGTTTCAAGCCGGAGATTTTATCATGCGTCCAGCAGGTCGTAGTGCCAACCAGGTGCGTCCCGTCACCCTGACCCGTAATTATACAAAACACGCTGAAGGCTCCGTGCTGGTCGAATTTGGTGATACCAAAGTGCTGTGTACCGCCTCTATTGATGAAGGCGTACCGCGTTTTCTGAAAGGTCAGGGCCAGGGCTGGATCACCGCAGAATATGGCATGCTGCCACGTGCCACGCACACCCGTAACGCCCGTGAAGCGGCGAAAGGTAAGCAGGGCGGTCGTACCATGGAAATCCAGCGTCTGATCGCTCGTGCGCTGCGCGCCGCCGTTGATCTGAAGACGCTCGGTGAATTCACTATTACGCTGGACTGCGATGTTATTCAGGCAGATGGCGGTACGCGCACTGCATCAATTACCGGCGCATGCGTGGCGTTGGCTGATGCGCTGAACAAGCTGGTTGCGAGCGGTAAACTGAAAACTAACCCGATGAAAGGGATGGTCGCCGCGGTTTCCGTGGGCATTGTGAACGGTGAAGCGCTATGTGACCTCGAATATGTTGAAGACTCTGCCGCAGAAACCGACATGAACGTGGTGATGACTGAAGACGGCCGCATTATAGAGGTGCAGGGCACGGCAGAAGGCGAGCCGTTCAGCCATGAAGAACTTCTCACCCTACTGGCGTTAGCCCGAGGGGGAATCGAATCCATTGTAACGACGCAGAAGGCGGCGTTAGAAAATTGATTTTAAAGGCGACTGATGAGTCGCCTTTTTTTTGTCTGTAATAAAGTGAGATGAGGAGCGAATCCATGAAACCGTATCAGCGCCAGTTTATTGAGTTTGCGCTTAGCAAGCAGGTACTAAAGTTTGGCGAGTTTACGCTGAAATCCGGGCGTAAAAGCCCCTATTTCTTCAACGCCGGGCTGTTTAATACCGGGCGCTGCCTGGCACTGTTAGGCCGTTTTTATGCCGAAGCGTTGATGGATTCCGGTATTGAGTTCGATTTGCTGTTTGGTCCGGCCTACAAAGGTATCCCGATTGCGACCACCACGGCTGTTGCGCTGGCGGAACACCACGATAAAGATTTGCCGTACTGCTTTAACCGTAAAGAGGCGAAGACCCACGGTGAAGGCGGTAATCTGGTAGGTAGCGCACTTGAGGGACGTGTAATGCTGGTGGATGATGTTATCACCGCAGGTACGGCTATTCGTGAGTCGATGGAAATTATTCAGGCTAACGGCGCCACGCTGGCGGGGGTACTGATTTCTCTCGATCGTCAGGAACGCGGTCGCGGCGAGATTTCAGCTATTCAGGAAGTGGAACGCGATTATGGCTGCAAGGTGATTTCTATCATTACCCTGAAAGATCTAATTGCGTATCTGGAAGAAAAACCAGAAATGGCAGAACACCTGGCCGCAGTACGGGCGTATCGCGAAGCGTACGGCGTATAAGAACTGCCGGATGGCGCTGCGCTTATCCAGCCTACGCACCGCGGGGTTCGTAGGCAAAATAGGCGAGGTCGCCATCCAACAACGGTGTTACTGCAATTGAGCGGCAACCAACGGCCAGCGGATGTCGAAATCATCCGTTGGGCGGTATTTAAATTCGCTACGTACAAACCGGGACAGCATACCTTCGCAGAAAGCCAGTAACTGGCTGGCCAGCAGCGTTTCATCCACGGTGTAGCCTTCACCTTCACGCATTCTTTTTTCTCGCAGAACCTGGCGTAACTGCGCCTCAATTCGCTCAAAAAGCTGGTTAATACGGCCTTGCAGACGGTCTTGCTCGAACATCAATGCGTGTCCGGTCAGAATTCGCGTCAGGCCAGGATTACGTTCACCGAACCCTAAAATCAGCAGTACGATCAGACGCAATCGCGCGTTAGTGTCCTTTTCATCTTTCAAAATCAGATTGATACGGGTAATCAGACTATCTTCGATAAACTCAATCAGGCTATCGAACATGCGGGTCTTGCTGGGAAAATGGCGATACAAGGCCGCTTCGGAAACGCCCACAGAGGCCGCCAGTTTAGCTGTCGTGATGCGTTGGCTACCATCGCTGGACTCAAGCATCAGTGCCAGAGACTGAAGTATTTCTTCGCGACGATTCCTTTTCGCAGTTTGCTTTTCTACCATGTTACAAAATACCCCTGAAAATAAGCTCTTGCCAGCAGGCATCCACACAGCGACCGCAAACGGGTGTTTGCGGTGTGTTATTGCGTTATTACGCTGTGAGATACTTTTCTGCGGGTTACTTGCGCCCGGAATGGCCGAAGCCACCTTCGCCACGATCGGTGGCTTCAAACTCTTCCACCAAATTAAATTCAGCCTGGACGACCGGTACAAATACCATCTGCGCGATACGTTCGCCCGGTTCAATAGTAAAGTTGTCCTGACCACGGTTCCAGATTGAAACCATCAGCTGGCCCTGGTAGTCGGAATCAATCAAACCGACCAGATTGCCCAGTACGATCCCGTGCTTATGGCCCAGCCCGGAGCGCGGGAGCATCACCGCCGCAAGAGAAGGATCGGCAATGTGGATAGCTAACCCGGTTGGCACCAGCGTTGTTGCGCCAGGCGCCAGTTCTACGGCGTCATCAAGACAGGCACGCAGGTCAAGTCCGGCAGAACCAGAAGTGGCGTACGTCGGGAGCGGAAATTGTTGCCCTACGCGCGGGTCCAGAATCTTAACGTCGATTTTTTTCATCATAACGGGTCACGATCTCGTCGAGTAATAATTGGCCCAGGAGTTCTTTGCGCTCAAGCGGTAAGACTTTATCTCCATCCTGCCAAAAAAGGTGTAATGCGTTGCTGTCGCTGTTAAATCCTTGAGTGGACAGCGAAACGTCGTTCGCACAGATCACATCAAGGTTTTTGCGGATGCGTTTTTGCCGGGCATATTCTTCCACATTATTTGTTTCGGCGGCAAACCCAACGACAAAAGGACGATTAGCATCCAGTGCGGCAACACCAGCGATGATGTCCGGGTTTTTAACCATTTTTACTGTTAATTCATCATCCTGCGTTGCCTGTTTTTTGATTTTTTCACTGGCGACTGTTTCAGCGCGATAATCAGCGACTGCGGCGCAGCCGATAAAAATATGCTGTTGTTGCACCGCAGATTGCACGGCGGCTTCCATTTCCAGCGCGGTCATCACATCAATGCGCTGGACAAAAGGCGGTGTAGGTAACGAAACCGGACCTGATACCAGCGTGACGTTTGCCCCGCGTTTTGCGGCAGCGGCCGCGATAGCAAATCCCATTTTCCCCGAGCTGTGGTTGGAAATATAACGCACGGGATCAAGCGGTTCACGCGTCGGGCCTGCTGTAATCATGATGTTGAGATGTTGCAGATCTTTGACAGGTGAAAAATGTTCTGCCGCCATATCCACAATTGTTAACGGATCCAGCATACGTCCAGGACCGACATCACCACATGCCTGACTACCGCTGTCAGGACCCCAAATGAGCAAACCGCGCGAGGCAAGAATGCCCAGATTGTGTTGGGTAGCGGCGGCGCGGTACATCTGCTGGTTCATAGCCGGCAGCACGGCAACAGGCGCTGGCGTTGCCAGACAGATCGTAGACACCAGATCGTTGGCCATACCTGCGGCAACGCGGGCAATCAGGTCTGCCGTCGCAGGGGCCAGTATAACCAAATCGGCCCATTTCCCCAGTTCAATATGGCCCATCGCGGCTTCGGCTGCGGGGTCAAGCAGGCTGTCGGAAACGGGATAGCCCGAAACCGCCTGTAAGCTCAGAGGAGTAATAAACGCTTTTGCTGCTTCGGTCATCGCCACGCGGACGTCTGCGCCGCGTTCCCGTAAACGACGCACCAGCTCAGGGGTTTTGTACGCAGCAATCCCGCCACTGACGCCAAGTACGATTTTTTTACCGGCCAGGCTCATCATGATCTTTCCTGTTGGGTTTCACCAGAAGGCGGATATTTTATCACAATCCGCAATGTGTCGTGCTTTTGCCCGCGCTCCAGTTTGCGAGGCTCTACGAAGAAGTGAAAACAGAGCGTCGATTCGCCGCTGGCGTTATGCCACTATGCGGACGCGAAAGGAGGGGAAAAGCATGGAAAATACAGGACGTATAATGCCTCGGGAAAAGCTGTTGGCGCAGGGGGCCAGTTCGCTGACCGACGTAGAGCTACTGGCTCTTTTTCTACGCACCGGGATACTGGGTAAAGATGTGCTTACGCTGGCGAAAGAGATGCTTCAGCATTTTGATTCGTTGTATGGCCTGTTGTCTGCTGATTACATGGATTTCAGCTATGTTCAGGGCATCGGTATCGCGAAGTACGCACAGTTGAAGGGAATAGTGGAGCTGGCAAGGCGCTACTACAACGTACAGGTGATAGAGGAGCGTGCGATACTTAGCCCGGAAATGGCGCGTGAATTTCTGCAAAGCCAGCTTTCGCAAGAGGAACGCGAGATCTTCTATGTGATCTTTATGGATTCTCAACATCGCGTGATTAAACACCGTAAACTTTTTTCCGGAACGCTAAGCCACGTTGAAGTGCATCCGCGAGAAATTGTCCGTGAAGCGATAAAAATGAATGCTTCTGCGGTGATCCTTGCACATAATCACCCTTCGGGGTGTGCAGAGCCGAGCAAAGCAGATAAACTCATCACCGAGCGTGTTGTGAAATGCTGTCAGTTCATGGATATCCGGGTGCTTGATCATCTGGTCATTGGGCGCGGAGAGTACGTTTCTTTTGCGGAACGCGGTTGGATTTAACGCACTTTACGCGATCCATCGGGATCTTTGTCTGTTCGGGACTTGAGCACATCGCTGACTCAGCGTATACTACGCCACCTTTGAGAATCTCGGGTTTGGCATTTGGGCCTGGCAATCGAGAGTTCGCAAATACGCAAAATCATTCTTGTTGCGTCCAATGACGAGGCAACGATGAAAGATTTAGTGTATTGAACTGCGATAACCGGGCTGAGAAGCCTGACGAGGCGCCAATACCCCATACGAAGCTCGAGCTAATTTGATTTTTGGAGAATAGACATGTCCCGAGTCTGCCAAGTTACTGGCAAGCGTCCGGTGACCGGTAACAACCGTTCCCACGCACTGAACGCGACTAAACGCCGTTTCCTGCCTAACCTGCACTCTCACCGTTTTTGGGTTGAGAGCGAGAAGCGTTTTGTCACCCTGCGTGTATCTGCTAAAGGTATGCGTGTTATTGATAAGAAAGGCATCGAAACAGTTCTGTCTGAACTGCGTGCCCGTGGCGAAAAGTACTAAGTACTAAGAGGAAATAAATCATGGCTAAAGGTATTCGTGAGAAAATCAAGCTGGTTTCTTCTGCTGGTACTGGTCACTTCTATACCACCACGAAGAACAAACGTACTAAGCCGGAAAAACTGGAGCTGAAAAAGTTCGATCCAGTTGTTCGTCAGCACGTTTTATACAAAGAAGCGAAAATCAAATAATTTCCGCTTTGATGTAAAGAAAAACCCTGCCTCGGCGGGGTTTTTTGTTTTCTGGCCGTCCCCATATTAATGAGACCTGATACACCGCCGGAGATACTATGCCTGAATTACCTGAAGTCGAAACCAGCCGCCGCGGTATTGAGCCGCATCTGGTGGGGGCAACGATTATGCACGCGACTGTGCGTAACGGTCGTTTGCGTTGGCCAGTATCAGAGGAAATCTATCGTCTGAGTGATAAACCTGTCCTGAGCGTACAGCGGCGCGCGAAATACCTGCTGCTGGAGCTATCAGATGGCTGGGTAATCATTCACCTGGGGATGTCGGGTAGTTTGCGTATCCTTTCTGAAGAGCTTCCGGCAGAAAAACATGACCACGTCGACTTAGTGATGAGTAACGGCAAAGTCCTGCGCTATACCGATCCGCGTCGTTTTGGCGCCTGGCTGTGGACTAAAGAGCTGGATGGGCATAATGTCCTCGCCCATCTTGGCCCTGAGCCGCTGAGCGACGATTTCAATGCTGGTTATCTGCAGCAGAAATGTGCGAAGAAGAAAACTGCGATTAAACCCTGGCTGATGGATAACAAGCTGGTCGTGGGGGTGGGAAACATCTATGCCAGCGAGTCGCTGTTTGCGGCTGGTATCCATCCTGACCGTCTGGCGTCATCTTTGTCGCAGGATGAGTGCGAACTGCTGGTGCGCGTTATCAAGGCGGTTTTGCTGCGTTCTATCGAGCAGGGCGGGACCACGCTGAAGGACTTTCTGCAAAGTGACGGTAAGCCGGGCTATTTTGCCCAGGAGTTGCAGGTCTATGGGAGAGAAGGTGAACCCTGTCGCGTATGCGGCGCGCCAATCATTGCGACAAAACACGCTCAGCGCACAACGTTTTATTGCCGTCGCTGTCAGAAATAACACCATTATCGGCCGGACGTAGCGAATGCCTCATCCGGCCAGACGCATTACTTCAGTTTACTCAATAATGCCTGATGAACATTTTCCGGCAGAAAGTGCGCTACGTCACCCTGGTGGCGGGCAACTTCTTTCACCAGTGACGATGAGATAAATGACCACTCTTTAGACGGCATCAGAAAGACGCTTTCCAGTTGTGGCATCAGATGACGGTTCATATGGGCCAGCTGCATTTCATACTCAAAATCAGCTACCGCACGCAGGCCACGGATCAGAATGTTAGCCTGATTATCGCGGGCAAAGTTTGCCATCAGGTCGCTGAATCCCAGAACCTCCACATTACCGAGATGCGCCGTTGCCTGTTGTGCCAGCTCAACGCGCTCTTCCAGAGTAAACATCGGTTTTTTACTGGGACTTGCGGCAATTGCCAGGATTACGTGATCGAACATGCTTGTCGCTCTTGTCACGATATCGATGTGGCCGTTAGTAATGGGATCAAAGGTTCCTGGATAAATCGCCCGTTTTTGCATGACTTGCCTCAATGCGTTTTGGATGGCAGATAAGGTTCCAGCAGCTGCAGCAGACGCTGAAGCGCGCCCTGATTTTGATACAGAACTTCAACTGCGTGACGGCCATAAAAATTACGATAATCTGCATCGGTCAGTAAAGAAGAGACCTCTTTCACCAGCGTAGTTGCGTCGGTGACGGTGATCAATCCGCTTGCCTGTTCGAGGCGGGCGCAAATATCTTTAAAATTAAAAGTATGTGGCCCCATCAGTACTGGAATGGCGTGAGCCGCGGCTTCCAGTGGGTTGTGTCCACCGCGTTCAACCAGCGAACCGCCAACAAAAGCAAGGTCGGCAATGCCATACAGCAACATCAACTCGCCCATTGTGTCGCCGATTACGACCTGGGTTCCTGATGACGGAACTTCGCCCGAAGAACGTGTCGTATAGCTTAGCCCAGCCTGGCGTACGAGGTTAATGGCATCCGGGAACCGTTCAGGATGTCTGGGTACCAGAATCAGTAAAAGATTAGGGAACTGGTTTAATAACGCCTGATGGGCGGCAATGATAATGCTTTCTTCGCCGTCGTGCGTGCTGGTTGCAATCCATACCGGGCGGTGAGGTGCCCATTGACGGCGCAATGTAATCGCTTTTGCGGCCAGCTGCGGCGTGACGGAAATATCAAACTTCAGGCTGCCGGTAACGGTGACCTGATTGCTTCTGGCACCAAGCGTGATAAAACGAGCGCCATCTTCTTCGTTCTGGGCGGCAATCAACGTAATTCGGCGCAGTAGCCTGCCAACAAACTTACCTAATTTAGCGTAGCCAGCAGCTGAGCGAGCGGAAAGACGTGCATTGGCAATGACCAGCGGAATATGGCGCTTATGCAGTGCCGCGATTAGATTCGGCCACAGCTCGGTTTCCATAATTAACACCAGCTTGGGGTCAACTTTATTCAGGAAACGGTTTAGGGCATCCGGTAAATCGTATGGCAGATAAATATGCTGAACGTCAGGGCCAAAAGCGGATTGTACGCGCTCGGAACCGGTTGGCGTCATGGTGGTGACCGTGATCGGCAAGTCGGGGTAACGATGTCGCAGAGCGCGGACTAATGGGATAGCTGCCAGCGTTTCGCCTACGGAAACCGAATGAAGCATGATACCGCCTGGTTTTAGCGGACGGCGGTAAAAGCCGTAGCGTTCACCCCAGCGTTTACGGTAGGCCGGAGCCTTACGTCCGCGCACCCAAAGCCGTATCCAGATCAAAGGCTGAATAAGGTAGAAAAGGGCGGTGTAAAGCAATTCGAGCATAATGGTAGCTGACTTATGAATGTGCTGGGGATTCTATGTATTTAGCTGTGGCTTTACCAATACTTTTCCTATTTTTAAATTAAATAGCGTCCCTCGCGGGGGATGTCCAGGGTACCAGCATCTTTTGCATCTTTACGTTTTCTGTTGATATTTTCCGGTTTAGTCGAGATAGAGGGCTAAAAATCAAAAGGTCTGAACATATTAATTCATTGATTTATATGATTTAAAATCATTGGCTGTGCAAGAATTATTCGAGTCGGAACATGGCGAAAGAAGTGATACACTAGCGCGTAAAAAATCAGTGCGATATCAGTAATCAGGTAGCTGTTGAGCCTGGGGCGGTAGCGTGCTTTTTTCTGCTTAACTTTACCGGACACTCACGATAAAAGAGCCGCTTGTGGATAAGCCAATTAATAGAATTCTGGTCATAAAAATGCGTTTTCACGGAGATATGTTGTTAACAACTCCGGTCATTAGTACGCTAAAGCAGAACTATCCTGATGCGAAAATCGACGTGCTTCTCTATCAGGATACCATCCCAATTTTGTCGGAAAACCCAGAAATTAATGCCCTTTATGGTATTAAAAATAAAAAGACAAAAGTAACTGATAAAATTACTAATTTTCTGCACCTGATCGGAACGTTGCGCGCAAACGGGTATGATTTAGTTGTAAACCTTACCGATCAGTGGATGGTTGCGATACTGATGCGGCTACTGAACGCGCCAATCAAAATCTCTCAAGATTATGCACATCGGCAATCTTCTTTTTGGAAAAATAGTTTTACATGTCTGGCTCCGCTTAGCGGTGAAAATGTGGTGGAAAGCAATCTGTCTGTGCTGGCCCCGTTGAAACTTAAATCGACTGTTACGCATACAACAATGAGCTATCCTCCGGATAGCTGGGAACGTATGCGCACAGAATTAAATCGGGCTGGAGTTGGTGATGAATACGTTGTAATTCAACCAACGGCACGCCAACGCTTCAAGTGCTGGAATAACGAAAAGTTTTCACAGGTAATTGACGCCTTACACCAGCGTGGTTTGGAGGTAGTTATGACCTCAGGCCCAGGCGAAGACGATCTGGCTTGCGTGAATGAAATTGCACAAGGTTGCAAAGAAAAGCCCGTTACTGCTCTGGCGGGAAAGATGAGCTTCCCCGAGCTAGGAGCGGTCATCGATCATGCGCAGTTGTTTATTGGGGTGGACTCTGCTCCGGGACACATTGCTGCTGCGGTTGATACACCATTGATATGCCTGTTTGGCGCAACGGATCATAATTTTTGGCGACCATGGTCAAAGCAGATGATTCAATTTTGGGCTGGTGATTATCGTCCGATGCCTCCACGCGAGCAGCGCGATCGCAATGAAATGTATCTTTCGGTGATACCCGCTGACGATGTTATTGCTGCTATCGATAAATTATTACCGGGTAGACTTGTGCCGCCACAAGCGGGGAGTCCCGTATGATTGTTGCTTTCTGTTTGTATAAATACTTCCCATTCGGTGGGTTACAGCGTGATTTTATGCGCATTGCGCAAACTGTAGCGGCACGTGGTCACCAGGTTCGTGTCTATACGCAGTCCTGGGAAGGTGAGTGTCCTGACGTTTTTGAATTGGTTCTTGTACCGGTCAAGTCCCGGACAAACCATGGTCGCAATGCGGAGTATTATTCCTGGGTCCAGGCACATTTACTTCAGCACCCTGTCGATCGGGTTGTTGGTTTTAATAAAATGCCAGGGCTGGATCTCTACTATGCTGCTGACGTTTGCTATGCCGAGAAAGTGGCACAAGAAAAAGGTTTCCTCTATCGGTTAACTTCACGATATCGGCACTATGCAGAGTTTGAACGCGCGACGTTTGAGCAGGGTAAACCGACGCAACTATTGATGCTAACTGATAAGCAGATTGCTGATTTTCAGAAACACTATCAGACAGAAGCTAAACGATTTCATATTCTTCCTCCAGGGATTTATCCGGACAGGAAGTATAGCCAGCAGATTCCGAATAGCCGTGAAGTTTATCGCCAGAAAAACGGTATAACAGAGCAACAAAATCTATTATTGCAGGTAGGTTCTGATTTCACTCGTAAAGGTGTGGATCGTTCAATACGTGCACTGGCCTCGTTACCAGAAACGCTTCGAACTAATACGCTACTGTATGTTGTTGGACAAGACAGACCGAGAAAATTTGAGGCGCTGGCGGAAAAACTTGGCGTACGCAGTAATGTCCATTTCTACTCTGGCCGTAATGATGTTGCAGAATTAATGGCTGCGGCTGATATATTGATGCATCCAGCTTATCAGGAGGCGGCAGGTATTGTTTTACTAGAAGCAATCACTGCCGGGCTGCCGGTGTTGACCACAGCCGTATGCGGTTACGCGCATTATATTGTTGATGCTAATTGTGGTATGACAATTACAGAACCATTCCGGCAAGAAACGCTGAATGAAGCCTTACGTAAAGCGCTAGTAGAGCCTTCATTGTGTTTGGAATGGAGGGCAAATGCACGACACTATGCGGATACGCAAGATTTATACAGCCTACCGGAGAAAGCTGCGGATATGATTACGGGTGGTTTAGATGGTTGAATTAAAAGAACCGTTAGCCACACTATGGCGCGGGAAAGATGCATTTGAAGAAGTTAAAAATTTACAAGGTGAAGTATTCAGAGAACTGGAGACTCGCCGTACTCTACGATTTGAACTAACGGGTAAAAGCTATTTTTTAAAATGGCACAGAGGCACTTCTCTGAAAGAGATTGTTAAAAACCTACTTTCATTACGCATGCCAGTATTAGGTGCTGATAGAGAATGGAATGCCATTCATCGCCTGAGTCAGTTAGGTGTGGATACAATGACAGGTGTGGGATTTGGTGAGAAAGGGGTGAATCCACTGACTAAAACCTCGTTTATTATTACTGAGGATCTTACACCAACTATCAGCTTAGAAGATTACTGTGCTGATTGGGCCACAAATTCTCCCGATGTGAAAGT
Source organism: Citrobacter sp. L55 (assembly GCF_002850715.1). Lineage (NCBI taxonomy): Bacteria > Pseudomonadati > Pseudomonadota > Gammaproteobacteria > Enterobacterales > Enterobacteriaceae > Citrobacter > Citrobacter sp. L55. The sequence goes on along the minus strand of NZ_KZ559403.1, from coordinate 285,839 downwards.
GAAGCGTATAATTATTGATCGTGTTGCCACCATGGTGCGTAAGATGCATGCTGGTGGTATCAATCATCGCGATTGCTATATTTGCCACTTTTTATTACATCTGCCTTTTTCAGGGCATGAGGACGATCTCAAGATTTCAGTGATTGATTTGCACCGTGCTCAGATTCGGTCGACTGTTCCCCAACGCTGGCGCGATAAGGACTTAATCGGTCTCTATTTTTCGTCCATGAACATTGGATTAACCCAGCGTGATATTTATAGATTTCTACGCATCTATTGCGAGTTGCCGTTGAAAAGCATCCTAAGTCAGGAGGCTGATTTGTTCAAGGAAGCTCAGGTTAAAGCTAATAAAATACGCGAAAGAACAATCCGTAAATCTCTGTGATTAATTTATCCTGAACTATTTGAAATGCATCATGTGAGAACATGGTCTATTTCTCAAAAATTGGTAAGAGTCAAATGTCTCAATTTAGCGATAAAGAAGTTATCCTTTCTGTTTTTGAGTACGATTTTCGGGAAAATGCTTCTGCAGACTGTTTTAATATCGGTTATGGTATTGACAGGAATTTTTTATTTGGCTGCGGTGTATCAATAGCCTCTGTATTATTGTCGAATAAAAAAATCGATTTCACATTTCATATATTTACTGATTATTTCGATGAGAGTGATAAAGCCAGATTCGCCGATCTTGCTAAACAATATCAATCCTGTATCAAAGTTTACCTAATTGATTGCAATAAATTAAAAGACTTACCTAGTACAAAAAACTGGACTTATGCAACATACTTCCGTTTTGTTATTGCAGATTATTTCTATAATAAAATAGATAAATTATTATACCTGGATGCTGATATTGCTTGCCAGGGTAGTGTACGAGAACTGGTCGATTATAAGTTTTCCGCAGATGAGATCGCTGTCGTTGTAACGGAAAGAGATTCCGAATGGTGGCATAATCGTTCTGTAACGCTGGCCACTCCAGAATTAATCACCGGATACTTTAATGCTGGATTCTTACTTATCAACATCAATGCATGGCACAGTAATAATATCTCTTCCCGAGCCATCGAAATGTTGCGAGTTCCAGAATGGGTGGAAAGAATAACTCATCTTGATCAAGATGTCCTTAATGTGTTGTTAGCCGGAAAAGTAACTTTTATCAATGGTAAATACAATACACGCTTTAGCATTAATTATGAACTGAAAGATAAAGTAGTCAATCCTGTGAATAATGAAACTGTCTTCATTCATTATGTGGGACCGACAAAACCCTGGCATGAGTGGTCCAACTATCCGGTATCGAAGAGTTTTTTAGTTGCGAAAGAGGCCTCGCCCTGGCATTCAGTAGCGCTTCTCAAACCGACCAATAGCAATCAATTCAGATATTGTGCAAAGCATAAATTTAAACAAGGGTTATACGTTCAGGGACTGTGTAACTACTTTAATTATTATCTGACCAAGTTGAAAGGTTAACTGCTGGCTAAGTACATTGTTAAAATAATCAACAGCAATGCATATCTTAGCCGCTGGAAAATATAGCTGAAATAATTAAAGGTAATTAACTTGGACTTCAAAAGATTAACTAACTTCAAAGATATTATTGAGTTAGACAGACGTGTTACACCATGTGATGATCGTGACACTTTTAATATCTCATGGGGAATCGATAAAAATTACCAAACTGGTGCGGCAATTTCTATTGCCTCAATCCTTGAAAATAATAAAGAGAGTAATATTAATTTTACTTTTCATATTATTGCGGATTATTTAGATCAAGAATATATTGTACTTTTGACACAATTAGCAGAACAGTATAAAACAGTTATTAAGCTATATCATATTGATTCTGAACCGTTGGTGTCACTACCTAAAACAAATATATGGCCAGTGTCAATATACTATCGCTTGCTTTCATTTGATTATTTTTCTGAAAGATTAGATCGACTGCTATATCTTGATGCTGATATTACGTGTAAAGGCTCTTTAGAGGATCTTGCCGCACTGAAATTTGATGGGGAATATGGTGCGGTTGTAGTAGATGTTGATTCAATGCAGGATAAAAGTGCAGAGCGTCTACATAATCCTGAGTTTAAAGGCAACTACTTTAACTCGGGTGTCATGTATATAAACTTGCAGCAATGGCTTAACTCTAATTTAACGAAAAAATTCTTCGAACTATTGTCAGATGAAAGTATAGTTTCCAGAGTAAAATATCCTGACCAGGATATTTTAAATATCATGTTTTTGCATCATGCGGTATTACTACCGAGGAAATATAACTCAATTTATTCATTGAAGTCTGAGTTTGAGATTAAAAATAAAAATCACTATAAATCAGTGATTAATGAAGAGACAGTATTTATTCATTATACTGGTGTAACAAAACCATGGCACGAGTGGGCTAACTATTCCTCAGCACAATTTTTCCGCACAGTATATGAGAAGTCACCATGGAAGAATCAGCCTTATCAAGTTGCAAAACAAAAGCACGAATATAGAGAAGAATATAAACACCTTCTTTATCAAAATAAAATAATTCCAGGCCTGATCGCAGCAATTAAATATAAAACAATGTAATGGTGATCTTTATGATTGATAAAATCATATTTACTGTAACACCTATTTATTCTATTCCACCACGTGGTGCCGCAGCAGTTGAGACCTGGATGTATCAGGTTGCCCAAAGAACCAAATTCCCTAATTGTATTGTCTGTATAAAGAATGAAGGATATTCTGATTATTCTTACGTAAACGAAAGATGTAGTATTCATCGTATTGGATTTAGCTCGGTATATAAGCGTATTTTCCAAAAGTGGACTCGGCTGGATCCGTTACCTTATTCAAAGCGCATACTGAAAGTTGCCGAAAAGTTTGAGATAACCGATCAAAGTGTGATTGTTGTCCATAACAGTATGAAGCTATATCGACAAATTCGTTCGCAAGCTCCTCAGGCTAAAGTTGTGATTCATATGCATAATGCGTTTGAACCTAAGTTGCTTGATAAAAAAGTTAAGATGATCGTACCAAGTTTGTTTTTGAAGAACTATTATCAATCTTATCTTCCTGAAGCTGATATTGTTATTGTGCCTAATGGTATTGACCTGGATATCTATCAATCGTCATATGAATCAATATCAAAAAATAAATTAAGTATTCCCCCTGAAAGCAAGGTGGTATTTTTTGCTGGACGTATAGTCCCTGATAAAGGCGTTCTCTTACTTCTGCAGGCTTTTGAAAAGTTGCTGCATGAGAACAAAAATCTGAAGCTTGTGGTTGTTGGTGATCACATGGAAGTAAGTAAGAACGATAAAGGTGATTATCAGCGTGAAGTTCGGGAAATAGCTGAGCGCCTCAAACCACATTGTATTATGTTAGGTAGTATCTCACCCGAGAAAATGCACTATTACTATCCACTGGCAGATATAGTTGTGATTCCTTCTCAATTTCAGGAGCCATTTTGTATGGTGGCTATTGAGGCTATGGGCGCTGGAAGACCTGTATTAGTCAGTACTCGAGGCGGCATGGTTGAGTTTGTTAAAGATAAAATTACAGGCTATCACCTTACAGAGCCGATGACTGCAGAAACTATTGCTCAGGATATTACCAGGGTAATGGCGGAAAGTAGTTTAGCGGATACCGCCCAACGAGGTCAGCAATATGTCTTTGGAAACTATAGTTGGTCTGCGGTTACACAACGGTTTGAAGAGGTTATTTGTAACTGGTTCGAGTGAAAAAAAGGCTACATAAAGTAGCCTTTTTTTACTATTTTATTTATTCTTCAGCGCTAACAGAAAACCTGCAAAAATACCCAACAGATCTAACTCAATCTGCTCAACGTTGCCACGTATAATAAAATAACCGAAAAATGAAAGTAAAATTATTATATAAGCATTGTATGGGGAATAGTAATTCTCCCTAAATGCATGCGTAACACATTCTCTCACAATGCTAGTGTACACCAGTATTAAACCCACAAGTCCAAGTAATCCTGTACCAAACCATACAAAAAGAATAAGGTTGTGTGGTCCAATTGACTCGCGGAATGTCCAGTTTGGATAATCAACAACACGCTTGTTGTATACAGTTTTATAAGCGTTATTACCAAAACCATAACCAATAACTGGATTTTCTAAGATTAGGTCAAACGCACTTCCTTGCGTACCGTTAGTATAGCGATATGAACTGTCAGTTTGCTGCAATTTAAAGGTCAGTTTTTCTGACATATCTTTGTGTGAAAATATAGCTGTCAGAGCAACAATAGCTACGAGGATTCCTACAGTAAGCAATCGCCATTGTTTGTACATGATTATCCATGTAAGAGCAATAATGAATACAGATAACCATGCGCCACGGGACAATGTTCCAAGAATTAAAAAGGTGTATATCGCCCCTAACAACAGGAATAATATACGGTATTTCGCTGATTTAACGAGCCATAGATTCAGAAGCACTGGGAATAAAAACACCATTGCATCTGAAATTCCGCGATGTTGGTAATTAGTAAAAGGCATGATTCCTTGCTGATAGTCCTGATAATAAAGGACAAGTTCTGAAAGGCATCGCAAACTAAGAGCTGTAAGGAACGAGAAGAATATCAACTTTGAAATGGTTTCTTTGCTTTCTTCTCTTAGTAATACAGGGATCGCAATAGTGCATAATAAGACATTTTCAACAACTGAGTTGTTTATCTCTTTCAGGCTAGCTTTTAGTTCAGGAGTGAACACTAAAGAGACGAAGGTAGCGATTACAAGAAATGATACACTTGCAAAAACAAATGTTTTAAAAATAGGAATATAATGTCGAGGATTCTTACATAAATAAACTATCGTTGTGATAGTCATCAGGATGACAATCAAATGTTTATAACGCGTAATACCACCTAAGAAATAGGTGGCGACAAACAGAAATATAAGTCCTCTATTCCAGTTTATCTTCCAGTTTTTTTTCTCATCTAAAAAAAACTTTGTTAAAGCCATCATTTCTCCGACACTTACAGACAATTATTTAAAAAATCGCAATTAATTGATTTCAATACGGTCGAAGAACGTAAGTCTGAAAGATTTTCACTTCCTGAGCGACATACCACTTGATTCTTCCCATACCCACCAATCAATCCTGGGTCCGTTGGACCGTACAACGTAATATTTGGGCGATCCAGTGCAGCGGTTAAATGACTCAGGCCTGTATCAACCGACACCACAAATTTTGCCCCCGCCAGTACGCGAGCGACCTCTCCCAAAGTCATCCGTGGAAGAACATCAACATAAGAAAAACCATTTGCCAGCCTACGGGCTCGTGCTTCTTCATGAGGAGCACCCCATGGCAGTTTAATACGTATGCCAGCGTTATTTAACAAGCCAATTAGCTCCCGCCAGTTGGCTTCTGGCCAGTGCTTATCATCACGCGTTGTGGCATGCAGAAATACGGCATACTGGCCCGCATCAGCATTACGTTCTTTCAGAAAATGCTGAGCGATAGCGTAATCACCCTGCGACTGGGGCCTGGAATATCCCAGACTTTTGGCGAACAATTCACGCGTACGTTCTACCGCGTGCTGCTGTTTGGCAATGTGATGTTTGTGATTATAAAACAGGCTCGCCAATGGTTCGCGCGCCGTGCTCCAGTCCATACCATGCTTGATGCCACGTGCTAGACGCGTAACCAACGCCGCGCTTTTTACCAGACCCTGCGCATCAATTATCGCGTCATACTGCTGTAAACGCACCGCATCGCGAAAGGCTTTACGCTCGGCTTTAATCGGCGCTGAAAACCAGGCTTTACGCCAGCGGCGGATCGCCACTGGGATCACCCGGTCAACGGCTGCATGCCAGGATGGGATCTGCGCGAAGCCTTCTTCCACTACCCAATCAAATTGAATATCCGGCATGACCTGCTGCGCATCGGTTAATGCCGGTAACGTATGCAGTACATCGCCCATAGACGATGTTTTAACGATCAGTACCCGCATCCGTCAGGCTTCCTCTTGTAACAACAGGTCGTTGAGTTCTTCCAGCACGCGCTGGGGTGTGATGTCAATCAGGCTCTGATGATAGCCTTCTGCTGCATCTCCCTTGCGTACTTTGTGATAGCCCGTAATCAAGCGAATTACGCGAGCCTTGTGTGAAAGCGGCGGAGTAAAATCCGGGCTGCTGGGGCCATATAACGCTACCAGAGGTCGATTCAACGCTGCGGCAACGTGCATTAATCCAGAGTCGTTGGTGACCACCGCTTTGCAGGCGGCGAGCAGAATGACGGCCTGCTCCAGCTGTGTTTCGCCCGCCAGATTACGGCACCAGGCCTGCTGATCAACGCTCAGCGTCGCCAGGATCTCATTTCCGGCGTCATGGTCTTTTGCAGAGCCAAAAAGCACAATCTGATGGCCTTCATCGATCAGTTGCTTCGCCAGGTCTGCGTAGTGGTAATGTGGCCAGCGTTTCGCTGGACCAAATTCCGCACCAGGGCAAAAGCCGATGATGGGGCGTTCGGCAGAAAGGGAAAACTGGCGACAGGTCAGGGACTTTTCACCTTCGCTTACCTGCAACTGCGGCCATAGCAGAGGCTGCGGTAAATCTTTAGCTGACAGCATTACGCCTTTATCATAGGCCAGGGCTACATAGCGTTCGACCATCAGCGGCCAGGCATCTTTATCCAGCACGCGCGCATCGTTTAGCAGGCCGTAGCGCATTTCACCACGCCATCCGGTACGATGGGGAATGCCAGCAAAAAACGGTACCAGCGCGGATTTAAACGAGTTAGGCAGCACATAGGCGCGGTCATAGCGTTTTTCACGCAGGCTATGACCGAGTTTACGCCGCTCGCCGATCTCCAGCGCGCCGTGTCCCAGCGGCATGGCGATAGCTTCGTTAACTTCAGGCATGCGCGACAATAACGGACGGCACCATGCAGGTGCCATCACGTCGATTATCGCCTGGGGATAGCGCGCCTTAAGCGTGCGATAGAGACTTTGCGACATCATCATGTCGCCCACCCAGGACGGGCCTACCACCAAAATTTTCATACTTACGCGTCGCGGTTCAGCCAGGCCATATATTCCGTTACACCTTCAGCAACGGTTTTAAACGGCTTGTCATAGCCCGCAGCACGCAGATTAGTCAGATCGGCCTGGGTAAACGCCTGATAGCGACCTTTCAGTTTTTCCGGGAATGGGATGTACTCAATGCTGCCTTTTTTGTGGTACGCAAGCGTTGCATCGGCAACGGCCTGGAAAGATTCCGCACGACCGGTACCAAGGTTAAAGATGCCGGAAACCCCGTTTTCCAGGAACCACAGATTCACCGCAGCCACATCGCCTACGTAAACGAAATCACGCTTGAAGTTTTCACTGCCTTCGAACAGTTTTGGTGTTTCGCCATTGTTGAGCTGGGTGTTGAGGTGGAAAGCGACGCTCGCCATGCTGCCTTTATGGCCTTCACGCGGTCCGTAGACGTTGAAATAGCGGAAGCCAACAATCTGAGAATTGGCTTCTGGCAGGATCTGACGAACGTACTCGTCGAACAGGAATTTTGAGTAGCCGTAAACGTTCAGCGGTTTCTCATATTCACGGGATTCGATGAAATCAGAAGTGCGGCCGCCGTAGGTGGCGGCAGAGGACGCATACAGGAACGGAATTTCACGCTCCAGGCAGTAGTGCAACAGCTCTTTGGAGTATTGATAGTTGTTATCCATCATATACTTGCCGTCCCACTCGGTAGTGGAGGAGCATGCGCCTTCGTGGAAAATCGCTTCGATATCGCCGAAATCTTCTCCGGCCATAATCTGGATCAGGAAGTCTTCCTTGTCCATGTAGTCAGCAATATTCAGATCCACCAGGTTAACAAACTTGGTGCCATCTTTCAGGTTGTCCACCACCAGGATGTCGGTGATGCCTTTATCATTCAATGACTTGACGATGTTGCTGCCGATAAAGCCCGCGCCGCCGGTAACGATGATCATAAATGTAACCTTCGAATTTTGGAGTCAGAGACAATCTCAGACACTAATGTCTGTAATCATACCATCACATCGGCATCCCTTCAGCCTCTTAAGTAAGATGGTGGGTCGGTAGAAGGCCTATAAACACCAGTATAATAATGCTTATTTAATGGTTATTAAGTCTATTAAATTAATCTTAAATGTACTTAGTTTTTTTATATCCATCTATGTATATTATATGTACAAAAACAAAAACTATGTGATATAATATTTTTTTTATTAATGGTTTGAAAATGGTTATGAAATCGTCTACCACTATTGTGACAGCATATTTTGATATCGGTAGGGGGGAGTGGACTGTTAATAAAGGCTTCCGTGAAAAACTTTCCCGATCTTCTGATGTCTATTTTGACTACTTCAAACGGTTAGCCGCTTTAGAAAATGACATGGTTATTTTTACCTCGTCTGAGTTTGAAGACAGAGTTGCGGAAATACGCAAAGGTAAGCCCACAAAAATTATAACCATAGATTTAGGTAAAAAATTTAAGCATATTAATAATAAAATAAGACAAATTCAGCAGGATGATACCTTTAAGAATAAATTAGAGACGCGACAGCTAGGTAACCCTGAGTACTGGTCTCCAGAATATGTGTTGATCAATAATTTAAAAGCATATTTTGTAGTGAAGGCCATAAATGCAGGCTTAGTTAATACTCCGATGGTTGCCTGGGTAGACTTCGGATATTGCCGTAAACCGCAGGTTACTCGCGGATTAAAAGTATGGGACTTCCCTTTTGACCGTAATAAAATGCATCTCTTCACGATTAAAAAGGGTCTGGTTATATCATCCAGAAAACAGGTTTTTGATTTTATGATCGGAAATCATACTTATATTATCGGCGGCGCTATTGTTGGTTCACCAGAGAAATGGAAAGAGTTTTACTCATTAGTCACTGAGTGTCAAAAAGAGACTCTCAGAAATAATATTGTTGATGATGATCAGGGTATTTTTGTCATGTGTTATTACAAGCGCCCTGATCTATTAATGCTTAATTACCTTGGTCGGGGCAAATGGTTCGATCTGTTCCGTGTTTATCGGCGAACCGCTTTAGGTGCAAAACTCCAGGCATTGCGAATTTTTCTCACTCGAAAGTAGTGGCTTGAATGAGATTGAAGGGTTACCTAACCAGATAGAATGCTGCAAAGGCATTCTTCTGCTATTGCTGTTGTTTTTTTATGATTTTTTATAAAATCCAGCCAATTCAATTGGTTGCGATTCAGTGCGTCCAATGAATCCATACGACGGCATCACTGATTAGCCATGTGGGTATACGTGATTTATGCTTCATTTTGAAGAAGTGATGATGCGTCATCTCGTATCAGCGTATAGCTTTGGGTAATATGTGCTGAAATTTGCCCAGTCTGGAGAATTGAAATGCGTGGGGATTTTTACAAACAGTTAACGAACGATCTCGAAACCGCACGTGCGGAAGGATTGTTTAAAGAAGAGCGCATTATTACGTCTGCCCAGCAGGCGGATATCACCGTGGCGGACGGAAGCCACGTTATTAACTTTTGTGCGAACAACTATCTGGGGCTGGCTAACCACCCGGAACTGATTGCAGCTGCAAAAGCAGGTATGGATTCTCACGGATTTGGTATGGCTTCGGTCCGCTTTATTTGCGGTACCCAGGACAGCCATAAGCAACTGGAGCAAAAACTGGCGGCATTCCTCGGTATGGAAGATGCCATTCTTTACTCTTCCTGCTTTGACGCCAACGGCGGCCTGTTTGAAACGCTGCTGGGTGCAGAAGATGCGATTATCTCAGATGCGCTCAACCACGCTTCTATCATTGACGGTGTTCGCTTGTGTAAAGCAAAGCGTTTCCGTTACGCCAACAACGACATGGTCGAGCTGGAAGCGCGCCTGAAAGAAGCGCGTGAAGCGGGAGCCCGTCATATCCTGATCGCCACCGATGGCGTGTTCTCTATGGATGGTGTGATCGCTAACCTGAAAGGCGTTTGTGACCTGGCGGATAAATACGACGCGCTGGTCATGGTTGATGATTCCCATGCTGTCGGCTTTGTCGGCGAAAATGGTCGTGGCTCACATGAATACTGTGACGTGATGGGGCGTGTGGACATCATCACTGGTACGCTGGGTAAAGCGCTCGGCGGCGCATCTGGCGGGTACACCGCAGCGCGCAAAGAGGTTGTTGAGTGGTTGCGTCAGCGTTCCCGTCCGTATCTGTTCTCCAACTCATTGGCTCCTGCAATTGTTTCTGCCTCCATTAAAGTGCTGGAGATGGTCGAAGCAGGCAGCGAGCTGCGCGATCGCCTGTGGGCGAACGCACGTCAGTTCCGCGAGCAAATGTCTGCCGCAGGCTTTACGTTAGCGGGAGCGGATCACGCAATTATCCCGGTCATGTTGGGGGATGCGGTAGTGGCGCAAGAGTTCGCCCGCGAGCTGCAAAAAGAGGGGATTTACGTTACTGGATTCTTCTATCCGGTGGTTCCAAAAGGTCAGGCGCGTATTCGTACCCAGATGTCTGCGGCGCATACCCCTGAGCAGATTACGCGTGCTGTTGAGGCGTTCACACGCATTGGTAAACAACTGGGCGTTATTGCCTGAGGATGTGAAATGAAAGCGTTATCCAAACTGAAAGCGGAAGAGGGCATTTGGATGACCGACGTTCCTGAACCGGAAGTCGGCCATAACGATTTGCTGATTAAAATCCGTAAAACAGCCATCTGCGGGACTGACGTTCACATTTATAACTGGGATGAATGGTCGCAAAAAACCATCCCGGTACCGATGGTCGTTGGACATGAATATGTCGGCGAAGTTGTTGGCATCGGCCAGGAAGTTAAAGGCTTTAAAATCGGCGATCGCGTTTCAGGCGAAGGTCATATCACCTGCGGGCATTGCCGTAACTGCCGCGGTGGACGTACTCACCTGTGCCGCAATACGACCGGTGTTGGCGTAAACCGTCCTGGCTGCTTTGCAGAATACCTGGTGATCCCGGCATTTAACGCGTTTAAAATTCCGGACAACATCTCTGACGACCTGGCGTCTATCTTCGATCCGTTCGGTAATGCGGTGCATACGGCGCTGTCGTTCGATCTGGTTGGGGAAGATGTGCTGGTTTCCGGCGCGGGTCCAATCGGTATTATGGCGGCAGCGGTTGCCAGGCACGTTGGCGCACGCCACGTGGTGATTACCGATGTTAATGAGTATCGCCTTGAACTGGCGCGTAAAATGGGCATCACTCGCGCGGTCAACGTGTCGAAAGAGAGTCTGACCGACGTGATGGCTGAACTGGGCATGACCGAAGGGTTTGATGTCGGTCTGGAGATGTCCGGCGCGCCGCCAGCGTTTCGCGCCATGCTGGACACCATGAACCACGGTGGCCGTATTGCTATGCTGGGTATTCCACCATCAGACATGTCCATCGACTGGACTAAAGTTATCTTTAAAGGATTGTTTATTAAGGGTATCTACGGTCGTGAGATGTTTGAAACCTGGTACAAGATGGCCGCATTGATTCAGTCTGGTCTGGATTTGTCACCGATTATCACCCATCGATTCTCCATCGATGAATTCCAGCAGGGCTTTGACGCGATGCGCTCGGGCCAGTCAGGGAAAGTGATCCTGAGCTGGGATTGAATGCTCGACTTGTATTAAATGCTACCAACGGCCAGATTCTTTATTCTGGCCGTATAAAGAATAAATACTATTTGCCACGAAGCTTTCTGGATAAAGATCTTATCGCTTCTTTGAGCCAGATGAGCTTATAGATTAATCCTTTTCCTTTGATGTGAATATGATATTTTCGCTGCAAAGCTAAAATATCATTAGCCTGGCAAATCTTCATATTTCCCTTACAGGATAAGTCAATTATTCTTAATTCACCGCCTGGCGTACGAATGAAATTTCCAGGATGGATATCATTAGATGCCAACCCGGCTTTGTGAAGGCGCAGAACGCACTGCTTCACTTCATTGGCATTCTTATGGTTAATTTCTTTTAAAGGAGTGCCTTCAACATATTCATGAATAATATAAACATCATGACACTGACGAAGGCGTACTTTTTCAGCGGCATAGTAGAGATCCGCTGTACAGGCGCGCATTTCCGGGGAGAGTGTGTCCAGCTTCTTGATGAGCCTGGAATAAAAGGGGCCGGAGATAAAATTCTGCATTTTTTTCTCAAATCGAGGATCAACTTCACGGTCGTTTTTGATGATAAATTTTTGTGAGTTGTACTCGACCAGTTCTACACTGCGCATGGCGTTACCACTGCTCAACGGTTTGCCACTGATTTCTTTGTTTATATACTTATTCATCAGTGACTTAAGGTCTGTTTTGGTCTCTTTGCAATAGACCGTATAACCTTTTTCATGTGTCTTACTGATGGCCATCACTTTCCTCAATATCAGTGTACATCGCGCGTTAATTTACAGGGGTATAGTATACAGGTTGTGTCCCTCAATATGTAGACGATCTGAGCTATCACAGGCCGCTGAGCTCAGGCGCCGCATGGCATTTTCCCATACTGGTTGCTTTCGCTGCGCCGCTTCTGAAAATTAAACGTTCTAACCTTAATAATTCCTTAATGAAACTGTAGTAAAAGTCATCAGTGTACTGACAAACTTGGGTTATCTGATGAGAAACCGCACAAATATGTTGAGTGTTATTATTCCGTTGTATAACGCGGGTGATAGTTTTCGGGGTTGCATGGAATCTTTGATCGCACAGACATGGGCTGCGATAGAGATCATTATTGTGGATGACGGTTCAACGGATAACTCTGTTGATATTGCAAGACATTATGCTGATAACTATTCCCATGTCCGGTTGTTACATCAGGCTAACGCCGGGGCATCTGTCGCGCGTAATCGTGGTCTGGCAGTGGCCAAAGGGGATTATGTTGCATTTGTCGATGCCGATGACCTGGTTTATCCCAATATGTATGAAACCCTGATGACCATGGCGCTTCAGGATGACCTCGATCTGGCACAGTGCAATTCTGATTGGTGCATTTTCGAAACGGGGGACACCTGGCAATCAATACCGACGGACCGTCTGCGGTCTACGGGTGTATTGACCGGCCCCGACTGGTTACGTATGGCATTGGCTTCACGCCGTTGGACGCATGTGGTCTGGATGGGGGTTTATCGCAGAGATGTTATCGAGAAAAACAAGATAGCGTTTATTCCAGGGTTGCATCATCAGGATATTGTATGGACGACGGAGTTTATGTTTAACGCCAAACGTGTGCGATATACCGAGCAATCATTGTATAAATACTTCTTACACGATCAATCAGTTAGCCGTCTTAAAAGACAAGGCTTAAAAAATCTCAATTACCAACGCCACTATATTAAAATTACACGGTTATTGGATAAGTTGAATCGTGAATATGCGGGGCGGATTACTATTTATCCGGAATTTCATCAGCAAATAACCTATGAAGCATTACGCGTTTGCCACGCAGTACGCAAAGAGCCGGATGTCCATATTCGTCAACGCATGATTGCAGAGATTTTTGTCTCTGGTATGTATAAACGCATGATTACTAACGTACGCAGCGCCAAAGTTTTGTACCAGGCGCTGCTATGGTCATTCCGTCTCTGGAAATGGCGCGATAAAACATCCTCGCCTTCTCGTATTGCCCGTAAAACGCTTAATTTACGTTAGCGTTCATAGCGCTGGGTGAGGATGTATTCCCCCAGCCCTGCCATTGCAGGCGCATGTACTGCACCAGCGTGCTTTGGGTGATGCTTTCACCGAGCACGCTGAAGAAGCGGCTGGCGTAAACCGGCTCTAACGGCTGCTTCGGTTTGCATAATCTCACCCCGCGGAAAGGATTACGTGGCGCATCAGGTTTACCATTCTTCGGCGGTGTAAAGTTTGGTCTGGAGGTGTCTACCTGTGGTTCATTGAGCAGGCTGCTTGGGCGAACCAGCGTAATGTCCGCAGGCAGGTTATAAAGCATTTGCTGCAGGACGCGAACCGTCGAAGGGTGAGGATGCCCAATGGCAATTGCTGAACCGTTGCGGCGCGCAAGCTCAACGGCACGATTAAACTGACGGCGAATATCGGCTTCGTTTTGCGTGTCATCCAGGAAGACTTTGCGTTTGATAACCTTCACGCCGGTTCCTGATGCTGCGCGCATTGCCTGACTGTTGCCGATGGTCATACTGTCCAGGAAGTAGAGATCGTAGCGTTCCAGCGCCTGCATCACCTTCTGCATACCGAACAGGCTGGAGGTCATCGCGCTGCCCATATGGTTGTTCAGCCCGACCGCATTCGGTACTTTGCTTACCGCGTCGCGAATAATCCGCTCAATCTCTTCGCTGCTCATTTCCGGGCGCAAAGTATCTTTCTCTAACGGCTGTTTGCTCAGCGGCGCCATCGGCAGATGGATTAAAACTTCATGCCCGCTGTTATGCGCTTTAATCGCCATTTCACGCGCGTGTGGGGCATTAGGCAGAACGGCAACGGAGAGGGTGGAAGGCATCGCCAGAACCTGATTTTCGGTGTGTGGACGATAGCCGAAATCATCAATAACGATGGCAAGTTTGCCAGCAAAAACAGGTGTTGCGAAGGCCAGCACGCTGGCGAGAGAGAATAATAGACGACGAAATTGAGGCAAAACTTATCTTCCCAACCACGGCTGTGGATTGACCGCCTGACCCTGGCGACGAATTTCGAAATAGAGTGCCGGCCTGCCCTGTCCGCCGCTGCTACCCACAAGTGCAATAGGCTGCCCGGCGCGAACCTGCGTACCGACGCTGACCAGCGCGCTCTGGTTATAACCGTAAAGGCTCATATCGCCTTTACCGTGCTCAACGACGACCACCAGACCGTAGCCCTGCAACCAGTCCGCCAGAATGACGCGGCCATCGGCAATGGCTTTAACTTCGGTGCCTTCGGATGCGCCAATAACCATCCCCTTCCAACGTAGCTCACCTTGCAACTGTTCGCCATAACGATGTAGCGTTGGACCACGAACGGGCCAGAATGCCTGGCCGCGTGGGGAACCTAAACCGCCGGTACGGGACATCAGTGATTTTTCGCTTTCGGTTGGCTTGTAGGTTGAGCCTTTCCGTGACGCATCCTTCTGTTTGTCACGTACGGCCTGCGCCTCGCGAGCTTCACGTTCCGCGCGTGCTTTGGCTGCGGCTTCGGCACGAGCAATGCTGTTGCGCAGGCGTGATTCGTTGGCGCGCATTTCGCCCAGTTGCTGCTGACCCTGCTGAATCGATGACTCCAGACCCGAGAGCGTCTTCTTGCGTTCATTACGCGCCTGCTCCAGCTTAGCCTGCTGAGCGCGCTGTTCGTACAGCAACGTCTGCTGTTCGCTCTGCTTATCTTCCAGCTCGGCTTTTTGCGAGTCGACCTCTTCGCGGGTTTGTTTCAACTGCGCGATGGTTTCCTGCCGCGCCTGGTTCAGATAGCCGAAATAGGCCTGCAGGCGTTGCCCGCGCTGGCTCTCTTCCCCGCTCAGAATGAGCTGAATACCGGTGTGTTCGCCCTGGCGAAACGCTGCGTCAAGTTGGGCTGCCAGGCTACGCTCTTGCGCAGCCCGCTGTTTTTCCAGCTTCGCGAGGGCGGCATTCATCTCTGTGATTTGTGCATTCAGCTGTGCCAGCGAGTTTTGCGTTTCGCGTAGTTGCCTGGCGGCAACGGCGATGGCCTGTTCCTGAGCTTTAAGTTGAGCGAGGAGAGTGGAGCGTTGTTGTTGTTGTTGGCGTACCGCGCGTTCTTTTGCCGCGATATCAGCCTGAATAGATTTGAGCTGATCGCGCTCGTCCGCGTGGGCGGAAAAGGCGCACAGCAATACGCCAGCGCTAAGCGCGCTGGCGTAGAACAAGGGCCTGACTGAAAGCTTTCGCAGTTTCACGGCCCAAGTGATGGTATTAATCGCCTTTCCCCTCATGGGGAGGGATTATTCCACGATGAACAGCGGCTTACCAGTCATCTCTTGCGGGATTTCCATACCCATCAGCGTCAGCATCGTCGGGGCGATATCAGAAAGTTTGCCGCCTTCAACTGCTTTGACGTTTTTACCACCGACATAAATCAGCGGAACGGGCAGGTTGGTGTGTGCTGTATGCGCTTGACCGGTGGACGGATCGCGCATTTGCTCTGCGTTACCGTGGTCCGCGGTGATCAGCAGTTGGCCGCCAACGGATTCAACCGCTTTAGTCACCTGCTCAACGCAGTGATCCAGCGCTTCAACCGCTTTAACCGCAGCTTCCATCACCCCGGTGTGACCAACCATGTCGCCGTTCGGGTAGTTACAAATGA
Organism: Citrobacter sp. L55; assembly: GCF_002850715.1. NCBI lineage: Bacteria > Pseudomonadati > Pseudomonadota > Gammaproteobacteria > Enterobacterales > Enterobacteriaceae > Citrobacter > Citrobacter sp. L55. Next base: position 269,593 of record NZ_KZ559403.1, on the reverse strand, counting down.
TGGTGTCGTATTTTCCGCTCTGAATCGCAGCAACCAGCTTCTCGGTCAGCTCAGCAGAGCTCATTTCCGGCTGCAGATCGTAGGTCGCGACTTTCGGCGAATTGATCAGGATGCGATCTTCGCCTTTGAACGGCTCTTCTACGCCGCCGTTAAAGAAGAAGGTCACGTGGGCATATTTTTCAGTTTCGGAAATACGCAGCTGCGTTTTGTCATTCTTCGCCATCCACTCGCCAAGGGTGTTGGCCAGAGACGCTGGTGGGTAAGCAACAGCCGTTTTGATGTCGGCTGCGTATTCGGTCAGCATCACAAAGTTGAGGTTAACGACTTTCTTACGGGTGAAGCCGTCGAAGTCAGCGTTAACAAACGCACGGGTGATTTCACGCGCACGGTCAGCACGGAAGTTCATGAAAATCAGCGTATCGCCGTCTTCCATGGCGGCTTCAGCCTGGCCTTCAGCACGGATCACGGTCGCTTTCACGAATTCGTCGTTTTCGTCGCGGGCATAAGCAGCCTGCAGGCCTTCAACAGCCGTAGCGAACTGGAACTCGCCTTTTGCCAGCGTCATCAGGTCATAAGCCTGTTCAACGCGATCCCAACGGTTGTCGCGGTCCATGGCATAGTAACGACCAATGATGGACGCTACGCGGCCTTTGCCCAGCGCGGCAAATTTCTCTTCGAATTTCTGCAGCGAATGTTCAGCGCTGCGCGGCGGGGTATCACGGCCATCAAGGAAAGCGTGCAGATAGATTTTCTCAGCACCGCGTTCAGCTGCCATTTCGACCATCGCCATGATGTGATCTTCGTGGCTGTGAACGCCGCCAGCAGAGAGCAGGCCCATGATATGAACCGCTTTGCCGCTATTTTTTGCCTGGTCGACCGCATCGGTCAGCACTGGGTTAGCGAAGAAAGTCCGTTCTTTAATTTCAACATCCAGACGGGTCAGGTCCTGATACACGATGCGGCCCGCGCCCAGGTTGACGTGACCCACTTCGGAGTTGCCCATCTGGCGATCGGGCAGGCCGACTTCCAGGCCAGAGGCATCAATCAGGGTATGCGGACGTTTTGCCCACAGAGCATCCATTACCGGGGTTTTGGCATTAAAGATGGCGTTATCCTGGCTGTCTTCACGATAGCCATAGCCATCCAGAATCACCAGTACCATAGGTTTTTTAGAAACCGACATTGCGACAACCTCACACTCAATAGACAAAAATAATTGCGTAATTTTACTACAGCTGAATCGATAAAATAGCCCCAGAAGATCAAATAATCGACCAGAGCGTGTCGCAGAGGGCGCGGATTTACGTTTTTTTTTCCGTAGCGCCCCGCAAAAATGCAATCCAATGCACGCTCTGGCTGTATTTGCGCCAACGCGCAGGTATACTCCTTTCCTGGTTTTTTAATCACTAAGTCGGGAGTTGTTACCCCCCATGCAAGAAATTATGCAATTTGTTAGTCGCCACCCTGTATTGAGTATCGCCTGGATTGCGTTACTGGCGGCTGTATTATTTACCACGTTTAAGAGCCTGACTTCGAAAGTGAAGGTAATTACGCGCGGAGAAGCCACTCGTCTTATCAACAAAGAAGATGCGGTGATTGTGGATTTACGTCAGCGCGACGACTTCCGCAAAGGCCATATCGCGGGCTCCACTAACCTGCTGCCGAGCGAAATCAAAGCCAACAATTTTGGCGAGCTGGAAAAACACAAAAACAAACCTGTTATTGTGGTTGATGGCTCTGGTATGCAGTGCCAGGATTCAGCAACTGCGCTGATTAAAGCCGGTTTTGAGCAGGTATCTGTACTGAAAGACGGCGTAGCGGGCTGGAGTGGCGAGAATCTGCCACTGGTTCGCGGCAAGTAATTTACCCGTCTTCTTTCATGCCTCAGGGTAAAAGAACACTGGAGATAAGTCATGGCCAATATTGAGATCTATACCAAAGCGACCTGCCCGTTTTGCCATCGCGCAAAGGCGCTGTTGAACAGCAAGGGTGTGAGTTTCCAGGAACTTCCGATTGACGGCGATGCCGTGAAGCGTGAAGAGATGATCAAGCGCAGTGGCCGTACAACGGTTCCGCAGATTTTTATTGATGCACAGCACATTGGTGGTTGTGACGACTTGTATGCGTTGGATGCACGTGGTGGACTGGATCCACTGCTGCGTTAAGGCGTACCGAAGTATTTAAAGGACAACACTAAAGGGTTTTCTCAACATGTCAGAACAAAATAACACTGAAATGGCTTTCCAGATCCAACGTATTTATACCAAGGATGTGTCTTTCGAAGCGCCAAATGCACCACATGTTTTCCAGAAAGATTGGCAGCCAGAGGTTAAACTGGATCTTGATACCGCATCTACCCAACTGGCAGATGATGTGTATGAAGTAGTGCTGCGTGTCACCGTAACGGCTTCTCTGGGTGAAGAAACTGCGTTCCTGTGTGAAGTTCAGCAGGGCGGTATTTTCTCCATCAGTGGTATTGAAGGGACTCAGATGGCGCATTGCCTTGGTGCATACTGCCCGAACATTCTGTTCCCGTATGCCCGCGAATGCATCACCAGCCTGGTTTCCCGCGGTACATTCCCGCAACTGAACCTTGCGCCGGTCAACTTTGATGCGCTGTTCATGAACTATTTACAGCAGCAGGCTGGCGAAGGTACTGAAGAACATCAGGATGCCTGATGAACCAAAGTAATGCTTCAATGACTGTGATTGGTGCCGGCTCGTACGGCACCGCTCTTGCCATCACCCTGGCAAGAAATGGCCATCAGGTTGTCCTGTGGGGCCATGATCCGAAACATATCGCGACCCTCGAGCACGATCGCTGCAACGTCGCGTTCCTCCCTGATGTGCCTTTTCCCGAAACGCTGCGCCTGGAAAGTGATTTAGCCACTGCGCTGGCCGCCAGTCGTAATATTCTGGTGGTGGTGCCTAGCCACGTCTTTGGCGAAGTGCTGCGCAACATCAAACCGCTGATGCGTCCTGACGCGCGTCTGGTCTGGGCGACAAAGGGTCTGGAAGCGGAAACGGGACGCCTGCTGCAGGACGTCGCGCGTGAAGCGCTGGGGAATTCTATTCCACTGGCGGTTATCTCCGGTCCGACGTTCGCCAAAGAGCTGGCGGCGGGCATGCCGACGGCGATTTCTCTGGCCTCGACGGACGACACCTTTGCTGACGATCTCCAGCAGTTGCTGCACTGTGGCAAGAGCTTCCGCGTTTACAGCAATCCGGATTTCATTGGCGTGCAGCTTGGCGGCGCGGTGAAAAACGTCATTGCGATTGGCGCGGGGATGTCTGACGGCATCGGTTTCGGCGCGAATGCGCGAACCGCATTGATCACCCGTGGACTGACCGAAATGTCTCGCCTTGGCGCGGCGTTGGGTGCCGATCCTGCCACCTTTATGGGGATGGCGGGTTTAGGCGATCTGGTGCTGACCTGTACCGACAACCAGTCGCGTAACCGTCGTTTTGGCATGATGCTCGGCCAGGGGATGGACGTGCAGGGGGCGCAGGACAAGATTGGTCAGGTGGTTGAAGGCTACCGCAATACGAAAGAAGTTCGTGAATTGGCGCACCGTTTTGGTGTTGAGATGCCAATAACCGAGGAAATTTATCAAGTATTGTATTGCGGAAAAAACGCGCGCGAGGCAGCATTGACGTTATTAGGCCGTGCACGCAGGGACGAGCTGAGTCGCCACTAGCTGTAAGGAACTGTTGAATATAACGACCCGACCCGCGAAGAACGGGTCGGTCGTTTTGCTACCTTCTGGAGTACGCAATGCCGTGTGAAGAACTGGATATCGTCTGGAAAAACATTAAAGCGGAAGCCCGGGCACTGGCGGAATGTGAGCCAATGCTGGCCAGTTTTTATCACGCAACGTTGCTCAAGCATGAAAACCTCGGCAGTGCGCTGAGCTATATGCTGGCGAATAAACTCGCTTCTCCGATCATGCCCGCCATTGCCATTCGCGAAGTCGTGGAAGAGGCCTACGCGGCCGATCCTGAAATGATTGCCTCAGCGGCCTGTGATATTCAGGCGGTACGCACGCGTGATCCGGCTGTCGATAAATATTCCACCCCACTTCTGTATCTGAAGGGCTTTCATGCGCTTCAGGCCTACCGTATCGGTCACTGGCTGTGGCATCAGGGGCGTCAGGCGCTGGCGATCTTCCTGCAAAATCAGGTGTCCGTTAGCTTCCAGGTAGACATTCACCCGGCGGCAAAAATTGGCCGTGGGATTATGCTCGATCACGCCACTGGTATTGTGGTCGGTGAAACTGCCGTGATTGAAAACGACGTCTCTATTTTGCAATCCGTCACGCTGGGCGGGACCGGTAAAGCCGGCGGTGACCGCCATCCGAAAATTCGTGAAGGCGTGATGATTGGCGCGGGAGCAAAAATTCTCGGTAACATTGAAGTCGGGCGCGGCGCGAAGATTGGCGCAGGTTCCGTCGTTTTACAGCCGGTACCCCCGCATACCACTGCAGCAGGCGTTCCGGCACGCATCGTCGGTAAGCCTGACAGCGATAAGCCGTCCATGGATATGGATCAGCATTTCAACGGGATACATCATACTTTTGAGTATGGAGATGGTATCTGATTTCGAGCTATCTTACCTGGCAGATTGAACCTGAGCTGTGCTCGTCATCCTCACGTATTGCGTGTACGCTCCGGTGACTGTGCGCAGTCCGTGTTCAATCTGTCTGCGCCGATAACGCTCGAAATGAATTTCATCAAATTAATGTAGGTCGGATCAGGCGCTAGCCGCCATCCAACAATCATCAGCTACGCAGTACCGCGCCCGGATACCCTAGCTGGCGCCAGGCCTCATACACCACCACCGACACCGCATTTGACAGGTTCATACTGCGACTGTCTGGCATCATCGGAATACGAATTTTTTGTTCGGCCGGCAACGCGTCAAGGATGCTGGCTGGCAGACCGCGTGTTTCCGGACCAAACATCAGATAATCCCCGTCCTGATAGCATACCGCGCTATGCGCTGGCGTACCTTTGGTGGTCAGAGCAAACAGGCGCTGCGGATGTTCTGCGGCGACGAAGGCGGCGTAATCAGGGTGGCGCAGCACGGCGGTAAATTCATGGTAATCCAGCCCCGCGCGACGCAGGCGCTTGTCGTCCCAGGTAAAGCCCATTGGCTCTATAATATGCAGACGAAAGCCGGTGTTGGCGCAAAGACGGATAATATTGCCGGTATTTGGCGGGATTTCTGGTTCGAATAAAACGATGTTAAGCATACTGCCCCCTTGATAACGGGGGGCAGAATAGCAGAAAGAGCGGGTACTATGCGACGGTCAGCGCGTGCGGTTTATAGCGTTGCAGCTTGTAAATTGTCGCGGCAGCAGCGACCAGGGCCGGAAGGCTGAGGAACATTAAGATACTGTCTGCCTGCCATTGCAGGGAAAGCAACTGGGCGCTCATCATCGTTCCGGCTACGCCGCCGAAGCGGCCCACGCCCTGCATCCAGGCAATGCCCGTCGCACGGCAGTGGGTTGGATAAAACGTGGCGGCCAGCGTCTGCAGCCCGGACTGCGCGCCGTTCATGGTAATCCCCATCAGGAAGATCAGTGCGCCGAACAAGATGATGTGGTTATGTTCAAACCCGAGAGCGAGGGCAAACAGCATCGTCAGAATAAAGCCGAGTGAGACCACTTTATGGGCTTCCCAGCGGTCCATTAACCAACCGGCCAGCAGGATCCCCGCCGTACCGCCAAAGGTAAACAGCGATGTCAGCCAGGCGGATTCGGCCAGCGGATAGCCCATTCCCAGCATCAGCGTTGGCATCCAGCTCAGTAGCACGTAATAGATAACCAGCCCCATAAAGTAGGTCATCCAGAGCATCAGCGTACCCGGCAGCCAGGGCATACTAAATAACTGTGCCACGCTGCTTTTTTTGACCGTGATACGGTCTTCATCCAGATAAAACTGGGTAACCTGTTCCAGACTTCCCGACATAAAGCGTTGAGCAATGCGTTTAATCTGTGCAACCCCTTTACCGCGGTGAACCAGATACTTAACCGACTCTGGCAGGAACAGCACCAACAGTGCGGTGAGGACCAGCGGGGCGATCGCACCAGCAAGCAGAACACTGTGCCAGCCGTAGTTGGGGATCAGCCAGGAGGAGATCACGCCGCCGCCCGCAGCCCCTAACGGAAAGCCACAGTACATGGTGTTAATCGCCATTGAACGACAGCGTTTCGGGGCGAATTCTGACACCAGGGTGATGGCATTGGGCATTGCCGCGCCAAGCCCAAGCCCGGTGAGAAAGCGCCAAAACGTGAGCATATTCAGCGTCTGGGCATAGGCGGTTCCCAGACTGGCGAGGCCAAAGAACAGACAGGAAAAGACCAGGACGCGCTTACGACCCATACGATCGGAAATCGGTCCGGCCAGCAGGGCACCAAATGAGAGGCCCAATAGCGCGGCGCTTAACACCGGTCCAAGATCTTGTTTCTTGATCCCCCAGTCGGCTGAAAGCGTGGGGGCAATATAGCCCATCGCCGCCGTATCGAAGCCGTCAATGGCTAAAACCAGAAAACCCAGGACAATAATGACCCAGTGGAAGCGCGAAAAAGCACTGTCATCTATCGCCTGCTGGATATTCACTTTTCCGGAATAAGCCATGTCACCCTCGCCCGTTATGATGGTTGTTATATGTATAAAATGCTGTTGTATTAGCTTGTCTATACATTTGGCAGGTGGATAAAAAGTTGTCAAATATATTGGTTGTAAATGTTAACTAATCGTTATTTTTGGATAAAAAATGGTCGGGCTGAAAACAGACCGACCATTCAGAAAATGGGGTTTACGGGGATGTTGTTACGCTGCGCTACCCTGGACCAGAGGTGCCAGCGCGGCAGGCAGGCTCTTACCCAGTTCCTGTACCAGCGAATCACGGCTGATTTCGCTAATCGACTTCGCACCGGTCAGGGTCATCGCCACCTTCATCTCTTTCTCGATCAGGTTCAGCAGATTCGCCACACCGGCCTGGCCGTGGGTCGCTAGCGCGTACAGATAAGCACGCCCCAGCAGCACGCTATCCGCGCCCAGCGCTATCATGCGTACAACGTCCAGACCATTGCGGATCCCGCTATCAGCCAGAATGGTAATATCGCCTTTCACCGCATCGGCAATGGCGGGCAGCGCACGAGCTGAAGACAGCACGCCATCTAACTGACGGCCACCGTGGTTAGAGACAACGATACCATCCGCGCCAAAGCGTACGGCGTCGCGGGCATCTTCAGGGTCGAGGATCCCTTTGATCACCATCGGACCATCCCAGAATTCACGGATCCACTCGAGGTCTTTCCAGGAAATCGACGGATCGAAGTTATTCGCCAGCCAGCCGATGTAATCTTCAAGGCCGGTGGGTTTGCCCAGATAAGTCGAAATATTGCCTAAATCATGCGGGCGACCGTTCAGACCAACGTCCCATGCCCACTGTGGATGAGTGACTGCTTGCCAGTAGCGCCGCAGTGCCGCATTTGGACCGCTCATACCGGAATGGCATCACGGTAGCGTGCGCCAGGCGTTGGCATATCGACGGTAAAGACCAGCGTGGAGCAACCCGCCGCTTTGGCGCGCTCCAGTGCGTTACGCATAAAACCGCGATCGCGCAGCACATACAGCTGGAACCACATCGGACGCTTGATGGTCGGGGCGACTTCTTCAATCGGACATACGGACACTGTGGAAAGCGTAAACGGAATGCCTTTGGCATCAGCGGCGGCGGCGGCCTGAACCTCGCCCCGGCGTGCGTACATGCCGCACAAGCCGACAGGCGCGAGGGCTACCGGCATGGAGAGTGTTTCGTTGAACAGCTTGGTTTCCAGGCTCAGGTCGGACATATTCTTCAGTACGCGCTGGCGCAGCGCCACCTCTGACAGGTCTGCCACGTTACGGCGCAAGGTGTGCTCGGCATACGCCCCGCCGTCAATATAGTGGAACAAGAAGGGGGGCAGGATACGCTGGGCTGCGGCGCGATAGTCGCTGGCTGCTGAAATAATCATGTGTTGTTCTCCCTGCTATTCTCACCAGGATCACCGGGCAGGCGCGTAATACGCGCCTGCCGGGCCTGATCTTCATCAAATCGTTTAATTGTGGTGTGGACAAAACTGAGGTGCGCCATCATGGCCTTACGCGCCCCGTCGGCATCCCCGGCAACAATGGCGTCCAGCACGGCCTGATGCTGCGCCGTCAGTTGAGAAAATACCGGCGGTACCAGGTACATACGTTGGCGGCTCTGTTTTACCGAAGACTGCAGGACGTCGAAGAAACCGCGCATGGTCTGCAACAGCACCACGTTGTGCGAGGCTTCCGCAATGGCGAGATGAAAACGAACGTCAGCCTGCGAGGCGAGATCCGGATCTTCGCTTTGCGTGGCCTCGAAACAGAGCCTGATTTTCTCTTTATCCGCGGCGGTGGCCCGCATGGCAGCGTGCCAGGCGGTACTGGCTTCGATGGCGTGGCGGGCCTCCAGAATATCGAAACTGTAATCAGGATCGTCCGCCAGCAGGGTTTTCAGCGGCTGAACGATGTTTTGTTCAGACCAGGCCTCATGCTGCCAGCGGATAAACGTCCCGCCGCCACGACGGCTAATCAGTACGCCTTCACTGACCAGTTTTGCTAACGCCTCGCGCAGCGAGTTACGCGATACGCCGAGCTGTACGGCCAGTTGGCGCTCAGCGGGCAACTTCATGCCCGCCTCCAGCTGTTGTTCTTCAATCAGCGCCCGCACACGAGATGCGACTTCGTCTGACAGGCGTCTGGGCATCACTATCATGGAATCATCCAGGTTAAGACATAGGCCTGCAGCGTGGTAATCACACCCACCATGCAGGTGAAAATCAGGCTGTGTTTCACGGTAAAGCGGAACAGGTCAGACTCTTTCCCCACTAATCCCACTGCCGCACAGGCGATAGCGATAGATTGCGGCGAGATCATCTTGCCGGTCACGCCGCCGGTGGTATTTGCCGCAACCATCAGCACATCCGAAACGCCGATTTGCTGAGCAGCCGTAGCCTGCAGGGCGGCAAACAGTGCGTTTGATGAGGTGTCGGACCCGGTCAGAAATACCCCCAGCCAGCCGAGGAACGGTGAGAAGAAGGTAAACGCGCTGCCGGTGTGTGCCAGGGCCAACGCCAGGGTTGATGAAAGCCCGGAGTAGTTTGAGATAAACGCGAATGCCAGCACCATTCCGATGGAGTAAATAGGTAATGCCAGATCTTTCAGCGTGCTGCCAAAAGTCTGCAGCGCTGCGGACGGCTTCATCTTCAACCAGACGATAGACAGCAGGGCGGCAAACAAAATCGCGGTACCGGTCGCGGAGAACCAGTCAAATTTATACACCGCCGCGTAGGCTGTGGCTTCGTGTACGACCGGCGGCATACGGGCAACCAGCTTATCGAGGTACGGAACCGGAATATTGACCACCCAGTGGTACATCGCGCCGCCTGGCGCAAACAGCGCTTTAAACGGCGGTACGCTCCACAGCGTGACGGTGGCGGTCAGGAACAGGAACGGAGACCAGGCGCGGACCACCTGTCCAGCGGTATAGTGGGTGCGAGCCAGCGTCTGATCGACCTGTGAAGCGCCCATATCGCCAAAGCGGAAGATGCGTACCGGCTGCCAGCGTTTCAGGAACAGCGTCAGGCAGACCAGCGAAACCAGAGACGAGATAATGTCTGGCAGTTCTGGCCCGATAAAGTTAGAGCTGAGGTACTGCGCGATAGCAAACGAGCCGCCAGCGACCATCACCGCAGGCCAGGTCTCTTTTACGCCGCGCCAGCCATCCATAATCGCCATAATCCAGAACAACACGATAATGGTCAGGAACGGTAACTGACGGCCCACCATCTGACCAATCTCGAAACTATCCAGCCCGGTAACCTGACCGGCAACCAGAATCGGAATGCCCATTGCGCCAAAAGCGACCGGAGCGGTGTTTACGATCAGACACAAACCTGCCGCGTACAGAGGATTAAAGCCCAGACCAACCAGCAGTGCGGCGGTAATCGCTACCGGAGCGCCAAATCCTGCCGCCCCTTCGAGGAATGCCCCAAAGGAGAAACCGACAATCAGCATTTGCAGACGTTGGTCCGGGGTAATCGAGAGTATTGAGGAGCGGATGATGTCGAACTGCCCGGTTTTCACCGAGATTTTATAGACGAATACCGCGGCGATAATGATCCAGGCAATTGGCCACAGACCATAGAAGAAGCCGTACACCACGGAAGCCAGAGCGTGATCGACCGGCATTTTGTAAAACAGCAGGGCGACCGTCAGAGCGATCACCACCGTCCATGACGCCGCAACATAGCCTTTCAGCTTGAGCTTAATCAGGGCGAAGAAAAAGAACAGGATAGGGAGCGATGCGATCAGACTGGAAAGCCAGATGTTACCGGCCGGGTCGTAGTTCTGTTGCCAGAGATTCATTGCAGGTCTCCTGGGGGCCGCCGACATAATGGAATGAGTCTGTGCTCATCTCCTGGTCACATTATGTGTAAAAGTGGCCCTGCCAATATTGTTGTGTAGGGGTAATGACAATGAATGGTTAATCAAATGTTATTTATTGGCAACGGTATTGTACGCACATTTTAATGAAATGTGAGGTGCTGGTAGGATCTGGCTGAAATTGGTAGGGCCAATTGCGAGGAGAAGGGAAGGACCGGGCAAGCGAATGTTGCCCGGTGGGAGATCAGAACTCGCTCTTCGCGAAGCCCGTCATCTCTTTCAGGCCCATTTCACGGCCAAGCTCGGTCATCGGGTGAACGACGATCAGGCCGCGCACGCTCTTCTTCAGCTTGCCCATGTCGGCCTGTTCTTTTTTGGTGATAGCACGACGGAAAGGAAGTTTCGCCAGCTTTTGCGCTTCTTTGCTCAGCTTCTGGCCGTGGACGTCACGCAAACGCGCGATCTCGGTTTCCAGCGTTTCTTTCTCTTGCTCCAGCTCGGCATATTTGTCGGCGGCTTCAACCAGGGACAGGTCTGCCTGCTGGTGGCGGATAGCGTCCAGACGATCGCTCAGGCGTTTAATTTCGTTTTTTTCGACTTCTTTCATAGGATAGCTTCTGATAAAAATAGGATGAATATCCTATAGTATGCGCGCAGAGCGGGATTATTCACAACTAATCGAAGATAAATAATCAAATGTTGCAAGTATTATTCAGCTAATGAAAATACTAATATTTTGATTAATATGGAATTTTAAGTGATAAGGTCGGCCGTGGTGCTTTTTATTGACGGGTTCATAGTGAAGCACGTTTTCCTCAATATAATCGCCCAACCGATCCTAAACTTAAATGAGCAACCGCGCAGGCTGAGCGCGGTTAATACATGGAGGAGGGAAGATTATGGCGAAAATAGGTGAGAACGTTTCGGCCCTTATTGATAAGACGGTCGATTTTATGGCTTCAAGCCAGGCTTTTCGCGAATATCTGAATAAAACACCACCGCGCAACGTTGTCCCTACTGAAATACCGCAGGAGAATGCGCAGCTGTATCTGCAACGTCTGGCGTATTATCGGCAGCTGTATCGACCGCAGCAGGAAGAGAAGTAAGCCTGCAGGGTCTTATTTTTGAAAGGCTTTTTTTAAGCTGATTTTAGAAATCAGCTCGGTCAGGGAAAGTACCATCGTGGAGCGTACCATCTGCTGGTAGCGCTGAATCTGCATTGCGTGCAAACCTGAGTCTGAGGTATCAAACTGCGGTGGCGGCGGGAGTGCCGTCACGCAGTGGAGTTCGCCAAACGGGCCAAGAATTTCGTCGTCGGTGAACGCGTATTCATTACCGTCATGGTTTAACTCTTCCCGCAGCGCCATCAGAAGCTCCGCATCTTCATACTCCGGCCGGCTGAGTACGCCCAGACCGTAAATTAGCTTCAGACGAACGGAAAGATCGCCCAGCGGACCGTCGCCGTCGAGCAGGGGTTCTACGGCATATTTTACCGCATAGTCGTCTTTGCGAAATACCTGAAGCACAAGGATATTCACCGCTTCGGTGAGCAGTTCTACGGCGGTGATGAGGAAGCTGCGTACGGTTTTGCCAGCATTCAGACGCTCAAGCACACGATTTTCAAAGGCCTGCGTTTGTTCCATTATTGCCTGCATATCTGACAATCTGTCATTTGGGCGCAGGCTGACCTGCGCCACATTCTCTATCATTTGGTTGCGTTATATGCGTTAACCGCCTCCGCCACCACATCACTGTTGGCATCCAGACCGGAAACCTGCGCCAGCGCGGCCTGTGGACCTTTTTCGTCAATCAGCGCGGCCAGTTCCTGGGCCTGCGGATCTTCTTCACTGCGATAGTGCATCGCTGCAGCAATACCGGTGACCAGATTCGCGTGCGGCAGGCCATACTCCAGCGTGCCCAGCAGCGGTTTAATCAGACGGTCGCCCGCGCTCAGTTTACGCAGCGGCTGACGCCCCACGCGCTCAACGTCATCTTTCAGATACGGGTTTTCAAAGCGACCGAGGATTTTCTGAATGTATGCCGCATGTTTTGCTGCATCAAAGCCATAGCGTTTGATCATTACCGCGCCGCTCTCTTCCATCGCACCTTTTACCACTGCACGGATTTTCTCGTCGAGAATCGCGTCACGGATGGTCTGATGACCGGTCAATTTTCCGAGGTACGCGGTTATAGCATGCCCGGTGTTCAGCGTGAAGAGTTTACGTTCGACAAATGCCATCAGGTTATCAGTTAATTCCATTCCCGGGATGTCAGGCAGTTCGCCTTTGAACTGTGTTTTGTCGACAATCCACTCACTGAAGGTTTCGACGGTGACTTCCAGCGGATCGTTGGTCGCAGAAGCCGAAGGGGGAACAATGCGGTCCACGGCGGAATCGACGAAGCCAACATGTTCTTCAACCCAGGATTTGTCTTCATCTGCCAGCGCGTTCATAACGTAGCCTTTCAACTGGGTGGTTCCGCGCACCATGTTTTCACAGGCGATAATATTCAGCGGAGTGGCGATGCCCTGCGCCTTGCGTTTAACCAGCCCTTTGGCGATGGCCGGAGCGATACGCTCAAGCACGACCGGACCGACGGCGGTAGTGACTAAATCTACGTGGGCAATCAGGTCGACAACATCATCGCCGATGCTGCTTACGGCGTTGACGCCGGAAACGGTATCAACCTGCTCGTTTTCACCCACCACATGAACCTGATAGCTATGACGGGCATTCAGGGCATCGAGCACGACCTGGTTTACATCCGCGAACGTCAGTTGTATCCCCGCGTCCGCCAGCAGTTTGCCGATAAAGCCACGACCGATATTACCTGCGCCAAAATGTAATGCTTTCATAGTATTAACCTTCATTAATGTTTTTACCCAAGAGGGCTGGGGTGAGGCGTTTCCCTCAACCTAACCCTCTCCACAAGGGAGAGGATTTTGTTGGCCCGGTAAGCATGAGCGCCACCGGGCAATAACGTTTACTTACGACCAGCCAGCAGTTCCAGAACTTCATCCACGCTGGTGGTATGGGCCAGACGTTCGATCACGGATTCGTCATCCAGAGCGTTGGTCAGGCTGGTGATCACCTGGATATGTTCATTGTTACGTGCGGCGATACCAATGACCAGGCGGGCAATATCGTCTTCTTCTTCACCGAAGCGCACGCCTTCCGGGTACTGGCAGAACACCACGCCGGTTTTCAGTACGCGGTCTTTGGCTTCAACCGTACCGTGCGGCACTGCGATGGACTCACCGAGGTAAGTCGGGGTCAGTTTTTCGCGGTCCAGCATCGCCTCGACGTATTCTGGCTCAACGTAGCCGCCTTTCACCAGTTGCTCACCGGCAAAGCGAATCGCTTCTTCTTTGTTAGTGGCTTTACGGCCGAGGAAGATATTCTCCGCACCCAGTTTGAACAGGTGGGTATCACCCTCTTCAAAGCTGTCTTTCAAGTGATCGCGGACTTTCTCTTCGTTCACGTTGTGGCGCTGTGCTGCAACCAGACGTTCGGTCAGGCTGGCGTACAGGCCGCTGTCGAGGAAGTTGGTCAGCGAAATGTGCTGCGCCTGAGGCACCTGGCGCATCGCACGTTCGGTCAGGTCACGGTGAGTAATGACCAGATCGACATCCGGCGGCAGATTGTTAATCGCGCTGTTGGTGACGGAAATCTGAGACAGACCGGCATCCTGCACTTTCTTGCGCAGTACGCCCGCACCCATGGCGCTGGAGCCCATACCCGCATCGCAGGCAACGATGATTTTACGCACATGGCTCAGGTCGTTAGTCACGTCGCCAGCCGCCAGCGGAGATGCACCTTTGGATTCCGCTTTCATGTCGTGCATACGACGAGTTGCGGCATCAATGTCATCATCTTCTTTCACTTTGCTGGTTTTCAGCAGAATGGCTGAGACGACAAAGGAGACAGCCATTGCGGCACAAATAGCAGCGATGTTCGCGAAGTAAGCACCCTTCGGCGTCATTGCCAGCACGGCCAGGATAGAACCCGGAGAAGCCGGAGAAACCAGGCCGCCGTTCAGGATAGTCAGGGTAAATACGCCAGTCATACCGCCGAGGATAACGGCCAGGATCAGACGCGGGTTCATCAACACGTACGGGAAGTAAATTTCGTGGATACCACCCAGGAAGTGGATGATAGCCGCGCCGCCTGCAGACTGCTTAGCGCTGCCGCGACCGAAGAACATGTATGCCAGCAGAACGCCCATACCCGGACCCGGGTTAGCTTCAATCAGGAAGAAGATGGATTTGCCCATCTCGTGGGACTGCTGAATACCCAGCGGTGAGAAAATACCGTGGTTGATGGCGTTGTTGAGGAACAGGATTTTCGCCGGTTCAACGAAGATAGACGCCAGCGGCAGCATGTCATGGACAACCATGAAGTTAACGCCTGCCGCCAGGATTTTGGACAGTGCTTCAACCAATGGGCCAATGCCAAGGAATGCCAGAATGGCGAGGATCATCCCGATGATGCCTGCGGAGAAGTTATTCACCAGCATCTCAAAACCGGACTTGATCTTACCGTCTACCCAGTTGTCGAAATGTTTGATAGCCCAGCCGCCCAGCGGACCTGCGATCATCGCGCCGAGGAACATTGGCATATCGGCACCGACGATAACGCCCATGGTGGTGATAGCACCCACCACGCCGCCACGCTCGCCGCCAACCAGCTTACCACCGGTATAACCGATCAGCAGCGGCAGCAGATAGGTGATCATTGGGCCGACAAGCTTCGCCAGCGTTTCGTTCGGCAACCACCCTGTCGGAATGAATAATGCGGTGATAATACCCCACGCGATAAACGCGCCGATATTTGGCATCACCATGTTACTGAGGAATCGACCAAAGCTTTGCACTTTGATCTTAATATCGGATGACATAAAAACACCCCTTCTTATGTTTGCTGTCGCGCAGGCTAAAAGCCCGAGGTTTGTTAATGTAGCGGCAGGAGGTAGCCGGACCCTGTAGATACTGCGAAATCTGGCACTGAATCGTTCAACTGTCCAGTCGACGGCTTTTTATGTGACGTTTGTCACGTAAATATAGGGTGTATGGCGTTAGTTAATGTGATTTTAATCACAAAATATCGGTACAAAAAAACATCACAGGTCAAGAATTGGCTAAAAATGGGCGTTAAGTGTGAGGTTGTTCACGTTTTTGCTTTGGCTGTTTGTTGGATATTTGTGATCTACTTCGCAATAAATATTTGTCTGGATTTCTCCTGGTGTGATCTGGAGCGGATTCTGTTTCATCACCTATTTCTTGCAACTACCCCGCAAGCCATCAACCTGAAAATTTATACCCTGGTGGTATGGCGGAAATGGCTAACTGCAATTATGTTCAAATTACCAGCCATGACTCCTTTCGGCTGCCTGCAATTGAAAGCTCTGATTAGCGTGAATACGAGGCGGGTATGTTTCTAAACTATTTCGCGTTAGGTGTGCTGATCTTCGTTTTTCTGGTTCTGTTTTACGGAATCATCGCCATCCATGATATTCCCTATAACATGGCTAAGAAGCGCAACCATCCCCATGCCGATGCCATCCATACGGCGGGTTGGGTGAGCTTATTTACGCTGCATGTTATTTGGCCCTTCCTGTGGATCTGGGCCACGCTCTATCAGCCAGAACGAGGCTGGGGAATGCAGTCACACATCACGCCGTCCGGGAAGGAACCTGACCCTGAAATTGCCGCGCTGGCCGCGCGCATCACCCAGTTGGAAAATAGACTGGATGGGGAGAAAAAAAACGATAACTCCACCTTTCCGGAGATTTGATCATGGACTTGTTGATTGTCCTGACCTATGTGGCATTCGCCTGGGCCATTTTTAAAATATTCCGTATTCCGGTAAATCAATGGACGCTTGCTACCGCCGCATTAGGTGGGGTGTTTATTGTGGCGGGACTGATTTTATTAATGAACTATAACCACCCGTATACCTTTACGGCGCAAAAGGCGGTTATTTCAATTCCTGTTACCCCACAGGTCACCGGAATTGTTAGTGAGGTGACAGATAAAAATAATCAGCTGATTAAAAAAGGCGAGGTGTTATTTAAACTCGATCCCGTTCGTTATCAGGCGCGGGTCGACAGGCTGCAGGCCGACCTGGTGACCGCTACGCACAACATCGACAATATGAAAGCGCAGCTGTCTGAAGCCGTAGCCAATACCACCCGCGTTTCCGCTGAACGAGATCGCCTGTATAAAGATTATCAACGCTATTTGAAGGGCAGCCAGGCGAAGGTTAATCCATTCTCTGAAAGCGACATCGACAATGCCCGGCAAAACTACCTGGCGCAGGATGCGCTGGTCAAAGGCTCCGTTGCTGAACAGACGCAGATTCAGAGCCAGTTAGACAGTATGGTCAATGGAGAGCAATCTCAGGTTGCGTCTCTGCGCGCCCAGCTCGCTGAAGCCAAATACAATCTTGAACAGACTATCGTACGTGCGCCCAGCAACGGTTATGTAACACAGGTGCTTATCCGGCCCGGGACCTATGCCGCCGCGCTGCCTCTGCGCCCGGTGATGGTATTTATTCCGGAACAAAAACGGCAAATCGTGGCGCAATTCCGCCAGAATTCGTTGCTGCGCCTTAAACCGGGTGATGAAGCGGAAGTGGTCTTCAACGCGCTGCCAGGCCAGGTATTCTCCGGCAAGCTCACCAGCATTCTGCCGGTTGTTCCGGGCGGTTCTTATCAGGCGCAGGGAGCATTACAGTCCTTAACGGTGGTGCCGGGTACCGATGGCGTGCTGGCCACGATTGAGCTGGCTCCCAATGCCGATGTGGATGCGCTGCCGGACGGTATCTATGCCCAGGTGGCGGTCTATTCCGACCATTTCGCACACGTTTCAGTGATGCGTAAAGTGCTGCTGCGCATGACCAGTTGGATGCATTACCTTTATTTGGATCATTGAGACCGTCATCACCTGCCATTTGCACTGACCTGAGCCATACTGATATTTTTGTTGGCAAAAAGGACCCGGCATGAAACTCATTGGCAGCTATACCAGCCCTTTTGTGCGTAAAATTTCTATTCTGTTACTGGAAAAGGGCATCACTTTCGAATTTGTGAATGAACTCCCCTATAACGCAGATAGCGGCGTGGCACGCTATAACCCGTTAGGAAAAGTGCCCGCGTTGGTTACCGATGAGGGCGAGTACTGGTTTGACTCTCCGATCATCGCGGAATACATAGAACTGCTGGATATTGCGCCAGCGATGCTGCCGCGTGAACCACTGGCGGCGCTGAAGGTACGCCAGTTGGAAGCGCTGGCCGATGGCATTATGGATGCCGGTTTAGTCTCGGTACGCGAACAGGCTCGCCCCGTCGCACAGCAGTCAGAAACCGAACTGTTACGCCAGCGAGAAAAGATTACCCGTAGTCTGGATATGCTGGAAGGTTATCTGGCGGAGGGTACGCTGAAAACGGATACGGTTAACCTGGCAACCATTGCGATTGCCTGTGCCGTCGGTTATCTCAATTTCCGTCGGGTTGCGCCCGGCTGGTGTGTTGATCGCCCGCGTCTGGTCAAACTGGTGGAAACGCTCTTTCAACGCGAAAGTTTTGCCCGTACGGAACCGCCAAAGGCTTGATACACATTATACTCGCCTAAGCAAAGTCACGGTACAATCCTTCCTATATCGATATCCCTCTCCACGGTGGAGAGGGCCACCAACAGCCAGGCCCTTTCATGACAACCGACATGCGTTCACTCTACAGCCAGCTTCCTGCTATCGATCGTTTATTGCGCGATAGCGCCTTCCCAGCTTTACGTGAGTCTCACGGTCATACCCGGGTGGTTGACCTGCTGCGTCACATGCTCGACGAAGCCAGAGAAGCTATTCGCGACACGCACGCGCTCCCGGCATGGTGTGAGGACTGGGCGCAAGAGGCCTGCGCCCGGCTGGAACGAGAATCGCAAAGTGCGCTGCGTCCGGTGATTAACCTGACCGGAACGGTGCTGCATACCAATCTTGGTCGCGCATCGCAGGCCGAAGAAGCGATCGAGGCGGTGGTGCAGGCGATGCGCACGCCGGTGACGCTGGAATACAGCCTGGATGATGCCGGGCGTGGGCATCGGGATCGGGCCCTGGCGGATTTACTCTGCCGTCTGACGGGGGCGGAAGACGCCTGTATCGTCAATAACAATGCGGCAGCGGTTTTGCTGATGCTGGCGGCCACAGCTAACGGCAAAGAGGTGGTCGTTTCACGCGGAGAACTGGTAGAAATTGGCGGCGCATTTCGTATTCCGGACGTGATGTGTCAGGCCGGATGTATTCTGCGCGAAGTGGGTACCACCAACCGGACCCACACGAAAGATTATCGTCAGGCGGTAAATGAAAACACCGGTCTGCTGATGAAAGTGCATACCAGTAATTACAGCATCGAAGGCTTTACGAAGTCGGTGGATGAGGCAGAGCTGGCTACTATTGGCAAGGAGTTGGATGTTCCGGTAGTGGCGGATCTCGGCAGCGGCTCGCTGGTCGATCTCAGCCAGTATGGATTACCGCAGGAGCCGATGCCGCAACAGCTGATTGCCGCTGGCGTCAGCCTGGTGAGCTTCTCTGGCGATAAATTACTGGGAGGGCCGCAGGCAGGGATTATTGTCGGTAAAAAAGAGATGATCGCGCGCTTACAGAGCCATCCGCTGAAACGTGCATTACGGGCTGATAAAATGACGCTGGCTGCGCTGGAAGCGACGCTGCGGCTCTACCTGCACCCGGAAGCGCTGGCAGCGAAGTTGCCGACGTTACGCCAGCTCACCCGCTCGCAGGAGGCTGTCCACGCGCAGGCACAACAATTACAGGCACGGCTTGCTGATCATTACGGCGACGAATTCGCCCTGAACGTTATGCCTTGTTTATCGCAGATAGGCAGCGGTTCGCTACCTGTTGATAGGCTGCCCAGCGCGGCATTAACCTTTACGCCACATGACGGGCGCGGTAGCCGCCTCGAAGCACTGGCCGCCCGTTGGCGTGCGCTGCCCGTGCCGATCATTGGGCGAATTTATGATGGTCGCTTATGGCTGGATCTGCGCTGCCTTGAGGACGAGACCCGGTTTATGGAGATGATGCTGAAATGATTATTGCAACCGCCGGACACGTTGACCACGGAAAAACAACGTTATTACAGGCGATTACCGGCGTGAATGCCGACCGTTTGCCGGAAGAAAAAAAGCGCGGCATGACCATCGATCTCGGTTATGCCTACTGGCCGCAGCCGGACGGAAGGATTCTGGGATTTATCGATGTTCCCGGACACGAAAAGTTTTTGTCCAACATGCTGGCGGGTGTCGGCGGGATTGACCATGCGCTGCTGGTGGTGGCGTGTGATGACGGCGTGATGGCGCAAACGCGTGAGCATTTGCAAATTCTGCAACTGACGGGCAACCCGCAGATCACCGTGGCGCTCACGAAAGCCGATCGCGTGGATGACGATCGCATCAACGCGGTACGTACTGAGGTGCATACTGCGCTTGAAAACTATGGATTCGCCGATGCGGTTCTGTTCGTGACGGCTGCCAGTGAAGGTCGTGGAATCGAAGAACTGCGCGATCATTTACAGCAATTAACGTCGCGCGAGCATGCCCGCGATTGCAGCTTTCGCCTGGCGATTGACCGTGCCTTTACGGTCAAAGGCGCGGGTCTGGTGGTGACCGGGACGGCGCTTAGCGGTGAGGTGACTGTTGGTGACACGCTGTGGCTCACGGGCGTCAACAAACCGATGCGCGTACGTAGCTTGCATGCGCAAAATCAGGCCACCGATCGCGCGCAGGCGGGGCAACGTATTGCGCTGAATATTGCTGGTGATGCACAAAAAGAAGAGCTTAACCGCGGCGACTGGCTGCTCTCCGATGCACCGCCAGAGGCGTTTACCCGCGTGATTGTCTCTTTAGAGCATGCCGCGCCGCTGATGCAGTGGCAACCGCTGCATATTCACCACGCGGCCAGCCACGTCACCGGGAGAATCTCGCTGCTTGAAGGGACGCTGGCGGAACTGGTGTTTGATACACCGCTCTGGCTCGCCGATAACGACCGTCTGGTGCTACGCGATATTTCGGCCCGCACGACGCTGGCTGGCGCGCGTGTGGTAACGCTCAATCCGCCGCGTCGCGGGAAGCGTAAGCCGGAATATTTGCAGTGGCTGGCAGCGCTGGAGAAGGTACAGAGTGACGGCGAAGCTCTGGCGCTACATCTGACGCGCGGGGCGGTGAATATTCCTGACTTCGCCTGGGCGCGTCAGCTCAACGGCAACGGTATGCGTCCGTTGATTGAGCTGCATGGCTTTATTCAGGCGGGATACAGTCTGTTGAATGCTGCCGTTGCAGCGCGCTGGCAGCGGAAAGTCCTTGATACGCTGGCAACGTACCACGAGCAGCACCGTGATGAACCAGGACCTGGGCGAGAACGCCTGCGCCGTATGGCTTTGCCGATGGAAGATGAAGCGCTGGTCCTGCTGCTGATTGAAAAGATGCGTGAGAGCGGAGCCATCCATAGTCATCATGGCTGGCTGCATTTGCCGGATCATAAGGCCGGTTTCAGCGAAGAGCAGCAGGCTATCTGGCAAAAAGCAGAACCGCTTTTTGGCGATGAGCCGTGGTGGGTGCGCGATTTGGCAAAACAGACGGGCACAGATGAGCAGATGATGCGTGTGGCGTTACGACAAGCAGCGCAGCAGGGCATCATCACCGCGATCGTCAAAGATCGCTATTACCGTAATGATCGTATTGTGGCCTTTGCCAATATGATCCGCGAACTGGATCAGGAGAAAGGATCGACCTGTGCTGCCGATTTCCGCGACAGGCTTAACGTTGGACGCAAATTGGCTATCCAGATTCTGGAATATTTTGACCGCATTGGTTTTACGCGTCGCCGGGGAAATGATCATTTATTACGCGATGCTTTGCTGTTTCCCGAAAAGTAATGAAACAATTAATTCAGGAATTAAATGAATTAATACAAAATAGATATTGATTGAAATAAGCACATTAGATTATGAACCTAATGTGCTTTTTAATTGTGGGTGTTATTAAAATAACAACCACGATCATATTTTGTTGGATATTTCACTCGTATGCTTCCTGACTCTTTAGAGTAATTAAGGATCGTACAATGGCTGCTTCAACATTTTTTATTCCTTCCGTGAATGTAATCGGCGCTAATTCATTAAAAGACGCAATGAATACAATGGCGGAATATGGTTTTCGTCGTACGCTGATTGTCACGGATGCCATGCTGACAAAATTAGGTATGGCTGGCGAGATTCAAAAAGCATTACAGGAACGTGATATTTTCAGCGTAATTTTCGACGGTACGCATCCTAATCCCACGACCAGTAACGTCGCTGCTGGCCTGCATATACTGAAAGAAAATGAATGTGATAGCGTTATTTCCCTCGGCGGCGGTTCTCCGCACGATTGTGCGAAGGGCATTGCGCTGGTGGCGGCTAACGGCGGTGATATTCGCGATTACGAAGGTGTGGACCGTTCTGCAAAACCACAACTACCGATGATCGCCATTAACACCACCGCGGGCACGGCATCTGAGATGACCCGTTTCTGCATCATTACCGATGAAGTACGTCACATTAAAATGGCGATTGTGGATAAGCATGTTACGCCGCTGCTGTCCGTTAATGACTCCTCGCTGATGGTCGGCATGCCGAAGTCCCTGACAGCGGCAACCGGTATGGATGCGCTGACCCACGCCATTGAAGCCTACGTGTCTATTGCTGCAACGCCGATTACCGATGCGTGCGCGTTGAAAGCGGTCACCATGATTGCGGAAAACCTGCCGGTCGCCGTTGCAGATGGCTGCAATGCTCAGGCGCGCGAAGCCATGGCTTACGCGCAGTTCCTCGCGGGCATGGCCTTTAACAACGCTTCTCTTGGTTATGTGCACGCAATGGCGCACCAGTTGGGCGGCTTCTACGATCTGCCGCACGGTGTATGTAACGCAGTGCTGCTGCCGCATGTGCAGGTCTTCAATAGCAAAGTGGCGGCCGCTCGCCTGCGTGATTGCGCTGCTGCAATGGGCGTGGACGTTGCTGGCTTGAGCGCAGAGCAAGGGGCGGAAGCCTGCATCGCGGCGATCCGCGAACTGGCGCAGAAAGTGAATATCCCGGCCGGTCTGCGTGAGTTGAACGTGAAGGAAGAGGATATTGCCGTACTGGCGACCAATGCTCTGAAAGATGCCTGCGGTTTCACTAACCCGATTCAGGCGACTCATGAAGAAATCATGGCGATTTATCGCGCTGCTATGTAATTCGTGATACCTGTCGTAAAGCAGTAAATGGCTGGCGAATAATTCGCCAGCCCCGTCTACCCTTGTAGTACCCCTACAGCAAGGAGACGGTCATGACCAATAACCCCCCTTCAACGCGTATTTATCCCGGCGAGTATGGTTACCCTCTGAAGTTAAAAGCCCGATACGATAACTTTATCGGCGGTGACTGGGTTGCCCCGGTGGACGGCGAGTATTACCAAAACCTGACGCCGGTAACCGGGCAATTACTGTGCGAAGTGGCCTCTTCCGGCAAAAAGGATATCGATCTGGCACTGGATGCCGCGCACAAAGTAAAAGACAAGTGGGCGCAGACATCCGTGCAGGACAGGGCGGCGATACTGTTCAAAATCGCCGATCGTATGGAGCAAAACCTGGAATTGCTGGCGACGGCAGAAACCTGGGATAACGGTAAGCCCATCCGCGAAACCAGCGCGGCAGATGTTCCGCTGGCGATTGACCATTTCCGCTATTTCGCTTCCTGTATTCGTGCGCAGGAAGGGGGTATAAGCGAGGTTGATAGCGAGACCGTGGCTTATCACTTCCATGAACCTCTTGGCGTGGTAGGGCAAATTATCCCGTGGAACTTCCCGCTGCTGATGGCCAGCTGGAAGATGGCGCCCGCGCTGGCGGCGGGTAACTGCGTCGTGCTTAAACCCGCGCGCCTCACGCCGCTGTCCGTGCTGTTGCTGATGGAAGTCATCGGCGATCTGCTCCCGCCAGGCGTGGTAAACGTGGTAAACGGTGCGGGTGGGGAAATCGGTGAGTATCTGGCGACGTCTAAGCGCATTGCGAAAGTGGCGTTTACCGGCTCAACGGAAGTTGGGCAGCAGATCATGCAATACGCCACGCAGAACATTATTCCCGTCACGCTGGAGCTGGGTGGGAAATCGCCCAATATCTTCTTCGCTGATGTGATGGATGAAGAAGATGCGTTTTTTGACAAAGCGCTGGAAGGTTTCGCGCTGTTTGCCTTCAATCAGGGTGAAGTGTGTACCTGTCCGAGCCGTGCGTTAGTACAGGAATCTATTTACGAACGTTTTATGGAAAGAGCTATTCGCCGGGTGGAGAGTATTCGCAGCGGCAACCCGTTAGACAGCGTGACGCAAATGGGTGCGCAGGTCTCGCATGGTCAACTGGAAACCATTTTGAATTACATCGATATTGGTAAGAAAGAAGGGGCTGATGTTCTCACCGGCGGGCGGCGCAAGCAACTGGATGGCGACTTAAAAGAAGGTTATTACCTCGAACCAACCATTCTGTTTGGCAAGAACAACATGCGGGTTTTCCAGGAAGAGATCTTCGGGCCCGTGCTGGCCGTCACGACCTTTAAAACCATGGAAGAGGCACTGGAAATCGCCAATGACACCCAATATGGGCTTGGCGCTGGTGTCTGGAGCCGTAACGGAAATCTGGCGTACAAGATGGGCCGTGGGATTCAGGCGGGGCGTGTATGGACCAACTGTTACCATGCTTACCCGGCCCATGCGGCATTCGGTGGCTATAAGCAGTCGGGCATCGGGCGCGAGACGCATAAGATGATGCTCGAGCATTATCAGCAAACCAAATGTCTGCTGGTGAGCTACTCGGATAAACCGCTGGGACTATTTTAATTTCTCATCACTTATTGCCCGGTTTTGCGCCGGGCATATCTTTATTCTGCAGTTATATATAAACCCATATATCGTTATATAAATAAGACGATTGCATCCAATCTGGTCATTCCACTACTATTATCAACTCTATTGTGTAAATCAAATTGCAGCCGAATTTTTAATTTAAATCCCTGAGGCAAATATGTTCCTTAATTATTTTGCATTAGGAGTGCTTATTTTTGTATTCCTGGTCATTTTTTACGGGATTATTATTCTGCATGATATTCCCTATCTCATTGCAAAGAAACGTAACCATCCTCACGCTGACGCAATACATGTCGCGGGCTGGGTGAGTTTGTTTACCTTACATGTCATGTGGCCCTTTTTATGGATCTGGGCAACGCTTTATCGCCCGGAACGCGGGTGGGGCATGCAAAGCGCGGATTCTTCCCTGATCCAGTTGCAGGCCAGGGTTGCCGATCTGGAAAAGAAACTGGGTGAGGCGAAGACCTCTCCGGCGGAGTAATATCGATGGATTTATTGATCGTTCTGACCTATGTGGCGTGCGCATGGTCAATATTTAAGATTTTTAAAATTCCTGCCAATAAATGGACAGTACCCACTGCAGCATTGGGCGGTATATTCATTGTTTGCGGGCTTATATTACTGATGAATTATAACCATCCGTATACATTTAAGGCGCAAAAGGCAGTAATTTCTATTCCCGTAGTACCGCAAGTCACGGGGGTCGTGACGGAAGTGACGGATAAGAAGAATACGCTGATCAAAAAAGGTGAGGTACTGTTTAAACTTAATCCAGGACGTTACCAGGCACGAGTTGATCGCCTGAAAGCTGATATTGTCACTGCACAACATAAAGAGCAGGTGCTGGTAGCGCAGTTAGACGAAATGCAAGCCAACACGCAGCGGGCAAAGGCTACGCGTGACAAGCTAGCTAAAGATTACCAGCGCTATGCGCAGGGGAGTCAGGCGAAGGTCAATCCTTTTTCTGAACGCGATATCGATGCGGCGCGGCAAAACTATCTGGCGCAGGAAGCAGCGGTGAAATCCTCCGTTGCGGAACAACAGCAAATCCAGAGTCAGTTAGACAGCCTGGTGCAGGGTGAGAATTCGCAAATTGCCAGCCTGAAAGCGCAGTTAGCCGAAGCGGAGTTCAACCTGGACCAGACAGTGGTTCGCGCGCCCAGCGATGGTTACGTTACGCAGGTGCTGATGCGACCGGGAACCTATGCCGCCGCGCTGCCTATGCGTCCGGTGATGGTGTTTATCCCGGATCAAAAACGGCAAATTATCGCCCAGTTCCGGCAAAACTCGTTGCTGCGATTGGAGCCAGGCGATGAAGCTGAAGTGGTGTTTAACGCCCTGCCGGGTAAGGTTTTCAGCGGCAAACTGGCTGCCATCAGCCCGGCCGTACCGGGGGGGACATACCAGTCGAATGGGGCGCTGCAATCCTTAAATTCTACGCCCGGATCGGAAGGGGTGATCGCCACGATTGAGCTGAATGATAATGTGGATGTGAACGCTCTGCCTGATGGGATTTATGCGCAGGTCGCGGTTTATTCTGATCACTTCACCCATGTGTCAGTGATGCGTAAGGTTCTGCTGCGTATGACCAGTTGGGTGCATTATCTGTATCTCGATCACTAGGCGCAGGCTATTTTGCTTACCATTTTGAACCTGGTACCCTAATTTCGCTTACTCAGGCTGCTGTTCCAGCGCCTGAGTAAGTTGCTGGCGGATTTCTGCCAACATCTCATCAAGAATAAACTGTACCCGCCACGGCTGGTATTCACGTTTGCGGAAAATCACCACCAAATCCAGCCACCATTCATGTTGTTCTGAGAAACATGGAACCAGCGACCCGGATTCAACATCTTTTTGCACACTCGCATTTGGCGCAAAAACAATGCCCAGATGGTTACGTGCCAGCGCCAGTGCAGACTGTGTATTGTCGCAGACATAATTTCCGGTTACCCGATAATCGTGCATCTCCTTGCCTCCGGCAGAAGTGAAACGCCAGATATTAGCCTCATCTATCATCATGGAATCAATCAGGATACAGGAATGTTCTTCCAGTTCATCAGGGCTACTAATAGGATGTGCTTTGATATACTCAGGGCTGGCAAAAGCCGTCACCGCATATTTAGTAATGAAACTGGCAACCAGAGATTCATCTTTAGGATGCGCATAGGTAATTAAAATATCACAATCTTCAGGGAAGTCGACACCTTCAAAAAATGCCTTTCGTTCCAGGTTACATGTTTTAAGTGAGAGGCTAATTCCACCGATATCCTGAATTTTTGCGATCACATGTTGCGATAAATAAGCAATTATGCCCGTCGGAGCATATACGGTTACCCGGCCACGTTTTTCGTGCTTATAATCAGCAATGAAATTATTGAGCTGATCGTTTCTGTCCAACATGTCATTGATGTAAGGAAGCAGCGCTGTACCAAACGGTGTGAGGGTGAGCTGTCGAGTGGTGCGATCAAATACCTTTAGTCCAACTTTGGATTCAAAATCAGCAAGATACTTACTAACGTTGGCTTGTGCGATGCCGAGAACCGTAGCGGCATGACTGATGTTTTCACTGGCAGCAATTACCGAAATAATCTTCAGTTCCCGGTGTTTGAGTTGTAATTTGTTCATCGCCAAACCCAATATATATATGTTTGTATATATTACTATATAAATATGAATCTTGCACCGATGAAATTGTAAGCATTATTATGCACGCGTTTTGTATCTTATTTTAAAATGGAATGTGGGCATGTTAATTAAACGCAATATTGTGGCGCTATTCGCCTTTTCATTTATGGCGAGCGCAACTGCCGCAGAATTTTCTATTGGCGGCGGCGCTGTATATAACGAATCTCCTTATCGTGGATATAATGATAACGTTCACGCAGTACCGCTTGTCAGTTATGAAAGTGAATCATTTTATTTTAGGCAAACAACGTTAGGTTATATTCTTTCAAAAAATGAAAGTAATGAATTTAGCATTACTGCCTCATACATGCCGCTTGAGTTTGATCCGGGTGATAACGACGATCAAGCGATGAAGCAACTGAACAAGCGTGACGCAACCGCGATGGCGGGTGCTGCATGGTATCACCATGAGAAATGGGGCAGTGTGAAAGTCTCTGCAGCAGCGGATGTGCTGGACAACAGCAACGGTTGGGTTGGGGAAATGTCTCTGTTTCGCCAAATGCCGATGGGCAAGCTGACGCTGACGCCGGCGATTGGCGTGCTCTACTATGACGAAAACTTCAACGAATATTACTACGGCATCTCTGGCAATGAATCCCGCCGTAGTGGGTTATCAAGTTACTCCCCTGGCGATAGCTGGACACCGTATGTTGGCCTTTCCGCTAAATACGCATTGACCAGCAATCTGACGCTGCTGGCCAGCGCCAACTATAGTGCGCTGCCAGATGATATTAAAAATAGCCCGATGGTTGACCGTGATGACAGCTTTACCTTTATGTCCGGTCTGACCTGGCGTTTCTGATTCTCACCCGTTTGTCCTCAGGGAGGAGGGCAATCTTTTCAATGCGGTAGACTGGATAAGACCCGAAGCATCGTCATCCGGCTCATTTCCAATGAGCTGGGTTTTACCGTTCGCGATTAGGCGGATCGCCATAGTTGTTCAGGCACCTGACAATATTTAACCGTTTCCCCTGTCCGATCAAGGCGTCAGGGGCAACCTCTCTGGCACTCTGTGGTTTTCACGCAGACGGAGGGAGTAATGAACGCGTTTATTATGGCGGATGCGGCAAAATGTATTGGGTGTCGTACCTGCGAAGTTGCTTGCGTCGTCGCGCACCAGCAAAACCAGGACTGCGCGTCGGTCTCTTCCACTGCGTTTACCCCGCGCATCCGCGTGATCAAAGACGACGCCTTTACGACGGCAGTCGCCTGCCATCAATGCGAGGACGCTCCCTGTGCAAATGTCTGCCCGACGCACGCAATTCGTCGTGAACATGGGCATATCTTCGTTGAACAGGCGCGTTGTATAGGTTGTAAAAGTTGTATGCTGGCCTGCCCGTTTGGGGCAATGAATGTCGTCGCCCGCTCGTCACGGGTGCAGGCGATAAAATGCGATTTATGCTGGCACCGTGATGCGGGACCCGCGTGTGTCGAAGCCTGTCCGACCAGCGCGTTGCAGTGTATAGATGCCGTCAGTATTCAGCGCCAGCGTCTGTGTTCACTACCACAGTAATGTGAGTCCCGACCTGTGGTTAGGCCGGGACTTGCATTAGCCTTCCTGCCAGGCGCGTTCGATCTCTTCAGCCAGAATCTTCACTCCAGCTTCGATTTTCTCAGGTTCTGGCACGTAGTTCATCCGCATGCACTGATGCGTATGCGGCCAGGGTTTATCCAGACCAGGGAAGAAGTAATCACCGGGAACCATCAGCACGCCGCGCGCTTTCAGACGCTGATACAACAGTTCGGTGGTGATAGGCAAATCTTTGAACCATAACCACAGGAAAATCGCGCCCTCCGGTTTATGAATAAGGCACCGATCTTCAGATAAATAGCGGCGAATGATCGCAATCGTCTCCTGAACGCGCTGATAATAAAACGGCTTGATCACCGTCTCGGACAGGCGCAGAAGGTCGTTGCGCTTAATCATTTCGCACATGATTGCCGGACCCATTCCGCCAGGCGCGAGGCTGATAATGCCGTTCATGTTGGTGATGGCGGTGATGATTTTTTCATTCGCGATAATGATGCCGCAGCGGGAGCCTGGCAGACCCAGCTTGGAAAGGCTCATGCACAGCACAATGTTGGGGTTCCACAGCGGGCGCGCTTCGCTAAAGATGATGCCGGGGAACGGTACGCCATAGGCGTTATCAATCACCAGCGGGATCCCATGCTGGTTGGCCAGCCGGTCCAGCTTCATCAGCTCTTCATCGGTGATCACGTTGCCTGTCGGGTTTGTCGGACGTGACACGCAGATCATGCCCGTCTCTTCACCGATGTGCAGGTGTTCAAAATCAACGTGATACTTAAACTGACCTTCTGGTAACAGTTCGATGTTTGGACGCGCGGAGACAAAGAGATCCTCTTCCAGCCCGGAATCGGCATAGCCAATGTATTCCGGAGCTAACGGGAACAACACTTTTTGCGTTGTTCCGTCGGCGCGGCGTCCGGCGAACAGATTGAATAAGTAGAAAAATGCGCTCTGACTGCCATTTGTCAGTGCAATATTTTGTGGCTCGATATCCCAACCCTGCTTCTCACGTAGCAGTTTCGCCAGCTCAGTCAGCAGCTCGGTTTTACCTTGTGGACCATCGTAATTGCAAAGCGCATCAGTGACTTTGCCGTTTTCCAGCATATCTGCCAGCAGAG
Source organism: Citrobacter sp. L55 (assembly GCF_002850715.1). Taxonomy (NCBI): domain Bacteria; kingdom Pseudomonadati; phylum Pseudomonadota; class Gammaproteobacteria; order Enterobacterales; family Enterobacteriaceae; genus Citrobacter; species Citrobacter sp. L55. The sequence goes on along the minus strand of NZ_KZ559403.1, from coordinate 239,856 downwards.
ACTGAAAGTAATTTTGCATCTCTGGAATTTGCGCCGGATTGCCGCCACCGAGCATGATGGCGCCTGGGGTGCGTAAACCGTCGTTAAGGTCCTCCATCAGGCGTGTGATGCCTGAATGGCGGGTAAATTTGTCGCCAAAAAGTGAGAATGTCATAGCAGGTGGTCTGTCGAACTGAGTAATAAAGTGGCTAACCATAGCGCTACCCATGGCAGGGTGCAAATCAGGGGTATCAGGCCGGATTGAGATTTTGTGCTACTGATTTTTATTTGGCTGGTTTTTAATGTTGAGTAAGGCTTCCCGCTGCGTGCACAGCGAGAAGCCTGCCGGGATCAGGGCTGACCGGCCCACACCACCATCACCTTATCGTCGCCATGCTCACGAATAAATCCGTATCCCTTCGTCAGCGGCAGCGTGATTTGTTTACCGGCGCCAATGGCGGGATGTCTGGCCCTGAACTGACTGATTCGCTGCCAGTGGGCGACGCTGGCGGCAGATTTCCCGGTCACATCCTGCCAGTTCATCTCTGAGCGCGTACCCTGTAATGGGTCTGAGCCGGTTGGGCCAAAGGGGCGGGCCGACTCGTCGCCATAAAAGAGTTGAACCGCGCCAGGTGCCAGCAGCAATAGCTCGGCGGCGTTGTCTCCACCTTCGCGGAACAGACGTGTATCGTGCGAGGAGAGATAGCTCAGGACGTTGAAGTCCTGCAATTTATCCGCCATCTGCTGCCAGGTGGGGTCCATATTTGCCAGACAATCGACGGCCTTTGCCGCCTGCTCCTGGTAGTCGAAATTGATCATCGCATCGAAGCCGTGACGGTAATAGTCGCTTTGCATCACACCGTGACCCCAGGCCTCGCCAGTCATCCAGAAGGGGTTATCATCCAGCGCTTTTTCCGGATTGGCTTTCTTCCATTCGACCAGCGCCGCGCTGGCCTGTGTTTTTAGCTGCTGCCAGGCGGGAAGCTCGACGTGTTTAGCGGTGTCGACCCGAAAGCCGTCAATTCCATAATCACGCACCCACTGACTGAGCCAGTGCGTCAGATAATCCCGGGGCGCGTAATCGGCGATGGCTTTGGCGTGCGTATCCGGCTTGTGCTGATAAAAGTTTGGCAGCCCGGAAGGCGTGGTGGATTCGGTTTTCAGATCGGGCAGGAAAGCCAGCGACATCGTCAGGTCGTCAAAGCCAGGATTGTCGTAATCGCCAATATCGGTGCGGATCCAGTTTTTTCCCCACCATTTTTCCCAACCAGCTTTATCGCTAAAGTTGATGTAATCATTGAAACTGTGCCAGCTTTGCCCGGCGGATGGCTGCCAGTCCGTCCAGCGTTCCCCGAGCGTTTTTTTCAACTCATCGCCCGATAGGTACAGTGCCCCAAAATGATACTCCTGCATATCCGCCAGCGTGGCGTAGCCGGTATGGTTCATCACCACATCAAACAAGACACGGATGCCGCGCTGGTGTGCGCCATCAACCAGCGCACGCAGGTCCGCTTCGTTTCCCATATTGGCGTCAAGCGTGGTCCAGTCCTGGGTGTAGTAGCCGTGGTAAGCGTAGTGGGGGAAGTCCCCTTTGGCGCCACCGCCGACCCAGCCGTGGATTTGCTCAAACGGCGCGCTGATCCACAGGGCGTTGACACCTAACTGTTGCAGGTAGTCGAGTTTGCTGGCGAGCCCGCGCAAATCGCCACCGTGGAACGTGCCAATTTCCTGCATGCCGTCGTTGCGACGCCCATAGCTATGGTCGTTACTCGGATCGCCATTCACAAAGCGGTCCGTCAGGACGAAATACACCGTGGCGTTATGCCAGTCGAAAGCTGCGGGGGCATCGGTTTCCGCCCGTTCCAGTAGCAACAGCCCGTTACTGGTTGCGGCGGGCTGTAGGGTAATCGACCCGTTTTTTACCGTTGCCGTTTGCTGGCTGTAGAAATCACGCACCACGGCACCTTCCGGGAAGGTCTGGCTCACGTCCAGCGTTAAGGGTGAACCGTCCCATTTCGGGCATTGGCGAATCTGGGTGGTGACGGTGTCCTTAGCACTTTTTACCAACAGCATCAGCGTCGGCGTACCGGAGCGGGTATCGATTTCCAGCGTGTAATCGCCGTCTTTGAATAAACGCCACTGTGGCGGCGCGCCTTCACAAGGTTTTAGCGACAGCATCTGGTTGAGTTTTATCGCATCAGCAGGCTGCCAGCACTGTTGGTCAAAATTCAGGGTTAAAGGACGGGTACCCTTCGTCAACGCTGCATGGCTGACGAATTTACCCGTACCTTCCGCTTCGAAGGTGGGAAGTCCTTGAGACGTCCATGATGAGGCGATGGCAATGCTGGGCATTAGCGCCAGCGCAACGGCGGCAAGTTTCATAGTGCTGTCCTTGATGCTGCGATTTTCGCCAGTTTGCCAGTGAAATCAGGCCGGAAACTCCTCCTTTGAGTTGATTCCGCCAGGAGGAGAAGTGAGGGTGAGCGATCGCGAGCAAAAATGAACTGATTTTGCGATAACCTCCACATTTTCTTCGAATTAATGGCACCCAGAACCGTTAATACGTGACATAGTTTCAGAATTGGACTATTCCTGTGGGTGCTCTTGACGGCTATTTTTGATATGATTTGAGATTCATCTCTCATTTTTGTGAAAAATATAAGGTGTTGGAATGTATAAATCCGACCAGGAGACCTAATGATATTGACTCCCATTCGACGATATGGGGCAATGATTCTTATGTTACTCACCGTTGCATTTTCGGGTGAGGTGCTGGCAAAGACACACACGGCGACAACGAGTCACAAGCCCCAGATAACCAAGGCAAGTAATAAACAGGTTAGCAGTAAACAAGAGTATTCTCGCAATAGTGCAAAGAGTAGTTCACTTCCTGATTTGCGAAAATACCCTTCCGGAACACCAAGGAAAAAAGCGTTTCTCCGGACGGTTATGCCTTATATTACCAGTCAAAATGCTGCCATTACGGCGGACCGTAACTGGTTGATTTCAAAACAGTACCAGAACCGCTGGTCACCGACTGAGCGTACGCGTATGAAAGACATCGCGAAGCGCTACAAGGTGAACTGGTCTGGTAACACGCGTAAAATTCCGTGGAATACGCTGCTTGAGCGTGTAGACATTATCCCGACCAGTATGGTGGCAACCATGGCTGCGGCAGAAAGCGGCTGGGGTACGTCGAAGCTGGCGCGTAGCAACAACAACCTGTTTGGCATGAAATGTGGCAAGGGTCGTTGTAACAATGCTCCGGGTAAGGTGAAAGGCTACTCACAGTTTGAATCAGTGAAAGAGTCGGTGAATGCTTACGTCATTAATTTGAATACGCATCCGGCCTACTCTTCCTTCCGTAAGTCACGTGCGCAGTTGCGTAAAGCCGATCAGGAAGTCACCGCCACCGCGATGATCCATAAGCTGAAGGGTTATTCCACTAAGGGACAGAGTTATAACAACTATCTGTTCGCAATGTATCAGGACAACCAGCGTTTAATCGCCGCGCATATGTAATTTCGAGTGCCGGATGGCGACTTCGCCCTCCGGCTATCATCCTTATAGCAACACTTCACTGTTCACATCGCGATACTCTTTTGGCGTCGTGTCGTACTCTTTCTTGAATACCGAATAGAAATACTGCAGAGATGGGTAGCCGCACATCTGTGAAATTTCGTTGATTGAAAGCGTGGTAGAAATCAACAGGCTGCGTGCCTTTTCCAGCTTTTCGGCATGAATCACGGCGTGAATGGTCTCTCCGACCTCTTCTTTAAAGCGCTTCTCCAGATTCGAACGTGAAATCCCTACTGAGTCCAACACTTGATCAACCTTGATACCTTTGCAGGCATGGTTGCGAATGTAATGCATCGCCTGAATAACGGCAGGATCGGTAAGTGAACGATAATCTGTAGACTGACGCGCAACAACGCGTACAGGAGGAACCAGAATGCGCTGTAAGGGTATCTCTTCGTGAGCCAGCAGGCGGTGGAGTAGTTTGGCTGCCTGATATCCCATCTGTCTGGCCCCCTGAGCGACGGAGGACAAGGCGACTCGTGACAGGTAACGGGTCAGCTCTTCGTTATCGATACCAATGACGCACAGTTTTTCCGGTACCGGAATATGCAGATGTTCACAGGCCTGCAGAACGTGCCGCGCACGTGCGTCGGTGACGGCGATAATCCCGGTTTGTGGAGGTAAGGTTTGCAGCCAGTCCGCCAGCCTATTTTGCGCGTGCTGCCAGTTCTCCGGCGCGGTTTCCAGCCCCTGATAGACGACGCCGCGGTACTTCTCTTTGGCAACCAACTGGCAAAACGCATATTCACGTTCTGCGGCCCAGCGTTTACCGCTTGAAGCCGGAAGACCATAAAATGCAAACCGGTTAATCCCTTTCTCTTTCAGATGCAGGAAGGCGCTTTCTACCAGCGCGTGGTTGTCGGTGGCAATGTAATGTACTGGTGGATAATCTTGCTGCAGATGGTAGGAACCCCCAACGCCAATGATCGGAACATCCACATCGACAAGTAATTGCGCAATATCATCATCGTCATAATCGGCAATAACGCCGTCGCCTAACCACTCTTTAATGTTATCAATGCGAGCACGAAAATCTTCTTCTATGAAGATATCCCACTCCGATTGCGACGCTTGCAGATACTCGCCAACCCCTTCAACCACCTGACGGTCGTAGGCTTTATTGGCATTAAATAACAACGTAATACGATGACGTTTATAAAACATGGTTCTTTTCCTGCTGAATCATGTAGATAAGACAATGCCGGTTGCATTAACCGGCATTGAGATACACCCACTTCTTAAATTCAGGAACGACGTTTGGTTGCTGAGTCCATCCATACCGCCAACAACAATATCGCCCCTTTCACTATGTATTGCCAGAAGGTGGGGACGTCCATCATACTCATTCCATTATCGAGAGAAGCCATAATGAATGCGCCCATGACGGCGCCGGCAACACTCCCGACCCCTCCCGCCAGGCTGGTTCCCCCGATGACACATGCGGCAATGGCATCCAGTTCTGCAATGTTCCCTGCGGAAGGGGAACCTGCGCCAAGCCGGGAGCTAAGAATGAGCCCGGCAATGGCGACCATCAAACCATTAATAGCGAAGACGGCAAGTTTGGTGCGTTCAACGTTGATACCTGAAAGGCGGGCGGCTTCCAGGTTCCCGCCAATGGCGTAAATTCTCCGACCGAATGCAGTGCGCGTGGCCATAAACATCCCACCGAGCAGCAGCAGCGTCAGCAGCAGGACGGGCGTTGGAACACCACGATAATCGTTTAATAGCCAGATTGCCCCTAAGACGACAATGGCTGTGAATGCCTGGCGACCCACAGCCGACGTTGATGCGGGAGTGGCAAGGCCTAACGCCTGGCGACGCATACGGCCTCGCCATTGCCAGCCAACAAACGCCATTAAGCCGAGAGCACCGATGACAAAGCCTGTGCCATCAGACAAGTAGCTCTGACCAATCTGAGACATTGCTGCGCTGGTGGGGGATACGGTGGTGCCGTTGGTGATGCCAATCAGAATACCGCGGAAAGCCAGCATTCCCGCAAGGGTGACGATAAACGACGGAACCTTGCGGTAAGCAACCCACCATCCATTCCATGCCCCGAGGAGCAATCCCAGAGTCAAGGTTACGATCACCGTCAGCGGTAAAGGCCAGCCTAGCCAAACATCACAGATCGCCGCTACGCCGCCCAACAATCCCATCATGGAACCGACAGAGAGATCGATTTCAGCGGAAATGATCACAAACACCATACCCACGGCAAGAATACCGGTAATCGCAGTCTGTCGAAGCAGGTTCGAGACATTACGTGCGCTCAGGTATGCGCCATCAGTGGTCCACGTGAAAAACAGCATAATCACGATAATCGCCGCAATCATGACGAAGACTTGCAAGTTAAGCGATTTTATTGCTGGGAAACCACCTGTGATAGAGGGAGAAAGTTTCGCTTCAGACGGATTGTTTTTCGACATGATGTTCGCTCCTTAATGCGGCTTCCATCACCTGCTCCTGAGTCAGGTTATGATTTACCAGGTTAGCTTTCAGTTTTCCTTCATGCATCACGAGGATGCGATCGCTTAGTCCGAGCACTTCAGGTAATTCAGAGGAGATGACAATCACGGCAATGCCTTCCTGGACGAGCTGGTTGATGAGTTTGTAGATTTCATATTTGGCGCCGATATCAATACCCCTGGTGGGTTCATCAAGAATGAGAATCCGGGGATTTAACAGGAGGCAACGCGCGAGAATCGCTTTTTGCTGATTCCCTCCGCTCAGACGCCCGATCGCAAGGTCGGGGGACGATGTTTTTACTTTGAGCTGTTGAAGCGATTCCAGAATGCATTTTTGTTCAGCGGCATCATCAAGATGGCTCATGCCCCCGGTAAATTTATCGAGTGCAGCCAGCGTGATATTTTTCCCCACAGCCATCACCGGAACAATGCCATCTTTTTTTCTGTCTTCAGGCACCATGGCGATGCCATGAGCAATAGCTTGCTGGCAGTTATGGATATGCACCTGAGTGCCTTCAATAAAAATCTTTCCCTCCCAACGACCAGACCAGACGCCAAACAGACACTGTACGGCTTCGGTACGTCCTGCACCGACGAGTCCGGCAATGCCGAGAATTTCGCCCTGCTTGAGTGAGAAAGAAATGTCGTTGACGCGTTTTATATGGCGATTGACGGGATGCCAGGCTGTCAGATTCTCAACCCGTAAAATCTCTTCTCCCGTGATATGAGGCTCGCTGGGGTAAAGTGCGGTGAGCTCACGACCAACCATCATGGTGATAATATCGTCTTCAGTCATGTTGGTCGCATCGCGTGTGCCGATGTGTTTACCGTCGCGAATAACGCAAATGGTATTCGAGATGGCCTTAACTTCATTCAATTTGTGTGAAATATAAATGCAGGCGATATCATGCTGTTGTAGGTCACGTATAATATTCAGCAGTATTGCAGTTTCCTGCTCGGTGAGGGAGGCCGTTGGTTCATCCAGAATAAGTAAGCGGACCTGCTTATTCAGCGCTTTTGCAATTTCTACCAGCTGTTGTTGCCCTAATCCTAAATCGCCCACGCGCGTATCTGGCGAAATAGACAAACTGACCTGATCGAGTAATTTTTGACAGCGTAACGTCATCATCTCGTAATCAAGAACGCCGTTACGGGTCATTTCGTTACCGAGGAAAATATTTTCCAGTATTGTTAACTCTTTCACCAGGGCTAATTCCTGGTGGATGATCGCAATACCCTTACGTTCGGTATCACGAATATGGCTGGCACGGATGGCTTCGCCAGCAAAAATGATCTCGCCTTCGTAGGTTCCATGCGGGTAAATTCCGCACAGAACTTTCATTAGCGTCGATTTACCCGAACCATTTTCACCGCATAATGAAATGATTTCGCCAGCATTGATCCTAAGGCTAACGTTATCAACCGCCTTCACTACGCCGAATGTCTTGGTAATGTTTTTCATTTCAAGAAGATATGGCATAACTGCTCCACATAAGCCAATAAGAGAACCCTGCGTGGACATTCACGTATATCCGTGGCGAATTTGACACCACGTTTTATTGCCCTCTGATTTGCAGAGGGCACATGGCTTACAGATCGCTTTTCTTGTGGAATCCGTCTTTAATGACGGTCTCGTTAATATTGTCTTTGTTAACATCAATAGGTGTGAGTAGTCGGGAAGGGACGTCTTTCAGGCCATTATTCAGCGAAGTATCTGCTTTAGGCTGTTGATCATTTCCCAGTTCGACGGCGATTTCCGCAGCGGTATTTGCGAGCAATGTAATAGGTTTATAAACCGTCATGGTTTGAGTCCCGGCGACAATGCGCTTGATGCCTGCAAGGTCTGCATCTTGTCCGGAAATAGCGACTTTTCCTGATAATCCTTGCGCACTCAGCGCCTGAATCGCACCGCCAGCTGTAGCGTCATTTGAGGCAACTACTGCGTCAATTTTGTTATTGTTGGCGGTTAGCGCATTTTCCATAATCTTCAACGCATTCTCCGGTAACCAGCCGTCAACCCATTGATCGCCCACCACCTTAATTTTTCCGCTGTCGATATACGGTTTTAATACTTTCATTTGTCCAGCGCGGAACAGCTTCGCGTTGTTATCAACGGGTGAGCCACCCATCAGGAAATAATTCCCTTCGGGAACAATATTGACTAATGATTGAGCCTGTAATTCACCTACTTTTTCATTATCGAAAGAGATATAAAAATCGATGTCAGCATCATTGATCATGCGATCGTAAGCCAGCACCTTGATCCCTTCTTGTTTTGCTTCTTTGATAACATTGCTTAATACCTGGCCGTTGTAAGGGATTATCACAAGGACATCCACGCCCCGGTTTATCATGTTTTCAATCTGCGACATTTGGGTTTCTTCATTACCATTCGCCGATTGTACAAATACTTTCGCACCAAGCGATTCAGCTTTGTTGACGAAAATATCGCGATCTTTCTGCCAGCGTTCCAGGCGGAGATCATCAATCGCCATACCGATTTTTACTTCTTTGGCATGACCTGCGACACTGGTGAGTAAAAGGGATGTGCAAACAGCAAGTAAAATGTTCTTCATCTTCATAATCGTGATGCCTTTTGTAGGGGAGAAATAGCAGTAAAAGTAACAATCACAGCATAAGACGTAGCAGAGTTTTAACAGGTAACGGCGGGAAGGCAATTATAGATTTTTATCTTCCAATTACGTTTTTTGGTTTATTTCTTGATTTATGACCGGGATCGTATTTTAAATGATTCGTTACCTGGGTTGCATTTAAGTTTGATAAGTAACAATTTTTAAATTGGTCAGATTTTATTTTGAGAAGTAGCGCACACTTGTGAATTATCTCAATGGCAGTATGAAATAACATAATTGAGCAATAGGTGGGGAGTGCCCAATATTACGACATTATCCATCAACCGCCGCATTACCTGATTATGGAGTTCATTATGCCAGCCTATTTTGACCAGCTTGAGCGCGTTCGTTATGAAGGCACCAAATCAACTAATCCATTAGCATTTCGCCACTACAACTCTGATGAGTTAGTGTTAGGCAAGCGTATGGAAGATCACCTGCGGTTTGCTGCCTGCTACTGGCACACTTTCTGCTGGAATGGTGCAGATATGTTTGGTGTTGGTGCATTTAATCGCCCGTGGCAGCAGCCCGGTGAAGCGCTGGAATTAGCGAAGCGCAAGGCGGACGTGGCGTTCGAGTTTTTCCACAAACTGAACGTGCCCTACTACTGCTTCCATGACGTGGATGTCTCCCCGGAAGGCGCGTCGCTGAAAGAGTACAAAAACAATTTTGCGCAGATGGTTGATGTACTGGCGGCAAAACAGGAACAGAGCGGCGTGAAGCTGCTGTGGGGAACGGCAAACTGCTTCACCAACCCACGTTACGGCGCGGGCGCGGCCACGAACCCGGATCCGGAAGTGTTCAGCTGGGCCGCCACTCAGGTGGTTACGGCTATGGATGCCACGCATAAATTAGGCGGTGAAAACTACGTTCTGTGGGGCGGTCGTGAAGGCTATGAAACGCTGCTGAATACCGATCTGCGGCAGGAACGTGAGCAAATTGGTCGCTTCATGCAACTGGTCGTGGAACACAAACACAAAACCGGTTTCCAGGGCACTTTGCTTATCGAGCCGAAGCCGCAGGAACCGACCAAGCACCAGTACGATTACGATGCGGCGACCGTATACGGATTCCTCAAGCAGTTCGGTCTGGAAAAAGAGATCAAACTGAATATCGAAGCCAACCACGCCACGTTGGCGGGTCACTCATTCCATCACGAAATCGCCACCGCTATCGCGCTGGGCCTGTTTGGCTCTGTCGATGCCAACCGTGGGGACGCGCAACTGGGCTGGGATACTGACCAGTTCCCGAACAGCGTAGAAGAGAATGCGTTGGTGATGTACGAAATCCTGAAAGCCGGCGGCTTCACCACCGGTGGCCTGAACTTCGATGCCAAGGTTCGTCGTCAGAGTACCGATAAATACGATCTGTTCTATGGTCATATTGGCGCGATGGATACCATGGCGCTGTCGCTGAAAATTGCGGCGCGTATGATTGAAGACGGTGGTCTGGATCAGCGCGTGGCTAAACGTTATGCCGGTTGGAATGGTGAGCTGGGCCAGCAAATTCTGAAAGGGCAGATGACGCTGACGGAAATTGCGCAGTACGCTGAACAACACAACCTGGCGCCAGTGCACCAGAGCGGTCATCAGGAATTGCTGGAAAATCTGGTGAACCATTATTTGTTCGACAAATAACGGGTCTCTGAGCATGTCCGTAAGCCCGGTCAGCTCGCGCGACCGGGCCTTTCTTTAAGGAACGATGCCCTATGTATATCGGGATAGATCTTGGCACATCAGGCGTAAAGGCCATTCTGCTCAACGAGCAGGGCGATGTGGTCGCTTCGCAAACAGAGAAACTCACCGTCTCGCGCCCGCACCCGTTATGGTCAGAACAAGACCCAGAGCAGTGGTGGCTGGCAACGGATCGCGCTGTGAAAGCCCTGGGCGGCAGCATTCACTTCGCGAGGTGAAAGCGTTGGGGATTGCCGGACAGATGCACGGCGCGACGCTGCTGGATGAACAACAGAAGGTATTGCGCCCGGCTATCCTGTGGAACGATGGTCGCTGCGCCGAAGAGTGCGTCATGTTGGAGAGCCTGGTTCCGCAGTCTCGTGCCATCACCGGCAACCTGATGATGCCTGGCTTTACCGCGCCAAAGCTGCTGTGGGTACAGCGCCACGAACCGGAGATTTTTAGCCGGGTTGATAAAGTCCTGCTGCCGAAAGATTACCTGCGCCTGCGTATGACCGGCGATTTCGCCAGCGATATGTCTGATGCGGCTGGTACCCTGTGGCTGGATGTTGCGAAGCGTGACTGGAGTGATGTCATGCTGGAAGCCTGTAAGCTGACTCGTGCGCATATGCCTGCGCTCTATGAAGGCAGTGAGATTACCGGAACATTGTTGCCAGCAGTCGCCAGGGCCTGGGGAATGCAGGAGGTTGCGGTGGTCGCCGGAGGCGGGGATAACGCAGCGGGGGCAGTTGGCGTGGGCATGATGAATGCCGGTCAGGCGATGCTATCGCTGGGTACTTCCGGGGTCTATTTTGCGGTCAGCGACGGCTTTCTCAGCAAACCGGAAAGCGCGGTCCATAGCTTTTGCCATGCCTTGTCTGAACGATGGCACCTGATGTCCGTGATGCTAAGTGCGGCATCCTGCCTGGACTGGGCGGCAAAATTAACCGGACTGGCGAGCGTTCCTGCGTTGATTGCCGCAGCGCAACAGGCGGATGAACACGCTGAGCCGGTCTGGTTTTTACCCTATCTGTCCGGTGAACGTACGCCGCACAACAACCCGCAGGCAAAGGGCGTATTTTTCGGTCTGACGCATCAGCATGGTCCGGCGGAGCTGGCACAGGCGGTGCTGGAAGGCGTTGGTTTTGCATTGGCTGAGGGTATGGACGTGGTACACGCCTGCGGCGTGCAGCCCTCCAGCATTACGCTGATTGGCGGCGGGGCGCGCAGCGAATACTGGCGTCAGATGCTGTCTGACATCAGCGGATTGCAGTTGGATTACCGTACTGGCGGCGATGTTGGTCCTGCTCTCGGTGCGGCGCGTCTGGCGCAGATTGCCATTAATCCGCAGCAGCCATTATCAGATCTTCTACCTCAGCTTACGCTGGAGCAGGCGCATTATCCTGATGCCGAGCGCCATGCCCTTTACCAACAGCGTCGGGAAACCTTCCGCCGAATCTATCAGCAATTACACCCGCTGATGTCCTGACCCTAAATCCCCTCTGGTAAACAGAGGGGATTTATCAAATATATATTTCAATCTAATTAATAATTAGCGCGCATGAATTTATTCTGAAAGTCCGGCGTAGTGACCTTTTCTGTGTTGTCTTTAGCGGGTTATTCATATTGTATCCATGATGGATAAGGAGGTCCCAATGAAGACGACAAGGCTGTTGCCATGGATATTATTCTTCTCTGGTGCATTGATTTACGTTATTGGCTTATGGCGGGCATGCCCGTTATTGAGTAGCAAAGGCTATTTTTTCGCCGTGCTGATGACGGGAATGTTTGTGACGTACGTTTATCAGCGTGCAGATAATCTCAATCAGAACGATGAACACTTCGCCTCTGTATGTCAGATGGTGGCGCTCATCACGGTAGGGGTGCTGTTGGTGGGCGTATTGAATGTCCCATTATCACCCCTCGAAAAGGGGCTGTTCCCGCTGGCATTCATCGTATGTTTACTGGGGCAAGTTTTACTCATGCGTTCAGCAGAATATTTATCTAAAGGACCGGAACTCTAAATGGAAAACAGGATATCAACTTATTCACCGGCATTTAGTATTGTGTCATGGGTCGCGCTTCTCGGCGGCATTGTGGTTTATCTGCTGGGGTTGTGGAATGCCGATATGCAGTTGAACGAAAAGGGGTATTACTTTGCTGTTTTGGTGCTTGGTTTGTTTTCTGCTGCGTCGTATCAAAAGACGGTACGGGATAAATATGAGGGGATCCCGACTACGCCGATTTACTACATAACCTGTCTTGCCGCGTTTATTATTGCGGTTGCATTGTTGGTTATCGGTTTGTGGAATGCCACGCTGCTGCTAAACGAGAAAGGGTTTTACGGCCTGGCCTTCTTTTTGAGCCTGTTTGGTACCGTTGCGGTGCAGAAAAATATCCGTGATAGTGGCTTTGAGCATCCAAAAGAAACGCTGGCAGTCGCAGACGATTTTACGGAGTGATCGTATGCCCTCGATGGTTACCGATCGAGGGCTTTTATTGTTAGCTCACCAGTCTGCGCGTATCGATGCGCTGTAACAATACAGACAACAGTAAACTTCCCGCCAGCGTGGCGCTAAAAATCCACAGCATATCCAGCGGCGGCCAGTTTTTGAGTTCTACACCGTTGGTGCGTAGCGCGTGAATGATCAGCGCATGAAAGCCATAAATGCCCAGGGAGTGGCGGGAAATAAGGCCCAGTACCGGCAGAGTGCGCGTACTGAGCGTATTTTTGACCAGCGTCAGGAGGGAGGTAGCACAAATAAACACCGCCGGGCCGCAATAGAGATACCAGGTATCGGCAAAATTGCCTCGCCAACGCAGTTCATGCAACGTGCCTCGAGAAATAATAAACACTGCGGTGATAAACAACGCCGCACAGAGCCAGGTAAGCGCGCGCTTGTGCGTATCCATCATACCAATCGCTCGGCCTAGCATACCGTACACGATGTAGTAGAACGTGTCGCCACTGATGTACAGGTTGATGGGAAGCCACTCAAAACCGCCAATTTTTTGTGAGACGGTATTGGGATTGGCAATCACCCCAATCACTACCATAAGCGCCAGCAGCATCTTGCCGCTGATATTTTTTACCTGTATCAGCGGGGAAACCAGGTAGATTACGGCGATCGCGAAGAAAAACCACAGGTGATAGAACACCGGCTTTTGCAGCAGGTTTTTCAGCGACAGCTCAGCGTTGATCGAGGTAAACAGCAGAATGTAGGCCAGCGCCACGCTGCTGTAAAACAGGATGCAGAGCGCAATGCGCATGAAATGGCGCGGTTTGGCGCTGCGCTCGCCAAAAAACAGATAGCCCGAAATCATAAAGAACAACGGGACGCTGACGCGAGAGGCTGAATTGAGCACATTGGCCAGATCCCAATTCAACGGGCTGACGCTTTGCGCATTGGTGATGTACCAGGTCGTGGTGTGGATCATCACAACCATGAGACAGGCTATCCCGCGCAGGTTATCAATCCAGAATATTTTGGGCTGCATCAGTTCCTCTGTATCCATTAAAAAAAGTCTGACCGAAAATTTGCGAGCGTAGCTCACTGGAAAAATCCGAGTTCTTACGCTAAAGCTTGAGATGGTCTGATGAGATTCTCAAAATAGCATCCGTTTCCAGACACTTAATAATAAGACTGACCAGCAAACCAGGCGGTAATAAAATGATGATGAAGTATTTCTTTTCCGCGATCGTTACCCTTTTACTGGTTGCGTGCGCCGACACCCAGCCGCCTGCACCCGCGCAGAAGGCGCAAAAGATCAAAGTCAGTGCAACACGTTCGCTGGATATGGAGTCACTGTGTAAAAATGAGGCGGCACAAATCTACAACACTGGTGTGCAGAAAATTGATATCTCCGGTCTGGAACAATTTCAGGGCAGCTATGAGATGCGTGGTTCTACCTTCCGTAAAGAGAGTTTTGTCTGCTCTTTTGATGCAGACGGGCAGTTTTTACACCTTTCCATGCGCTAAGTTCCCCCTTTTTCCCGTTTCGTACTGTATATCTTGCAGCCAGCGGGTATACTGACCGCTTCCTTTAAATCCACACGTATCCAGCACGAAATAATATGCAAAAGTTTGATACCAGGACCTTCCAGGGCTTGATCCTGACCTTACAGGATTACTGGGCTCGCCAGGGCTGCACCATCGTTCAACCATTGGACATGGAAGTTGGCGCGGGGACATCTCACCCAATGACCTGCCTGCGGGCGCTGGGACCGGAACCGATGGCGACTGCTTATGTGCAGCCTTCTCGTCGTCCGACCGACGGCCGCTATGGCGAAAACCCGAACCGCTTACAGCACTACTATCAGTTCCAGGTAGTGATTAAGCCGTCTCCGGACAACATTCAGGAGCTGTACCTGGGTTCTCTGAAAGAGCTGGGTATGGACCCGACCATTCACGATATCCGTTTCGTGGAAGATAACTGGGAAAACCCAACGCTGGGTGCCTGGGGTCTGGGTTGGGAAGTGTGGCTGAACGGCATGGAAGTCACGCAGTTCACCTACTTCCAACAGGTTGGTGGTCTGGAATGTAAACCAGTGACCGGGGAAATTACCTACGGTCTGGAACGTCTGGCCATGTACATTCAGGGCGTAGACAGCGTTTACGACCTGGTCTGGAGCGACGGCCCGCTGGGTAAAACCACTTACGGCGACGTGTTCCATCAGAACGAAGTGGAGCAATCCACCTACAACTTCGAATACGCCGACGTGGACTTCCTGTTCACCTGCTTCGAGCAGTACGAGAAAGAAGCGCAGCAGCTGCTGGCGCTGGAAAATCCGCTGCCGCTGCCTGCGTATGAACGTATTCTGAAAGCCGCCCATAGCTTCAACCTGCTGGATGCGCGTAAAGCCATCTCTGTCACCGAGCGTCAGCGCTATATCCTGCGTATTCGCACCCTGACCAAAGCAGTGGCAGAAGCTTACTACGCTTCCCGTGAAGCCCTTGGCTTCCCGATGTGCAACAAAGACAAATAAGAGGCGGCCATGTCTGAGAAAACTTTTCTGGTGGAAATCGGCACTGAAGAGCTGCCACCAAAAGCACTGCGCAGCCTGGCTGAGTCCTTTGCTGCGAACTTTACCGCGGAGCTGGATAATGCTGGCATCGCGCACGGCAACGTGGAGTGGTTCGCCGCGCCGCGTCGTCTGGCGTTGAAAGTCGCTGCCCTGGCTGAAGCACAACCCGACCGTGAAGTAGAAAAACGCGGCCCGGCTATCGCCCAGGCGTTTGACGCCGAAGGTAAACCGAGCAAAGCGGCCGAAGGTTGGGCGCGTGGCTGTGGCATCACGGTTGATCAGGCTGAGCGTCTGACCACCGACAAAGGCGAGTGGCTGCTGTATCGCGCGCATGTGAAAGGCGAAAGCGCTGAAGCGTTGCTGCCGAACATGATCGCCACCTCACTGGCGAAGCTGCCGATCCCGAAACTGATGCGCTGGGGCGCGTCTGACGTTCACTTCGTGCGTCCGGTTCACACCGTGACGCTGCTGCTGGGCGATAAAGTTATTCCGGCAACTATTCTGGGTATTCAGTCCGATCGCGTGATCCGCGGACATCGCTTTATGGGTGAGCCGGAGTTCACCATCGATAATGCCGATCAGTACCCAGAAATTCTGCGTGAGCGCGGCAAAGTGATTGCGGATTACGCTGAGCGTAAAGCCAAAATCAAAGCCGATGCCGAAGACGCGGCGCGTAAAATTGGCGGCAACGCCGATCTGAGTGAAAGCCTGCTGGAAGAAGTCACCTCGCTGGTGGAATGGCCGGTCGTGCTGACCGCGAAGTTCGAAGAGAAATTCCTCGCTGTTCCGTCCGAAGCGCTGGTACACACCATGAAAGGTGACCAGAAGTACTTCCCGGTATACGCGAACGACGGCAAACTGCTGCCGAATTTTATCTTCGTTGCCAACATCGAATCCAAAGACCCGCAGCAAATCATCTCCGGTAACGAGAAGGTGGTTCGTCCGCGTCTGGCGGATGCCGAATTCTTCTTCAATACTGACCGTAAAAAACGTCTGGAAGACCATCTGCCGCGTCTGCAAACCGTGCTGTTCCAACAGCAACTGGGTACGCTGCGCGACAAGACTGACCGTATCCAGGCGCTGGCGGGCTGGATTGCTGGTCAGATTGGCGCTGACGTTAACCACGCAACGCGTGCTGGCCTGCTGTCCAAGTGTGACCTGATGACCAACATGGTCTTCGAGTTCACCGATACCCAGGGCGTGATGGGCATGCACTACGCGCGTCACGATGGTGAAGCGGAAGATGTCGCTGTGGCGCTGAACGAGCAGTATCAGCCGCGTTTTGCCGGTGATGACCTGCCATCTAACCCGGTTGCCTGTGCCGTGGCGATTGCCGATAAGATGGACACACTGGCGGGTATCTTCGGTATCGGTCAGCATCCGAAAGGCGACAAAGACCCGTTTGCGCTGCGTCGGGCCGCGCTGGGCGTACTGCGTATCATCGTTGAGAAGAACCTGAATCTGGATCTACAAACGTTGACCGAAGAAGCGGTTCGTCTGTATGGCGACAAGCTGACTAACGCCAACGTGGTGGATGATGTGATCGACTTTATGCTCGGTCGCTTCCGCGCCTGGTATCAGGATGAAGGTTACAACGTCGATACCATTCAGGCAGTACTGGCGCGTCGTCCGACTCGTCCGGCTGATTTCGACGCACGTATGAAGGCGGTTTCGCACTTCCGTACGCTGGAAGCCGCGTCCGCGCTGGCTGCAGCGAACAAGCGTGTATCGAACATCCTGGCGAAGTCTGAAGAGACGCTGAATGACCGTGTAAATTCGGCAACGCTGAAAGAGCCGGAAGAAATTGCGCTGGCGCTGCAGGTTGTGGTGCTGCGCG
Organism: Citrobacter sp. L55; assembly: GCF_002850715.1. Lineage (NCBI taxonomy): Bacteria > Pseudomonadati > Pseudomonadota > Gammaproteobacteria > Enterobacterales > Enterobacteriaceae > Citrobacter > Citrobacter sp. L55. Next base: position 222,664 of record NZ_KZ559403.1, on the reverse strand, counting down.
ATAAGCTGGAGCCTGTCTTTGCAGCTGGTCGTTACCAGGAAGCGCTGGTTGAGTTGGCGGAACTGCGTGAACCGGTTGATGCGTTCTTCGAGAAAGTGATGGTCAACGTGGAAGATAAAGATCTGCGTATTAACCGTCTGTCTATGCTCGCAAAACTGCGCGAACTGTTCCTGCGCGTAGCGGATATTTCTCTGCTGCAGTAACGCTCCTGAGCTGACTTAGAAAAGCCGGATAAGCATTGTGCCATCCGGCTTTTTTGTATGTAGTTAGCGCAGCTGTAATTTTGTCAGACAGGTCTGGCTGTCTTCCATCGTCTTGATGGGATACTCCGCCGTTTTACCGTTGTAACTTACCGCGATTGTGCCTGCCATATTGCGCGGTAGCCATACCCCGACGAAGCCATTTCGACCACTCTTCATCACTTTTTGTACCACCACCTCACCCTTGTTATCCGTCACTTTGACATTGAATGCCTTCTCCGGCATTTCGCCCTGGCAGCCAGAAAGGCTGTGGTTGAAGCAAGGATGTGTTTGCCATTCATAGGGGGCAAATGACAGATAGAACTTGTCACCGAGCGGTAGGGTATAAATCTGATCGCCCGAAGAGAGCTTCAGTTCGGTACTGGTGATAGATGCTGAGTACGGCAGCGGGCGGTTCTGTGGCGACTGGTCAATGGTCTCGACGATTTGCTCGACGGATTTACCGCTGAGCCCGTGTTCCGCCAGAAAAGCAGCTTCCGGAGTTGCTGCGAACGCGCTACCGGTTGTGAGCAAACCTAAAACCAGCAGCAGTGAGGATTTCGACATAACTTCAATTCCTTGTGAATATTGTGGAATACAGACTGGCTCACTATAAAGCTTGCCCTTAGGGAAAGGTCAAAGGGAGGACGGGTAAAGTAATGCAAAGAAGCGTTTGGGCGGGGAGTCTTGCGAAGTACAGATAAAAAAAATCCCCGCCGTTTGGCAGGGATTCAGAATTTTGAGCTTTTTAAGCTTACAGGCTGGTTACGTTGCCAGCTGCCGGGCCTTTAGCGCCGCTTTCGATGGTGAAGGAAACTTTCTGACCTTCGTCCAGAGATTTGTAGCCATCGTTCTGGATAGCAGAGAAGTGTACGAACACGTCTTTAGAGCCATCGTCAGGAGTGATGAAGCCGAAACCTTTGTCAGCGTTGAACCATTTTACGATACCAGTCATTTTACCGGACATAGTGTATTACCTTTTAAAAAATAAGTGTGCCTTTCGGCGATATGGCGTGCTTTACAGATTTTTTAACAGTAAAGGAAATGCTCACTACGAAGGGTATCAACGATAACTCTTGAAGGGACTTGCCTTACTAACTGCTGTAATGGTCTGTACGTCAAACCGTTGAGGGCATTAACTCATTTTACGCATGTGGATGCAACTACTATTTTCTTTTTTGTGGATAACCCCCTTAAGGGAACGGCCCTTTTACAGGGCCGTTCATAAGTAAAATTGAAAAATAGTTCAATCCATCAGTTGCTTACTTAATCTTGGGTCTGCCTGAATCAGGCGCATTAACTTCAATTCGGTATTGGAAGGCTTTACGCGTTTAGACTCCCATTCATGAATCGTCGCGACCGTCACGCCCATCACCCGGGCAAAATCATCTGTTTTTAAACCTGTCCCTCGTCGTAGCTGTTCAAATTCGGTGAAAGGGTTGGTTTTTTGCGTCAGAGTAACCGTCTGCGATACATCTTTAAAAACAATCTGCTCCAGACTGCTCAGCAGTTCAAACATAGGATCTTTGTATTCCATTGAGAACTCCTACAAATCACACAGCGGGATCGTGAATTTCATCGAAGCTCATTAAGAGTAGTCGGAAAAAATGAAGCCGGATTTTAGGTTTGTGTGATGGATTCGTTTCAGCGGATCGTAGTCGACAATCTTTTGCAGGCTAACGAACTGATAAAGGTCGGGATCTGCGAACGATCGATCCCAATTGTAAAGATGACTAAAATATGACGTCGTGTGGTAAATGGCGCATTGTTTAGCAAAACGATGGGTGGCGGGAGCGGTTATTTTCCCCCACAAGATTACGCGGAAAGGGTATCTTGCGGGGCTGACCTGGACTATCCTTGTCAACGTCAGGCACGCGGGTGTCGTTGTGCGCATTTTTGGGTGAAAGGAGTATTAAAATGGCGACAGGTAAGTCCTGCTCTCGCTGGTTTGCGCCTGTTTTGGCGCTCTTAATGGTAGTTGGCCTGAGTGGGTGTTTTGATAAAGAAGGCGATCAACGCAAAGCGTTTATCGATTTTCTGCAGAATACTGCAATGCGTAGCGGAGAGCGTTTACCAACGCTGACCGCCGATCAGAAAAAACAGTTTGGCCCGTTTGTGTCCGATTACGCGATTCTGTATGGCTATTCGCAGCAGGTTAATCAGGCAATGGACTCCGGTCTGCGCCCGGTGGTTGATAGCGTAAATGCGATTCGTGTTCCTCAGGATTATGTGACTCAGCGCGAACCGCTGCGTCAGGCAAATGGTGCGCTGGGCGTGTTAGGGCAACAGTTGCAGAATGCGAAACTGCAGGCAGATGCTGCGCATGGCGCGCTGAAGCAGGGCGAGGATCTGAAGCCGGTCTTTGACCAGGTCTACAATAAAGTCGTCACTGTACCTTCAGAGGCGCTACAGCCGCTGATCCCTGCCGCGCAAATCTTCACGCAGCAGTTAGTGCAGGTCGGTGATTTTGTGGCACAGCAGGATACGCAGGTGAGCTTTGTCGCTAACGGTATCCAGTTCCCAACTTCACAGCAGGCAAGTCAGTACAACACGCTGATTGGCCCGTTGGCCTCTCAGCATCAGGCATTTAATCAGGCCTGGACTGCTGCGGTGAATGCCGCTCAGTAATGAAGGCGATGTAATACATAAAAGGCCGGGTAAGCGTAAGCGCTACCCGGCCTTTTGTTTATGGCGCGACCTGCGGGTTCACGCAATTCTTCTCAACGCGTCCTTGCAGCGCATCGATTAAGTTATCCACCGCACAGGCCGCCATGTTATAGCGCGTTTCATGCGTCGCTGAACCTATGTGCGGTACGGCTACCACGTTTGGCAACGCCAATAACGGTGAGTCTGCTGGTAATGGCTCCTGCTCAAACACATCCAGGCCTGCGGCATGAATTTCCCCGCTTTGCAGGGCGGCAATCAGCGCTTTTTCATCGACCACTGGCCCACGCCCGGCGTTAATGAAAATGGCGGAGGACTTCATTTTGGCAAACTGTTCGGTACTAAACAGATGATGCGTTTCTGCGGTTAACGGCAGGATCAGGCAGACAAAATCGGACTCCTGCAACAGCGTATCGAGGTCGCAGTAACGCGCGTTGAAGCGTTCTTCCGCCTCCTGGTGATGACGGCGCGCGTTATAAAGAATCGGCATGCTAAAACCAAAATGCGCGCGTTGCGCCAGCGCCAGACCAATACGGCCCATGCCGACAATCCCCAGCGTTTTGTGGTGTACATCCGTACCAAACCAGTCCGGCCCGATACTTTTGGTCCACTCGCCAATTTTCACCCGTTCAGCAACTTCTACCACGCGGCGAGCGGTGCTTAACACCAGCGCCATTACCGTATCGGCGACAGTTTCCGTCAGCACGGTTGGCGTGTGCATCAACAGCACCTTGCGCGCGTTGAGGGCATCGACGTCGAAGTTGTCATAGCCTACGGAAATCGTGGATGTCGCACGTAGCCTGGGCATTCTCTCCAGTAGGGCGGTATTGACGGCTTCACTGGAACCCAGCAGACCTTCCGCGTTGGCAAAAGCCTCTGCGTGCTGTGCGACCGTTTCCGGGCGCAGGTTAGGCACATGAGTCACAGTAAAATGCTCTTCCAGGCGATGCAGTAAATCGTCAGGTAACGCTTTATAGAGAATAATGGACGGCTTCATGCGAATCTCCGTAAGTTAAAATTTAAGCGTGGCGTGCGCCAATAGGTAATTGCTGATTATTAGCAGGCTTAACAATTAAAGTTAGCCATACTGAGACAAAAAGCGCTACCCCCATAAATATGTACGAGGCGGATGGGCTGCCGGTTGCGCCATTGAGGTAGCCGACAAACCATGAACCAAAGAATGAGCCTAGCGCGCCCATGCTGTTAATCAGCGCCATTGCACCCCCGGCGACGTTGCGCGGCAGCATTTCCGGGATGATGGCGAAGAAGGGGCCATATGGGGCGTACATTGCCGCACCCGCAATAACTAACAGCGTGTAAGAAATCCAGAAGTGGTCTGCACCCACGGCCCAGGAGCCGATAAAAGCGAAAGCGGCTATCAATAACAGCGGCCAGACAAACAGTTTACGGTTTTGCAGCTTATCGGAGGCCCAGGAGACGAGGATCATCGCCGCCGTCGCCGCCAGATAAGGTACGGATGACAGCCAGCCAACCTCTACCATGCCCAGATTTGCGCCGCCGTTGCGGATAATCGACGGTAGCCACAGGACAAAACCATAGACGCCAATACTCCAGGCGAAATACTGCATGCACAGCAGGATGACGTTACGTGAGCGGAAGGCCTCGCTATAGTTACGCACGGCTTTGATGCCTTGCTGCTCTTTTTCCAGTTGCGCCTGAAGGGCGGCTTTTTCAGATTCTGACAGCCAGCCGACCTGAGACGGTTTGTCTTTTACCAATACCCACCAGCAGAACGCCCAGATGATGGCCGGGAAGCCCTCGATGATAAACATTTCCCGCCAGCCCAGCGCCTGAATCAGATAACCGGAAACCACAGACATCCACAGGACGGTAACCGGGTTACCGAGGATCAGGAAAGTGTTAGCGCGCGAGCGCTCGGATTTCGTAAACCAGTTGCTGATATAAATCAGCATTGCGGGCATCACCGCGGCTTCAACGACGCCAAGAATAAAGCGGATGGCGGCAAGCATTGGAATATTGCTGACCATACCGGTTAACGACGCGCATGCGCCCCAGAGGATCAGACAGACAAAAATCAGTTTTCGTACGCTGCGCCGTTCTGCGTAAATCGCGCCTGGGATCTGAAAGAAGAAATAGCCGAGGAAAAACAGAGCGCCCAGCAGGGAAGAGATCCCTTTGGTAATGCCGAGGTCCTCGTTGATACCGGCGGCGGAGGCGAAGCTGAAGTTCGCACGGTCAAGGTACGCCAGGCTATACGTGATAAACACGATTGGCATAATGTACCACCAGCGTTTTGCTGCATTAGTTGAGCTATTCATAGACTGCCCTCTGGTTATGCTGATACGCCGCCTCTGTATGTAGGGTACAGAGACAGAGTTGGCCGGGAGTTTATTCCCCTAATTGTTCACGTGTGGGTAATCCTTCGCTGTCGCCCTGAACCTGAATGGCCAGTGCGCCGATTTTATTGCCGCGCGTCACCGCCTGATGCAGCGAACGGCCTTCCAGCAGGGCACTGATAACGCCCACGGCAAAGCCATCGCCTGCGCCGACCGTATCGACCACGTTGTCGACTTTTACCGGTGCAACGCAACCTTGTTCACCGCTGGCTGTTTTGTACCAGGCACCATCAGCCCCGGTTTTGATGATCACGGCCTTCACCCCGTGGCGCAGATAAAAGTCGGCGATGGCTTCAGGCGTCTGTTGGCCGGTTAAAATCATCCCCTCTTTTAATCCAGGTAAAACCCAGTCAGCCTGGAATGCCAGCTGGTTCAGTTTTTCCACCATTTCGGCTTCGTTTTTCCACAGCACCGGACGCAAATTTGGGTCGAACGAGATAGTTTTCCCCTGGGCTTTCAGCGTGCGGGCGGTGTGCGCCAGTAGTTCATAGGAGCTGGCAGAAAGCGCTGCCGCCACGCCGCTCAGGTGCAAGTGGCGCGCGCTGGCGAAATAGTCCTCGTGATAATCCTCAACGCTGAGGTGGCTGGCGGCGGACCCTTTGCGGAAATACTCCACAATGGGATCGGTTCCATTTTCGACCTTAGATTTAAGCTGAAAGCCGGTAGCGTAACGCCCGTCCTGGGTAACTCCCTGCGCATCTATCCCTTCTTTTTCCAGCGACTTAACGATAAAACGACCAAAACTGTCGTTGCCTACGCGGCTCACCCAGCCGACCTTCAGGCCCAGACGAGCAAGACCGGTCGCCACGTTGAGTTCAGCGCCTGCAACGCGCTTGATAAACTGCTCTACATCCGTGAGTTCGCCGGTTTGCGTGGCGACAAACATCGCCATCGCTTCACCAATAGTGACCGCATCCAGTGAATTTTTCATGTGTTACTCCTCGCGTAACAGCTCGACGTAGTGGCGGGTAACCGCCGTCAAATCCTGCCCTTCCAGGGGGAACTCAATACCGCGCGGAACATCGTTGGGCAGCGTTTTTAACAGCGCCAGCCAGCGTGAATCTGCTTCATCAGGCGGTATGGCACGGTAGCTATCGCGATGCGTAACTGCGGCTTTGACATGGATATATCCGACGGTTGGCGCCAGGTTCTGCGCGGCCTGTTCCGGGGAGTCGCCAACCCACAGCCAGTTGCCCATATCGAAAGCCAGAGATATCGGCAGGTTTTGCGTCTGACAGGCTTCATTGAAACGTTGCATCGGCTGCAGGCGTCCGCAGGCGGTCTGATCGTTTTCCACAACCAGCTCCATTCCGCTGTTGTCCAGCCATTCACGTAAATCGTCGAACTGTTCGGTATGGGAAAAATGACCGAGAGAGACTTTTAACCACAGCGCCTGTAGGGCCTGCGCTTCTTCGAGAAGCTGCGGAAGTCGGGGATTCAGGTTCCCATCCTCAAGGAATAACGGTTCAGGCGCTGAATAACAGGCCAGCAGGCCGAAGAGTTCGATTGCAGAGGCCATTGTGGACAGCGTTTTCAGCTCGGCGTCGGTTAATAACTCGCGGCGGATTTCGACGCCGTCAGCACCGGCTTCGGCAATGATGGGCAACATTGCCGTTTGCCCGCCTGCGGCCCGCACCTGGTCGTAGCCGTAGGCGGCGGTAACCACCATAATTTTTCTTTTCATGGAAACTCCAGACTAGCATTCTTTTTATAACGCTAGATGGAACCGGTTCCAAAGAAAAGCTCATGATGTCGAATTTATGATCACCATCACGAAGGAAATTTAACGGGCGGTTGAGCCGCGCACGATCAGCTCGCCGGAGAATACCTGTTCCTGAATGGCAGCAGAGCCGCCATCAATTCGGCGTACAACCTGCTCAACGGCGGTGTAGCCAATCTGCCATGTGGGTTGTTTCAGCGTTGTGATACCGACGCCCGCCAGCTCCGCCCATTCCAGTTCGTCAAAACCGAGCAGGCCGATATCGCTGCCCCAGTTAAGGCCAATGCGCTTCAGGGCGCGGGCAACCTGCAGCGTGAGAGCGCCGTTGGCAGAGATAACGGCTTTGCGCATCCCCCGATGCTGCTGGTGAAACTGGCGCAGCGTGTCATCCAGTTGCGTATTGTCCGTTAGCGGGACTTCGGCATTTTGCGCGATAACGCCGGGGTACTGTGCGAGCGTGGCGCGAAAAGCGCTCAGGCGTTCGCGGCGGGTATTCACCATGCCCAGCGGTTCGCTGAGGAACAGGATGGCTTCAAAACCTTGCTCGACCAGATGTTCAGTGGCAACCGTTGCCGCCTGGGTGTTATCCAGCCCGACCATATCACAGGCAAAATCGGGAATTTTACGGTCAATCAGAACCATCGGCAGCGCAGACTGTTGCAGGCGGTTCAGCCCCTCTTCGCGCATTCCAACGGCGTTGACCACAATCCCTTCGACCTGGTAGCTGCGCAGCAGGTCGAGATAATGCAGCTCCTGATCCACTTCGTTGTTGGTGTTACACACCAGCGGGGTAAAGCCCTTATCGCGACAGGCGGCTTCAATACCGCTTAACACGTTGACGGAGTAGGGATTAGTAATATCGGCGATGATCAGGCCAATCAGGCGGGTACGACCGTGTTTCAGGCCTCTTGCCATCAGGCTGGGACGGTAGTCGAGATCGGCAATGGCTTGTTCAATGCGGGCCAGTAGCGCGTCGGAAAGCAGGTGCTTTTCACCGTTGAGGTAGCGTGAAATGCTGGTCTTGCCGGTTTTTGCGGCTTTCGCCACATCGCTGATGGTTGCCCGTGTTGATTTGCTCATCGCTGATTTCCCTAAATTTGGTGACAACACCTTAACGCGAAAATCAACGATGGCAAGTGCTTCATGCCGGATAAGACGCTGCCATTATCCGGCACAAAACGTTACTGGAGCGGGCTTAAGGTGATCTCTACGCGGCGGTTTTGTGCTTTACCTTCCGCCGTGCTGTTACTGGCGATCGGGTTTGCCGGGCCCATACCCTGAGTGCGGATACGGTTAGCGGCGACGCCTTGAGTGATTAAGGCGCTGGCCACAGAGTCCGCGCGCTGCTGCGACAGGCGCATATTTAGATCCTGACTGCCGGTGCTGTCGGTGAAGCCGAGCACGTTGACGGCGGTTTTATTGTACTCTTTCAGTACCATTGCCACGCCGGTCAGGGTGTTGGCACCCGCAGGTTTCAGGTTGCTGCTGTTGCTGTCGAAGGTGACGTTATTTGGCATATTCAGGATGATGTTATCGCCACTGCGCGTCACGCTGACGCCCGTTCCCTGCATTTTGTCGCGCAGTTTTGCTTCCTGCACGTCCATGTAATAGCCGACACCGCCGCCAACGGCCGCGCCAGCCGCCGCACCAATCAGAGCGCCTTTGCCGCGATCTTTCTTCGAGGAAGAGAGTGCGCCAATACCCGCGCCGACCAGAGAGCCAATACCCGCGCCAATGCCGGATTTACCCGCTTCGCGTTCTCCGGTGTAAGGGTTTGTTGTGCAGCCAGAAACCGCCAGGGCGCCGCTCACGATGGCAGCAATAACAAAAACACGTTTCTTCATCTTAATTCCTTAATGACTTTTTCTTCTTTGCCACAGCGACCGTGGCGGTTGATTATGACGTGTGAACATGAAGAAAATTCCAGGGAAGACTCTGAAATTTGTAAGTAACATTGAACGGCATAATAAATAAGCCGTCACATCGCATTCAGGAGCGCCATCTTGGCTAATTCACCCGCACATTACTCGGTGTTAACCGCCGCCCACTGGGGACCTATTCTCGTCGAAACCGATGGCGAGACGGTTTTCTCCTCTCGCGGCGTGCTGCCCACCGCCCATCCCAACTCTTTGCAAACCGTGGTGCGCGACCAGGTACACAGTAAAACGCGGGTACGTTTTCCCATGGTGCGTAAAGGCTTTCTCGCCTCGCCGGAGGATCCGCAGGGTGTGCGCGGGCAGGATGAATTTGTTCGTGTCAGTTGGGACGACGCGCTGAATCTTATCCATACGCAGCATAAACGCATCCGTGACAGCTACGGCCCGGCCTCGATTTTTGCCGGTTCCTACGGCTGGCGTTCCAACGGCGTGTTACACAAAGCAGCGACCCTGCTACAGCGTTATATGGCGCTGGCGGGTGGTTATACCGGGCATCTGGGGGATTACTCGACGGGTGCTGCGCAGGCCATCATGCCGTACGTGGTGGGCGGTAACGAAGTTTACCAGCAGCAGACCAGTTGGCCGGTGGTGCTGGAGAACAGCGAAGTGGTGGTGTTATGGAGCGCCAATCCGCTGAATACCCTGAAAATTGCCTGGAACGCCTCCGACGAGCAGGGCCTCGCTTACTTTGAGGCACTGCGTGGCAGCGGGAAGCGGTTGATCTGTATCGATCCGATGCGATCGGAAAGCGTCGATTTCTTTGGCGAGAAGATGGAATGGATCGCTCCGCATATGGGGACCGACGTGGCGCTGATGCTGGGTATCGCGCATACGCTGGTGGAAAACGGCTGGCACGACGCGGACTTTCTCGCTCGGTGTACGACCGGATATGACCGTTTTGCCGACTATCTGCTGGGCAAATCTGACGATGTTGCAAAAACGGCAGAATGGGCCGCTGAAATTTGTGGTGTTCCGGCGGCGAAAATACGTGAACTTGCGGCGATATTTCACCAAAACACCACCATGCTGATGGCGGGGTGGGGTATGCAACGCCAGCAGTATGGCGAGCAGAAACACTGGATGATTGTCACGCTGGCTGCCATGCTCGGGCAAATCGGGACGCCTGGCGGCGGCTTTGGGCTGTCGTACCATTTTGCCAACGGCGGCAACCCAACGCGCCGCGCTGCGGTGCTGGCTTCAATGCAGGGCAGCGTTAAAAACGGCACCGACGCGGTGGATAAAATCCCGGTGGCGCGAATTGTTGAAGCGCTGGAGAACCCGGGTGGTTTTTATCAGCACAACGGTATGGACCGCCATTTCCCGGACATCCGTATGCTGTGGTGGGCGGGCGGCGCTAACTTCACCCATCATCAGGACACCAACCGTCTGATTCGCGCCTGGCAAAAACCGGAGCTGGTGGTTATCTCAGAGTGTTTCTGGACAGCCGCAGCGAAGCATGCCGATATCGTGCTGCCGGCGACGACGTCTTTTGAGCGTAATGATTTGACCATGACCGGCGATTACAGCAACCAGCATCTGGTGCCGATGAAGCAGGTTGTATCGCCGCAGGATGAAGCGCGAAATGATTTTGATGTCTTTGCCGAGCTGAGTGAACGCTGGGAGAAGGGCGGGTATGAGCGATTTACCGAAGGCAAAAGCGAGCTGGAATGGCTGGAGACTTTTTACAACATTGCCGGGCAGCGTGGGGCTAGCCAGCAGGTGACGTTGCCGCCATTCACCGAGTTTTGGCAGCGGAATGCGCTGATCGAAATGCCAGAAAACGCCGCCAGCGCGGAGTTTATCCGTTTCGCGGATTTTCGCCGCAACCCACAGGCGCATCCGCTGAAAACGGACAGCGGTAAAATTGAAATCTACTCCGCGAGGATTGCCAGTTACGGTTACGCGGACTGTGCGGGGCATCCGATGTGGCTGGAGCCGGATGAGTGGTTCGGTAACGCCGAGCCGGGCCAGTTACAGCTGCTTTCCGCCCATCCGGCGCACCGTTTGCACAGTCAGCTAAATTACAGCGCGTTGCGCGAACAGTATGCGGTAGCGGATCGTGAGCCCGTCACGATTCATCCGCAGGATGCCAAAGCGCGCGGTATTGCGGATGGCGACACGGTCAGGGTGTGGAACCAGCGTGGGCACGTTCTGGCGGGAGCGGTCGTGACGACGGGAATTAAACCCGGTGTCATCTGTATTCATGAGGGCGCCTGGCCTGATTTGGATCTCGCCGCCAACGGTATTTGTAAAAATGGCGCCGTCAACGTGCTGACCAAAGATCTCCCCAGCTCGAAGCTGGGGAATGGCTGTGCGGGCAACACTGCGCTGGCGTGGCTCGAAAAATACAGCGGACCAACGTTGACGCTTACGGCGTTTGATCCGCCTGCCAGCCCATAATCCACGTGGGATGGTGAGTCTCTTCCTGCCATGCGCCATCTTCAATGCGAAAACCCAGCGCATGGTAGAAGTTCACCGCTGATTGATTCTTCTGGTAGACCTCGAGGCTGAGTAACGAAAAGCGCTGCTGTACATGCTGCACCAGCGCTTTGCCGATCCCGCTTCTGATGGCGGCAGGCGCGACGAACAGCGCGCCGAGAAAGCGGTCGTCAATGACGCTGGCAAAGCCTTTGAGCACCCCTTCTTCTTCCCATACCCAGGTTTGTGCGGCTGGCAGGTAAACATCCCGCACGATGGATTCACTTTCGCGCCAGTAGCGTTCTTCGATAAACGGATGGGCATGGATCGTGCTTTCCATCCACAGCGCCAGAATCGACGGTAGATCGTCAGCCTTTGATTCACGAATCATGTTGTTCTCCCGGGTAACAGATACAGCTGGTGACATGGTCGTTGACCAGGCCGCATGCCTGCATAAAGGAGTAACAAATGGTGGTGCCGACAAACTTAAATCCGCGTTTTTTTAACGCTTTAGACAGAGCATCTGACGCAGGTGTAGAGGTGGGAATATCGCTCAGGTTGGCGGCGCGGGTCAGTTGCGGTTGGTTATCAACAAACGACCAGACGAACTCGCTAAACGATTCTCCGTTTTGCGCCATGGTCAGAAAGGCGCGAGCGTTGCCGATAATGGCCTGAATTTTTCCTCTATGGCGAATAATGCCGGCATCCAGTACCAGTCTTTCCACATCCTCTTCGGTCATGGCCGCCACTTTTTCCGGGTCAAAATGGTGGAAGGCGTGGCGATAATTTTCCCGTTTCTTAAGCACAGTGATCCACGATAAACCGGCCTGTTGGCCTTCCAGACAGATCATTTCGAACAGCTTGTTGCCATCTGTTTCGGGGACGCCCCATTCCTTGTCGTGGTAGGCAATGTAAAGTGGGTCCTGGCTGACCCATCCGCAACGCTGCATATTCTTCCTCGCTGTTTTTACTGGCGTAAAAATTTCATTCGGCCCGCCTTGACGCGCCAGCTAAAAAGACAATATTTAATACAGGGCCTGATGGGCCCGATATCCTTCACACAATGACAATAATATCGCCGAATTCGGCTCTTTTCTGGAGTCGCGTTGATGATTATAAGAAACAGTAGTGGTCGCCAAAGGTTAACTCTGGCGAGCGTCGTAGTTTGTGCGCTGTTCATCAATACAGCATATGGCTGGCAACAAGAATATATCGTTGATGCGATGTCAGGGCATACGGCTGAACGTTATACATGGGACAGCGATCACCAACCACGTTATAACGACATTCTGGAAGAACGTATTCGCTCCACTCAAAACGTGGCGGGTCCCGTGGTGAATCTGGCGGATGAAACGCCTATGGATGCGACCAGCGGCATGAGTATGGGCTGGAACTTTCCGCTTTCAAGGCAGGTGATGACTGGTCCGGTGGCCGCGCTGCATTATGACGGTTCGACCACGTCTACTTACAACGAATTTGGCGATAGCGTGACGTCGGTAACGCAGAACGATCCGCTGTGGCATGCCAGCGTCAGCACGTTAGGCTGGCGAGTCAATTCTCAGTTCGGTGATGTGCGACCGTGGGCGCAAATCAGCTATAACCAGCAGTTTGGCGAGAATATCTGGAAAGCGCAGTCGGGCCTCAGTCGCATGACGGCGGCGGGTCAAGACGGTAACTGGCTGGATGTTACCGTTGGCGCAGATATGCTGTTGAACCGGCACATGGCGGCTTACGCGGCGCTTTCGCAGGCGGAAAATAGCACCAATAACAGCGACTATATGTACACCATGGGAGTGAGTGCCAAATTTTAACGCAAACAATCATCATATAAACATCTCTGTTACATATTGAGATCAACAATCACACGCCCCTCAGCGATAGCGTGTACTAACTCTTACGATAAAATTCAGTAACCCGACTTTTTGTCTCGTCATTCATTCCGCATTCCAGGCATTTCATTCCGTCCTGGTGGCATTTCATGCCGTTTTCTCCTGGCCATAAAAGCGCTTCGGTATGGTTGTTGGCAGAGAATTTCCCATTTTGCTTATGCAGGAAGACTGCCATGAAAACTTCTGATTATCAGCGCACTCGCTGGCTAACACTGATCGGCACGATTATTACCCAATTTGCTTTAGGTTCTGTTTATACCTGGAGCCTGTTTAATGGCGCGCTCTCTTCTAAGCTCGATGCGCCGGTCAGTCAGGTGGCATTTTCTTTTGGCTTGCTGAGCCTCGGGCTGGCGATTTCCTCTTCCGTTGCCGGCAAGCTGCAGGAACGTTTTGGCGTGAAACGCGTCACCATGGCCTCCGGTATTTTACTCGGCGTCGGTTTCTTCTTAACCGCCCATTCCAACAGCCTGATTATGCTGTGGCTGAGCGCCGGTGTGCTGGTTGGTCTGGCGGATGGTGCAGGTTACCTGTTAACGCTTTCCAACTGCGTAAAATGGTTCCCTGAGCGTAAAGGGCTGATTTCCGCCTTTGCCATCGGTTCTTATGGCCTTGGCAGCCTCGGTTTTAAATTTATCGACAGTCAACTGCTGAGCACCGTGGGCCTGGAAAAAACCTTCATGATTTGGGGCGCGATCGTACTGGTGATGATCGTCTTTGGCTCCACGCTGATGAAAGATGCGCCGAATCAGGAAGTGAAAGCGAAGAATGGCGTAGTTGAGAACGACTACACCCTGGCGCAGTCCATGCGCAAACCGCAGTACTGGATGCTGGCAGTCATGTTCCTGACGGCGTGTATGAGCGGTCTGTACGTCATTGGCGTGGCGAAAGATATCGCACAAAGCCTGGCGCATATGGATGTGGCGACGGCGGCGAATGCGGTTACCGTCATTTCTATCGCGAACCTGTCGGGTCGTCTGGTGCTGGGGATTCTGTCCGATAAAATCTCCCGTATTCGCGTGATCACCATTGGTCAGGTCGTTTCGCTGGTCGGTATGGCTGCACTGTTGTTCGCGCCGCTGAATGACGTAACCTTCTTTATGGCCATTGCCTGTGTCGCATTTAACTTTGGCGGCACCATCACCGTATTCCCGTCACTGGTCAGCGAGTTCTTCGGTCTGAATAACCTGGCTAAAAACTACGGTGTTATTTACCTGGGCTTCGGTATCGGTAGCATTTGCGGTTCCATTATCGCCTCGCTGTTTGGCGGGTTCTATGTGACCTTCTGCGTCATCTTTGCGCTGTTAATCATTTCGCTGGCGCTTTCTACCACTATTCGTCAGCCACAACGTAGCGTCTATACCGAGGCGCACGCCTAAATCTATTAGTAGTATGATTAATACCTGGCGCATATATTTACAAAAATTTATGCGCCATTTTCATTCTCTATAAGCACTTTTGCTCCCTCCTGTGGTCTACTTACCCGCGCCCGTAGACATTTCACCTCTGCTGTTGTCGCATTTTTCCTCTGTCAGGTCTGATTGATCGCTGCTCAGGGTTTTTTATCCCGATTTCCAGGGTTTGTTTGCATGAGATACATTAAGTCGATGACGCAGCAGAAACTCAGTTTCTTGCTGGCAATCTATATCGGTTTGTTTATGAACTGTGCTGTATTTTTCCGTCGTTTTAGCGGATATGCGCACGATTTTACCGTCTGGAAAGGACTTTCCGCGGTTGTTGAATTGGCCGGCACTGTGCTGGTGACCTTCTTTTTACTACGACTTCTCTCTTTGTTTGGCCGCCGCGCCTGGCGTGTCCTGGCAACCTGTTTGGTGCTGTGTTCTGCCGGCGCCAGTTATTATATGACCTTCCTGAACGTGGTAATTGGTTACGGTATTATCGCCTCCGTAATGACCACGGATATTGATTTATCGAAAGAAGTCGTCGGCTGGCATTTCATCGTGTGGCTGGTTTCGGTCAGTATTATTCCCTTGGTGCTGATTTGGAGTAACCGCTGCCGCTACACGTTGATGAGACAAATTCGTACACCGGGCATGAGGTGGCGTAGCGTAGCGGTGGTTTTGTTAGCTGGCCTGATGGTATGGGTACCAATTCGCCTGCTGAGCATGCAACAGAGAAGCGTGGAGCGAGAAACTGGTATCGATTTACCCAGCTATGGCGGGGTTGTGGCGAACTCTTATTTGCCGTCAAACTGGCTCTCTGCGCTGGGTTTGTACGCCTGGGCACAGGTGGATGAATCCTCAGACAACAAATCGCTGATGAACCCGGCGAAGAAATTTACCTATGTTGAGCCCAAGAACCTCGACGACACCTATGTGGTCTTTATTATCGGCGAAACCACCCGCTGGGACCATATGGGGATTTTTGGCTATGAGCGAAATACCACGCCAAGGCTCGCCCAGGAGAAAAACCTGGCCGCGTTCCGTGGATATTCCTGTGACACAGCGACCAAGCTTTCGCTGCGCTGTATGTTTGTGCGTGAAGGTGGGGCGGAAGAAAACCCGCAGCGTACCCTGAAAGAACAAAACGTCTTTTCCGTGCTCGGTCAGTTAGGGTTCAAGACAGACCTCTACGCGATGCAAAGCGAGATGTGGTTCTACAGCAATACCATGGCGGAGAACATCGCTTACCGAGAGCAGATTGGCGCAGAGCCGCGTAACCGTGGCAAGAACGTTGACGATATGCTGTTGATTACCGAAATGCAGCAGTCTCTGCAACCGAATGACGATGATGGCAAACGTCTGATTATTCTGCATACCAAAGGTTCGCATTTTAACTACACGCAGCGCTACACCCGCGACTATGCGCAGTGGAAGCCGGAGTGTGTCAATGTGGATAGCGGTTGCTCGAAAGCCGAGATGATTAACTCTTTTGATAACTCGGTAACCTATGTTGATCACTTTATTACCAAAGTGTTTGATCAACTGCGGGATAAGAAAGCGATAGTGTTCTACGCCGCCGATCACGGTGAGTCGATTAACGAGCGTGAGCACCTGCACGGTACGCCGCGTAAAATGGCTCCGCCAGAGCAGTTCCGCGTTCCTATGCTGGTGTGGATGTCAGATAAATATCTGGAAGACCCAGACCATGCGAAGGCGTTTGCACACCTGAAGCAAGAAGCTGATATGAAGGTGCCGCGTCGTCATGTGGAACTGTACGACACTATCTTGGGTTGCCTCGGTTACACCTCGCCAAATGGCGGTATTAACGAGAATAACAACTGGTGCCGTATCCCGGACGCGAAGAAGGTTACGGCTCAGTAATTGGGCTGCTGACTTTCTCGCCGATCAAATGGCATTTTGATACTAAGGGATTGACGGGGGCGCGGCTGAGCAGTAAGATGCGCCCCGCATTCGGTGATTGGCGCAGCCTGGTAGCGCACTTCGTTCGGGACGAAGGGGTCGGAGGTTCGAATCCTCTATCACCGACCAAATTCAAAACCCTGCTCAACGAGCAGGGTTTTTTGCATTAGTGGCGAGTAATCCTCTCTCTCCGACCAAAATTGACCTTCCTTTTATCTGCAAAAATTGTGCACCACTTCCCACTGACTGTTAACGATTCTGTGACATATTCCATTGCCTTTTTTTATATTTGCTTGAAACTTTTTTTGCGCTACTTATGGCTGAACTTGGCATTTTCCGCTGTGCGCTTTAGCGTTCATGGCATTAATCGCTCAGATATGCAGCATTAATTTAGAAAGTTTTAATAATTTGCATAAATGTTAATCACCAAATGTTGCGAAATATGAAGATGTTTATTCTGGCATAGTGCGCGTAGCACAAATTTCCCTGCTGAAAATGTCCTTCTGCACTTTTTTTAATCTTTGTTTGCGAATTCTCACCGTTGGTGTAAATCACGGTTACCTGTATTGACGTTTTCACATTCTGTTGACAGATTGTAGGGCATGAGGGGCATTTCATGGAGAATCCGCACTGCAACTCAGTCGCTTATGTGAACGGAATCCCTATCCTCTTAACGCCGACCCGGCCGGGTAAAAAACAAAAAAGGCCAGGCGGTGCAAACCCACTGCAAAGGGTAAAACAACAAACATCACATTTGGAGCAGAAGAATGAGTATTTCCTTGAAGAAGTCAGGGATGCTGAAGCTTGGTCTGAGCCTGGTGGCTATGACCTGCGCCGCAAGCGTACAGGCTAAAACTCTGGTTTATTGTTCAGAAGGATCTCCTGAAGGCTTTAACCCACAGCTTTTCACCTCTGGCACGACCTATGATGCCAGCTCCGTACCGATCTATAACCGCCTGGTCGAGTTCAAAACCGGTACAACTGAAGTGATCCCGGGCCTTGCTGAGAAGTGGGAAATCAGCGAAGACGGTAAAACCTATACCTTCCACCTGCGCCAGGGCGTGAAGTGGCAGGACAACAAAGATTTCAAACCGACGCGCGATTTAAACGCCGATGACGTGGTGTTCTCTTTCGATCGTCAGAAAAATGCCCAGAACCCGTACCACAAAGTCTCTGGCGGTAGCTATGAATACTTCGAAGGGATGGGTCTGCCAGATCTGATCTCCGAAGTGAAAAAAGTGGACGATAAAACCGTTCAGTTCGTGCTGACTCGCCCGGAAGCGCCTTTCCTGGCTGACCTGGCGATGGACTTCGCTTCTATTCTTTCCAAAGAATATGCAGACAACATGCTGAAAGCCGGTTCCCCGGAGAAAGTGGATCTGAACCCAATTGGGACCGGTCCGTTCCAGCTGCAGCAGTACCAGAAAGACTCCCGTATTCTGTATAAAGCATTCGAAGGTTACTGGGGCACCAAGCCACAGATTGACCGTCTGGTCTTCTCCATTACGCCTGACGCTTCCGTGCGTTACGCCAAACTGCAGAAGAACGAGTGCCAGGTGATGCCGTACCCGAACCCGGCAGATATCGCGCGCATGAAGCAGGATAAAAACATTAACCTGATGGAGCAGGCCGGTCTGAACGTTGGCTACCTCTCTTTCAACACCGAGAAGAAACCGTTTGATGACGTGAAAGTCCGTCAGGCGCTGACCTACGCGGTGAACAAAGAAGCCATCATTAAAGCGGTATATCAGGGCGCTGGCGTTGCCGCGAAAAACCTGATCCCACCGACCATGTGGGGCTATAACGACGACGTTAAAGACTACACCTACGATCCTGAAAAGGCTAAAGCGCTGCTGAAGGAAGCGGGTCAGGATAAAGGCTTCACCGTTGAGCTGTGGGCCATGCCGGTACAGCGTCCTTACAACCCGAACGCCCGCCGTATGGCGGAAATGGTTCAGGCTGACTGGGCGAAAATTGGCGTTCAGGCCAAGATTGTGACCTACGAGTGGGGCGAATATCTGAAACGCGCCAAAGCGGGTGAGCATCAGGCGGTGATGATGGGTTGGACCGGTGACAACGGGGATCCGGACAACTTCTTCGCCACCCTGTTCAGCTGTGCGGCAGCGAAAGACGGTTCCAACTACTCTCGCTGGTGCTACAAGCCGTTTGAAGATCTGATCCAGCCGGCGCGTGCGACCGACGATCACAACAAACGTATTGAACTGTACAAGCAAGCTCAGGTTGTTATGCACGATCAGGCCCCGGCTCTGATTGTTGCTCACTCCACCGTGTATGAACCAGTGCGTAAAGAAGTGAAAGGCTATGTGGTTGATCCATTAGGCAAACATCACTTCGAAAACGTCTCTGTCGAATAATTAAAAGCAAGCCAGGCAGCGCTACGGACCGTTAAGTCGGGTCACCGTAGCGCCACCTGACAGTAATGCTTTATCTCCCTCTCGCTGGAGGGGGAGATAAGATTTGTGAGCAATACAGATTCACGGTTCCAGGCCGTGCGTCATTAGAGAGAATCCGGGTTATGTTGCAGTTCATTCTCCGACGTTTGGGACTCGTCATCCCCACGTTTATCGGTATCACTCTTCTCACCTTTGCTTTCGTTCATATGATCCCCGGCGATCCGGTAATGATCATGGCGGGTGAGCGTGGAATTTCCCCTGAGCGTCATGCTCAACTGTTGGCTGAACTCGGTCTGGATAAACCGATGTGGCAGCAGTACCTCCATTACATCTGGGGGGTTATGCATGGTGATTTAGGTATCTCGCTGAAAAGCCGATTACCGGTGTGGGAAGAGTTCGTTCCTCGCTTTAAAGCAACGCTGGAACTTGGCGTCTGCGCGATGATTTTCGCCGTTGCGGTGGGTATTCCGGTGGGTGTACTTGCCGCCGTTAAGCGCGGCTCCATTTTCGATCACACTGCCGTTGGCCTGGCGCTGACGGGTTACTCCATGCCGATTTTCTGGTGGGGCATGATGCTGATCATGCTGGTTTCCGTGCAGTGGAACCTGACGCCGGTTTCCGGTCGGGTGAGCGACATGGTGTTCCTTGATGATTCCAATCCCCTGACCGGTTTCATGCTGATTGACACCGCCATTTGGGGTGAAGAGGGCAACTTTATCGATGCGCTGGCGCATATGATCCTGCCGGCAATGGTGCTTGGCACCATTCCTCTGGCGGTAATTGTGCGTATGACTCGTTCATCAATGCTGGAAGTACTGGGTGAAGATTACATTCGTACCGCACGCGCCAAAGGCCTGACCCGTATGCGCGTCATCATCATTCACGCTCTGCGTAACGCGATGCTGCCCGTTGTGACCGTTATCGGCCTGCAGGTCGGTACGTTATTGGCTGGGGCGATCCTGACCGAGACTATTTTCTCGTGGCCGGGACTGGGACGCTGGTTGATCGATGCGCTACAACGCCGTGATTATCCAGTGGTACAGGGCGGGGTACTGCTGGTCGCGACGATGATTATCCTCGTCAACCTGCTGGTAGACCTGCTGTACGGCGTGGTGAACCCGCGTATTCGGCATAGGAAGTAAGGGGCCATCATGTCACAGGTTACTGAAAATAAAGTTATTGCTGCACCGGTGCCCATGACCCCGCTGCAGGAGTTCTGGCACTATTTTAAACGCAACAAAGGTGCGGTTGTTGGGCTGGTGTACGTTGTCGTGATGATCCTGATTGCGGTCTTTGCCAACGTCCTCGCGCCGTACAACCCGGCAGAGCAGTTCCGCGATACGCTGCTGGCTCCTCCTGCGTGGCAGGAAGGCGGTACCATGGCGCATCTGTTTGGTACTGATGATGTGGGCCGCGATGTGCTGTCCCGCCTGATGTACGGTGCGCGTCTGTCTCTGTTGGTCGGCTGTCTGGTGGTGGTGCTCTCCCTGCTGATGGGCGTGATTCTCGGGCTGATTGCCGGTTACTTTGGCGGGATTGTCGATAACGTCATCATGCGTGTGGTCGACATCATGCTGGCACTGCCGAGCCTGTTACTGGCGCTGGTGCTGGTGGCGGTATTTGGGCCCTCGATTGGCAACGCCGCGCTGGCGCTGACGTTCGTGGCATTGCCGCACTATGTGCGTCTGACGCGCGCCGCCGTCCTGGTGGAGGTTAACCGCGACTACGTTACCGCATCCCGCGTGGCCGGAGCCGGTGCGATGCGCCAGATGTTCGTCAATATTCTTCCTAACTGTCTTGCGCCGCTGATTGTTCAGGCGTCGCTTGGCTTCTCTAACGCCATTCTCGATATGGCTGCCCTCGGCTTCCTGGGGATGGGCGCACAGCCGCCTACGCCGGAATGGGGCACCATGCTCTCTGACGTGTTGCAATTTGCCCAAAGCGCCTGGTGGGTCGTGACCTTCCCGGGGCTGGCAATCCTGCTGACGGTGCTGGCATTTAACCTGATGGGTGACGGTCTGCGTGACGCGCTCGATCCCAAACTGAAGCAGTAAGAGGTTCGAGATGGCGTTATTAAATGTAGATAAATTATCGGTGCACTTCGGCGATATGGGTTCCGAATTCCGTGCCGTAGACCGCATTAGTTACAGCGTGAACCAAGGGGAAGTGGTTGGCATTGTAGGGGAGTCCGGCTCTGGTAAGTCCGTCAGCTCGCTGGCGATCATGGGATTGATTGACTACCCAGGCCGCGTTATGGCCGAAAATCTGGAGTTTAATGGTCGTGACCTGAAGCGCATCTCTGAGAAAGAGCGTCGCCAGTTAGTGGGCGCGGAAGTGGCGATGATCTTCCAGGACCCGATGACCAGCCTTAACCCGTGCTACACCGTCGGCTACCAGATTATGGAAGCCATTAAGGTGCACCAGGGCGGCAACAAAAAAACGCGTATTCAGCGGGCGATTGACCTGTTGACGCTGGTGGGGATCCCCGATCCGGCCTCGCGTCTGGATGTCTATCCGCACCAGTTGTCTGGTGGGATGAGCCAGCGCGTGATGATCGCGATGGCGATTGCCTGTCGTCCAAAGCTGTTGATTGCCGACGAACCGACAACGGCGCTGGATGTGACCATTCAGGCGCAGATCATCGAGCTACTGCTGGAATTGCAGCAAAAAGAGAACATGGCGCTGGTCTTAATCACGCACGACCTGGCGCTGGTGGCCGAAGCGGCGCACAAGATCATTGTGATGTACGCCGGGCAGGTAGTGGAAACCGGGGCCGCGCAGGATATTTTCCGCGCGCCGCGTCATCCGTATACCCAGGCGTTGCTGCGCGCGTTGCCGGAGTTCGCTCAGGATAAAGCGCGTTTGGCTTCGTTGCCGGGCGTGGTGCCTGGTAAATATGACCGCCCGACCGGTTGTTTACTGAACCCGCGCTGCCCCTATGCGACTGACAAATGCCGCGCTGAAGAACCTGAACTGAACCTGCTGGAAGGCGGTCGTCAGTCGAAATGCCATTACCCACTTGATGATGCCGGGAGGCCTGGGCTATGAGTACGCAAAAGGCCGCTTTGCCACAGCCGCTGTTGCAGGCAATTGACCTGAAAAAACACTACCCGGTGAAGAAGGGGATGTTCGCCCCGGAACGCCTGGTGAAAGCGCTGGACGGCGTCTCCTTTACGCTGGAACGCGGCAAAACGCTGGCGGTGGTAGGCGAGTCGGGCTGTGGGAAATCCACCCTTGGTCGCCTGCTGACGATGATTGAAGTCCCGACCGGCGGCGAGCTGTATTACCAGGGGCAGGATCTGCTTAAGCACGACCCGCAGGCGCAGAAGCTGCGCCGGCAGAAAATCCAGATTGTGTTCCAGAACCCTTACGGTTCCCTGAACCCGCGCAAGAAAGTAGGGCAGATTCTGGAAGAACCGCTGCTGATCAACTCCACGCTAAGCAAAGAGGAGCGTCGTGAAAAAGCGCTGGCGATGATGGCGAAAGTGGGGCTGAAAACCGAGCACTACGACCGCTATCCGCACATGTTCTCCGGCGGTCAGCGTCAGCGTATTGCCATCGCTCGCGGGCTGATGCTTGATCCAGACGTGGTGATTGCCGACGAACCGGTCTCGGCGCTGGACGTTTCTGTTCGTGCGCAGGTGCTGAACCTGATGATGGACTTGCAGCAGGAACTGGGGCTGTCATACGTCTTTATCTCGCATGACCTGTCGGTGGTAGAGCACATTGCCGATGAGGTGATGGTGATGTATTTAGGCCGTTGCGTGGAAAAAGGAACGAAGGATCAGATCTTCAATAATCCGCGTCATCCGTATACGCAGGCGCTGCTCTCCGCGACGCCACGCCTGAACCCGGACGATCGCCGCGAGCGTATCAAGCTGACCGGTGAGCTGCCAAGCCCGCTGAATCCACCGCCGGGCTGTGCGTTCAATGCCCGCTGCCGTCGGCGTTTTGGTCCGTGTACCCAGCTTCAGCCGCAGTTGAAGGATTACGGTGGACAACTCGTGGCCTGTTTCGCTGTTGACCAGGATGAAAATCCACAGCAATAAACGTGGGTTATGACCTGATAACCGGAGCCTTGTGCTCCGGTTTTTTTATATTTTGTTTTTACGTCCACAATGTGAGTCCTCTGGCAGAACATTATTCCACAGCGTCTAAAATGTAGTCAGATTTCCTCTCGTCACAGAAATATCTATTTCGCAGTTGCTAACTGTCAGGAGCAAATGTGGTCACGATACGCTGGGATATTAAAACAATTGATCGTCTGTCGATGGTTGAGGATGTCCTGAAGGAATTTTCCTGCTGCGATATCAATATCATCTCTATGAAAGTCACGCCTGGACGGATCCTGATTAAATCCTGGTGCCGTCAGTTACAGGATATTTCCTGCGTGCAATCCTGTTTAGGCCGGCGCGCCGATATTATTAACGTCGCTTACCTGTGTGAAGAGATAAGCGAACTGTCAACGCCTGAGCCGGAACGCCCGCGCTATTTCTCTGACATTATTTGTAGCAGCCAGAGCATGCACTCGCTTATCGAAAAGGCGATAAAAATTGCCGACAGCAAATATACCGTTTTGATCCGCGGCGATACGGGTACTGGCAAAGAACTGCTTGCCCGGGCTATCCATAATTCCGGGCAGCGACGTTTTTATCCGTTTATTCCGGTCAACTGCTCTGCGCTACCTGAGTCGTTGATGGAGAGTGAATTCTTTGGCTATGAGAAAGGGGCTTTTAGCGGTGCAGATTGTAAAGGCAAAAAAGGGCTGTTTGAAATGGCCGATAAAGGCACCCTTTTTCTCGATGAATTTGGTGAAATGTCGCTGAGCTTACAGGCTAAATTACTGCGCGTACTTCAGGATGGCGGGATCCGTCGCGTTGGCGGGGCGCAAATTATTCCGGTCAATGTGCGCATTATTGTGGCAACCAACGCCAATCTGGAAGAGATGGTGGAACAACGTCTGCTGCGCGCCGATCTCTATTACCGCATCAATGTACTTTCACTGACCATTCCGCCCCTGCGGGAGCGCCCGCAGGATATCAGCCTATTGATTCGCCACTTTGTGCAGAAATACGCGAAGGAATTCCAGCGACGGATCATTCTGGATAAAGCCTGCTTTGATGCCCTGCATCATCACACCTGGCCGGGAAACGTTCGCGAACTGGAAAATACCATCATTCGCCTGATGCTGATGGCGGAATCCGATGTCATTACGCGGGAAGAATTAGGGATGGTGAATTTGCCTGCTGTTGAGCTGACGCCGACAGAGCGTCCTTTTAAAGAACAGGTTTTGTGTGCTGAACGCCAGCTTATTGAACAGATGGTGGAAGAGAATGTGTCGTCGCGGCATATCGCTAAAGCGCTGGGGGTGTCACATACCACGGTACTGAATAAAATTCGCAGCTATCAACTGGAGAGTGTGAGTTAAGCGCCGTCAGTGACTGACGGCGCTGTAAACGGATTAGTCAATCAGCTTCAATAATGGCGACAGGCACAGCAGGATCCCGTACAACAGGATTAGCCAGGTTTTCAGCCCGCGTAGTTTTTCCAGTTGCGTTACTTTATAGATCAGGAAAAACGGAATAATACAGGACACAATCCCGTAAAGTGGGCTGCCCAACTGGAAGAACACCAGTACCGATACACGAAATGACACCCAGATCACCAGGGTGATAACAATAAAGGTGCAAATACCCAGCGTAAGCACCAGGGGATTAATTTTCTCCACATCAATAACGCGGCTCAGAACATTAAGAATAATACCCTTAATCGCCTCGTGGAACCCCAGATAAATACCAAAGAATGCGGTTAATACGGCGAAGATATTTAGCACCGTTGAGGTGATATGAATAATTTGCCCAGGAATGACTTGCGCTGCCAGCGCCAGTGCGGAAATATTTTGTTCGAAGGCCGAAACGGCCTCTTCATGACTAATAGAAAAGGTAAAAGAGAATGAGAAAAACAGAATGACCGCAATCAGCGTAATGTAACTGATGCGATGTGTGCGTATTGCCATGCGGGTGGCGAGAACCCGGTCCGCTACCCGCTTGCGGTAGGCGATGTTCATTGGGTTCAACACCTGAATAAACACCGCCGAGAAGAAGCAGAACGGGATGGTCAGCAGCACGTCGCGAAAAAAGACCGATGCTTCAGGGAATGCGCTGATATTAGCGAAGTTCCAGTGCGGAACCATCGCAAAACCAAACACGATGATGATCCCCACTTTGACTACCACCATCGGGCCGGAGATTTTAAACAGCAGCTTTTCTCCTCCGGAAGCAATGGCCACCAGCACGGCAAAAATGGCCACTTTATAGATTATCGATTGTGAAAGATCGGCATCGGTTAAACCGAAGGTTTTGATATATGAGGCACTGTCAAAAACCACGGATAAGGAATAGATAAATATGCCGTGAATAATCATCAAAAAATAGATGACGCCAAGAAATACACCCCAGTTTTTTCCCAGGTAATGACTGATAATATCGGTATAGTCATTACAAGTTTCACTTTCTGATAATGTTTTTAAATAAATATCCTGCACAATATAGGTTGCTGGATAGGCAATAATAAAGGCGACGATAAATACCCAAATGCCTGTTAAGCCTATTTGTACCGGCATCAGTACCGTTCCAGCACCAATTGCCATACCGATACACAGTAATACCCAGCCAAAGTCGTATTTCGTAAACGGTATTTTCTTTGAGAATGGTACGGTGGTTGCTGTATTGTTGCTTAGTTGTAATGTGTCGTCCTGCATAGAACCCCCTGCCCAAAATACGCGCACTCCCCGAAACAGGATTGCGCGTATTACCAGACTGTTGTGCCTTGATTCTCAACAACCTGAACCGATCGGCGTCGGTTCAGGTCATAATGGTCAGAATGTTGCCTTTCTGATGGCGTGTTCAAGGTCGTTAATAATATCTTCTGGATCTTCAAGACCTACAGAAAGACGGATAAGCCCGTCGGTAATACCTGCTTTAAGCCGTTCCTCTGGCGCAACGGGCGAATGTGTCATAGACGCTGGGTGCTGAATGAGGGTTTCGGTATCACCGAGACTGACCGCGAGGAGGCACAATTCTACAGAATTGATCATCCGTCTGCCAGCCTCGAGGCCGCCAGCGATTTCGAGCTGATAATTCCTCCTGGCAGGCTCATCTGTCGCTGGCCCAGCTCATACTGCGGGTGTGAAGACAAGCCAGGATAATAAACGCGGGTAATGGATGGATGCCCCTCGAGGAAGCGGGCGATTTTCAATGCGTTTTCACAGTGGCGTTCCATACGTATACCCAGTGTTTTAACGCCGCGTAGCGTCAGCCACGCGTTGAAAGGGCTCATGCAGCCGCCGGTGATATCTTTCAGACCAACAAACCGCGCCTGGTCAATAAACTCCTGCTTACCAACAATGATGCCGCCAATCACGTCTCCGTGACCGTTGATATATTTAGTGACGCTGTGTACCACAATATCCGCGCCTAGCTGTAAAGGCTGCTGGCAGTACGGTGACATAAAGGTGTTATCCACCACCAGCAATGCGCCTTGTTGATGGGCGATACCGGCTACTGTTTCAATGTCGACCAGCGACAGCGTCGGGTTAGCGGGCGTTTCGATATACACTACTTTGGTTTCCGGGCGCATGGCGGCGCGGATTTCTTCAGGCTTTGCCGCATCGACGAAGCTGACGTTAATCCCAAACTTCGGCATGCTGTGCGACAAAAACGCGTGGGTGCAGCCGTAAATCGCGCTGGCGGAAACGATATGGTCGCCCTGCTGGCACAACGTCAGCAGCGTGGTGGTGATGGCAGAAATACCGGATGCGGTTGCCAGCCCGGCTTCACCTCTTTCCAGTACCGCCAGCTTTTTCTCCAGCGCATCGGTGGTGGGGTTACCCAAACGGGTGTAAATGTACCCGGACTCCTCGAGCGCAAAGCGGGCGGCACCTTGTTCGGCGCTGTCAAAAACAAACGTTGAAGTCTGGAAAATAGGCGTACTGAGCGCGCCAGTAGAAGGGTCGGGTTGTTGCCCCGCGTGAACGATCTGGGTGTTGAATCCGTAAGTACGACAGTCAGACATGATATCTCCTTTGATTCGGAACAGAACAGCTCACAGTCAAATAGCAATCGCTGTGCCAGAAAATGAAGGTATAGATATCAATGAGATATGTCTTTTTCTGTATTGAAGAGCGGCAGGAATGTTGCCAACTGGCAAGAATCTTTCCAGCGTAATGGTGAGAAAACAGGTGAAATGCGAGGCGCTACGCAGAGCCGTATATTGCGCAGTGATATGGCAAGTAGGCTACCGTAGAATCAGCGGCAAGCCGGGAATTCCCGGTGAGGCGCAATGTTGCGGGGGCTTGATCCCCGGCGGCATCGGTTGCTGGAAAGAGAAAACCCCCGCACGTTGTTCGGTATAAACCTGGCAACAAAACGGGGGCTAACTTGAACCTGAACAACTCAAGAATAGCCGTGAACAGTTGCCATTGCAACACAGGCGGCTATATGACGCTCGCACAGTTAGGCGTGGCCTTCTGGCACGATTTAGCGGCTCCGATCATCGCTGGCATTATTGCCAGCCTGATTGTGAGCTGGCTGCGTAACAGGAAGTAATGCACCTTGCGGGCGTCTGTCTGCCGTGATGGCAACATGCGCCCGAACCAGGCCGCAGGGGGTAACTTTGCGGCCTTTTTCGGCTTAAATGCAGATAAATCTCGTCGCCAGGTGCCTATCCTGTCGGGATAATGCATGCTGGGAAGTTTTCAGATACCGCCTCTCTTAATACCGCTACGATCGGGTATACTCTGACGGCAGTTTCGTCTATCCGTGGAGAGTCAGTTTGCGTGTCAGTCGCTCGTTAACAATTAAGCAGATGGCAATGGTTGCGGCCGTTGTCATGGTGTTTGTGTTTATTTTTTGCACCGTTTTGTTGTTCCATCTGGTCCAGCAGAATCGCTACAACACGGCTACGCAACTGGAAAGTATCGCTCGCTCCGTCCGTGAGCCTCTGTCGGGCACGATCCTGAAAGGGGATATTCCCGAAGCAGAAGCTATTTTAAGAAGTATTCGACCAGCAGGCGTGGTCAGCCGCGCCGATGTGGTGCTTCCCAATCAGTTTCAGGCGCTGCGGATGAGCTTTATTCCTGAACGCCCGGTTCCGGTTACGGTGACTCGCCTGTTTGAACTTCCGGTACAAATTTCGCTGCCGGTCTATTCTCTTGAGCGTTCAGCGAATCCGCAACCGCTGGCGTATCTGGTGCTGCAGGCGGATTCGTACCGTATGTACAAGTTCGTGATGAGTACGCTCTCAACGTTAGTGACCATTTACTTACTTCTCTCGTTAATACTCACGGTAGCCATCTCATGGTGTATTAACAGATTGATTTTGCATCCATTACGTAAAATAGCGCGTGAGCTGAACGACATTCCCCAGCAGGATCTGATTGGCTATCAGCTGGCATTGCCGCGTCTGCATCAGGACGACGAGATTGGCCTGCTGGTGCGTAGCTATAACCTCAATCAGCAACTGATTCAGCGCCGCAGTGAAGAGCAAAGCGACCATTCAATGCGATTCCCGGTTTCTGAGCTGCCCAACAAGTCGTTTCTGATGGCGCTGCTGGAGCAGGTTGTGAACCGCCAGCAGACAACGGCGTTGATGATTGTCACCTGCGAAACCCTGCGTGATACCGCGGGTGTGTTATCCGAGACCCAGCGGGAAATCCTGCTGCTTACGCTGGTTGAAAAGCTGAAGTCAGTATTGGCCCCCAGAATGGTGCTTACCCAGGTGAGCGGCTATGACTTTGCCATCATCGCACATGGTGTAAAAGAACCCTGGCACGCTATTACGCTAGGTCAGCAAGTACTCACTATCGTTAACGAGCGATTACCGATTCAGGGCATTCAACTCCGTCCAACCTGCAACATTGGGGTGGCGATGTTTAATGGCGATTTGACCGCAGAACAGCTTTACCACCGCGCACTCTCAGCCGTGTTAACGTCGCGTCACAAGGGTAAAAACCGGATTCAGTTCTTTGACCCGTTGCAGATGGAAGAGGCGCAACAGCGTTTGACGGAAGAGAACGATATTCTTACCGCGCTGGATAACCATCAGTTTGCGCTCTGGATGCAGCCGCAGGTGGAGATGTCCAGCGGTAAGGTATTGAGCGCAGAAGCATTATTGCGAATGCAGCAGCCAGACGGAAGCTGGGAGCTGCCAGAAGGGTTAATCGACAGGATTGAGTCCTGTGGCCTGATGGTGACGGTCGGTTACTGGGTGCTGGAGGAGACATGCCGCCAGCTGTCAGCCTGGCAGGAACGCGGCCTGATGTTGCCGCTCTCGGTGAACCTGTCTGCGCTGCAGCTGATGCACCCGAGTATGGTGTCGGATCTGCTGGAATTGCTAAACCGCTATCGCATCAAGCCTGGGACGTTGATTCTGGAAGTGACCGAAAGCCGGCATATTGATGATCCTAACGCCGCTGTGGCTATTTTACGCCCGCTGCGCAACGCGGGCGTGCGTATCGCGCTGGACGATTTTGGTATGGGGTATGCGGGTCTGCGACAACTGCAGCACATGAAGTCGCTCCCGGTGGATGTACTCAAAATCGATAAGATGTTTGTCGATGGCGTCCCTGAAGATTGCAGCATGATCTCCGCCATCATTCAGTTGGCGCATAGCCTCAATTTGCAGATGATCGCTGAGGGCGTCGAAACCGAAGCGCAACGCGAATGGTTATCACAAGCGGGGGTAGAAGTGGCACAAGGGTTCCTGTTTGCCCGGCCGGTTCCGGCGAATATCTTCGAAGAACGTTATCTGACGCCGAAAAACGCTGATTACAAAAGTTAAAAAAGGTCTCGCTTGTGCGAGCCAGCTCAAAATTTTTAACATTTCTGTATCAATTATGATCCAGGCGCATTTCTGTCATGTTGTGTGGGTGTTACTTTAAGGCCGCAGGTTAAACAAAACCTTACAAGACCTGTGGTTTTTACTTTAAGGACACCCTATGAAAACCTCTATATTCAAAAGCCTTTACTTTCAGGTCCTGACAGCAATTGCCATAGGTATCCTCCTTGGCCATTACTACCCTGAATTAGGCGCCCAAATGAAGCCACTTGGTGATGCTTTCGTGAAGCTCATCAAAATGGTCATCGCACCTGTCATCTTCTGTACTGTCGTGACCGGCATTGCAGGCATGGAAAGTATGAAAGCCGTAGGCCGCACCGGTGCGGTTGCACTGCTTTATTTTGAAATTGTCAGTACGATTGCGCTGATCATCGGCCTTATCATCGTCAACGTGGTGCAACCCGGTGCCGGTATGAACGTCGATCCGGCGACGCTGGATGCCAAAGCGGTTGCGATTTACGCCGAACAGGCAAAAGACCAGGGGATCGTAGGCTTCCTGATGGATATTATCCCGGGTAGCGTCATTGGCGCGTTCGCCAGTGGCAACATCCTGCAGGTATTGCTGTTTGCGGTTATGTTTGGTTTTGCGCTGCATCGTTTAGGTAGCAAAGGCCAGATGATTTTCAACGTGATTGAAAGCTTCTCGCAGGTTATTTTTGGCATCATCAACATGATCATGCGCCTGGCGCCGATCGGTGCTTTCGGTGCCATGGCCTTTACCATCGGTAAATATGGCGTCGGGACGCTGGTGCAGTTGGGTCAGTTGATCATCTGTTTCTACATCACCTGTATTCTGTTTGTGGTTGTGGTGTTGGGCTCGATTGCGCGCGCAACCGGCTTCAGCATTTTCAAATTCATCCGCTATATCCGTGAAGAACTGCTGATCGTTCTGGGCACCTCTTCTTCCGAGTCCGCGCTGCCGCGTATGCTCGATAAGATGGAAAAACTGGGCTGTCGCAAGTCGGTTGTCGGGTTGGTTATACCCACGGGCTACTCGTTTAACCTCGATGGGACATCAATCTATCTGACGATGGCGGCGGTGTTTATCGCTCAGGCCACCAACAGCCATATGGATATCTTCCATCAGATAACCCTGCTGGTGGTGCTCCTGCTCTCTTCAAAAGGTGCTGCGGGTGTGACCGGGAGTGGCTTCATTGTTCTGGCCGCGACTATCTCCGCTGTGGGCCATTTGCCGGTTGCTGGCCTGGCGCTGATTCTCGGTATTGACCGCTTTATGTCTGAAGCCCGTGCGCTGACTAACCTGGTCGGTAACGGTGTGGCAACTGTTGTAGTAGCGAAATGGGTGAAAGAACTGGACCATAAAAAGCTGGATGATGTGCTGAATAATCGTGCGCCGGATGGCAAAACGCACGAAATATCCTCTTAATCTCTCCACTTATGCCCGTAGTCCCTTCCAGGACTGCGGGCGTTTGCGCATAATTAACCCCTGTGCCTGAAACCGCCGATTCGGCGGCGTCGGGATTTTTTCACTTCCTCCGTGACATTTTTATGTTCTTGCGGTCTAACACGAAGTGTTTTTAACGTCATATTCAGAGAGCCCTCTCGCGGGCTGTCTTTTTATTTCCAGGATAGTTGATCAGGGGTTCACATGCAGGGCACAAAAATTCGACTTTTAGCGGGCGGCTTGCTGATGATGGCCACTGCCGGCTATGTGCAGGCAGATGCGCTCCAGCCTGACCCGGCGTGGCAACAGGGCACGCTGGCAAATGGGTTACAGTGGCAAGTTTTAGCCACTCCCCAGCGCCCCAGCGACCGTATTGAGGTTCGCCTGCTGGTCAATACCGGTTCACTCACCGAAAGTACACAACAGAGTGGTTTCAGCCATGCGATCCCGCGTATCGCGCTGACGCAAAGCGGTGGCCTCGATGCTACGCAAGCCCGTTCTCTGTGGCAGCAGGGGTTCGATCCCAGTCGTCCCATGCCGCCCGTTATCGTTTCCTATGATTCCACGCTATATAACCTCAGTCTGCCTAACAGCCGCAACGATCTGCTGAAAGAGTCACTTTCTTATCTGGCGAATATTTCCGGTAATCTGAGCATCTCCCCTGAATCGGTCAATCATGCGCTGAGTAGCGAAGATATGGTTGCAACCTGGCCGTCAGATACCAAAGAGGGATGGTGGCGCTATCGTCTGAAGGGATCGACGCTGCTGGGTCACGATCCTGCCGATCCGCTGAAAACGCCTGTTGATGCGACGAAAATCCAGTCCTTCTACCAGAAATGGTATACCCCGGATGCGATGACGCTGATTATCGTCGGTAACGTAGATGCGCGCAGCGTGGCTGATCAAATCAATAAAACCTTCGGCGAATTAAAAGGTAAACGCGAAACGCCTGCGCCGGTACCCACGCTCTCTCCGCTGCGTGCAGAGGCCGTAAGCATAATGACCGATGCGGTACGTCAGGATCGCCTGTCTATTATGTGGGATACGCCGTGGCAGCCGATCCGTGAATCTGCCGCGCTGTTACGTTACTGGCGCGCTGATTTAGCCCGTGAAGCGTTGTTCTGGCACATTCAGCAGGAGCTCACCAAAAACAATGCTAAAGACATTGGCCTTGGCTTTGACTGTCGGGTGCTGTTCCTGCGCGCGCAATGTGCCATTAACGTTGAATCACCGAACGGTAAGCTGAACGCGAACCTCAGCACGGTTGCGCGTGAGCTGGCCAAAGTGCGCGATAAGGGGCTGCCGGAAGAAGAATTTAATGCGCTGGTGGCGCAAAAGAATCTGGAACTGCAGAAGCTGTTTGCCACCTATGGTCGCACCGATACCGATATTTTGATCAGCCAGCGTTTGCGCTCGCTGCAAAACCAGGTCGTGGATATTGCGCCTGAACAGTATCAGCGTTTACGCCAAAGCTTCCTGAACAACCTGAGTGTTGAGATGCTGAATCAGGACCTGCGTCAGCAACTGTCGCAAGATATGGCGTTAATTCTGTTGCAGCCGAAGGGTGAACCTGAATTCAATATGAAGGATCTGCAGGCGACGTGGGATAGCATTATGGCGCCGGCTACCGCCGCGGCAACGTCGGTAGAAACGGATGAATCACATCCTGAAGTGACGGACATCCCGCCGGTGCAATAAGGGAATCGTGACCTGCAGGCCGGACGCGACGTTAACGTCTAATCCGGCCTGCCAGAACGCCAGATTACTGCGGCATGGCGTCGCGAGGAATAATCGCCCCGCGATGCTGAATAACGGTGCTTGCCGTCAGGTGCCCGCGTTTTGCGGCATCAGCGGCATCGCCACCGGTCAGACGTACCGCCAGATACCCGGCGCTGAAGGAGTCTCCCGCAGCGGTCGTATCGATAACCTTCTCTTTCGGTAGTTTTACGGCCGGAACGTCGATGAGTTCTTCGCCTGCGATGGAAACCAGGCAAGAGTCTGCACCGCGTTTCACAACCACTTCCTGTACGCCAGCCGCGTGAGTACGGGAAATCACCTCGGCAACCGGTTTTTCACCCCACAGCGCGTCTTCATCATCCAGCGTCAGAAACGCGATATCGGTGCATTCCAGCATTTGCTGATACACCTGCTGGGTCTCTTCTTTACTGCTCCACAGACGTGGGCGGTAGTTATTGTCAAAAATGACCTTTCCACCGTTGGCGCGGCATTCTTGCAGCAGCGACAGCAGCTTGTCACGACTTGCCGGGCTTAAAATAGCCAGGCTGATTCCGCTCAGATACAGATAGTCAAATGTCGCCAGTTCTTCGCAAATAGCGGCGGACTGTTCGCTCTCAAGCCAGAATTTTGCGGCGGCTTCATTACGCCAGTAATAGAAGGTGCGCTCGCCGGTGCTATCGGTTTCAATGTAATAGAGGCCCGGCAGGCGGTTTTCCATGCGTTGGGTTAATGAGGTATCCACATTTTCGCTCTGCCAGGATTCCAGCATTTGTTGGCTAAAACTGTCGGTACCCAGTGCAGTCACATAGTGTACGGAAAGTGCCGCAGCATCGACCTGACGGGCGATATAAACGGATGTATTCAACGTGTCGCCACCGAATCCGCGCTGAACGTCAGCGCCTTTCTGTGACAGCTCAATCATGCATTCGCCAATCACGGCAATCTTTCTGGACATAGTCGTAACCTGCTCTGAAAAAAATTAGCGTTAGTGTGCGCTGTGGGTGTTAAGTGGTCAACTATATTAAAACATCGTTCCATTATTTTTTTGAGCCAGCACGTGTTCTGCGTCGTTTTTTGCCGCTTAGTTTCTATTTTGCGTAGGGCTGAACGTAAAGTTCTTCGCCTGAGCGCCGATAACCTTTGACGAGTCCGGTCAGTCACACTCTTATTTACAGGACATCTCAGATGATAAAGCAGGTTACCCAGCAGCTAATTACGCTCGATGCGAGTATTGAAAACTTGCAGGAGAGACGCTATTGGCTGCAGTGCGAGCGTGCTTACACCTACCAGCCGATTTATCAGACCAACGGACGGCTGATGGCCGTTGAGCTGCTGACCGTCGTGAGCCATCCTGAAAACCCCTCCCAACGTATCGCGCCGGACCGCTATTTCGCCGAAGTGGCCGTACGACATCGTGTAGATGTGGTGAAAGAGCAGCTCGTACAGCTTGAACAAAAAGGGGCGTTTTTCAAAGCCCACGATCTGCTGGCATCCGTGAATGTCGACGGGCCAACGCTGATTGCAATGCGCCAGGATCCCGAAATCCTGAAAATCATCGAATGTCTGCCGTGGCTGCGCTTTGAACTGGTGGAGCATATCCGCTTGCCGAAAGGTTCGTCGTTCGCCTCAATGTGCGAGTTTGGCCCGCTCTGGCTGGATGATTTTGGTACCGGAATGGCAAACTTCTCGGCTCTGAGCGAAGTGAGTTACGACTATATCAAAGTGGCGCGGGATCTGTTTGTCATGCTGCGCCAGACGCCGGAGGGCCGCAATCTCTTTACGCTGCTGTTACAGCTGATGAACCGCTATTGCCGCGGTGTGATTGTCGAAGGCGTTGAAACGCTGGAAGAGTGGCGTGATGTGCAAAACTCACCGGCTTTCGCTGCGCAAGGCTATTTTCTCTCTCGTCCAGTGCCTCTGGATACCCTTGAAGACGTAATTCTGTCGCTTTGATAAGGATGTAGAGCGCCTCCTTTCCTCTGCTGGACTATCTTTAGGACAGGCAAGGAAGAAAGTAAGGAGGTTAAACATGACGAGAACAGGCAAAATAACCACTTCAGTAATAGGGGTTTTCTTGTTGTTGATCGTCGTACTCATCATCGTGATTGCGACATTTGACTGGAACCGGCTCAAACCGACCATCAACCAGAAAGTCTCTACAGAACTCAACCGTCCCTTCGCCATACGGGGTGACCTGGGCGTGGTTTGGGAACGCCAAAAACAGGAAACCGGCTGGCGTAGCTGGGTTCCGTGGCCGCATGTTCATGCTGAGGATATCATCCTCGGCAACCCGCCGGACATTCCTGACGTCACCATGGTGCATCTCCCGCGCGTTGAAGCCACGCTCGCCCCACTGGCATTGCTGACAAAAACCGTCTGGCTCCCGTGGATCAAGCTGGTAAAACCCGATGCGCGGCTTATCCGCCTGTCGGAGAAAAACAATAACTGGACCTTTAACCTGGCAGGGGATGAAAACCGCGATCCCAATGCGCCGCCATCAGCCTGGTCTTTCCGGCTGGATAACATTCTGTTCGACCAAGGTCGCATCGCCATTAACGATAAGGTGACGAAGTCAGAGATTGAGATCCTGGTCGATCCGCTGGGTAAGCCGTTGCCCTTTAGCGAAGTGACTGGCGCAAAAAGTAAAGAGAGCAACGCCCACATTGAGGACTACGTGTTTGGCCTGAAAGCGCAAGGCCGATATAACGGCGAACCGCTAAGCGGTAGCGGGAAGATAGGCGGAATGCTGGCACTGCGCGGTGAAGGAACTCCTTTCCCGATTCAGGCTGATTTCCGTTCGGGTAATACGCGTGTGGCGTTTATGGGTACGATAAACGATCCGATGAATATGGGCGGGGCGGATCTGCGGCTTAAATTCTCGGGAGATTCGCTAGGGGATTTGTACGATTTGACCGGCGTGCTGCTCCCGGATACGCCGCCGTTTGAAACCGACGGACATCTGGTCGCGAAAATTGACCCGGAAAAATCCTCTGTTTTTGATTACCGCGATTTTAATGGCCGAATTGGCGACAGCGATATTCACGGAACGCTGGCCTATACCACCGGTAAGCCGCGCCCAATGCTGAAAGGGGATGTTGAGTCACGCCAACTGAGGCTGGCTGATTTGGGGCCGCTGATCGGTGTGGATTCAGGCAAAGGGGCGGAGCGGGCTAAACAATCTGAACAGCGCAAAGGTGAGAAGAGCGTCCAGCCCGCGGACAAGGTCTTGCCGTATGACCGTTTTGAAACCGACAAATGGAACGTGATGGACGCTGACGTACGTTTCAAAGGACGGCGTATTGAGCACGGCAGTAGCCTGCCGATCAGCGATCTCTCCACCCATATCATCCTGAAAAATGCCGACCTGCGCCTGCAGCCGCTGAAATTTGGCCTCGCGGGAGGCAGCATTGTCTCCAGCATCCATCTGGAAGGGGATAAAAAGCCGATGCGGGGGCAGGCGGACATCCAGGCTCGCCGCCTGAAGTTAAAAGCGCTGATGCCGGATGTGGAGTTGATGCAGAAAACGCTCGGTGAAATGAACGGTGACGCCAGGTTTAGCGGGAGCGGAAACTCGGTAGCGGCGCTGCTTGGTAACAGCAATGGCAACCTGAAGCTGCTGATGAACGACGGTTTGATCAGCCGGAATCTGATGGAAATTGTTGGCTTGAATCTGGGCAACTATCTTGTTGGACAGATATTTGGTGATGACGAGGTGCGGGTGAACTGCGCGGCGGCGAATCTGGATATTGTTAACGGCGTAGCCCGCCCGCAGATTTTTGCCTTCGACACGGAAAACGCGGTCATTAATGTCACTGGTACGGCGAGTTTTGCGTCGGAGCAACTGGATTTAACCATCGATCCGGAGAGCAAAGGCATTCGTATTATTACCCTGCGTTCGCCGCTGTATGTTCGCGGCACCTTTAAGAATCCGCAGGCCGGTGTGAAGGCCGGGCCGCTGATTGCGCGCGGTGCGGTTGCTGCCGCGCTGGCAACGTTAGTGACGCCCGCGGCGGCCTTGCTGGCGCTGATTTCACCTTCTGAAGGAGACGCTAATCAATGCCGGACCATTTTGTCGCAAATGAAGAAGTGATTTTTGCCGTTGTCGGATGGCGCTAACGCTTCGCTTCTGCGGCCTACATTTCATGCTCAACGTAGGCCGCAGACGGTGCTTACAACCAAAGAATCACAATGATTGATGGCGGGTTTCGTGGGTTAACAGCAGCGCAATCAGCGTTAACGCCGCCATTGATGCCAGATACGTACCGACCGCCGCCAGGCCGTAATTCGCCTGCAGCCATGCGGCAATGTAAGGGGCAACGGAAGCACCAAGAATCGACGAAACGTTGTACGAGAACGACGCCCCCGTGTAGCGCACTTCGGTCGGGAACAGCTCCGGCAGTAGCGCGCCCATCGGACCAAATGTCAAACCCATCAGGCTCAAACCAAGCAACAGGAAGGCGAACACCAGCACCGGATTGCCAGAGCCGAGCAGCGGTTTAAAGGCAAACAGCGCAAACAGAATAATAAGCGTGGTGATGATGAGCATGCTCTTGCGACGACCAAACGCATCGGCCAGCAGGCCTGCCACCGGCACCATGACGCCAAAGCCAATAACCGCCATCATCAGCATCCACAACACTTCATTACGCGGTAGGCCAAGCCCTACAGGCGCCGCGGCGGTGCTGAACGTCATGGAATAGACGGTCATGATATAGAACAGCGTATAGGTCGCCAGCATGATGAACGTGCCGAGGATCGTCACGCGGACATGTTTTGTCAGCAGGGTACCCAGCGGGATTTTCACCTGTTTTTTCGCCGCAGCCACTTTGGCAAAGACCGGGGATTCATGCAGCGAAACGCGAACGTACAGACCGATAATCACCAGCACCGCAGAGAAGATGAACGGTACGCGCCAGCCCCAGCTCATAAACTGCTCGTCGGTCAGCAGCCAGGAGAGCAGCAGGAAAGTGCCGTTGGCGAAGAAGAAGCCGATAGGTGCGCCCAACTGCGGGAATGATCCGTACAGCGCGCGTTTACGCGGCGGTGCGTTTTCCGTCGCCAGTAACGCCGCGCCGCCCCATTCACCGCCCAGTCCTAAACCCTGACCAAAACGCGCCAGCGCCAGCAGCAGCGGGGCGAAAATACCGATAGTTTCATAGCCCGGCAGCAGGCCAATGACAACCGTCGAGATCCCCATAGTGAGCAGTGAGGCAACCAGCGTGACTTTACGCCCTACGCGATCGCCAAAATGCCCGAACACAGCAGAACCGATAGGCCGTGCCACAAAGGCGATGGCAAAGGTGGCGAGGGACTGCAGCGTTGCCGCGGTCGGATCCCCCTGCGGGAAGAAGATATGGGGGAACACGATCACCGCGGCGGTGGCGTAGATATAGAAGTCGAAGAACTCAATGGCAGTGCCAATGAGTGAGGCGACGACGACTTTATTGCGCGAGTTGACCGGGGTGTGTTCCTGTTCGTTGTCGAGCGTTGTGGCTGTTGCTTGCATAATATTTTCTTATTTTTGGTCGAACGAAAGGTCATATTACGCACAGCAAAAGAGACATTTCAATCTGTAACAAACCTTGCGATCGGTCAAAAATAGAGCAAAAAGGGGATAATTTTTAGGCTGGAGATTTCACTTCCATGAAATGCTTCACATAATTTAAAACTTGGATGATAAAACTGGTTTTTGGTTAAACAAAAGTTACGGACTGGATTTTAATTCTGATAATGCGCAGGATTTCGACGTAAGCATTGGGTTGGCCGGATAAGCGCAGCGTTATCCGGCAGTTAACAAAGATTAGCGGTGGGTTTTCCCCGGCATTCGCGGGTCGTCTTTGTATTCTGCTGTGGCAATCCAGGCAGCGCAAAACAGAGTCAGACGGGCGAAGAAGTAGAAGAACGCCATCAGTCCAAGTACGGAACCAAACGCCGCTCCTGACGGCGATTGCACCAGTGATGGCAGCGTGTACGTCATGATCATTTTGATGACTTCAAACCCCAATGCTGCGATAAACGTGCCGCGAATGAGCGCTTTTTTGCGCGGTCGGTGACGCGGTAGCCGCCAGAAAATCCAGAAGAATAGCAAGTAGTTGGCGAAAATAGAGATGGTCAGGCCGATCAGCCGCCAGGCGGGCTTCAGCCATTCGATGCCGTCGAGATACAGCGCAGAGATAATCATCTGCTGGGCGGAACCGGCGATGGAGGTAATGGACAGCGTAACAATCAGCGCAATCAGCAAGCCAATCAATGAGACAAAATCACGCAGATATTTGACCCAAATTTTTTCCTGATCCTGTGGGGTCCGCTCCCAGACATCCCGCGACTGGGCACGAATAGCTTCGCGCAGGTTTCCCATCCAGTTAATTCCGGAATAGAGCGCGATGGCAAGACCCACCAGACCGACGGTGGTGCGTTGCTGAACGGCGGTATTGATGGTGTTTTTCAGCGTGGAGGCGAGCGTCGGATCGCTGACGTTGAGCAGGATTTTGCTGAAGATATCCTGCAACAGCGTAGGGTGCGAAGCGAGAATAAAACCCGCGGCGGCAAACGACACCATCAGGATAGGGATCATCGACAGAAACGAGAAGTAGGTAATGGCGGCGCCAAACTGATTTCCCATACGATCGTTAA
Source organism: Citrobacter sp. L55 (assembly GCF_002850715.1). NCBI lineage: Bacteria > Pseudomonadati > Pseudomonadota > Gammaproteobacteria > Enterobacterales > Enterobacteriaceae > Citrobacter > Citrobacter sp. L55. The sequence goes on along the minus strand of NZ_KZ559403.1, from coordinate 183,014 downwards.
ATCTCTCCGCGGCGCGAATCAGATGGGCAATCATGGGCTGGCGTTGAATTTTATCGGCGAAGGTCAGGGCGGTTTTCAGCGCCTGGTTGGTCTTACCGTTGGTTTCTGTATTTTTACGCTCCAGGGGCTCAATTTTTGGGATTGGTGCGTGCTCAAGTTCCTGAATGGGGCGTTTAATCTCTTTTTCCTGCGTCATCAGGGCAGTAATCCTTGTTCTGTTCATTCTCAGGACAGTATAGCTTGTCAGTCCACATAGTCTTTCATCACGCCGGTCAGCCATTCCATAAACAGATGTACGCGGCGGGAGAGGTTACGGCGATGCGGATAGAGCAATGAAACCGGTAATGGTTCGGCGCGATATTGCGGCAATACTTCAATCAGCGTACCGGCGCGCAGGGCATCACGCACGCCCACGCGCGGTACCTGAATAATGCCCAGACCGGCAAGACATGCCGCATGATACGTTTCGGTACTGTTCACCGTCAGCATGCCGCCGGTTTTAACCCATTTAGCACCGTTGTCTGTCGCCACTTCAAAGCCTTGCGCACGCGTTCCCAAATTGACTGAGTAGTGCACCACCGCATGCGAGGCTAAATCCTCCAGGCTTTCCGGATAACCAAAGCGGGCGAGGTATTGCGGGCTGGCGCAGTTAATCTGCGTGAGTTTCCCCAGCGGGCGCGCAATCAGCCCTGAATCTTTCAGCGTCCCCACGCGTACCACACAGTCGAAGCCTTCGCGGATCAAGTCCACCAGGCGGTCGCTGCTGCTAAGTTCGAGCTCAAGCCCCGGATACTGATGCAAGAAGCCCGGTAAGCGGGGCATCACCAGATTTCTCGCCACACCAACCGGCATATCGACGCGCAGCTTGCCGCTGATGCTGGCCGGGTCATGATGGAATAGCCCATCCAGTTCATCGAGATTGCTCAACAAATCTTTCGCTCGTTCGTAATAGATCATGCCGTCTTGCGTGAGCTGAACGCGGCGGGTTGTGCGGTGCAACAACTGTGTGCCCAGATGATTTTCCAGGGCCTGGATTTGACGCGATACGCTACCTTTAGGAAGTCCGAGGGTGTCTGCCGCGCGCGAAAAGCTCTCCAGTTCTGCGACGCGGATGAACAACTGCATTGCGTGAATTTTATCCATTCTCATGCCCTATTGTTGTTCTAAATGAAACAGTAATGCGCAGTTAGCGGTATTTATTGTTTTTCTACCACCTAATAAGCTTTGTCTCAATCTTCACAACACCTGAAATGAGGTTTCTTATGACGCAACGTATCGCATTGGTGACCGGCGGCGGCCGTGGACTCGGTAAAAACGCGGCGCTAAAGCTGGCGAGTAAAGGCATTGGTGTCATCCTGACGTGGAACAGCAATGAAAAAGAAGCGCAGCAGGTTGTGGATGAAATTCGCCAATCTGGCGGTAAAGCTGCAGCATTACCGTTGAACGTCGGAAATATTTCCACTTTCCCTCAGTTTGTCAAACAGGTGCAGGAAACCCTACAAACGCACTGGCAAAGCGACACCTTTGATTATTTATTGAACAATGCCGGAGTTGGCATTAACGCGCCTTATCCGGCGTTCACTGAAGCGCAATTTGACCAGCTTTTGGACATCCATTTTAAAGGACCTTTTTTCCTGACACAGAACTTGCTGGCGTTGATCAACAACGGCGGACGCATTCTTAATGTCTCGACCGGATTGTCGCGCTTTGCGCTACCGGGTTACAGCGCTTACGCTGCCATGAAAGGGGCGATGGAGGTGTTAACCCGTTACCAGGCGAAGGAGCTGGGAGAGCGCGGCATTACGGCGAATATTATTGCGCCTGGGGCAATCGAGACGGATTTTAGCGGCGGAAACGTGCGGGATAATGCGCAATTGAATGCCTACATTGCATCGCAGACGGCGCTGGGGCGTGTTGGGTTACCGGACGATATTGGCGACGCCATTGCTGCGTTGCTCAGCGATGAGCTGGCCTGGATGACGGCACAGCGTATCGAAGTCTCTGGCGGGATGTTCCTCTAATCGACTGCCTCTTACTTAGCCTTTTGAGCAATCGAAAACTGGCGCGCCATCAGAAATCAAAATATAGCTGGTGGCGTTTGCCGGTATTATTTGGAATCTGATACTGCGATCAGCGGTGCTGAAAGAGAGGGGGGATAAACGTTCTGAAGAGTTCATTCTTCTTCGGGAGTGGATTTGTTGCATCAGAAACTATGATCACCTTCCCATTCTCATGTCCGTATGATCATTTAATGCGATATTTTGTTTTGTAACATATTTGTCTGTTATCGTGAGTTCCTTATTTTTAGCTAAGAATATAAACTTTGGATTATTAATATTAGCAATCCAGTTTTGAACATCAAATATTAAGGATTTTCTGAACATTTGACCCCGATTTTGATCCTTTGTGTGATTCTTTGGTTTCAGCTGTAACTATTTATAACGTCTGCTTCTTTCTTCTCCGTCTATCGGTAAAATGGCCTCCGCCAAATGGTGACTTCATATTTTGCCCTTCGGATAATACCCTTCCGCGTGTTAAGGCTAATATCTTATTCAGACGGAGATAAATAATGCAGTTAATAATGTTTGACAGGCAGTCAATATTTATTCATGGAATGAATGTAATTTTGCAAGAGCGTATTCCAGGAGTGAATGTTCAGGGTGTCAGTCAGGCAGATGATCTTTGGCGGACGCTGGAAGACAATCCTGATGCACTGGTAATGCTGGATGGAGATTTTGACGCTGAGTTCTGCCGTAGCTTGCTGCAACAGATAGCAGAGCGCTTTGCGAAGGTAAAAGTGCTGGTAACCGCAACGGACTGCCGTAAAAAATGGCTACAGGAAGTCACACAATTAAACGTGCTGGCCATTGTTCCGCGCGATTCTGATGCGGAAACCTTCACGCTGGCACTCAATAGCGTCGCGATAGGTATGATGTTTATCCCCAGAGATTGCATCACAGCGACCGAATGTGGCGGGCAAAATATCAGATTGCTCAGCGCGCGTCAGCGGGAGATTCTGACGATGCTGGCCGCCGGAGAATCTAATAAACAAATTGGTCGATTATTAAATATCAGCACTGGAACGGTAAAAGCCCATCTTGAATCGCTGTATCAGCGCCTGGAGGTAAAAAACCGTACGCAGGCGGCAATGATGCTAAACGACACCCTATAATGGGAAAATATTTCACAGTCAGACTGTTTCTGGCTGTGAAATAGCCCCCGGCCAGAATTCAGCAGTGCAAAACCGGCTAATCCCCACGCTGAGCATCCATGCAATTAACGCTTCCTGTTGAAACCGATCTTGTATTTGCGGCATTTCCTTATGGATGAATGCCTCGCAGATATTTATATCCGCGAGCAGCAATGTTTCGGCTTGCATCAGCATAATTGGCGCATCAAAGGATTCATCTGCGGTGATTTCGTGCCCGTAGCCAATGACCCAGATCCCCTTTTTGTCCTGATACTTTTCCAGCGACAGGCCCTGCCATTGCTTAATAAATGCGATACAGGCGGGCGTGAAATGCGTCGAATGCAGCGGCATAATAATCTCTGTACAAAGAGACCTATTTTAAGAAACACACCCCGTTACGCCAGCCGCCATCCAGCCATTTTTTACAGCAAAACGCCTGATGGCGCGGGCGGCTGATATTCCTGTTTTAACAGGCCGAAAATCCAGTCATCATGCCAGGTTTGATGTAGCCAGTAGCTTTCTCGCAGCGTGCCTTCGAGAATGAACCCGACCTTTTCCAGTAGACGCCGTGAGGCATCGTTTCCTGCGGTGACGCAGGCCGTCAGTCGGCGTAGTCCTCCGGCGGTAAACGCATAATCGCAAACGGCATGCAGGGATTCAGCGCCATAACCTTTGCCCTGCGCCTCGGGAGTGAGCAGAAAGCCGACCTCGGCACATTCATTTCTATCCTGAATATATCCGGTTACCCCAAGCGGTACGCCCGATGCCTTATCGCACAGGACCAGGCACAGCCAGTGTGGACTGCCGGGAGACCATTCAGGCAAGCGGGAGTCAAAGACTGTCCGTATCTCCTCTTCGGTACGCGAGTCAGCGACAAAGCGCATCACATCTGCGTTCTGCTGTAGCGTTAAGAAAAACGCCCAATCGTCATGTGTGAGCGGGCGGCAGATCAAACGCGAGGTTTTCAGTACAGGCACAGGCTTATCTCCAGAATAATTTTCAATGATTGTGTGGAAGTCACTGTAAAACATATTTATTTGCTATATGAATGTGTTTTAGTCTGTGGCGGCACAGCGCTGCATTTAAAAAAGATAACTACACACCATTGTGAGGCCGCACTTTTTGGGTCCTTTTAGGGAAGATAATGACCAATAGCGCGTTACAGGCGACATGTACACCATTCGAACATTGTTTGGGGATAATCCGGCAGGCCTCGGTAGAAATTTTACTGATGCTTGGCGTGCGCGTCGCAGAGGGTAAAGATCCACGCTGGTTTCTCGAGCAGCTTGACCAGGCGCGATTGAATCTGGGAGGTTGGGGTGTTGTCGCCAGGCGGTTGCAGATGAATGACGCGCAATTGAGTCAGTTCACGTTGCGGCTACGCCATCTTCAGCAGAGCGTGCCGCAATATGAAAATGGCCAGGACGTCAGTGAAAACCAGCTGATTTCTGCGCTGCGCTTTGTCGCTTCTCTGGAACAGTTGCGCCAGCAACAGCCCCTCCTGAAGTATCCAACCGAGATTGAACGTGCAGAGCCGGATGCGCAGATGCGGGCGCAGCGTCAGCTTCGCGCAATAGAATTAACCCTCAAATCGCTGATTGCGCGGGTATGGCCGGATCAACATCCGCTCAACAGCTTCCTGAAACAGCACTTTGGCGGTGAACGTCTGCGTCGCTGGTTAAAGCTGGGGGAAAGTCGGGATGCGCTGGACGGCATGATGTTTAGCGAACTGGCGCTGATGGTTGTCGATAAGAAGTTATTCGTTCGGCATTTTAGCGAGATTTTTAACGATACCTCGGTGCTCATGTCGTTTGTTGAGCCACGTATCACGCTGAGGATGTTCCTGGATGACTGCCGCCTGGCCCGTAACTGCGTTATCGCGCAGCAGCCGCTAACCTCAGTACAACTGCTGTTGCTGGATTGCCAGTACCGACAGATTACTCACCCTGTGCAGCGGGCATTTGAAGAACGGCGTACGCGCATTAATCCTGCGTCGTATCTGGCGTCCGATGAGGCGACGGTTCGCCAGTTTTGGGAAAACGCAAAGCAAAAAGACGAGCAGGCAGGGGGCGATAAACAGGAAATCGCAGACAGTATCGATCCGCCGGAGAAGCGGGCCAGGCGCACGGCGGAAGAACGTGAACAGCTGATTTCCGGCATGTTGTGGGTAGCGGTCGGTGTGATGGTGCTGGTGATTTCGCTGGGCGCGTTCTGGTTATTCACTTCGCCAGCGCCACAAGCGTCTTCCGGGCTATCCGTTGAAATCGTGCAGGAGGAGCCACGGCGTGATGCCCCTGGTGCGCGGGAGTCGGTGACCCGAATGGGCATCACCTGGGATGCCTTTAACATGCGCGCGGCTATCGAGCGCAACGACACCCGTGTGACGTCACTTTTCCTACAGGGCGGGATGGACTGGAAGCTGGCGTGGACGGAGCAGGCATTCTCGGCAGGCAATACCGAGGTGTTGAGGCTGCTGCTGCGTTACCCTTCGCAGATGAGTGAGAGTAAGCCATGTCGGCAGTTTATGACCACGGTCAGCCATGCGATGGCGAATGGGGCGTCACTCACATCGCTGCATAAAAGCTATCTGCAAAGTTTTTGTTCGGTGCCGGCGGTTGTCGCGCGTCAGCAGTATGACCTTGAACAGGCCGAGCTACGCGTTCGCGCGCAGCCAAGCCCAGAGAACAAGAAATGGCAGAAAATTCACGCCGAACTGTACGATGCGATTAACTGACCGTCTGATAATTCAGACCGTCAGCTGCTAGGGTTCGCCATACAGACCGATGAGTCGGCGCACCACGCCATTGGTCCAGCCAAAGCCGTCCTGCAACGGATATTCTCCGCCGCCGCCTTCGCGCGGCGCGGCGTCGGCGATGTGGTATTTTTCGATAAGCTTGTGGTGTTCCTGATAAAAGAGATTCACCGTTTTCAACCAGTTACGGGCGATTTCATCCCCTAGATGGTCGTCGCCGTAAAGTTTGAAACCTTGGATCGCCATCCACTGCAGCGGCGCCCAGCCGTTGGGTTTATCCCATTGCTCACCCGTTTCATGCTCCGTGGCTAAAATCCCTCCGGGGGTTAGCAGGCGACTGCGGACCGCATTGGCAAGTCGGTCGGCTTGTTCATGTGTTGCCATGCCGACATACAGCGGCACAATACTGGCGGCAGAGAACAGGGCCATTTGTTCGCGCCGCCAGTCGTAATCGCGATAGCAGCCGTTTTCATCGTCCCAAAGATAGCGATTCACCGCATCGCGGCGGTCATTGGCTTTCTGGCGAAACTGCGCTTCAGTGTCTTTGTCGCCTTTCAGTGCGGAAATATTGGCGATAGTGCTCTCCAGCTTGTAGAGGAACGCGTTCAGGTCAATAGGGATGAACTGAGTGGTGCGTATGCTGGCAAGACGGCCTGCATCGCGTAGCCAGCGCGAGGAGTAATCCCAGCCGGAGGCCGCGCCCGCGCGCAAATCCCGATACACTTCATTGGGTGGGCGACCCGAATGCTTGGCGGTCTCGACGTCTTCAAGCCACGACTCATCGCGCGGCGTATCACGATCGTCCCAATAGCGGTTGAGCAGGGAGCCGTCCGACATTCTGATCACGTGACGGTAGGCCTGGTTGAGTACCAGGGAATCTGCGCCATCCATCCAGAACGCGTACTCCATTTTTAGATGATCAAGGTAACGACGCGCGCCGCGTACGCCATCCTCTTCAAACAGTTCGACCATTAGCGCAAAGACCGGCGGCTGCGAGCGACTCAGGTAGTAAGTACGGTTACCGTTCGGGATATGACCATAGTTTTCAATCATCCAGGCAAAGTTATCCGCCATACATTTCAGCAGATCTTCGCGACCGCTCTCCGCCAGACCCAGCATGGTGAAGTAGGAATCCCAGTAGTAGGTTTCACTAAAACGCCCGCCGGGCACAATATATGACTGCGGTAACGCCAGCAGCGAGGACCAGGGAATGTGATCCTGTGGCTCGCGCGTCAGCACCGGCCACAGTTGATCGATATGCTCTTTCAGCGAATTTGCCGGGTCAGAAACATATTCACTGGAGGGCGTTTCCGGGAGCCAGAAGTGGTTCTCGACGAAGCGTCGCAGATCAAAGTCGCGGTGGCGTTTAACCTTGCGATAGCGGATCAAAATATCCAGCGGATCCATTTTCGGCGCACAGTCGGGGAAGGTTTTGCTATCGGCAAACAGTTTCGACGACTGAACGTGTTCGAACAGCTCGAGGTAACGATCGGCGGGAGTTAACGCATCTGAGGCGGGTAACCCTTCAATCATCTCCGGTTCAGGCTCCGCCTCAATCATTTCATCCAGCTTTAACTCGCACGGATCCATTTCATAAAGCAGATCGATGTCGATCGTCATTTCTTCAGAAGGGGCGTGGGGTAGTTTCTGGTTGAGCATAATGCGAAAGACCTCCGATGGACGTTGAAAGATTAAGGCTATTGCCCGTTCGTCAATTAAGCGTAGACATTCGCTTCGGTATCTGGTGAGTAAAGCGTGCGGTCGATCACATTTTAGTGCTGCGCAATATCCAAAAAATAAATCTATCCCAATGAAAATAATGAATAATTCCGAATTCTGCACAACCTGAGGATATTCCATTTTCAGAACATTCGATTGCAACGAGGTGTGAACACAACCTGGTAACGTTTAACTCTATAATAGGCACAGGCTATTCTATCGATAGTTCTCCTCCATGTAATTGCTTGATACTTATCAAAATAGTAATCCCCTCATTTCCTATGATGGTCAGGTCTGACAAAGACTGTCTATTAATTATTCTAATTTTCTGGGTCACAATAACTCACAACGGTGAGGGTAAAATAATGAAAATCATTACCCGTCTTACCGTGATTGCCATAGCTGGCGTCGCGATTTGTTATTTTGGATTATCCGGTTATGTGTGGTATCACGATAATCAACGGAGTAAACAGGCTGATGTTCAGGCCTCTACGCTGGAAGAAAATAATAAAGTACTAGGGTTCTTACGTGAAAAAGGATGCGATTATTGTCACACTCCTTCGGCTGAATTACCTTTCTATTCTTCTTTTCCCGTCGCTAAGCAGTTGATGAATTACGATATTCAACTGGGATACAAATCATTCAATCTGGAGGCCGTTCGTGCGGCGCTGGTCGCGGATAAACCCGTTTCGCAAAGCGATCTGAATAAAATTGAGTGGGTGATGCAGTACGACACCATGCCGCCGACGCGTTATACCGCATTGCACTGGGCTGGCAAAGTAAGCGATACGGAGCGAGCAGAGATCCTGGGCTGGATTGCGAAACAGCGTGAGCAGTACTACGCCAGTAACGATACTGCCACGCAGCATCGTAATGAACCTGTACAGCCGATACCGGAAAGCATTCCGACCGATGCCCGCAAAGTAGCGCTTGGTTTTACGCTTTACCATGACCCGCGTATTTCCGGCGACAGCACGATTTCTTGTGCGCACTGTCACGCCCTGAATGCGGGCGGCGTGGATGGCCGGAAAACGTCAATCGGTGTAGGCGGCGCGGTTGGCCCTATCAATGCGCCAACGGTATTTAACTCGGTCTTTAACGTTGAGCAATTCTGGGATGGCCGTGCGCCAACATTGCAGGCGCAGGCCGGTGGTCCACCGTTGAACCCTATCGAAATGGCGTCTAAATCCTGGGATGAAATTATCCAGAAACTGGACAAGGATCCGCAACTTAAGCAAGAGTTCATTGCCGTTTATCCGCAGGGATTCAGTGGGGATAATATTACCGATGCGATTGCTGAGTTTGAGAAAACGCTGATTACGCCAAATTCGCCGTTTGATAAATGGCTGCGTGGTGATGAAGCGGCCTTAACCGCTCAGCAAAAACATGGCTATCAGTTGTTTAAAGATAATAAGTGCGCGACCTGTCATGGCGGTATTATTTTAGGCGGACGTTCATTTGAGCCATTGGGTCTGAAAAAGGACTTTAATTTCGGCGAGGTCACTGCTGCAGATATTGGCCGCATGAACGTCACCAATGAATTACGTGACAAGCTGCGTCAGAAAGTCCCTGGATTGCGTAACGTTGCGCTGACTGCGCCCTATTTCCATCGCGGTGATGTGCCTACGCTCGACGGCGCGGTAAAACTGATGCTGCGTTATCAGGTGGGTAAAGAACTGCCGCAGGAAGATATCGACGATATCGTGGCATTCCTCGAAAGCCTTAATGGGGTATATACACCGTATATGCAGGGTAAATAATTTCTCTCTGGTCCAGATTCGGACGTAAAAAAACCGACTTCGCGTCGGTTTTTTTACGCTTCAGCCCGAGTTGGTGGTTCTGGCCGAAGTGAGAGTTCCATCATCTAACCCTTCAATCGTATTACCATACCGGTAGTATTGCAAGAATACGCTGGTTGTTTTGATTAAAACAACTGTATACTTATCCAGTTAGCTCTGAAGCATTTTCATTCCGGACGCGCGCTAAACGCTTTCTAAGTCCTGATCGGCTGTACGGGTGGTGCCGTTGGCCGATGCTCTGGCCGGAGTGAGAGTTCCATCATCTAACACTGGGACATGCGCCGTGACAGGCAATGGATGAGTAAGCGGATGCATTCTCACTCCCTCTGATGGAGAAAACGGGTGATTGATAAAGCAATCATCGTTCTGGGAGCGTTAATCGCGTTGCTGGAGCTGATCCGCTATCTGCTGCAACTGCTGAACTGATAGCGGAAACGTAACTAAGGGCAAAGAGCTAACCCCTCTTTGCCCTTTAACATTCATGAAGCGCGATTAACGCATGGTCACGAACTCTTCAGATGCCGTTGGGTGAATGGCAACGGTGTTATCAAAGTCTTTCTTGGTTGCGCCCATTTTCAGAGCGACCGCGAAGCCTTGCAGCATTTCATCCATCCCAAAACCAATGCCGTGAATACCGACAATCTTCTCTTCCGGGCCGACGCAAACCAGCTTCATGCGGCACGGCTGACGGTGGGTGGTGACAGCGGTATACATCGCGGTAAACGATGATTTATACACTTTCACCTGATCATCGCCGTGCTGTTCGCGAGCCTGCTGCTCGGTCAGGCCCACGGTACCAATAGGCGGATGGCTGAAGACCACGGTCGGGATGTTGCTGTAGTCCAGATGTTCGTCCGGCTTATTGTTAAACAGACGCTCGGACAGACGACGGCCCGCGGCAACGGCAACCGGCGTCAGCTCAACGGCCCCGGTGTTATCGCCGACGGCATAAATACCCGGCACGCTGGTGTTCTGGAATTTATCAACGACGATGTAGCCTTTTTCGTTGGTTTTCACGCCAGTAACCGCCAGGTTGAAGTTGTCGGTGGCAGGTTCACGACCGATCGCCCAAATCAGGCAATCTACCGTTTCGCTACGACCATCTTCCAGTTGCAGGGTCAGGCTACCATCAGCGTTTTTAACGACCGCTTTTGGAATCGCGTGAGTATGCAGAGTCGGGCCTTCGGCGTTCATCACCTCAACGAGCGTGTCGACGATCATCGGGTCGAAGCTGCGCAGCGGCGCGTGTTTACGAACGAACAGATGCGTTTGTGCGCCCAGACCGTTAATTACGCCCGCCAGTTCAACGGCGATGTAGCCTGCGCCAACAACGGCCACGCGTTTTGGCAGCGCGGGCAGCTCAAAGAAACCGTCGGAGTCGATACCGTATTCCACACCCGGAATGCTCGGATGGCTCGGGCGACCACCGGTAGCAATCAAAATATGATCGGCAGTAATGGTTTCACCGTTCACTTCAATGGTTTTGGCATCCACAAAGCGGGCAAAGCCTTTAATCACATCGACATTATTTTTGCCCAGCACGTTGTCGTACGAGGTATGAATGCGATCAATATAAGCGGTACGCGTGGCGATCAGTTTATCCCAATCGAACTTATTGATGGTGGTGTCGAAACCGTAATCCGGCCCGTACATGTGGATTGCTTCGCGGACCTGTGCGGCATGCCACATCACTTTTTTCGGTACGCAGCCAACGTTAACGCAGGTGCCCCCTAGCTCTTTGGCTTCAATCAGCGCGCATTTCTGGCCGTACATTGCTGCACGGTTAATGGAGGCAATACCGCCGCTGCCGCCGCCAATAGCGATGTAATCATAGTGCTTGGTCATGACCGCTCCTTCATGTTCATTGTAGGGCGGAGAAGCGTTACGCCATCCGCCAAAATATTCGCGATTGTATACCTGAAATTAAAAGGTTCCACCGATGACTGCGATTACTCCGGCACGATCCAGCTTACCGACGTATGACCGGTTCCTGCCGGAACCAGTTTGCTGTGCAACCACGGCAGGACACTGTTCATCTGCTGCTCCAGCTTCCACGGCGGGTTTATTACAATCATACCGGACGCCGTCATGCCGCGCTGATCGCTGTCCGGACGCACCGCCAGCTCAATCTGCAGAATTTTGCGGATACCGGTGTCTTCCAGGTCGTGGATCATGCGTTTGATTTGCTGGCGCAGAACTACCGGATACCACAGCGCATAGGTGCCGGTTGCGAAACGCTTATAGCCTTCGTTAATACCGGTCACCACCGCCTGGTAGTCGCTTTTGATTTCGTAGGGGGGATCGATAAGGATCAGCCCGCGACGGGAAACCGGCGGTAATTTTGCTTTTAGCTGCTGATAACCATCGGCTTTGGCCACGCGTGCGCGCTCATCTTTCTGGAATTCGCCGCGCAGCAAAGGAAAGTCGCTCGGGTGCAGTTCCGTTAATTGCAGGCTGTCCTGTTCTCGCAGCAGCTGGCGAGCAATTAACGGAGAGCCGGGGTAATAGCGCAACTGGCCGCTACGGTTGAAGTGCTTCACCACGCCAATGTAGGGTTCCAGTTCGGCAGGCAAATCGTCCTGCTGCCAGATACGGGCGATCCCTTCCAGATATTCACCGGTACGTTCGGCATGCTCACTGCTCAGCTGATAACGGCCTGCGCCAGCATGGGTATCCAGATAGAGAAACGGTTTTTCTTTCTCTTTAAGCGATTCGATGATCAGGCTCTGGACGGTGTGTTTAAGGACGTCGGCGTGGTTGCCAGCGTGATAACTGTGGCGATAACTCAGCATGGGTAAACGTGTTCCAGGTTATAAACGTAGGCCCGAAAACAGCGCAATATCGGGCGAAAATAAAGCGTATCGCCATAGTATACAGAAAAGTCGTCACTGCCGCGAAAGCGCAACGCCTGGCATTGAAATCCTCTACACTTAACCCCATTGTACAAATTAATATGCACAGCGCCGGATACGCGCTTCATTCACTCTTTTCAATAGGACCGCGCTAATGACCAATCCATTGCTGACCCCCTTCGAACTGCCGCCATTTTCTAAAATTCAGCCTGAGCACGTCGTGCCTGCCGTGACTAAGGCGCTGAACGATTGCCGCGAAAACGTTGAGCGAGTGGTTGCGCAGGGCGCGCCGTACACCTGGGAAAATCTTTGCCAGCCGTTGGCGGAAGTTGACGATGTGCTGGGGCGTATTTTCTCTCCGGTTAGCCACCTGAACTCGGTGAAAAACAGCCCGGAATTGCGCGAAGCCTACGAACAAACGCTGCCGCTGCTGTCTGAATACAGCACCTGGGTTGGGCAACATGAAGGTCTGTACAAAGCGTACCGCGACCTGCGTGACGGCGATCATTACGCTACCCTGAACACCGCACAGAAAAAAGCGGTCGATAACGCGCTGCGCGACTTTGAGCTTTCTGGTATTGGTCTGCCGAAGGAAAAACAGCTGCGCTATGGTGAGATTGCCACCCGCCTGTCTGAGCTGGGCAATCTCTACAGCAATAACGTCCTCGATGCCACGATGGGCTGGACTAAGCTGGTGACTGATGAAGCGGAACTCTCCGGCATGCCGGAAAGCGCGCTGGCGGCTGCAAAAGCCCAGGCTGATGCTAAACAGCAGGAAGGCTACCTGTTAACGCTGGATATCCCAAGCTACCTGCCGGTGATGACCTACTGTGATAACCAGGGGCTGCGTGAGGAGATGTATCGCGCTTACTCCACTCGCGCGTCTGACCAGGGGCCAAACGCTGGTAAATGGGACAACAGCCCGATAATGGAAGAGATCCTCGCGCTGCGCCACGAGCTGGCACAACTGCTGGGCTTTGAAAGCTACGCTTTTAAATCTCTGTCCACCAAAATGGCGGAAAACCCGCAGCAGGTACTCGACTTCCTGACGGACCTGGCGAAACGTGCCCGTCCTCAGGGCGAGAAAGAGCTGGCTCAACTGCGCGCCTTCGCGAAAGCGGAATTTGGTGTCGATGAGCTGCAGCCGTGGGATATCGCTTACTACAGCGAGAAACAAAAACAGCACCTCTATAGCATCAGCGACGAGCAGTTGCGTCCATACTTCCCGGAAAACAAAGCCGTTAACGGCCTGTTTGAAGTGGTTAAACGTATTTACGGCATTACCGCTAAAGAGCGCACTGATGTTGACGTCTGGCACCCGGAAGTACGTTTCTTCGAACTGTATGACGAAAACAACGAACTGCGCGGCAGTTTCTATCTTGACCTGTATGCCCGTGAACATAAACGTGGCGGGGCGTGGATGGACGACTGCGTCGGCCAGATGCGTAAAGCCGACGGTACGCTGCAAAAGCCTGTTGCCTACCTGACCTGTAACTTTAACCGCCCGGTGAACGGCAAACCCGCGCTGTTTACCCACGATGAAGTGATCACCCTGTTCCACGAGTTCGGCCACGGTCTGCACCATATGCTGACCCGTATCGAAACCGCCGGTGTTTCAGGTATCAACGGCGTGCCGTGGGATGCGGTCGAACTGCCGAGCCAGTTTATGGAAAACTGGTGCTGGGAGCCCGAAGCGCTGGCATTTATCTCTGGTCACTTTGAGACCGGTGAGCCGCTGCCCAAGGAGTTGCTGGATAAAATGCTGGCGGCGAAAAATTACCAGGCGGCGCTGTTTATTCTGCGTCAACTGGAGTTTGGCCTGTTTGATTTCCGTCTGCATGCGGAGTTTAACCCACAGCAAGGGGCGAAAATCCTCGAAACGCTGGCGGAAATTAAAAAGCAGGTCGCCGTGGTGCCGGGCCCAACGTGGGGCCGCTTCCCACATGCCTTCAGCCACATTTTTGCTGGTGGCTATGCGGCGGGTTACTACAGCTACCTGTGGGCCGACGTGCTGGCGGCGGATGCATTCTCTCGCTTTGAAGATGAAGGGATTTTCAACCGTCAAACCGGACAATCGTTCCTCGATAACATTCTCACCCGTGGTGGTTCTGAAGAGCCGATGGAACTGTTCAAGCGCTTCCGTGGCCGTGAGCCGCAACTGGATGCAATGCTGGAGCATTACGGGATTAAAGGCTGATTATTCACGTGAAAATCTGCTTAGTAGATGAAACAGGCGCCGGAGACGGCGCCTTATCTGTTCTTGCCGCCCGCTGGAATCTTACGCACGATGAAGATAACCTGATGGCGCTGGTGATGACACCGGAACATCTGGAACTGCGTAAACGTGATGAGCCCAAACTCGGCGGTATCTTCGTGGATTTCGTTGGCGGTGCGATGGCCCATCGGCGCAAATTTGGCGGTGGTCGCGGCGAAGCGGTGGCGAAGGCGGTTGGCATTAAAGGCGATTACCTGCCGGATGTGGTTGATGCGACTGCAGGGCTGGGGCGCGATGCGTTTGTGCTGGCCTCAGTAGGCTGCCGCGTGCGAATGCTGGAACGTAACCCGGTCGTGGCGGCGCTGTTGGATGATGGCCTGGCGCGAGGGTATGCTGACCCGGAAATCGGTCCGTGGCTGCAGGAACGTTTACAACTGATCCACGCCTCAAGCCTGACGGCGTTAACCGATATCACCCCGCGTCCGCAGGTGGTGTACCTCGACCCGATGTTCCCGCATAAGCAGAAAAGCGCGCTGGTGAAAAAAGAGATGCGGGTGTTTCAGTCGTTGGTGGGGCCGGACCTGGATGCGGATGGGCTGCTGGAGCCTGCGCGTCAGCTAGCCACTAAACGTGTGGTAGTGAAGCGCCCGGATTACGCACCGCCGCTGGCGGATGTCGCCACGCCGAACGCGGTAGTTACGAAAGGGCATCGGTTTGATATTTACGCGGGGACTCCTGAATAGCCTTTCCACTTAACTCGATCGTGGGTGGTGGTCATCATAATGCTCCCAAATCTTCGGATGTTGGCGCTTATTTAAAAATAAGCGCCAATGATATTAGCTTATTCACCTAAACCATTTTCGATTTCGGCGCTAAGTTTTTGTAATGCAATTTGGGCATCTTCACCCAGGAATACGATATTGACTTCATGGCCTTTTTTTATACCCAGGGACATGAGAGCCATTAGACTCTTTGCATTTACGTATTTATCACTTCTTGCAAGATTTGCGATCTTAACTTCACATTTAAAGGGTTTTAATGTCGCAACCAGGTTTGCTCCTGGACGAGCATGTAGACCATGCTCATTTTTTATGATGAAACGAGCATTGCAATTGGCATCAGGCATCATAATTAACACTGTGTCGTTGGAATTAAATTTTCAGCATCCAGCGCTAAATATTGCTGTGCAACATTAAGCGTCACAGGGTGATTTTTAGGTAAGCCAATGATTTCGGCAGCGGTAGTCAGCAATCCCATTCGTTGCATTTTCTGTTGCAGTTTGACAGAGGCTTGATCGTCTTCGGCATAATAAGCAAGGCCGCAAGCGATCGCTTTTGTGAGGGGGGTGTAATCGAGGTCGTGTTTAAGACAAAGTTGCACGACACCCATTAAGCGATCCTGATAAGCCAATTTCCGAATAGGATCATAGGCGACACGATGAATCGAATCCGGGAGTTCGTTTTTAGCTTTAGGTAAGTACTCCAGATCTTTTAATGCTTCACGCGTGATTTGTGGGTATTCGGTCATTACCGCAGTAATTGTGACATCGTGTACCGCATTGGCCAAATCTGAAACCTGAGGATCGGCTGAGGCATCAGGAATGGTTTTGTAACCTTTCAGGTGTCCATACCAGGCGGTAGTAGCGTGAGGGCCATTGATGGTAAATACTTTGATGTCTTTAAGCATTTCCAGATGTTCGCGTGGCTCTAGCCATTCCACACCACTGATGTCGTTATAAAGAGGAGTTTGAATGATCAATGAGGCAACGGCGGTGCTGTCTATCTGGGTTGCGTAGTGCGTTTTGGCATCGGTGGAGCGTCTGACAATTGAGTCGCGGATCGCTACGTGGGTGTCGAACCATTGACGCGCTTCAGCAGATGGGATTGCGTCACGGTACCAGCCTTCAATATCTTTAATAATATGATTTTTATTTGTCAGGCAAATTAATGACATTTTTTTGTTTGGGTCGATATGATATTGATGCTCAAAACATTTGCCAAGATACTGAGCGGATTCTGCAAAATCCTCTGGATAAAGTGGACACATAATGACAGACGACTCAAGAAAGTCATTCATGACAGAATAGTTGTCATCGGTCAAAAAAGCATTAAAGTTGGTGATCTCGTGTAAAATGATGTCATCAGTACGAAAAACCTGAACGGTATATTTGTTTTCACGGTTCAGTTCATCAATAACTCTTTGGTCTTTATCCAGAAATGTTATATCCCAGCCAGCATTGTCAAATGTTTCGCCCACAAAGCCTTTACCAAGGCGGCCAGCGCCTATAATTAATACGCGTTTCATTATAACTCCTCATATTATTAGATATCCTTGCTCGTGAATATATGATTTATATCCTTGAGTGAGGACACCACGAAATTAGATCTGGTCTCAAGTTTTTCTTCGGTTACAAGAATGGCAACTTCATTAGAGACTTCAGCCATTTTTTGTTTGGTATAACACTCATCCAGATCGGGAATAGTTACACCGACTTCACTGTCAACATGCGCAACACCCATAAAGTATATATCCGGGCGAATAGCATTTAATTCGCGAATAGTTTCAGCACCAATTAAAACCAAAGAGTTTTTATAAAGCCTGCCCCCTAATCCTATAACCTCTACATTCTTGTAATCACTTAATAAATGCAGAATAGGGATGTTATTAGAAACAACAGTGCATTTTAAATCTTTGGGTATTAGCTTTATGAGTTCGTAGTTAGTTGTTCCTCCGTCAATTAAAATGACGCTATTTTCTTTAATTAAATGTACGGCTTTCTTTGCCAGCTTTACTTTCTCATTGGTGTTCAGATCCTGCCGGACATTAAACTCAGTGATGGCAGGCCCGACGCGTATTGCGCCACTATGAACACGATGAATTACTCCTTGATTCGCAAGCTCATTTAAGTCGCGTCTTATGGTGTCCTCAGAAACCTTAAGACGCTCACTTAATTTACTGACAACAATCTTTTTCTCTTTCTCAAGTATTTGAAGAATAATATCTTGTCTTGCCGCTTTCATCGTAATGACTCATTTTATTCAGAGAATAATGAGTATATCTTAGATGTTTAGCACTTGTAAAATATATTCTATAGAGTTAGCGGTTCGTAATGCCTGAACATTCTTTTCTTCAATGCAAATTAAGGCGATTTTATTTAACAAGTCCATATGTTCGCCTTCTTTACCCGCGATACCTATGGTTATATAGGCAGTATTTCCATCACCAAAGTCTATACCGTCAGGAAACTGTACTAAAGAAATGCCTGACTTAATGATTTCGCAATCTGAACCATCCGTACCATGTGGTATTGCTAAACCATTGCCTAAATAAGTTGAAACAATCTCCTCTCTGAGTTTCATTCTCTGAACGTATTTATCTGTCACATAGCCATTCATTTTCAGAATATTTCCAGTAAGGGTTATAGCTTCAAATTTATCGTTGGCATGTGCATTAAGAATAATGTTCTCGGGGATAAAGATGTCACTCATGCTGGCACCTCTTCATGGTTTTCATGATTATGCGATTTTATAAACGCAACTGTTTCGTCATAATCACTCAACTTAATAAAGTTATTAACGGTCATAAACACAGTATCGGTGTTTTCACAGCTTAATTTTGCGCGCTCAAGGAGCCCAGATAAAGTAATTACCATATCGTAGTCTCTACCCACTCGGTTTGCTGAATCGTTAATAACCTTAATATAGCCGAGCCCTTCTTCTTGTAGTCGTTTACGTAGAACAGAAGCGCCCATTGCGCTAGAACCCATCCCGGAATCACATGCGACCAATATACGTTGCACCTTTTTTACGCTGGTATTGGGTAAGCCTGGGACAAAATCAGCCACAGATTTAACCTGACGCCCGCCGACAGTCACTGGGCTTTCATCATCATCTTCTGAACCGGGGCTGATTTTAAGTATTAACCAGCCCAGCGCGCATGACACGATAAATCCTGCGCTGATGGACACCAGATTGGCAACGATGGCGCTTTTCGGCGTCATCATGGCGATAGCGATTAAACTGCCTGGAGATGCAACGCCGATCAACCCGCCTTCCATGATGACTTGTAAGAATAAGGAGACGGCAAGTCCTCCCATTGTGGCGAATACCAGTAATGGATTTGCCAGCACAAACGGAAAATAGACTTCACCGATCCCCGCTATACCTGCAATAAACATCGCCATCGGTGCTGTTTTCTTCGCGCGTCCACGTCCAAACAGGGCTATCGCCATTAATGTTCCGAGCAGTGGGCCATTATTGGTATCTACCAGGAACATGATTGATTTACCCAGTTCGGGAACCTGGGCGAAACCAATTGGTGCGAGAATGCCGTGGTTAACCACATTATTCAGGAACAGAACCTGAGCGGGCGCCATAAACACTGACAGTAAAGGGAGTAAATTATTGCTGGTACACCAGTTTACCCCTGACGTGATAATGACAATCAGCAGGCGGATAACCGGCCCAACGGTCATATAGGCGAAAATAGCGCAGATCAGGCCAATAATTCCGAGACTGAAATTATTGACGAACATTTCAAATCCCGGCTTAATTTTGTCCTGCACTTTTTGGTCAAATTTCTTCAACAGCCAGGAAGAGAGTGGCCCCATGACCATCGCCCCACTGATCATCGTGATTTCTGACCCGACGATAACGCCCATTGTCGCGAATGCAGCAATGACCCCTCCACGTTACCGTGGATGTTATATCCTGCGGTATAGCCAATCAGTAATGGAAAAAGGTAATTTAGGATTGGGCCAACCATTTCACCTAATTTTTCATTAGGGAACCAGCCATTAGGGATAAAGATGGCGGCCATTAAACCCCATCCCACAAACGCTCCCAGATTCGGCATAACCATGCCGCTCATAACTCCACCAAACTTTCTAATTTTTGCTAACGCAGGGCTATTGGCAATTCGACTGTTCCCCATGGTCGGCTCCATTCTTATATTGATGAGTGATTAATGATGCGATTTACCGCCGGTAATATTGATTACGGACCCGGTGATATAAGAAGAATGATCGGAAACCAGGAAAGAGATCAGGTCGGCAATCTCTTCAAGTTTCCCCGGACGACCAAGAGGAATAATGCCTTTATAGTCTTTATGAACATGATTTGGATCGGTTCCTCGTGTGTAAGCCAGCGCCCGGAAATTGGCTTCGCTGTTCATTGGCGTTGGTACATTGATGGCTGGCTCAACGCTAACAACGCGCACATTGTGGGGGCCCAACTCTTTCGCCCATGAAAATGTGAAGGCGTTAACGGCGGCTTTCGTTGCGGAATAGCAGCTCTGCCCGCGTGAACCCTGAACACCTGCTTCGGAAGTCATATTGATAATGACGCCTGATTCTTGTTCGACCATCTGGCGCCCAATGGACTGCGATACCAGAAAAACAGCTTTCTGGTTAACATTGACCATAAAGTCGAAATCATCTTCGCTCAGTTCATATTCTGGTTTTTCTTTAAATACATCGACTAACAGGCGTGGACGGCTGACACCAGCATTGTTGACTAAACCGTCTATATGACCAAACCTCTTTACCACTGAGGCCGTGAGCTGCTCAACTTCTGTTTTTTTGGTCACATCGCATTTGATGAAGATGATGTCGTCGAACTGGCTGAAGTTTGTATTGGGTGATAAATCGGCATAAACCACGGTTGCACCGTTGGCGTAGAGATTCTCAACCATTTTTTCACCCAGGCCCATACTGCCACCCGTCACGACCACGACTTTACCGGAAAGATCCAACCACTTTGTTGCTTGATCCATTTACGTTCTCCCACTTTTCACGATTGACTGACAGCAGCTGCCTGGGTATTTGACATTCGATGCCCGCAGCATTTTGTTTACATGTTTATGCGGTTTTTTGCGTGTTTATAATCTATGCGCAGAAAAACGCATTGCCTACGAAGATCGTTGATTTTTGCGATGCTAATCACAGGATACATTTTAAATTCTTTTAATTCAGTTGGTTGCTTATATTTCTTGTGTTTTGCGTAAAGGATCGCATTTCTGGCGTGTACGATTGTTAATCGATTCATTAATGCGTTTATTTGCGCGTTTGCTTTTTTAATGCGTCTTTATGCGTGATTAAAATTGAGGGGAATAATTGATAAAGAACCATGTATATAACTGATGGGGCATTGCTGGGGAGGTTGTATGGCACTGGCGACTTCCTGACAGAGTGATTGTCCGTCAGGAAGACTATGTTTACTGGAGGTTAGACAAACGGTGCGTATGGGTCAGCCATCTCAAATGCGACGGCTCTTTCCGCTTTCGGCGGATAAATCAGTTCACTGACAATCGAGACTTTCAGTTTCTTCGCTTCTGCGCGAGTGAGTTTGACCTGCTGATCCCATCCTTCGGTATACACCGCGCCCCACGCGCCGAGATCCAGACAGGTGACGTACATCTCCTGACGGTACGGTGAAGGTTCTACACCCAGCAGGCTTGCAGCGGCGTTATTACCGGCAAATTTACCCAACAAAATAGCGTGCTGGCAGGTCATTAACGCATGGTTGCCTTTGTCATCGGTGGCGGCGTAGGCCACATCGCCAGTGGCGTAGATATCATCATGACCTAAGACCTGCAGATTGGCATTCACATGCAGGCGGCTCTGTCGATCGCGCGGGGCGTTAATCTGTGCTGTCAGGCTATTGGCCTGCACGCCGACGGTCCAGATAACTGTCTGAGAGGCAATAACCTGCCCATCTTTCAGCGTTACGCCGCCGGCATCCACGCTTTCTACTTCTGCATTTACCAACCATTCGATGCCCAGTTCAGCGGAGGCTTCGATTATCACGTCGCGTAATTCCTGGCTCCAGCGCCCGGCAGGCTGAGCACCGCGTTCAACTACGACCACTCTGGTCTTAGCATCGGCACCCAGAATCTCACGCAGACGACCAGGCAATTCCAGCGCCATCTCAATCCCGGTAAAGCCGCCACCACAGACCACCACCGTATTGCGAGCCTCACTTTCCGGCTGTAATGCCAGGTCTGTAATGTGCTGCTCCAGTGCGGTGGCGCTCTCGAGCTGGTCGAGGTCAAACGCATGCTCGGCTGCACCGACAACGGCGTCGCGGTTAACGTGACTCCCGCTGGCGAGTACCAGGCGGTCGTAGCGGCGCAGATGAATTTCACCGTTGGCATCTTTCCAGCTCACCTCTTTAGAGTCCGGGATGATCTGCTCGACGCGACCTTGCAGGAAGTTGACGCCGGTAACGTCAAACAAGGGTTGCAGTGGGGCGACCAGGGTTTGTACGGCGCGTTCATAAAAGCGTGGGCGGACACGCAGCTCTGGCTGTGGTGCAATTACTGTAATATCAATGGCCTGCTGATGTTTATCCGCCAGTCGTGCGGCGCTTAATGCTGCCCACATACCGGCAAAACCGGCGCCCACGATCAGAATTCGTTTACGCATTGGGGGGTTCTCTCTGGTGACTACGAACAATTTACTCGGATTTTATTTGTCGTAGTTAAGGATTGCAATGCGATCAGGAACCTTTTTGTCCTGATGTCGTAGAGTGTTTGATTATCTATTTGATAAATATATGATTAAAGTTTTTATATAAATATGGGTTGTGCTGCTGTCTGGAATGAATGAGACGAAAAAGCTACAATTAACTCAGATTCATTTTGGCTGAGATAAGAGAATGGCATTTTACAGTTCCGGGGTTGAGTACGGCATTCATAGCCTGATGTGTATGGTCGACAGCAAGGGCGACGCGCGGGATATGAGCGTGCGGGAAATTGCCGAGCTGCAAAGCGTGCCGTATGACTACCTGGCGAAAATTTTCACCCGTTTGTCGAAAGCGGGCCTGGTGCGCAGCATTGAGGGAAAGGGGGGCGGTTTCCAGTTGGCTAAACTTGCTGAACACATTACGGTGCTGGACGTGGTGAATGCCATTGATGGCGATAAGCGCATCTTTGAGTGTCGTGAGATTCGCCAGCGGCTGGCGCTATTTGAGGAGCATCCGCCGGAGTGGGCCTGTGAAGGCATTTGTGGTGTGCGCTCGGTAATGGATATGGCTCAGCAGCGAATGGAAGAAGCGCTCGGTCAGCATACGATTCTGGATTTGGCGCGCAAAATGTACCGCAAAGCGCCGGACACTTTTGTGGTCGAAGTTCAGGAGTGGATTAACGCTCGCAAAGGGTAGCGATTGAAAATTCCCGGTGCTCATCCTCGGTTAGAAGCGTTTTCCACTGGTGTGATAAAACTGAAGTCTTAATCAACGCAATATCGTTCATGGTCATGTCCATGCATGATGACCTGTTTGTATAAACTACGCTCTTACAATGCAGGACTTAAAAGGCAAAAAAAAACCGCGATGTGACTCGCGGTTAATGATAAAAAAGCTTATTTACTGCTATCTGGCGTATTAATCATTCGGTTCAGCCAAGGCACCATAATCGCCATCACCACCGTGACAGCCAGGGTGACCAGGCCTATCTTACTGAAGACGTTGGTGTAGATCGGCAGCGTTTGCAGCGGGTCGGTGATGTTCTCCGGTACGGCAGTAAACGTGGCGACATACCCGCCCATCAGGAAGGCGGCGGCTTGCGTCAGGAACCACATCCCGAGAATAAAGCCCATCAGGTGCTGCGGCACGAGAGCGGCGACCATCGCCAATCCCAGGGCACTAATCAGCAGTTCACCCAGGCTCTGGAACAGATATACCAGCACGATAAACCACGGCGACGTCAGCCCCTGCGCATCCGCAAACCACATCCCGGCAGCGGCTGCCGTCAGGAAGCCCAACGAGCACAGGAACATACCGAGCGTAAATTTCATCGGCATAGTCAGGTCTTTGCCTTTGTTTCCCAGACGGGTATAGATCGCGGCCAGTACCGGACTTGCCAGCACCACCCAGAACGGGTTCAGCGCCTGGAAGCTCACTGGGTTAATGGCGAAACCGAGAATTTCATGGTGCACGTTATTGATAGCAAAGAAGTTCAGCGATGTCGGCATCTGCGCGTACAGCACGTAGAACACAACTGCTTCCAGCATCAGGATGAAGGCCACGAACATCTTGTTGCGCCCGGTTTTATCCAGTTTGAATGCCTGACGGAAGAAGATGATAGTCACGGCAATCGACAGGACGATCAGCACCAGGTTGGCAATCTGCACGTTGTGCATCAGCCAGGCGCAGATAAATACCATCACTACCGTACCGGCCAGCACGTACAGCAGATTACGGAAATTCAGTGGCTTATGGTCTGGCTCAGAACCGATATTTTTTACCATCCCACGGCAGGCAAAGTAGACCAGCAGCGCGACAATAAGCCCGGCCCCGCACAGGTTGTAGGTCACCGCGTAGCCAAACTTATCGGCAATCACCGGCGCCAGCGACAGCGACAGCAACGAACCGATGTTAATCGACATATAAAACAGGGTGAAAGCACCGTCCAGACGGGCGTCTTTTGGTGGATAGCATTTTGACAACAGGCTTGCCGGGTTGGCTTTAAACAGCCCGTTACCGACGGCAATGGTACCCAAAGCAATAAAGATCAGATCGGGCTTGAGCAGCGACATCCCGGTCATGAAGTAGCCGATTGCCAGCACAATGGCACCGAGAACCAGCGTGCGCTTAGTGCCTAACAGGTGGTCGCCGACGTAGCCGCCGATCGAGATCAGGCCGTAGACCAGCGCAGCAAAGGCACCAAAGGTGACAAATGCCTGTTCCTGTGAAAATCCTAGCTGCTTAACAAAGAATACCGCCAGGATGCCCTGAACGCCGTAATAGCCAAATCGTTCCCATAATTCTACAAAGAAGATCATGAAGAACGGACGAGGTTGCTGCAGCAAGCCCGTAGGTGCAGTTTTATTCATATTCCATCGCCTTTCAAAGCCATCCCGAAAAGTATGAACGCGTATGCTTAAACGCGCCGAAAAAGTCTTATTTTGTTATAGACTGCGGCTATTAGCCGCGAGAGTAGAGTATTATAGAGATTGTTTTCGATCCAATTAGTTGATCACACTAATTATGATTTGTTTGTTGGATTGATGTACTAATTTTGTCCGAGTGATAAAAACAAAAACGCCCGCACAGGCGGGCGTTTACAGGCTTAACTACTTGCAGCAGGCCGGGCTATTTCCCGGCGGCAAGCATTTTATGCTTCTTCGTCGTCACGCAGCGGAACAATCAACATGTCGACGTGGACGGTGTTGATCAGTTGGCGCGCGGAGGACATCAGTTTGCTCCAGAAATCCTGGTGGTGACCACAAACGACCAGATCCATGTCGTATTTTTTGATGGCATCAACCAGAACCTGACCCAGGTCGCCGCTACCGCTCAGGGTTTCGGTGATTGGGTAGCCTGCGTTGGTGGACAGCTCGGTTAACGCGTGGTGGGTTTCTTCAGAAATGCGTTTCTGCATGTCGCCCAGATTCACGTCGATAAGGCCGGTGTACAGGTCGGAATAGTTTACGTCAACGTGGATAAGGGAAACTTTAGCATTGTAAGGCCGCGCCATAGAGACCGCTTTTTCAACCAGAACTTTGCTTTCCGGAGAAAGATCAACCGCGATAAGAATGTGTTTATAAGCCATAGTGTTACTCCTTCCATAAGTTGTCGATGACTAGCCTGCTGGCGTTTCTCTGCCGCCGCGTCATCCGCGTCCTGCGAACCTTGTGCGCGGGGCTAGCCCAGTCGTAAAAACGTACCATATAAGGACTATCCTTACATTATAGCGACCAGAATAATCCGTCAATCCGCCTTGCTTGCCAAGCAGTTAAACAAATTTTTTAGTTAATTGCATTGATAGCGATTAACCTTCTGGCAAAAAAATTAACTAATCTCCTACACTATCTAGAGGGGCGTTCGAATGCGTGATACTAATACGAACGGTTTCTTCAGTACTCTTCACTGAATGGTTTGGCAGGGTATCGGGGAGCGGTAGTCCCGGAAAGGAGTTCCGTGGGCGGGTCGCCGGGGAGGGGGTATGATAAGCACCATTGCATTGTTCTGGGCTTTATGTGTCGTTTGCATTGTTAATATGGCGCGCTATTTTTCTTCGCTACGCGCACTGCTAGTAGTACTTCGTGGTTGCGATCCATTGCTTTACCAGTATGTAGATGGAGGGGGCTTTTTTACCTCGCATGGGCAACCGAACAAGCAGATGCGTCTGGTGTGGTATATCTACGCTCAGCGTTACCGCGATCATCATGATGATGAATTTATTCGCCGCTGTGAGCGGGTTCGCGGTCAGTTCATTCTCACCAGCGCGCTATGCGGTCTGGTGCTAATCAGCATGGTTGCGCTGATTATCTGGCACTGATTCCAATGACAGATACAAAAAAAGCGGGCCAGTTTCCTGATCCGCTTTTTTACCGCGCATTCTCTTAGATAAGCTTCAGGGAGAGCCAGTACAGCCCGCCGGAAAGAAGAATTGCTGCTGGCAGGGTGAAGACCCAGGCCATCAGAATGCTGGTCACCGTTTTACGCTGCAAACCGCCGCCATCAACAACCATCGTTCCCGCAACGGAAGAGGAGAGAACGTGTGTGGTGGAAACGGGCATACCGGTGTAGCTGGCAAGACCGATAGAGACTGCGGCGGTCATCTGCGCCGACATCCCCTGGGCATAGGTCATGCCTTTCTTACCGATTTTCTCACCGATAGTGGTTGCCACGCGACGCCAGCCAATCATCGTACCAATACCCAGCGCCAGTGCGACGGCCATAATGATCCAGATAGGCGCGTACTCAATGGTGCTCAGCATGTCAGATTTCAGTTTCTTCAGCAGACGCTGATCGTCAGCGCTTACGCCAGGCAGCTTAACCACTTTATCGGTGGTATCAGAGATGCACAGCATAATACGGCGCAACTGACCACGCTGTTCGACGCTTAACTTGTCGTAGGTTTCCAGATTCGCCAGCATACCTTTCGCACGTTCCAGCGCGTTGATGGTATTCGCCGGGTGGCAATGGAACTCGGTCGGCGTCGCTGGTGCCGCATCCGTCGGGGACGGAATCAGCTGGTCTACGCCTGTGGCCTGTTTAAGCAGGTCAGGGCGCTGCTGGAAGAAGACTTCGACGTTATTGATTGCATCGCGGGTACGGGTAATTTCGTAACCGGAAGCATTCATATTCACCACGAAACCTGCTGGCGCTACGCCAATCAGCACTAGCATCACCAGACCAATGCCTTTCTGACCATCGTTCGCGCCGTGGGAGAACGCCACGCCGATAGCGGAGAGGATCAGTGCAATACGCGTCCAGAACGGCGGCTTTTTCTTTCCGTCTTTCTTTTCACGTTCTGCCGGCGTCAGGTGGATACGGGCACGTTTTTTCGTACCGCTCCAGTAGCGACGCAGAATGAAAATAAGACCACCTGCAACTACCAGACCGACAATAGGTGAGATGATAAGCGAGGCAAAAATACCGATAACTTTCGGGATGTTAAGTGCATCCACCACCGAGGTGCCGTTCATCAGCGCATTGGTTAAACCAATACCGATAATGGCGCCAATCAGCGTGTGGGAGCTGGATGCAGGCAGACCAAAGTACCAGGTACCCAGGTTCCAGATAATTGCCGCCAGCAACATGGAGAACACCATGGCGAGGCCATGTGACGATCCCATATTAAGCAGCAGATCCGTTGGTAACATATGCACGATGGCATACGCCACGCTGAGACCACCCAGCAAAACACCAAAGAAGTTGAACACCGCAGCCATGACCACCGCCAATTGCGAACGCATTGCACGGGTATAGATCACAGTTGCGACAGCATTGGCTGTATCATGGAAGCCATTAATTGCTTCGTAGAACAGCACGAAAGCCAGAGCAAGCAATAGTAAAAGCCCGGTATGTAAATCCAGGCCAGCAAACAAATGTAGCATAGGACGTTACGCCATTTTGAGGACATGAACGCGGCGCATTATCAGTGACTTTGGCGGCGCGGGCAAAGTGAAATATAGAGTTTTTTTGATTTGTCTCCTGCTTTGTTTTACACCACTAAAGAATTATCCTATATATTTCAGATAAATACCCTTTATCGGTAGTTTGGTGCTGGTGCGACCACTGAGGAATCTTTACAATTCACTCCCGCTTTTTAGAGAGGATCGCAACGTGGAAAGGTTTGATACCGTTATTATAGGCGCTGGCGCAGCGGGTATGTTTTGTGCCGCGCAGGCAGGACAAGCAGGTAGTCGCGTACTGCTAATTGATAATGGTAAAAAGCCCGGGCGCAAGATTCTCATGTCTGGCGGGGGCCGCTGCAACTTTACCAACCTTTATGTCGAGCCGGCTGCGTATTTGAGCCAAAACCCGCATTTTTGCAAATCGGCGCTGGCGCGTTATACACAGTGGGATTTTATCGATCTGGTGGGTAAGCACGGTATTGCCTGGCATGAAAAAACGCTAGGCCAGCTTTTCTGCGATGATTCTGCCCAGCAAATTGTCGATATGCTGGTGGATGAGTGTGAAAAAGGTAACGTAACTATGCGGTTACGTAGCGAAATCCTGAGCGTTGAGCGAGATGGTGACGATTTTATCCTGGAATTGAATGGGATGAGTGTCGGCACGAAAAAGCTGGTTATTGCCTCCGGTGGTCTCTCTATGCCGGGTCTGGGCGCGACGCCGTTTGGTTATAAAATTGCGGAACAGTTCGGCCTGAACGTTTTGCCTACGCGCGCAGGTCTGGTGCCTTTCACCTTACATAAGCCGCTACTGGAGCAGCTTCAGGTGCTCTCTGGCGTATCCGTTTCTTCCGTTATCACCGCCGAGGACGGCACCGTATTTCGTGAAAACCTGCTCTTTACGCACCGCGGGCTTTCTGGTCCGGCCGTGCTGCAAATTTCCAGTTTTTGGCAGCCAGGTGAATTTGTCAGCATTAATTTGTTGCCGGATGTTGACCTCGCGAGCTTCCTCGATGACCAACGTAGCGCACATCCTAATCAAAGCTTAAAGAACACCCTGGCAATGCAGTTGCCAAAGCGTCTGGTGGAATGTTTACAGCAGTTAGGGCAAATCCCGGATGTCTCGCTGAAGCAGCTTAATGTACGCGATCAGCAAACGCTGGTTGAGACGCTGACCGAGTGGCGGGTGCAGCCGAACGGTACGGAAGGGTATCGTACCGCTGAAGTCACGTTGGGCGGCGTCGATACCAACGAGCTGTCATCGCGCACGATGGAAGCGCGCAAAGTGCCGGGACTCTACTTTATCGGCGAAGTCATGGACGTCACCGGCTGGCTGGGCGGCTATAACTTCCAGTGGGCGTGGTCGAGCGCCTGGGCATGCGCGCAGGATTTGACACCTGCCTGACCGTGGTGCCCGACAACCTGGGCTGCCGGGCATTATCATTAGTTCAGACCAAGAAAATACTGGGCGATTTTAAAGTAGATAATCAACCCGGTACCGTCGATAAGCGTGGCGATAAACGGGGCCGAAACCACGGCGGGATCAATGCCGATACGCTTGAGCACCATGGGGATCACTGATGACACCACGGCGCTCCACAGCGTAATGCAAACCAGCGTCAGGCTGACGATTAGCGTGATTTCCACTCCGATACCCATCATCCACGCGCGCAAGCAGCCTGCCAGACCCAGCGTCAGGGCAATCAGCAGCGAAGTTGAAACTTCTTTGCGGATCACCCGACCCATATCGCGCAGCCGCACTTCTCCCAGCGCCATTGAACGTACCAGCGTTGAGGTGATCTGCGTACCGCTGTTGCCGCCAGTACCAATTAATAGTGGAATAAAAAAGGCCAGTGCAATAGCAGATTCCAGCGCCTCTTCAAAATGTTGAAGAACGCTGCTGGTATAGGCCTCTGCGACAAAAAGTAGCAGGAGCCAGACAGAACGTTTTTTCCACAATGTCCACGGGCTAATCTCCAGGTAGGGTTTTTCCAGCGGCAACGTTGCCCCCTGAAGCTGAACATCTTCGGTAACATCATCTTCCTGTAGATGAGCGATCTCTTTTTCCATCAGACAACCGACCAGCTCACCTTTCTCAACGACAGCCACCAGATCGAGTTCGCGTTCGGCTAACTCGGCAACGACCAGTGCCCGTTCATCATCAGGCTTTACATGAAACAAACAACTGTCCGTAAGATGGTTGATGTTCAGCGATGTATCTTTTTCCTGCAATAAGCGCTTGATGGATAACACCCCGCGCAGCGCTTTTCCAGCCACAACAAAGATCTGGCCTGGAATATCATCCGTTGTGAGCTGGGAGACAAAGTATTCACGAGCGCCGTTCACGCTGAGATGATCCGGCAGGGTAATAAAATCGGTGCGCATATATTGCGCGATAGCATCGCCATTGAAATCCGGCATAGGATGATGGGCGGCGCAGAGTGGCATAGATGACATGGTGTAATTCCCTATAAAAATCTCTCATAGGGGCGAACAAGACAGGGTTAGCGCAGGCGGATCCCTACGTCCTGGTTTTAGCACTGAACAACGTATCTGTCCGATGGTGAAATCGTCAGAAGTTACCTTGGCAACACCTTGATTCGATGGATGCCTGTATTTCCCTGAGTGGCCTCTCTCGATACCAGCAGGGCGGTAACTTGTATTTGTACAGGAGCCTCGCCATAACGAGATCGGTAAATGAGCCACTATTATAGCGATGTCTAATTATTGATTATGTTTATAGTTGTGAGTGTTTATCAATCGTTGATATACGAAATATTCCCTGTGCCAGAGCGCGATAGGGCTGAAGTGGAAACTACAACCGAATAGACATATTGAATCCAGGTGTTAGTATTCAATAGATAGCAGTTATGAGTATGCGTGTTTCATTTCCGGCCAGGAACGCTGATGATGACAACATTACTACCCGATTTCACAGCATTTTCGTCATTCACTTCCTGCGCGGCGCAGGTTGCCTTAACGCCTGTCCGCTCTCTGGCCATGGTTTCTTATTCCTTCTCATCCCGGATGGAATCTCCCGCTGAATAGCTATTCAGTGGGCTTTGTGACACGCATCGTTTGATAACAGGGATTACGGCGGGTCGAATATGGATAAGTTTAAGCGTCATGTGATGTGGTGGGGGACGGGCACCCTGGTCGTGGTGGCTGCGATAGCATGGTGGATGCTCCGTCCTGCCGGAATACCGGAGGGGTTCGCAGCCAGCAACGGCAGAATTGAAGCCACCGAAGTGGATATTGCTACCAAGATTGCCGGGCGAATTGACACGATCCTTGTGTCGGAAGGGCAGTTCGTTCGTCAGGGCGAGGTGTTGGCGAAAATGGATACTCGCGTGCTGCAGGAGCAGCGGCTGGAAGCGATCGCGCAAATCAAAGAGGCCGAAAGCGCGGTGGCGGCGGCGCGAGCGCTGCTGGAACAGCGGCAAAGTGAAATGCGCGCCGCGCAGTCGGTAGTAAAACAGCGCGAGGCGGAGCTGCAGTCGGTTTCTAAACGCCACGTGCGTTCCCGTTCGCTATCCCAGCGTGGGGCCGTGTCTGAGCAACAACTGGATGACGATCGGGCCGCGGCAGAAAGCGCACGCGCCGCGCTGGAATCCGCAAAGGCGCAGGTCTCAGCGGCAAAAGCCGCAATTGAAGCCGCTCGCACCAGCATCATTCAGGCGCAAACCCGCGTAGAAGCTGCGCAGGCCACCGAACGTCGTATTGCGGCTGATATTGATGACAGCGAGCTGAAAGCCCCGCGCGATGGTCGCGTGCAGTACCGCGTTGCTGAGCCGGGTGAGGTGCTTTCTGCGGGCGGGCGCGTCCTGAATATGGTCGATCTCAGCGATGTCTACATGACGTTCTTCTTGCCTACCGAACAGGCTGGCTTACTGAAGATTGGCGGCGAAGCGCGCCTGGTGCTGGATGCCGCACCGGATCTGCGTGTTCCGGCGACCATCAGCTTTGTGGCAAGCGTCGCGCAGTTCACACCGAAAACGGTCGAAACCAGCGATGAGCGGCTGAAGCTGATGTTCCGCGTTAAAGCGCGTATCCCGCCAGAGCTGTTGCAGCAGCATCTCGAGTACGTGAAAACCGGTCTGCCGGGCATGGCGTGGGTGCGTATCGATGAAAATCGAGCCTGGCCTGACGACCTGATGGTGAGGTTGCCGCAATGACGCATCTGGCGCTGGTTCCCGTTCCTCCCGTGGCGCACCTTGACGGCGTGAGTCAGCATTACGGGAAAACGGTAGCGCTGAACAATATCACGCTGGATATCCCCGCCCGCTGTATGGTGGGGCTGATTGGCCCGGATGGCGTCGGAAAATCAAGCCTGCTGTCGCTCATCTCCGGCGCGCGAGTCATTGAACACGGTAACGTGATGGTGCTGGGCGGCGATATGCGCGACCCGAAACATCGCCGGGATGTCTGCCCACGCATTGCCTGGATGCCGCAGGGGTTGGGGAAAAACCTGTACCACACGCTGTCGGTGTATGAGAACGTCGATTTCTTTGCCCGGCTGTTTGGCCATGACAAAGCGGAGCGCGAAGCGCGGATTGCCGAGCTGCTGAACAGCACCGGACTGGCGCCGTTTCGCGATCGTCCGGCCGGGAAACTCTCGGGTGGGATGAAGCAAAAGCTGGGGTTGTGCTGCGCGTTGATCCATGACCCGGAACTGTTAATTCTCGATGAACCTACCACCG
Source organism: Citrobacter sp. L55 (assembly GCF_002850715.1). Taxonomy (NCBI): domain Bacteria; kingdom Pseudomonadati; phylum Pseudomonadota; class Gammaproteobacteria; order Enterobacterales; family Enterobacteriaceae; genus Citrobacter; species Citrobacter sp. L55. The sequence goes on along the minus strand of NZ_KZ559403.1, from coordinate 150,925 downwards.
GGGTCGACCCGCTGTCCCGCGCCCAGTTCTGGGATCTGATTAACAGCATTCGCCAACGGCAGACCAACATGAGCGTGCTGGTTGCGACCGCCTACATGGAAGAAGCCGAGCGCTTTGACTGGCTGGTGGCGATGAACGCTGGGGAGGTGCTGGCCACCGGGAGCGCGCAGCAGCTACGCGAAAAAACCAACTCCGACACGCTGGAGCAGGCGTTTATCGCGCTGTTACCCGAAGCCCAGCGTCAGGCGCATAAGCCAGTGGTGATCCCGCCGTATCACGCTGAGCAGGAAGAGATTGCCATCGAGGCGAAAGATCTGACCATGCGCTTCGGCAAGTTCGTGGCCGTTGACCACGTTAACTTTCGTATTCCGCGCGGGGAAATCTTCGGTTTTCTCGGCTCCAACGGCTGCGGTAAATCCACTACCATGAAAATGCTCACCGGGCTTCTACCCGCAAGTGAAGGTGAGGCGTGGCTGTTTGGGCAAGCGGTTGACCCGAAGAATATCGATACCCGTCGCCGGGTAGGCTATATGTCGCAGGCGTTTTCGCTCTACAGCGAGCTGACCGTACGGCAAAACCTCGAGCTACACGCGCGGTTGTTCCATATCCCCGAAGCAGAAATCCCGGGGCGGGTACAAGAGATGAGTGAGCGCTTTTCGCTGACCGATGTCGAAGATGCGTTGCCCGGCGCGCTGCCGTTGGGGATCCGTCAACGCCTGTCGCTGGCGGTGGCGGTGATCCATCGCCCGGAGATGCTCATTCTCGATGAACCAACCTCCGGGGTCGATCCGGTGGCGAGAGACATGTTCTGGCAACTGATGGTCGATCTGTCGCGTCAGGATAAAGTGACCATTTTTATCTCCACCCATTTTATGAACGAAGCGGAGCGCTGCGACCGCATGTCGCTGATGCACGCCGGAAAAGTCCTGGCCAGCGGCACGCCGCAGGAACTGGTGAAACAGCGTGGTGCCGCCAGTCTGGAAGAGGCGTTTATCTCGTGGTTACAGGAAGCGGCTGGTCCGGCGCCGGAGGCTCAGTTACCGCCAGCCAATGTCCCGGCAGTGCATGAAAACAGTCAGCCGCCGCACCAGGGATTTAGCCTGCGGCGCTTGTTCAGCTACAGCCGCCGCGAAGCGCTGGAGCTGCGACGTGACCCGGTACGTTCAACGCTGGCGCTGATGGGCACGGTGATCCTGATGTTGATCATGGGCTACGGCATCAGCATGGATGTGGAAAACCTGCGTTTTTCGGTGCTCGATCGTGACCAGACAGTCAGCAGCCAGGCGTGGACGCTGAATCTGGCGGGATCGCGCTATTTTATCGAGCAGCCGCCGCTCACCAGTTATGACGAGCTGGACAAACGGATGCGCTCGGGCGAAGTCGCGGTAGCCATAGAGATCCCGCCAAATTTTGGCCGCGATATCGCGCGTGGAACGCCGGTGAAGATTGGCGTCTGGGTCGATGGCGCAATGCCGAGCCGTGCGGAAACGGTCAGAGGCTACGTGCAGGCGATGCACCAGACCTGGCTGCAGGATGTGATGGCGCGTCAGCCAAATACCAGCGGGCAAAACGGACTGATGACCATTGAAACTCGCTATCGTTACAACCCGGATGTGAAAAGCCTGCCAGCGATTGTTCCGGCGGTGATCCCGCTGCTGTTGATGATGATCCCCTCCATGCTCAGCGCTCTGAGCGTGGTGCGTGAGAAAGAGCTGGGGTCGATTATCAATCTGTACGTGACGCCCACTACCCGCAGCGAGTTTTTACTCGGCAAACAGTTGCCTTACATCGTGCTGGGCATGCTGAACTTCCTGCTGCTGTGCGCGCTGTCGGTGTTTGTATTCGGCGTCCCGCATAAGGGGAGTTTTGTGACCCTGACGCTGGCCGCGCTGCTGTACGTCACCATTGCCACCGGGCTGGGATTGTTAATTTCCACGTTTATGAAAAGTCAGATCGCCGCCATTTTTGGTACGGCGATTATTACGCTGATCCCGGCGACGCAGTTTTCCGGGATGATCGACCCGGTCGCCTCGCTGGAAGGGCCGGGACGGTGGATTGGCGAAATTTACCCGACCAGCCATTTTCTGACCATCGCGCGCGGGACGTTCTCTAAAGCGCTGGATCTGACCGATCTCTGGCCGCTGTTTATTCCACTGGCGGTAGCCATTCCAGTGGTCATTGGTCTGAGCGTATTGCTGCTGAAAAAACAGGAGGGGTGATGCGCCGATTACGGAATATTTATAACCTCGGCATCAAAGAGTTACGCAGCCTGCTGGGTGACAAAGCGATGCTGACGCTGATCGTCTTCGCCTTCACGGTCTCGGTTTACTCTTCCGCGACCGTTCTGCCAGGGTCGCTGCACCTGGCGCCGATTGCCATTGCCGATATGGACCAGTCGCAGTTGTCGAATCGCATTGTGAACAGTTTTTATCGTCCGTGGTTTTTACCACCGGAGATGATTACCGCCGATGAGATGGATGCCGGGCTGGATGCCGGGCGCTATACCTTCGCTGTGAACATTCCGCCTGATTTTCAGCGCGATGTACTGGCCGGGCGGCAGCCGGATATTCAGGTTAACGTCGATGCCACGCGGATGAGCCAGGCCTTTACCGGCAACAGCTATATCCAGAATATCATCAGTGGCGAGGTGAACAGCTTTGTGTCGCGTTACCGCGATAACAGCGAGCTGCCGGTGGCGCTGGAAATGCGTATGCGCTTTAACCCTAATCTGGAACCCGCCCGCTTTGGCGCGGTGATGGCGATCATCAACAACATCACCATGCTGGCGATTGTGCTTACCGGGTCGGCGCTGATTCGCGAGCGTGAACACGGGACCATTGAGCACCTGCTGGTGATGCCGGTGACGCCGTTTGAAATCATGATGGCAAAAATCTGGTCGATGGGGCTGGTGGTGCTGGTGGTTTCCGGTCTGTCGCTGATGCTGATGGTAAAAGGTGTGCTTGGCGTACCGATTGAAGGCTCGATACCGCTGTTTATGCTGGGAGTGGCGCTGAGCCTGTTCGCCACCACGTCAATCGGCATTTTTATGGGCACGCTGGCGCGCTCCATGCCACAACTGGGGTTGCTGATGATTCTGGTACTGCTGCCGTTACAGATGCTCTCCGGCGGCTCTACACCGCGTGAAAGCATGCCGCAGGCGGTGCAGGACATTATGCTGACGATGCCGACTACCCATTTTGTTAGCCTTGCGCAGGCGATTCTTTACCGCGGCGCAGGGTTTAACATTGTCTGGCCGCAGTTCCTGACGCTGCTGGCGATTGGCAGTACGTTCTTCCTGATAGCGCTGCTGCGTTTCAGAAAGACGATTGGCACGATGGCGTAAATACTATTGCCGGGTGGCGGCTGCGCCTTACCTGGCCTACAAACGGGAATGAATGTAGGCCGGGCAACAAAACAAGCAATTACTCTTCTTTCGGCAGGCACTGCAGATGACCGTGGCGCACGCCGCGCTGGGAAATCACGTCATCGGCAAAATGCTGCACATCACCCATGTCACCTTTTAGCACAGCGATTTCCAGACAGTCGTCATGGTTGATGTGCACGTGCAGCGTGGCGACTGATAAATCGTGGTGGTGATGTTGGGTGGAAACAATACGGCTCGCCAGGTCACGCTTCTCATGCTCATAAACATACGAGAGCACTGCGAATCCCTGAGTGCCGTGCTCCTGGGTAGTTTCCTGCGCCAGTGCGCCGCGCAGAATATCGCGGATCGCTTCGGAACGGTTGTTATAGCCACGGCGCTGGCTCAGGCTGTCGAGCGTTTCCAGTAAATCGTCATCGAGGGTAATGGTGACTCGTTGCATCTGCAATTAACCTTTCATGTGGCGCGTGGGCGCACAGGGAGTAAGGGGAATAGCGTATTTTGTAACACACGTCCGGCATCCGGGGAAAAGGTTAATGCTCTCGCAATAAACGCAGCAGGGTTGTTACCTGTTCATCCAGCGGCGCGAGCGTGTCTTTGACGATCAGATGCAGCGGGGTGGCACGGCGAGCGCCATGGCTTAACGGCAGCGGTCGTAATAGCCCCTGCTCAAGCTGCTGCTGAATTCGCTCCTCAGGCAACCAGCCATAACCGACCTGATACATCACCGCCTCAATCGCGGCATCAATGGTCGAGAAGGTCCAGGCATCGCGCACCGCTTGCTGAGGGTTGTCGCGATCGGCAATGCGAATCAGCGGCCACGCGCGTAACGCGTCTTCATCCAGCGGCGCATCCAACATGCAGAGCGGGTGATCGCGGTGGGCAACGGCCACGAAGTCAATATTCATCAGCCATTCGCCGCGTCCGGTGATATCCTGGCGTCGGGTCAGGACCATCACGTCCGCATCGGCATGCGCCGCCAGTCGATCGTCACCATTCTCCAGTACTTCGGTCAAACGTACCTGCGTCTGCGGCCACGCCTGCTGAAACTGCTTGAGGATCGCGAACAGGCGTTTGCGTGGGAAGATGCTATCTACCATGAAATCCAGCCGCGTTCGCGTGCCGTTTTGCAACGTTGCTGCCCGGGTTTCCACCCATAAAAAGGCCTTCAGTAACGGTTTGACCTGGCCCAGCAGTAGCTCTCCCGCAGGGGTTAATACCGCCCTGCGACCTTCCGGCGTCAGCAGCGTCACGCCAAGCCGCTCCTGCAGTAGCGCCAGATTGTAACTCACCGAAGACTGGCTACGGTTGGTCTCTTCCGCAGCTTTAGCAAAGCTGCCCAGCTCCACGACTTTCTCCAGTAAGGCCCATTGCTCCAGCGTTGTCTTGTGCATAACTCATCTAAAAATTGAATGAATATGATGTAAACATAGCGTTATTCATCCAATTTTTGAAGCGGTAAGATCCTCGCATCAAGTAAGAGGAGAACGAATATGAGCACTTTTGATAAACATGATTTGAGCGGCTTTGTCGGCAAACATCTGGTCTATACCTACGATAATGGCTGGAATTACGAGATCTACGTGAAAAACGACACCACTCTGGATTACCGTATTCACAGCGGCATTGTGGGGAATCGTTGGGTGAAAGATCAGCGGGCGTACATTGTGCGGGTTGGCGAGAGTGTTTATAAAATTTCATGGACCGAACCGACCGGGACCGACGTCAGCCTGAGCGTGAATCTGGGCGACAAACTCTTTCACGGCACCATCTTTTTCCCACGCTGGGTGATTAACCATCCGCAAAAAACGGTCTGTTTCCAGAATGACCATATTCCGCTGATGATGTCATATCGCGATGCGGGTCCGGCATATCCAACTGAGGTGATTGACGAGTTTGCGACCATCACCTTCGTGCGTGACTGTGGGGCGAATAATGACAGCGTTATTGCCTGTGCGGCCAATGAATTGCCGGAAAACTTCCCGGAAAATTTACGCTAAGGCTTCCAGACGCTGCACGGCGTCGGCGGTCAGAGTAAACGGCGTGGGCGTACACACCGCCAGGCTCAGGGTATCGAGCTGGCACTGGCTGACTGAGAGTGAGGAGGTTAGCGCGGTGCTGTCGACACTGACAATTTGCCAGGCGCTGCCGCCACGCTGTTTCACGATAGCTTCTTTACGCGTCCAGATGCGCCAGAACGCCGCCAGCTGTTGCTCCGGGCGTTCGGCCTCAACTTCGGCATGTTCCCTGAGACTGAACACCGTATTTGCCAGCGTCTGCCAGTTATCGCGCGGGCGAACGACTTCAATATCACAGCCGACTTCCCCTTCGTCGCTGAGCAGCAGGGCAATATCATCACCGCTGTGGCTGAGATTGAACCACAGCGGTGTGTCGGCGGAAAAGGCCGGTTTTCCTTGCTCGCTGTAGACGATGTCCGGTAATGGCGAAAGAGTATGGGAAAGCAGCACGCGACCTGCCAGCCAGCGCGCACGACGAGCGCCTTGCGGGGCCTGCTCACGCAATGCGGCAGGCAGTGTGCCAGCGCTTAAAACAGAAACTTTCCCAAGAACGATCCGGTACATATCAGGGCCAACGTTTAATGATGATAGAAGTATTTATGCCGCCAAACGCAAAGTTATTGCTCTGCAAAAATTCGCAATCAATCTTGCGGGCTTTACCCATAATGTAATCCAGCGCTCCACAATTAGCATCTGGCTGACTCAAATTTAGCGTAGGCGCAAACCAGCCTTCTCGCATCATTTGCAGACTCATCCAGGCCTCTAGTGCGCCACAAGCGCCAAGGGTATGTCCAAAATAGCTTTTAAGCGAGGATAGCGGCACATTATCACCATAAATTGCAGCGGTTGCCTGACTTTCTGCAATATCACCGCGATCGGTTGCGGTACCGTGCGCTGAAATATATCCGATATCGCGGGCGCTAATACCGGCCATATTCAGCGATTTTTCCATGCAAATCTGCATTGTTTCGCGCTGTGGCTGGGTGATATGGGCAGCATCGCAGTTAGTGGCAAAGCTAACGATTTCACCATAAATCGTTGCTCCGCGCGCTTTAGCGTGTTCCAGCTCTTCCAGCACCAGCGTACCTGCGCCTTCTCCGATGACCAGACCATCGCGTTTTTCATCGAACGGGGAGGGGGTGGTTTTCGGCTCGTCGTTGCGCTGGCTGGTAGCGAACAGTGTATCAAACACGGCAGCTTCGGAAGGACACAGTTCTTCTGCACCGCCGGCGACCATCACTGTTTGATAACCGTGCCGAATGGCTTCCCATGCGTAACCAATTGCCTGGCTACCGGATGTGCAGGCGCTGGATGTCGGAATGACTCGCCCCCGAAGACCAAAAAATAATCCAGTGTTAACGGCAGTGGTGTGCGGCATCATTTGCACGTAGGTCGTGCCGGTGATGTTATTAGTATGCTTCTCGGTCAGCATGGTCGCGAACTCGCTCACTGGACCGGTACTACCGGTTGATGAACCATAAGCGATCCCGGTTTCACCGTTAGTCAGTACCCGATCGCCAATCAGCCCGGCCTGCTCAAGCGCCAGCTCTGTTGCGCGGGTGGACATCAGCGATACGCGACCCATGGCGCGAATTCGCTTGCGGGTATAGTGTTCCGGTAGAGTGAAGTCGTCGATCGGCGCTCCCAGCAGTGTGTGCAGCCCGTCATAAACCTGCCACTCCGGCATTTTGCGTACCGCATTTTCATATGCCAATAACCTGGCGGAGACAGCCTGCCAGTTTTCCCCAAAGGCGGTGACGCCGCCCATGCCTGTAATCACGACACGACGTGTCATAACATCCCTCCATTGATGGAAATCACCTGGCGAGTTACATAGCCCGCCACATCCGACATTAAATAACTGGCAAGCCCGGCCACTTCTTCAGCCTGACCTATCCGTTTCATGGGGATCATCGACATCGCCTCTTTCAATGCGGCTTCTTCCATCTCGATCATCCCGGTATCAATGAGTCCCGGTGCAATGCAGTTTACGGTAATTTTGCGTTTTGCCAGTTCGATGGCCAGCGCTTTAGTGGCACCAATAATTCCGGCTTTTGCCGCACTGTAATTGACCTGACCGCGGTTGCCCATCACGCCCGAAACCGAAGACAGTGTGATGATACGGCCCCCCTTGCGTGCGCTGATCATCGGCATAATGCACGGATGAATGACGTTGTAAAAGCTGTCGAGGTTGGTATGGATCACCGCATCCCAGTCGTTATCACTGAGCGCAGGGAAAGCGGCATCACGAGTGACCCCAGCGTTGCTAACAATGCCGTACCATGCGCCGTTTGCCTCAATATCTTGCGACAGTATTTCACGGCACTGCTCGCGATTGGCAACATCAAATGTCAACAGGCGCCCTGCGCCGCCAGCGGCGAGGATAGAATCCAGCGTTTCTTGTGCTCCTTGCATATCGCGATGATAGTGTACGCCGACCACAAAACCGTCCGCGGCCAGTTGTCTGGCGATGGCGCGACCGATACCTTTGCTGGCACCCGTAACTAAAACTGAACGGCTCATGTGGACGCTCCTTGTTGAAATAGCGTGTTAATTTCTTCTGATGTCGGCTGGAAGGTGTTGACGCGACCGGTTGCCAACGTCTCGTTGTCTGCCTGGATGGCACATTCAAAGCTACCGAATCGTGCATCCTGCATCAGCAATTTGACATGGATGCTCAGCTTCTTCCCGGCAGGCAGAACACCTGTGGCACAGACTAATTCACGTGAGCCCAGCACCATGCCTAACGTAATACTCGCCTGACCTTGTTGCTGGCGGTGCCAGCCAGACCAGACGCCAATGGTCTGCGCCATCAGTTCCAGTGCGAACCAGCCAGGTAGATTGCCATCGGGGTCGAGGAAAGGGGCCAGTACGCTGTTTGCTGATACCGTCACGTGGCAGATGGCGGTTTCGTCCGCCACACTGACGACCTCTTCAAGGAGCAGCATCGGCGCATCATGCGGCAAATAGTCGCCCGGTGATAAATAGTGGCTCATGAGATTCTCCCGAGCAGGATGCTGGCATTATTACCGCCGAAGGCAAACGAATTAGACAAGATAACCGGGCGAGTCAGCGGCTGTGGCTGTTCAATGATGCCGCAGGCTGGCAATGTTTCATCGCGTGGTGACTGGCTAAAATCCTGCGGTGGTAGCGGCAGGTCGCGTTGCAGAATCAACACACCGATAGCTGCTTCGGTGATCCCCGCGGCGCCCAGTGTGTGCCCGGTCAGGTGTTTGGTTGAACTGCACGGGACCGTTTCGCCAAATAGCGCGCTCACGACGTTGGACTCAATCTGATCGTTTAGCGGTGTGGCGGTACCGTGCAGATTGATATAGCCCACGTGTTCCGGCGTCATTCCTGCGTCGTTAAGTGCCTGGTCGATGGCGCGAATGGCACCTTCCCCCTGTGGATGGGGAGCCGAAATATGGTACGCGTCGCTGGATTCGCCGACGCCAAGGAGCGCGATAGGCTGTGGCTCGCGGGTTAATACCATCAAGGCGGCGCCTTCGCCAATGGTGATCCCACAACGGTCGCGGCCAAACGGCTGACACAGCGTTGGGGAGAGTGATTCCAGACTGTGGAATCCGTTGATTGGCATTCGGCTTAGCGTATCCGCACCGCCGACAATGGCGATATCGACCAGACCAGATTCGATCAAACGACGTCCGCTCATAATAGCCCTTGCACTGGACGAGCAGGCGGTTGAGAGCGTAAAGGCCGGGCCATCCAGCGCCAGCCAGTGGCTAAGAAAACGCGACGGATCGCCCAGTTCCTGTTGCGGATAGCGCCAGTCAGTGCTCTCTTTGCCGTTGAGCATCAAATCAACGTGAACGTCACCCTCATCCAGGCCGGAGGTGCTGGTGCCGAGAACAACAGCAATACGATCGCGACCAAATCGGGCGATAGCGTCGTCCACCTGCGGCTGGATTTGCATCAGTGCTGCCAGCAATAGCTGGTTGTTGCGCGAACGATGAGCGCTAAAGTGCTGAGGAATAGCGGGTAACTCACCGTCAACGCCTGCTAACACGGCGGATGGGTGTCCTTGCAGCCAACCCGTGCGCGGGCGCATTCCCGGCGCTATGCCACGAGTGAGGTTGGCTGCGATTTCATCAGTGTTATTGCCCAACGCGTTAATCATGCCAACGGCAGAAATGTAGATCATCTCAGTCACCCAGATATTGAATGGTGATGTGGTATTTAAAAACGTGCTGCTCAATGCTGATCGGTTCGCGTTTTCCTCTTCGATTCAGATACGTGATTTCCGTGACCACTTTGCCGCGTGCATTGCGCAGCTCACGCTTATCACCCGTATCGACGAGCGTCCAGCCTGTGGGTAATTGCGGTTGCCAGGTGCTAATCGGCCAATGGCTAAGCATCACGTCAGCCAGCACCTGGCTGGCTGGCGGCAATTGTGGAACGATGATCGATTGCTCGGTGTGCAGTCCTTTTTCATCGTAAGTCACGAGGAACAGGCGAATGCCGACTGATGACAGCCCGGCAAGTGTGATTTTCTTGTCATCAGCATTGAGCATGACCAACAGTGACTGAGTTTTGCCGTTAAAACTACCGGTTAGTAGTTGTTGCGAATTCACCGCGGGAGAAATCCCCGGAGCAGGTAGCGTTACACGAATACCCGGCTCTAACCAGGCTTGCGGGCGGCCTTTCTGTTCCGGCTGTGAGTGGCTGCAACCTGCCAGCAGCAACGTGGCGACGAGCAGGCCCCGTCGGATGGCGCTGCGCTTATCCGGTCTACAAATGGTGTGCTGACGTAGATCGGATAAGGCAATGCCGCCATTCTGCAAAAGCCCACTCAACCAACGAAATATCGGTTTACTCATCGTTTTTTCTTCTCTCTTTTCGTTGGCATCGCCAGCGGTGACAGCAAAAATGCGGTGAAAATACCGCTTACTAGCACAATGCCAAAACTGCTGATTGCCTGAGTGGCACTAAAGACCAGCATGCCGAGCGTCAGGAGCGTGGTCATCATCGCCAGCGTGATAGCCAGCAGCGACGTCAGTGGCGTACCGCGTGGATTACTGAAAAACAGCGTGTAGTTAATGCCAATTCCCAGTACCAGCACCAGTGCCAGCAGCGAGAACAAGTTGAGCGCATGACCGCTCAGGGCCAGTACTGCCAGACCACAACCTAAAGACAGCACTGAGGGCACCAGGCTAATTAAGCCCTTACGCCAGCCAAGCCGAATGATGGCGCCACAGGCAATCACCGCCAGCGCAATGCACAGCAGGCCGGTCAGAATATGGCGATAAAGGGCAAACAGGTTGTCAAAGCTGCTCTTGCGATCCACCCACGCCACGCCGGAATATTTCACGCTGAGCGTATTTAAAGCATCACTTTGTTTCACCCCTTCAACGGGAACCAATACGCTGCTTTCGCCATCAGCCAGAGACAGCCATAGCAAGCGCCAGCCTTCACTGGCTGGGCTGGCAAGCCAGGCATCGACGGTTACAGGCATGGCGCTAAGATCGGGGTTCACCGTTGCCAGCCCGGCGTTGTTTAGGGCTTTCGTGATGGCGGGAGAAGCATCTTTTAGCAGAGAGAGATCCTGGTGTTGCCGGGCGAGTGAATTGAGCGGAATAGTGCGATATCCGCTGAGTAATCCGTCTTTTTTTGCCTGTTCCAGCGCGGGGGTAAAGGTTTCCAGCCGCTCCAGCGTTTGCTGAGCGGATTTGCCGTACACCACAAACCACTTCTGGTCGACGCTTTGCCCGGTCAGGGCGGTAATCGCTTTTTCCTGAGCGAGAATTTCCTGCGGCAACGCCTGTAACTGGGAGATATCATCATCTACGCGCAGCGTCGCTATTCCTGCCAGCGAGAACAACGCCAGTGCCAGCGGCAGGCCAACGGAGAGTTTTTTATTGCGTCGCCATGCAGCAAGCCAGCGTAGCATGAGTACCATTGCCGGCACCGGGCGTACCGGCAACCGACGACACAACCACGGGTGCCAGAAAATGACCGTCAGGCAGGAGGCGCTCAGACCTACCGCCGCGAATACCGCCATCTGGCGAATACCGGGGAAGGGGGCCAGCATCATAATCAGATAAGCCGCTACGGTGGTGAGTAGCGCCAGGAGCAGGGCATTGCGCACTTTGGCAAGGCTTTGCCATGGCGATGTTTCCGCACCGTGCACCATTCGTTCGGTCAAATAGTAGAGCGTATAGTCGGCGGAAATACCGATGATGCTCATGCTCATCACCAGCGTCATCAGATGGAGCTCGCCAAAAATCAGCAGCGTGACGACGGTCCCCGCCAGCGCGCCAATGCCAATCGAAATCAGGCACAGCAGCAGCGGACGCAGCGAACGAAATACAGCCACGATGAGCAGGATCACCCCGAGCACAGTGGCTATGCCGAGAGTAGAGATATCTTTTTTCGCCTGCTGGCTGGCGTAATCGCTATAGAACAGCGTCCCGCGAGACAGCAGTTGAGCCTGTGGATAGTGGGCTTTGAGCTCACCTTCCAGCGTATTCAACGTGGTGACCAATTGGTGCGTCTGTTGCATATCAAACGATGAACCGGTCAGTTCGCCATGTAACAGATACCAATAGTTGCCTTGCTCATCCTGGGTGACCAGCCAGCCGTCCATCAGGCGCAGACGCTGCCCAGTTTTGACCATGGCCAGCTGCGAGCCACGCATCAGCATGAAGGGATCGTTTTGTAGCTCTTTGCCACTGACGCCGGAGAATGCGGAGTAAAGTTGGGACAGGATCCACTGGCCCTGCGCTTCGCCGCCGTTTTGCAGCCGGGCGCGGGTCTCGTTATCTATCAGGCCGTTACGATGTTGCCAGAAGAATGCCCCCCAGGCCTGCTGGCTGTCGGCATCCATTGGACCTTTTACCTGGGCTAGCGCGTGCGATTTTTGCAGTAAAGCCAGCCAGTCCCGGGCTATCGCTGGGTCCGGTTGCTTACCGGGACTCACCAGCCAGACCACCTGACGGTCAAGGCGCTGCATAAATCCCTCGTTCAGACCCGGAGGTATAGCGCCCAGCGTCTGCTTTGGCAACATGGCCAGCACGCTGCTGTTAAGGCGGGCCTGAGGTAGCAGCGTCAGAAAGATGCCCAGCAGAAGCAGGCTGATGACTCCCCATAACAACGCGGGACGTTTACTGGGCGGCAAAGCGTTGGCGTTCGTCATCGGTCAGTTGCGCTGGCGTTAGTTGGTGTTGGGAAAGCGCGATATCGGTGCGATCGCCCTGTTTATCATTGAGCTGAATGCTCTCCAGGTAGGTCTTTCCTGCTAAATCAATCGTCGCAAAAATCTTATCCAGCGGTGTGGTGATTGGCGTCAGGCGTAGCGTCCAGCGACCTTCTCCTAAGTCTGCGAACTCCACGCGGAAGTTTTGTTCCAGCACTTTACGATCCGCCTGGAATAACGCCCGCAGCAGATGATTAAACTGGAACATTTGCGGGTTATTCTCAGCGGTAACGGTCTGCGGTGGTTGACCGTTAATTGCCTGAACCATCCGTTTGTCATCCAGCAGCAGCTGCATCGGGAACGGGGACGTTTGATCCCACAGCAACCCCTTGTCGCGGGCGATCAACATCTTGCCCTGAGATCGCAGCGGTTGTGGTAGATCCTTTATCGTCCGGGTTTGATCGAAGTGGGCGCGAACCACCGGTTGCTCGGTAAAACGTTGTTGTAGGGAGTCGAGCGTCAGGGCACTGACGAAAGGGCTGACGAGCAGCACGAGCAATGGCCATAATTTCATGGTGTCACTCCCATCCGTTCAAACAGAATATCCGGGCTGACAAAGCACAGTTCACGGCTTTTTTCGTCGACGGCGACCTGGATGGTGTAGCCTGTTGTAGCACGTTTACCTGTTTCGGCATCAAAAATTTCGTAGCCGATTCGCAGGCGATTTTCGTACTCTTTAATTTGGGCGCGTACACGGATATGCTGCTCGAAAGTCAGCGCATTGCGATACTTCACCCGAGTGTCGACCACGGGCCACAGATAGCCAGATTCTTTCATCTGCCGATAGCCATAATCGAATTGGTTCAGCAGTGCCTCACGGGCAATCTCGAAGTAACGGAAGTAGTTACCATGCCACGCTACGCCCATCATATCGACGTCGTGAAACGGAATAGTTAGCTCGACTTCAGCCGTAAAACGGGGATCGTTAAGCACCCTTTACTCCTTGTCATTGGTGTCCGGCAGTTGCCAGAAATCGAAAAAGTTAAACCAGTCGAGGGGCGACTGAAGCGCATAGTGCTCAAGGCGTTCGGCGTAGCGATCGACAGTATTCTGTAATGCCTGTTGTCGTGTGGCGCGCGGTAAGAGCAGCGGGTCGGCAAACGGTTCGCAGTAGATGTGGAGTTTCTCCTGCTGGCGCAGGGCAAAAATCAGATCTACAGGGCAGCGTAAAATAGACGCAAGAATAAACGGGCCCTGAGGGAATGGCGCGTTTTGCCCCATAAAGCGGCTCCAGCACACACGCCACTCGCCGCCGCGTTGGGGATTGACTGCGATGCGATCGCCTACGATGGCTACCCATTCACCGCGCTCCAGTTTCTCTTTGAGCAGAATGGCAGTATCTGGACCAATACTGTTCACCGGGAGCAGATTTAATCCAGCCTGCGGCGCCATCTCTTGCATGATCTGTTTAAAGCGTTGGGCGTTATCGCTAAATACCAGCGCATTGATTGTTTTACTGCCCTGTAGCTGGGCCAGTGCCCGACAGGCTTCGACATCGCCAAGATGTGAAGCCAGCAGCAGTTTTCCCCGAGGATCGCTGACATTTAGCGTTTTTTCTGCGCCTGGTGCAAAAATCACATCGCGACCGAAGTGCAGTTCACCGCGCCAACTGGCAATCTTATCCAGCATCGCGCCGCCAAAACGCAGGAAATGCTGATAACTGGTCAGGTTTGGCGGTACTGGCATCCGGCGTGTGATCAGTTGCGCTCTTACGCGGCTAATCCAGCGTTGAGAGGCTTTTCGGGCAGTTGAAGCGCTGAGCCAGTATACGCCGACGACCGGATACAGCAGCAGGGAGAAGGCTTTGCGACCCAGTACATGCCAGACCAGCAGCATCAGACGCATTCCCCACAACCCTTTGACTTCCTGCTGCTGCGCCCAGTGTGTCGATGAACGACGACACAGCAGGGAGGGGATGCGCGGCAACATGCCAAAGAACAGGCGAGTGTGCATCAATGAAATGTGCAGATTGTCTTTAAGCGCGTCGAAATGGGATAGCCCGTCCTGCGGATAGGTGACTCGCGTGGGGATAAAATAGCTGGTGTTGCCTTGCCAGTAGAGGCGCACCATCACTTCAGTATCAAAATCCATCCGTTTGCCAAGCGTTACACGCTGTGCCAGTTGCAGCGTGGGGGCCACCGGATACACCCGGAAGCCGCACATACTGTCTTTGAGCTGCAACGAGAGCGTTTCTATCCACACCCAGATATGGGTTACCCAACGACCGTACAGGCGCGAGCGAGGGACCGAATCATCGTAAATCGGTTGTCCGGAAATCAGTGCTGTCGGATGTTCTTTTGCCAATGCAAGCAGCCTGGGAATATCTTCAATGGCATGTTGCCCGTCGGCATCGACCTGCACTGCATGACTGAACCCGGCATCTGCTGCCGTCTGCATTCCGCGAATAACCGCCGCGCCTTTTCCTGCGTTGATGGGCAGGCGAATTAACGTCAGATTGCTGTATTCTGTCGCCAGGCGTGCCAGTTCATCTCGTGTAGTCTCGTCGCTGCCATCGTCCACCACAATGCAGGGGAGATTGAACGGCCGAAGACGATCCAACACGTCCGACATCATCGCGCCGTGGTTGTAGCAGGGGATCAACACGCATGGGGAAAAGGTCAGCGGCATAACCGAATCTTCCCGCTGCTGGCGGTATGGCGCACGTCACCGTCGTGGCGCTGGTAGCTAAAAGTGAGCATCTGACGCGCTTCCTGCCAGCTCAGACTCAGGGTGACGGTGGCCTCTGGCAATAGCGGTGACTGGAACTTCACGTTTTGAATACTGTGAAAACGCCAGCCAGGGACCAGCAGCGTGGTGGCGTAATCCATCGCCCAGTTTAGCTGTGCAACGCCCGGCAGCAGTGGCTGCACGCTAAAATGCCCGCTGAACCAAAACAGAGAAGGGTCGAGTTGTAAAACAATCTCAGCCTGATGAGGCAGTGCCTGATGGCGCTCGATTTCATGGGGTTTCATGAAATAACTCCTGTAATTGCGCATAGACACGCTTGTTCATACTGTTGACCGGAATCTCATCAATCACCCGCCAGTAGCGGGGAACAGCGACCGGCTCCAGCCAGGGCAGCAGCGAACGTCGCCAGGTCAGTTCTTGCGGTTTACCACCGCACTCAAGCCAGCGTTGCCGGGCTTCGTCATCCAGTACCAGCAGGACACCAACGCCCTGACGTCCTCCGCGTGAGACGGGCAATGCTGCGACTTCACGGATACCGTCCAGTGCCAGTAAACGTTGCTCCACTTCGCTGAGTGAAATGCGTTTCTCTTCAATCTTGACCACCCGCCCGCGTCTGCCCATCAGGCGGAACTGTCCGTTTTCGATAAACTGAAGAATATCATCGAGTAACAGGCCATCATCAGCTGCAATTAGTGGTGAAAACACACGAAACGCGTCGTCTTCTGACTGGAATCTGACTCCGGGAAAAGGCAGCCATGTCACATCATCCTGATGGCGATAGCGCCACGCGAGGATTCCGGTTTCAGTGCTGCCGTAGATCTCATCGGGCCAGACATTCAGCCAGTCAGCAGCCTGCTTGACGTCCTGCCAAGACAGCATGCCGCCCGCGGAAAGAATCAACTCGATTGGCGGCGGTGTCAGGTGGTGGTCGAGGCGTTTCAGAAACGCCGGACTGCTGATAAACGCATACCGATGATCAGGGCTCAGTGCCGCCAGTTGTTCGGCATACCAAAGCATCGCCGCATGCAGCGGGAGGCCTAAAGCCATCGGCAAGAAGATACGAAACGTCAGACCATACAGGTGTTGCGGTACCACTGACGCGACGACCCGGCAACCTGCCAGACGATCAGCAAAACGCGTAGCGAGCAATGCTGCTTCGCTATCCAGACGAGCAATCGGTTTGATTACGCGTTTCGGCTGGCCGGTCGAACCGGAAGTGAATAGCTCCACAAAGGCGTCACTGCGTATTATCGGGAACGTGATGTCGTGGGCCACAGATGTCATGGCAGAGCTGACCACTCGCAGCGTTCCCTGCCAGTCCAGCGCTTTATCGCTCAGTACGCCATCAAACAGCAAGTGCTGCTCGTTTAACAACGAGACGCGACAATGTCCCGGGATCACCGGTGTTTTGCCAGCATGGAGCGTTGCCAGCAACGCGACGATGAATAAATAGCTGTTCTCGAAGCATAATGCCCAGCGTTCACCTTCCTGCTGCTGCAGTTGCGTTATCAACTGGGCCACATCATGGCGCAGATGGCCAAGTGTCCACGTATGATCTTCTTGCCACGCAACAGGAATGTCGTCCGGTCGTGGGGCACAGAGCCATTGAGCAAGTGTGAGGGGCTGCTTCATTGGGTATCTCGCTTTATCACCAGTTGGCGAACTAACCACTCGCCTACCATCAATGTCCCCATCAGCAGATAGGAAACCATACCGTTCCAGGTCGTCCACAGGGTCATATCGCCATTCAATGCAGTAAAGAGCGCAACGCTGCCATTGATGATGAAAAAGGCGCACCAGATTAGTGTCACAAGGTACGTGTAGCGCACGCCTGCTTCGGGCAGATTTGGTTCGCGCAGCCGCGCCAGACGTTCAACGATGGGCATCGCTGACCACAGAGAACCACCAAAAACCGACAGCATGACGGCGTTTACCACTACGGGATAAAACAGCAGCAGCTGGTGCGTTTTGAGCAGATAACTGGCAATGCATAAGGTGATACCCGCGATCACCACTACCTGTGTCACGACGCGCAACGGTCCCGCCTGTCGCCGGACCTGGCGAAAGCGTAAAAAAAAGAGTAGCGCCATTAACGGCAGCAACCAGTGCAGACTGTTATGCGCCAGGCCAAACCAGATCAAAAACGGCCAGGCCAACAACAGTAGACCTGTCAGCAGTTGTACGACTGGCAGGGAGCGAGTGCCTGACACGGTGAATTACGCTTCTATGAGAAGGCGTTCAACCGCATCGACGACATCTTGTACGGTGCGTACTGCTTTGAACTCTTCCGGCTTGATTTTCTTACCGGTTTTCTTTTGAAGATGCACGATCATGTCGACTGCGTCGATGCTGTCGAGTTCCAGATCTTCGTACAGGCGCGCCTCAGGCTTAATATCTTGCGGGTCAACTTCAAACAGCTTGACCAGCAGTGAGGAGACTTCTTCGTAAATGGCTTTTTGTTCGGTCATAACGGACTATCCTCAGGCACGTTGCGCGTGAATGAAAGATGCCAGCGTGGCGACGGAGAAGAAGTGCTGACGCATTTCTTCGCTCTCCGCTGAGAGGACCACGCCATACTCGTTTTTCACCGCCAGACCCAGCTCCAGGGCATCGATTGAGTCCAGGCCTAAGCCATCGCCAAAGAGTGCCGCTTCGGTTTCAATATCGTCAGCTGTTAGTTCGTCGAGATTCAATGTCGTTATAATGAGATTTTTGATTTCAAGATAAAGCGCTTGCATCATTAATTCCTGAAAGAGGTAAAGTACCTGGTTGTAATTGAAGCAAAAGATGCCGGTTCAACTGCCTTGCGGCCAGCGCCGGTTCTTGTGAATTTGCGTCGTAAAATTGGTCGATCTTAACCCGCTCGTGTACTGAAATGGTAAACATGGGTTTTACCGATGGGACGTCGTACCATTGGCTTTCTTTGTTCAGCATTTGTTCACTGCATTTAATGGTCACTATGCGTAAATCACTGCTGCAGCGCACGGCGATATTCGCCGCACCACGCTGTAACGTCATTTCCTCTCCGGGGCGTGTACGGGTTCCCTCGGGGAAAATTAAAATAGTATCGCCTTGTTCCAGACGTTGCTGGCACGCGGGCAATAGCGCGTCAACCTGGCTGTTAATCAGATAATCTGCCGCCCGGACCACGCCGCTGAGGAACGGATTTTTTAGTAGTGCACTTTTCACCAGACAGTCGGTTTCGGGCATTACCGATGCCAGTAGCACGTAATCGATGAGCGTCGGGTGGTTGGCGACGACCAGGCATCCTTGTTCATTGCGTAAAATATCTCGTCCTTCAATTTGGTAGTCCAACACACCAAGCCGTTTCGCCACCGTTAAAAAGAGGCGAAAACTGGCGGCGATGCTGCGTCTGGCGATACGCCGACGTCGGGCTTTATCCCATATCGCGATCAGCAAGACGTTAAACCAGAACGTAGAAAGAAGGAGTCCGCCGAGGCCAAACAGGGCAAAGCAAAGACCGGTCATCACCAGTCGCCATACCCGGTTAAGCCGCAGGAGCATCGTGTTCATCCCTGACTCCACTGCCATTGTACGCGTTCGCCAGACAGGGTAAACGCCTTGGTATCTTGCAAGTAATGTTGTAAAAACAATAGGCTTTGCGGCAACGTTGTCTCACCCCGCCCGCAGTGCGGACGGGTTTCACATTGCCAGCTATCACCGGATTCAATGACCAGCGCGACGGCAAACGGCCATGTTGGCATGTCAGGTGGTAACTGTGGGTGATAAAACTCGGGCAGAAAACCGTCGAAATCGACCATCAATACGCGCTGATATCCCGCCTGCAACAGCCCGATGACTTCACATAGCCCTTGCTGGAACGTATCCCTGCCAGCAGAAAGCGAGGAGGAGGCAATCGGTTTTTTCGCAGCGATCGTCAGGTTACCCACAGCAGAGTTATGTACAGAGAGGGCAAAATCGGTTGGTGAGAGTGCCTGCCCAGTCGCCAGGGCGTGCAGGATCCTGTAGTTACGCTCCAGTTCACCATGGCGGCTTGTATACAAAACAGCATTGATATCATGGCGGCGTAGCATCGCCAGCCCACAATCGACGGCCAGTTTGCTGCCGGAACTGAGGCGGCGAGCCGTCATCATCGGTAACTCGTTGAGCTTAGCCAATGGCGCAGTGGGATCGATGGCGTGCGAAAGCCGTGACCATTCATGCCACTGTTCTGTTTCGCTTAACCCTGGCGCCCTGGCCTGCCAGTCTATAATGTTGAAAGCAAATTTCATCAACGCGTATCCGCGGTAAATCGGTTGTTCCGATTGTTTCTTATTTTTTCTTCTGACATATCAATAAAGTATGCCCAACACCTAAGTTGTCGTGGCGTTCATCTACCTGAAAACCTGCCAGATTCAGATAGTGATAAAACCTCTCTACGCTGTAGAAACGGCTGTTGCCATTCGCCATACAGGTAAAATAAAGCGAAGACGCATTCAGGCTAAATGAGGCCGCTTCAAATTTTTGGGCATCCCAAAACAGTTCCATAATGAACAGCTTCGCGCCCGGTTTCATCACCCGGGCAACGTTGCGCAGCATAGCGATAATTTGTTCCGGAGAAAAACAGCCAGAAATTGACTCATCCACCAGATATCAGCGCCGGCAGGTAAAGGCGAGTCGCTAAGCATATCCACAGCATGGAAATTTATGCGATGAGATAATCCTGCATTTTCTATATTTTCGCGGGCAAGTGCAATTTGTTGCGGCAAATCTAATAGGGTGACAGTAATATTGTCATCATGTTGACAACAACGTAATGCCCATTTCCCGGTATTTCCGCCGACATCGTACAGGGTTGCAGGGGCGCTGGCGAATACATATGGCAATGCGGCATCAAATGCTCCATCTGAATAGTAATGATCGAAAGCAAACCAACTTTCACGCGCAGCCAGCGGTAATTGTGATAGTGCAGGATAGATTGTTGACCAGTCGCCAAAAGTTTTTAACCCTGCGGGTTTTCCTTCTTTCAGTGCATTTTCCAGATAGAACAGCCCCTGATAACAAACATCCTGGGTGAAGTCCATATTCACACGCGTCATCGTGTCATGTAAAAGAAAATGACCGACTTTAGCGAGGTAATAATATCCCTCTTTGTGGGTAATGATGCGCCCACTTAACCCCATATCCAACAGGATGCTGGCGGCATATTCGTTGATGGTGCTGTTTTCGGTAATCTCGTCGAGCGTGGCGCCGCGTTTACCTTGCTTGTCCAGCCAGGTGAGTACTCCAGCATTTCGCAGACACAACGCGGTTTGAAATAGCATAGGGGCAAAGGCGATACGTTGTGCTTCAGTAATGGCATCCAGTGCGCTAAGCGAATCCTGTTCGTACATGTGGGGACAACCTGTTAAATGGCAGATAGTAAGAGTATCGGGCCTTTTCGGCCCGACTTTAGGCGTAATTACAGATTGGCGCCGGCTGACAGATTAAGCTGGATGTCTTTATCCAGATTGCGTACCCAGCGGTTGTAGTTTTTGTGAATCTTTCCACCAGAAGCCTGCAGGTTGAGGCTGCTGTCATATTTGATGTCATAGCTGGTGGCGGTATAAGTGATACGGACTTCAGCCACATGATCGCGGGTTTGTTGGCGAGCTTTAATAATACCTGGTCCGGCTTCGGACATGACCCATTGGCGTTGAATACCGGCTTTTAGGATCGCGGTTTTAACCTGGTCCTGAGTATGTCCCGCGCTCACACTGGTGTGAACTTGATCAATCGGCGCAGTACGTGCACAACCCGCCAGTGCACCGACAACGGCAATGGCTGCAAACCACTTAATATACTGTTTCATTAAAACTCCCTCTCAAAGTACCGTTTATACATGTTAACTTATAAGCTCCGGAATCATGATGCACCCTTTATCACCTGCAATTTTATTTAAACTAAATTAGCGCTTTATTTCACTCTGTTGATAGCGAGGCAATGAGATGACCGGATGATAATATTCTATCACTTTCTTCAACAGAAACTTTTCAGCATCATCATCGGCGAGAAGTATAGATTTTTAGAGAAAACGTATCAAATAAAATAACCTTTAAATCTAAGTGGATAGTTTAAGTTAAATGCTTTGGATGTGTTCATTACTTTTATGTTTTTTGGCAAAGAATAATGCATGTGGATTATATATTTCCTTTATAAAAGAATGAATTCCTTTTCACTCTTTATTTAAGATAAGCCACTGTATATAGCTGTGTTGACGTCATTTTAACGTCAATATGGAAATATAATAACTACCTCGGTTGGTAGTTTTCAGGGTAGCCGACTTTTGGGCCTGCCGGGTCCCAGCAAAATTGCCAGTTTGCTACCGCCTGTGGTGGTTTCCATCCAGATTTTACACACGCTGGTTAACGGCACGGAAAGCAGCATACCTACCGGTCCAAGCAGCCATCCCCACACCAACAGAGAGAGAAACACGATTAGCGTCGATAATCCCAGCCGGTGCCCCATAATGCGGGGCTCAAGGATGTTGCCAATTACCATATGCACCACCAGAAACAGCGCCCCAACCAGCACGCATTCGTAAACGCCGTTGAACAGCAGCGCCTGGATCATGGGTGGAACGGCGGAAATGACCGAGCCAATGTTGGGCACGTAGTTTAGCAGGAATGCCAGCACACCCCACATCAGAGCAAACTGAATACCCATTAGCGCCAGCCCCAGCCAGACGATGGCACCGGTCCATAAGCTGAGCAACGTTTTCAGCGCCAGATAGTGAGAAACACCTTTCAGCGCCCGATGCAGCCCCGCAATATGGATTTGGGGGTTGTTCAGCGCAAAGCGCAGCTTATAGGGGACATGACGCACCTCAAACAACATAAAGACCACCGTCATCACCAGCAGAACGACGCTGGCCATGGCACCGGAAAGACTTGTCATCAGCGTGGTTGTGAAGGTCATCAGCTTGTCGGAGTCCATACGTTGCAGCATGCGCTCCGGGGACATATGCAGATTCAGAAAAGGTACCATCTCTTGCAGATACAGAACCTTGCGCGTCAGCTCCTTGTTGTATTTTGGCAGCATGGCCATGAATTCAGTAATGGATGACGCCAGAACGCCGATTAACGCCGTAAGAACGATCAGCATCACCACCACGACTAACGTTATCGCGACTGGCCGACGTACACCCCGGCGAATAAACCAGGTGACCAGCGGATTCAATACAATGGCAAAAAAAAGGGCCAGCAGAAGCTGTACGATGATATCCGCCGCGGCATGAATACCCGCGAGGATCACCACCAGAGCGGCCAGTTTGAGCAGAATGTGCAAACCCGTTTTATCGGGCTGGGCGGTTGTCATGTCGTCTTCCTGTTTGCGTTTTTGCATTAAGTGTAGCGGCTGGCTTGCGACTGATATTCCGAAACTGACTACTGATTTCTGCCCGGCAACATGGTAGAAATGAAACACTGTTGTGAAAACGTGGTGATCCTCCATGCCCGAACCCGTCGCTGAACCGACGCTTAGCGGTTTACGCCTTAATCTGCGTATTGTCTCTGTGGTGATGTTTAACTTCGCCAGCTACCTGACCATTGGTCTGCCGCTCGCTGTATTGCCAGGCTATGTCCATGATGTGATGGGATTTAGCGCTTTTTGGGCAGGGCTGGTCATCAGCCTGCAATATTTCGCTACGCTGCTGAGCCGTCCACATGCCGGTCGCTATGCCGACCTGCTGGGGCCAAAGAAGATTGTGGTATTCGGACTGTGTGGCTGTTTTTTAAGTGGTCTGGGCTACTTCCTGGCGGGCTTCACGAATGGCTGGCCGCTGGCCAGCCTGCTGCTGTTATGCCTGGGGCGCGTGATTCTAGGGATCGGGCAAAGCTTTGCCGGGACTGGCTCTACGCTGTGGGGGGTTGGGGTCGTTGGTTCAATGCATATCGGACGGGTGATTTCGTGGAACGGCATCGTGACCTATGGCGCGATGGCGATAGGCGCTCCGCTGGGCGTTCTGTTTTATGCCTGGGGTGGCTTACAGGGACTGGCGCTGACCGTGATGGGCGTGGCGCTGTTGGCAATACTGCTGGCGCTCCCTCGTCCGGCGGTGAAGGCCAGCAAAGGCAAACCATTGCCGTTTCGCGCGGTGCTTGGGCGTGTCTGGTTGTACGGCATGGCGCTGGCCCTGGCCTCAGCCGGATTTGGCGTGATCGCCACTTTCATTACCCTGTTTTATGATGCCAAAGGCTGGGACGGCGCCGCTTTCGCGCTGACGCTTTTTAGCTGCACGTTTGTGGGGACCCGCCTGTTATTCCCAAATGGTATCAACCGTTTAGGTGGACTAAATGTGGCGATGATCTGCTTTAGCGTCGAGATTGTTGGGTTGCTGCTGGTCGGGATGGCTTCCATGCCGTGGATGGCGAAAAGCGGCGTCCTGCTGGCCGGTGCAGGGTTTTCGCTGGTGTTCCCGGCGCTGGGCGTGGTGGCGGTAAAAGCCGTCCCGCAGCAAAATCAGGGCGCTGCGCTGGCGACGTATACGGTGTTTATGGATTTATCACTGGGAGTTACGGGGCCGCTGGCTGGGCTGGTCATGACCTGGGCGGGCGTGCCGGTTATCTATCTGGCGGCGGCAGGGCTGGTGGCGGTGGCGTTATTGCTGACCTGGCGATTAAAAAAACGGCCTCAGGTGGTGTCACCGGAGGCCGAGTCATCGTCTTAACCGTTACTGGATAACCAGCGTGTTAATGATGTTTTCTGCGGTAGTCTGCGCTTTTTGCTGATCGTCAGCAGGCAGCGTGATTTGCAGAGTCAGCAGTTGGTTATCGACTTTACCCAACACCACGGAAGAGTAAGCGGTCTGGCCTTTGGCCGAGATGATGCTGTCTAACTGCTGCAGCGTGTGGCCTTTCAGCTCAATAGATTTATTGGTGACGACCTGCAACTGCGGGTCGCGGCTACGCTGCTGATCTTCCAGGCGTTTTGCCAGCACAGCCAGGTCTTCGTTGGTATTGTCGCCAACAATCACAATCACCGCTTTCTGGCCGGTTGCGTCAGAATAAACGTGCATATTGTTCGCCTGGGTGCCCAGTTTGCCGCTCTGATCGGTCATATCCGCTGGCAGGGAAAAACTGAGTTTACCGTCCAGCAAGCTGACCGGGTGTCCGGTGGCGCTACTTTCTGCGGCAGCACCCTCTGCTGGCGCTTTTGTATCGCTATTATCACAGGCCGCAAGCCCCATAACCAGCAGGCCAATACCGACATATTTAACCAGATTGCGCATTGACTTCTTCCTTTCGATAAACGGCCATAACGGCTCATTCGTCCATCTTATCACAACTCGGAAAATGAACCTTTAACTCGTCTGCAATGCAGCGATTTCGGATTTATCTGCCAGCCTTTTCAGTAACATATTCAGCAGCACGCCGTACATCGGCAGGAAGAAAATAATGCTGATCAGCACTTTGAAGCAGTAGTCAACCAGCGCGATTTCCATCCAGTGCTCGGCCATAAAGGCATCTGGGCTGCGCCAGAAAGCGATAAAGAAGAAGGCTAACGTATCGCTGATGTTGCCAAACAGCGTGGAAGCCGTTGGCGCCAGCCACCAGCGACGGTTCTGACGCAGGCGGTTAAAGACATGCACATCCAGAATTTGACCCAGCGCGTAAGCCATAAAGCTGGCGGCGGCGATACGGGCGACAAACAGATTAAAGTGCAGCAGTGCGCCGAATCCCTGCCACGATCCCATATAGAACAGTGATGAAACGACATAGGAGATCAGCAGCGCGGGGATCATTACCGCAAAGATGATACGTCGTGCCAACGGAGCGCCAAAAATACGCACGGTCAGATCGGTCGCGAGGAAAATAAACGGAAAGCTGAAAGCGCCCCATGTGGTATGGAAACCAAAAATGGAGATCGGTAGCTGCACCAGATAGTTGCTGGAGGTGATCACCAGCAGATGAAATAGCGATAGCCAAAACAACGCTTTTACGCGTTGAGATTGTGTAAACGGAGTCATATTGTGACCTTTTTGTTGGATGGGGTGAGGGAACCCAATAAAAAACCGTCGCATGATACTGCTTTAAGAGCACATTGCAATGGTTGTTTTTCACGCAATCGTTAACCTGATTGGCTTACGCCACAACAGAGCGTAAAATAACGCCGTTTTTGAATGAACGAGACTACGATGAGCGATCTGTTTACCTCTCCCGACCATACTCTTGATGCCCAGGGGCTGCGCTGCCCGGAACCCGTAATGATGGTGCGTAAAACCGTGCGCGGCATGCAAGCGGGTGAAACGCTGCTGATTGTCGCCGACGATCCGGCGACAACCCGTGACATTCCTGGCTTCTGTACCTTTATGGAGCATGAGCTGGTGGCAAAAGAGACCGACTCTCTGCCGTACCGCTATCTGGTGCGCAAAGGCCAGTAATCTTAGCCGGATGGCGCTAATGCAACAGCCGTCCGGCACAGACTCATTATCCTTTACGTAGTAACCGCAGCGCGTTAGCGGTCACCAGTACCGTCGCCCCCGTATCTGCCAGCACCGCCAGCCACAGTCCGGTTATTCCGAGCAGCGTGGTGACGAGAAAAATCCCCTTCAGGCCTAGCGCAATCGCAATGTTCTGGCGAATATTGGCGTGGGTGGCGCGGGCTAACTGAATCATTTGCACCAGACCACGCAGGCGGTTGTGGGTCAGGGCGGCATCGGCGGTTTCCAGCGCGACATCGGTCCCGCTTCCCATCGCAATGCCAATGGTGGCTGCTTTCATTGCCGGAGCGTCGTTGATGCCGTCGCCGACCATCGCCAGCGGCGACTGTTGGTTAAGATGGGTAACGGCCTGTACCTTATCTTCCGGTAATAGACCCGCTTTGAATTCGAGACCCAATTCACTGGCAATAGCTGCCGCCGCTCGCGGGTTATCGCCCGTCAGAATCACCCCTTTCACGCCAATCTGATTAAGCTCGCTGATGGCGCTACGGGCGTCGTCGCGCAGCGTGTCCTGTAGAGCCAGCACGCCGAGAACGGCATCGTTACGCAGCACCAGCACCACCGTTTGACCCGCGCTTTCCAGCTCGCTTATCTGCCCGGCAAAAGCATCGGCAGGCTGCTTACCGGCGGCGCAAATCAGCACGCGTTCGCCGTTGACCAGTGCTTCAATGCCCGAGCCAACCAGCGCCCGCTGATCTTTTGCGACAGGGATAGTCAGTTCGCGCGTTTGGGCTTCCCGAACAATCGCCTGCGCCAGCGGGTGCGTCGCGCCTTGCTCTACTGCTGCCGCCAGCGCCAGCAGTTCTGCCTCGCCAATACCGCTTGCCGGGTGAATCGCCGTGACGCGCGGTTTACCGATGGTCAGGGTGCCGGTTTTATCAAACGCGACCTGCGTTACCCTACCCAACTGCTCCAGCGCGGCCCCGCCTTTGATTAACGCGCCACGACGCGCCGCGGCGGCAAGGCCAGAGGTAATGGCTGCGGGTGTGGAAATCACCAGCGCACATGGGCAGCCAATCAGCAGCAGCGTCAGCCCTTTATAAATCCACTCCTGCCAGGATGCGGCAAACAGCAGCGGTGGTACAAGGGTGACCAACAACGCAACCGCCATAATGGCTGGGGTGTAAATCCGGCTGAAACGGTCAATAAAGCGCTCAATGGGGGCGCGGCGTTCTTCCGCTTCTTCAATCAATTTCAGAATACGGTCAATGGCGCTGGCACCCGGTTCGGAGAGTACTTCCAGCGTTACCAGACGGTCCACGCTGGTGGCACCCGCCGGGACTTTCTCACCGGTGGCGCGCTCAACCGGTATCGATTCGCCGGTCAGGGCGCTTTCATCAAAGCTGGCAAATCCGGAGACCAGCTTGCCATCGGCAGGTAAACGCCCACCCGCGGCAACCTCGATAACATCGCCTGGCTGGAGAGTATTGATAGCAACCTCTTCGCGCTCGCCGTTACGCAGGCGCGTGGCGGTTTCCGGCTTGAGCGCCATCAGTGCGCTGACCCCTTTACGGGCGCGGCTGGCGGCCCATCCTTCCAGGCGTTCGCCAATTAAAAACAGCAGCAGCACCATGGCGGCTTCTGCCGTCGCGCCGATAAACAGTGCGCCAATGGCGGCCACGCTCATCAACGTTTCAATGGCAAAGTAGCTGCCGGTTTTCATCAGACGCAGGGCCTGACGGGCAATGGGATACAGACCTACCAGCGTGGTGGCGATAAATGCTATCTGGCCAAAGGGGTGATTGAACTGCTCCAGCCCCCAGCTAATCGCCATCATGATAATCAGCGAAATCAGCGGCAGGTTCTCTTTAAACCGCGACTCGGGGGCGGCGTCTGGCGCTTGCTCATCGCGCAGGGTATAGCCTGCCTTTTGCACTGCGCTTTCAACTTGCAGGCGGATATCGGAACCCGCGTCGACTACCAGTTTTTCGGTGGCGAACAGAACCTGGACCTGGTTGACGCCGTTGACCTGGCGGACCGCATTCTCCACTTTTCGGGCGCAGGCTGCACAGTCCATGCCTGCCACTTTCCAGGAGTAGCGGGTACCCATTACGGTACCGGATACGGGTGGTGGGGTGGAGCAACTTCCTTCGCAGCAGCAGTCGTCAGCCTTTTGTGGCGCAGGCGCTAGCTTGAAAGAAGAAAATTGTGGGGCTTTTTTGCCACTGGAATCGGGTGTCGACATGGCATCCTCCGGTTGATAATCATTTCATATTAACCGGAGGATACACTCTGGAGTCGACTCCAGAGTCAAGCGTTTTAAAGATACAACGAACGAACAATCAGGAAATGTCCGGCGAAGTAGCAGGCGGCAGCAATTGCGTTATCGGCGCGGAAGCGGCGACGGTAATGGCTACCCAGCCAGACAATGTTGCCGATGAACAGGAGTGATGCGCCCATAAAGGCCGACAGCGCCGGAGCGGTCGGGCGGAAGAACCACAGCTCACCAGCCATCCAGACCATCATCAGCGTGATACCAATAAAGGTACAGATAGCGATGCGTAGCTCTTCCAGACGTGTCCAGATCACGGCAATCAGCAACGCCCCCAGCACCACCAGCACCAACGGCAAAGGCCAGAAGAACGACAGCGTCATTTGGCTGGCGAAGTAAATGGTATACAGCAGATGCGACAGGAAGAATGCCCCCACGGCATACAAAAGGCGTTGGCGCGGTAACAGCGTCAGCGCATCGCCCAGCAGCGAGGCAAGCAGGCCAGCCAGCACCAGATAGCTGACAGCATTAAACATTGGCGCCTGCCAGGCCAGCAGCGCCAGCAGGAGTAACGTTAGGGGTTTAAAGACCCAGCGTTGCCAGGCGGGCCCACGATAGGAAGCATCCACGAACAACCATGCGGAAAGGCAGACAGCGATAAACGACCAAAGCATCTTAGTTCCTTGAATTCGTTATTTTTTCGTAAGCGGGGTGCTCACGGCTCTACTGTTCAGTGTAGAGGTCGACACTGCCAGATGACAACACCATAACAGGCAATGTATGCTTATTTCCGCATTTTCTGATGGGTTAATAATATGAGCAAACCACCACTTTTTTTCATTTTTATCATTGTCTTAATCGTTGTTGCTGCGTCGTTTCGCTTCGTTCAGCAGCGGCGTGAAAAAGCCGATAATGATACTGCGCCGTTAGTGCAAAAGCAGGTGGTGGTGAGTAACAAACGGGAAAAACCGCTTAACGATCGGCGATCCCGCCAGCAGGAAGTGAGCCCGGCGGGGACCAGCATCCGCTATGAAGTCAGTTTTAAGCCACAAAGTGGCGGCTTCGAGCAGACGTTTCGTCTGGATACCCAGCAGTACCATGCGTTAACGGTCGGGGATAAGGGAACGCTGAGTTACAAAGGTTCGCGTTTTGTTGATTTTACAGTGAACGCTAAGGTTTCATCTGACTGATGCCGGATGGCAGCTTACGCTTTGTCCGGCCTGGAGATTTTGTCGCCCCGGCCTGCTAAGCGCCGCCGGGCGAAAAGATCACAGTTACTTTTTCAACTGATCTTTAATCTTCTTCTGCCAAACCAGTAACTCAAAGACGCCGAACAGAAAAATACGGATTTTCTCTCCGCGGGTCATCTGCGGGCCATCTTTAGGCATGGTGCTTTTTAACAGCGCCAGTTGCATGCCATGCATCAGCACCATAAATATCAGTGCGACGTTAACGAAGATGTTAAGCGGGCGTGGAAAGGGTTGGAAAATATTGAGTAGTAAAAATGCCCAGACGCACAACATCAGCAGGCGTCCCAGGTTAATCAGCATCGTGTTCTCCTCGTGCTTCACGTTGGTAAAGGCGATAGGCGACCTGTCCGGCGACTTTTTCGCGGTACAGCGACCAGTTCACCGGAACCGGCGGCAAACCGTTTTCTACTTCGCTTTCAACGTAAATATACGCTTCATTTGCCAGCCAGCCATGAGTTTCCAGAAGAGTTAATGTTTCTTCCAGTAATCCTTTGCGAAACGGCGGGTCAACAAACACCACGTTATGCGGCGTACCCGTCTGGGCCAAAAATGTCAGGGTATTGGTGTTGACGACCCGGGCATGGGGGGCTTTCAGCGTGGCGAGATTGTTTTGTAGCTGCTGTGATACCGCGCGATCCATTTCCAGAAGCGTCGCATTTGCCGCATAGCGAGAGAGGGCTTCCAGCCCCAGCGCGCCGCTGCCGGCGAAGCAGTCCAGGCAGTGAGCATCGACCATTACCGGGGCCAGCCAGTTAAATAAGGTTTCGCGTACGCGGTCGGTGGTTGGGCGCAGACCGGGACTATTCGGAACCGGGAGTTTACGGCCACGCCATTGACCGCCAATAATGCGGATCTGGCCGCTACCAGAGTGATTCGGTTTTTTCATTTCAATTATTGCTCAATCCGCTGCTGACGTGTCATTCCAGGCGGTGATGTGAGTTAAGTTAACCCGTCGCCTTTCAAGTTACCTCTTCGTTGGCTGCACTTACTCACCCGAATCACTTACTAAAAGTAAGCTCATCGGGATTCGTGCGCTTGCCGCCTTGACGTAACTCGAAATTCATTGGGTATAAGTGATAGACTATTTCATCATTTTTTTAGCTGCTATGTACATAGCGTTGACGCTGTGCCATGAAGCAACAGCGGGGGAGTGTAGTCGCAAATGGCGAAAGAGAAAAAACGTGGCTTTTTTTCCTGGCTGGGCTTTGGTCAAAAAGAGCAGACACCGGAAAACGAGACAGAATTAAAAAACGAAGAACAACAACCGGTTGCTGAAGAAACTACCGTCGTTGACGAACAGCCGCGCGCCGAGGAAACCCGTAGCGAGGCGGAAACGGAAGCTTTTGCAGCTGAAGTTGTTGAAGTGACTGAACAGGTTGCGGAAATCGAAAAACTGCAGCCGGAAGCAGAACCTGTTGCCGAACAATCGCAGCCGGAGATTGAGCGGGTTGCTGAACCCGCTGCTGAACCCGTAGTGGAAACGCCAGCGGCGACGGTTATCGAACGCGAAGAATTGCCGCTGCCGGAAGAGGTGAAAACCGAAGAGGTTTCTGCCGAAGAGTGGCAGGCCGAAGCGGAAACCGTGGAAATCGTTGAGGCGGTTGAAGAGGAAGCCGAAAACGAACCGCACCTGACTGATGAAGAGTTGGAAGCGCAGGCGCTGGCTGCTGAGGCTGCTGAAGAAGCCGTGATGGTGGTGCCGGTAGAAGAACCTGCCGTAGAAGCACCGACAGAAGAAGAGGGAGTCCAGGAGCAGGAAAAACCAACGAAAGAAGGTTTCTTTGCGCGTCTGAAACGCAGCCTCCTGAAAACAAAAGAAAACCTTGGTTCCGGATTTATCAGTCTGTTCCGTGGTAAAAAGATCGACGATGATCTGTTTGAAGAGCTGGAAGAGCAACTGCTGATCGCCGACGTGGGCGTAGAAACGACCCGCAAGATTATTGCGAATCTGACGGAAGGTGCCAGCCGTAAGCAGCTCAAAGACGCGGAAGCGCTGTACGGCCTGCTGAAAGAAGAGATGGGCGAGATTCTGGCGAAGGTGGAAGAACCGCTGAATGTTGATGGCAAGACGCCGTTTGTTATCTTAATGGTTGGCGTCAACGGCGTGGGTAAAACCACCACTATCGGAAAGCTGGCGCGTCAGTTTGAGCAGCAGGGTAAATCGGTGATGCTGGCGGCGGGCGATACCTTCCGTGCGGCGGCGGTAGAGCAGCTGCAGGTCTGGGGTCAGCGTAACAACATCCCGGTGATTGCTCAGCATACCGGCGCGGATTCCGCGTCCGTCATCTTTGATGCTATCCAGGCGGCGAAGGCGCGTAATGTAGATGTGCTGATCGCTGATACCGCAGGGCGTTTGCAGAACAAATCGCACCTGATGGAAGAATTGAAAAAAATCGTTCGCGTCATGAAGAAGCTCGACGAAGATGCGCCGCATGAAGTTATGCTGACTATCGACGCCAGCACCGGGCAGAATGCGATAAGCCAGGCCAAACTGTTCCATGAAGCCGTGGGCTTAACCGGTATCACCCTGACTAAGCTGGACGGTACGGCGAAAGGCGGGGTCATCTTCTCGGTTGCCGATCAGTTTGGCATCCCTATCCGCTATATCGGTGTGGGCGAACGTATCGAGGATTTACGTCCGTTTAAGGCGGACGATTTTATAGAGGCACTTTTTGCCCGAGAGGATTAACAATGATTCGCTTTGAACATGTCAGCAAGGCCTATCTCGGTGGGAGACAAGCGCTGCAGGGAGTTACCTTCCATATGCAGCCTGGCGAGATGGCATTTCTGACCGGCCACTCTGGCGCGGGGAAAAGTACCCTGCTGAAGCTGATTTGTGGAATTGAACGGCCCAGCGCCGGGAAAATCTACTTCAGCGGGCATGACATCAGCCGTTTGAAAAACCGTGAAGTGCCGTTTCTGCGTCGTCAGATTGGCATGATTTTTCAGGATCACCACCTGTTGATGGACAGAACCGTGTTTGACAACGTGGCAATCCCGCTGATCATCGCGGGCGCCAGCGGGGACGATATTCGTCGTCGCGTGTCAGCGGCGCTGGATAAGGTCGGACTGTTGGACAAAGCGAAAAACTTCCCTATTCAGCTCTCCGGCGGTGAACAACAGCGCGTGGGCATCGCCCGTGCGGTAGTGAATAAACCTGCGGTATTGCTGGCGGATGAACCAACAGGGAACCTGGATGACGCGTTGTCGGAAGGGATCCTTCGCCTGTTTGAAGAGTTTAACCGCGTCGGGGTCACGGTATTAATGGCCACGCACGATATTGGCCTGATCTCCCGTCGCTCCTATCGCCAAATGGTTCTGAGCGATGGACATCTGCATGGAGGCCTGGCCCATGAATAGACGTGACGCTATTAATCAAATCAAACAGTTCGGTGGCCGACTGGATCGCTTCCGTAAATCGGGCGGCGCGCCGGGAGATGGCGGTCGTAACGCGCCAAAGCGGGCGAAAGCCGCGCCAAAGCCGAACTCGCGTAAAACCAATGTCTTTAACGAGCAGGTACGCTACGCGTTCCAGGGCGCGTTACAGGACCTGAAAAGCAAGCCTTTGGCGACGTTCCTGACGGTGATGGTTATTGCCATCTCCCTGACGCTGCCAAGCGTATGCTACATGGTTTATAAGAACGTCGACCATGCGGCAAGCCAGTATTATCCTTCTCCGCAGATCACCGTTTACCTGCAAAAAACGCTGGATGATGATGCAGCGGCGCGGGTGGTTGGTCAGTTGCAGGCCGAGCAGGGCGTGGAGAAAGTGAATTACCTTTCCCGCGATGACGCGCTGGGCGAATTCCGTAACTGGTCCGGCTTTGGCGGCGCGCTGGATATGCTGGAAGAGAACCCGCTACCGGCCGTGGCGGTAGTTATCCCGAAACTGGACTTCCAGGGCACGGAGTCGCTGAACACGCTGCGCGACCGTATCGCACAAATCAACGGTATTGATGAAGTGCGCATGGATGACAGCTGGTTTGCCCGTCTGGCGGCGCTGACTGGCCTTGTCGGACGCGTCTCCGCGATGATTGGCGTGCTGATGGTAGCGGCGGTCTTCCTCGTCATCGGTAACAGTGTGCGCCTGAGTATTTTTGCGCGTCGCGATACCATTAACGTGCAGAAACTGATTGGCGCGACGGATGGGTTTATCCTGCGTCCGTTCCTCTACGGCGGTGCGCTGCTCGGTTTTTCCGGCGCATTTCTTTCACTGATTTTGTCAGAAATTTTGGTGATGCGCCTGTCGTCAGCGGTTACTGAGGTGGCGCAGGTTTTTGGAACTAAGTTTGATATCAACGGCTTATCATTCGATGAATGCCTGTTATTGCTGCTGGTGTGCTCGATGATTGGCTGGGTGGCAGCCTGGCTTGCCACGGTTCAACATTTACGCCACTTTACCCCCGATTAAAAAATCTCTGGTATAATCTTTCCCTGCACTGAGTAGTTCGCTCTGCAGGGAAAGAGTCCCTGTTATCTCTTCCCAGCGTATTCATTGTGATGTCACATTTTGTGCGTAATCTATACACATTACGACATGGAACTTGTGGATAAAATCACTGTCTGATAAAAGATTGAATGATATTCTCGTTGCTCATAAGCTCTGGCATGGTTGTTGCTATTGGTTTTAGCCAACGCGTCAGATGAAAAGATTGAGAGGATTTGAATGACCAAAGAAATGCAAAATTTAGCTTTAGCCCCTGTTGGTAACCTGGAATCTTACATCCGGGCTGCGAACGCGTGGCCGATGTTGTCGGCTGACGAGGAGCGGCTACTTGCTGAAAAGCTGCATTACCAGGGCGATCTGGAAGCAGCTAAAACGCTGATCCTGTCTCACCTGCGCTTTGTTGTTCATGTTGCTCGTAATTATGCGGGCTATGGCCTGCCGCAGGCGGATCTGATTCAGGAAGGTAATATCGGCCTGATGAAAGCCGTGCGCCGTTTCAACCCGGAAGTGGGTGTGCGCCTGGTTTCTTTCGCCGTGCACTGGATCAAAGCTGAGATCCACGAATACGTTCTGCGTAACTGGCGTATCGTAAAAGTCGCGACCACCAAAGCGCAGCGTAAGCTGTTCTTTAACCTGCGTAAAACCAAGCAGCGTCTGGGCTGGTTCAATCAGGACGAAGTTGAAATGGTTGCTCGTGAGCTGGGTGTTTCCAGCAAAGACGTGCGCGAAATGGAATCCCGTATGGCGGCGCAGGACATGACGTTTGACATGTCTTCAGACGACGAGTCTGACAGCCAGCCGATGGCGCCGGTTCTGTACCTGCAGGATAAATCATCTAACTTTGCCGACGGCATTGAAGAAGATAACTGGGAAGATCAGGCCGCGAATAAACTGACCCACGCAATGGAGGGTCTGGACGAGCGTAGCCAGGACATCATTCGCGCCCGTTGGCTGGACGAAGACAACAAGTCGACGTTGCAGGAACTGGCCGATCGCTACGGCGTCTCTGCTGAACGTGTTCGTCAGCTTGAAAAGAACGCAATGAAAAAACTGCGTGCGGCGATCGAAGCGTAATCACGCTGTTTAACGCATTGCCCCTATAACCCCTGGATGCCCATTCGGGGGTTTTTTATGTCTTGAAACTTCAAACTGCTATCATGCTTTCCTCTGCCTGGTTTGCTTTTGCCTCTCTGGTGTTGTGGGGGGCCGAAGTGATTGATGCCCCTGCGCCTGACAAGGTGACATGTTTGCCCGGTTTCTGGGCAAACATGTCACCTTAATGCAGCCGAATACTGTCGGTATAACTTATTGTGGCAGGAGATTATAGGCTGCCAGCATCTCTTTGATATCCTGAGTGATGATTTCATTCGGCATATGTATTGGTCTTCTGGTAATGCCTGCGGTGATCCCCATTAAGTTAAGAGCCTCTTTCATTACTGCAGGTGCGGTCATTTTCTTAATGTTCATACGCAGCGCATCGATCTTATTACGCTCTTCCTGTGCTTGATCCAACTGCCCCGCGATAAAGTAGTTATACAAATCCACTTCAATCTTCGGTAAAACATTTGATGTGGCTGCGACGCTGGCAACTGAACCTTCTTTAAATGCATCAAGCATCAGCGAATCTGAACCGTTCAATACTTTAAAATTTTTGTGTTTTGAAATCTCAAGGTACTGTTTTTGTACTTCAAATTTGCCACTGCTATCTTTGATTGCCACGATATTATCGATATCAGCCAGGCGATTCGCTGTTTCGTATTCAATACTTAGGCCCGTTTGCCCTGGGAGATTGTATAGAATAATAGGTGCTGCTGTGCTGGCCGCAATATCATAGTAATGTTTATATAAATCTTCCTGATTAGGCACCAGATAGTAGGGGGTTACAACTGAAATGTAATCTGCGCCAGCATCAACGAGTCGTTGAGTCAGAGCAATAGTTTGCTGTGTGCTACAGCAACCGGCACCGGCGCAAATAGTTACGTCATCACCCACTTCATCAACAACTGCTTTGGTGAGTTCTACTTTTTCATCATCTGATAACAGATGAAATTCACCGTTGGTGCCACAAATAAATAATCCATGAACACCATTGTTGACTAACCAGCGAGCCATCTTTCTTGCTGCCGGGATATCCATTTTTTCCGTTTCATCAAATGGTGTCACCATCGCAGTAATAATTCCCTTAAGTTCTTTCATTATCTTTTCTCCAGTTCGTTGGTAACATTTTTAATCGAGATTTGAATTGTGTTAAGATCTGCTTCCTGAGTAAACGAAGCCGCATGTGGCGTGATCGAGTAATTTATGAGTTGTTTTGTTGCTTCTTTTCGTTCTTTAAGTTCAATATCTTCACTAGCAAAAGAAATTTTGTGAGTAATTAAAGCATTGTATAAACTATCTTCATCAATCAAACCGCCTCGTGCAGTATTTATCAATATTGCGGAAGGTTTCATTTTTTCGAATGCGTGCTGGTCAATCATGTGCCTGGTGCTATCTAATAAAGGCAAATGAAGCGAGATAACATCACTGAGCTGATACACCTCATCTAACTCTTTAAAGTTTATATACGGAAAAACCTGACTCTGATTGATATAAGGGTCGTATGCGATGATCTCCATACCCATAGCGTTAGCGATGTGGGCTACATGTTTGCCAATAGCACCAAGGCCAATCAGCCCTAATGTCTTTTTATGTAACTCAGTACCCACCAATCTTACATCATTACTGCATTTAGCCTGTTGTTCGATTTCAACATACTTTCTGGCACTGGATAGCATCATTAGAATAGCCATTTCTGCTACCGATACAGAATTGGCGTTGAGTGCTTTATGCACCACAATATTTCTGCTGTTCGCATACTCAACGTTAATATTATCTAAACCAACACCATATTTTGAGATTACTTTTAGTTTTTTCGCACAATCTATAACGTCTTGATCTAAAGGGTCGTTGCCTGTAATAATAGCATCGGCATCTTTAATTTTTACCATCAACTCTTCTTTACTAAAACGTCCGCCGCTCGTATTACATTCGACGATATAACCTGCTGCCTGTAATTCATCCAGATATTTTTGCCCCTTACTAAGAAAGGGCCTGGGCGTTATAAGTATTTTTTTCATATTACAATAAACCGAAGAATGAAAAAATAAGGCTTAAAGAGAGGATTGCTACCAGTATTCGTAGGAAATGCGGTCCACACTTCTGGATGTATATATAAATACCGAGAACCGCAACCAGGGGGAGTAAGTTAGGCACAATTTTGTCTAACATGTCCTGCAGGACAATAGTATTCCCCCCACCAGTAGTAATATGTAGCGGTGTCTTAATCTTTACATAAGTGGCAGAAAGCGCCCCCATCATCAACAGGCCGAACATACCTGCGCCTTCAATAATTTTATGGATACTGCCAGAGTGGAGTATCTCTAAAATTGACTCTTTCCCCTTTTTATAACCAAT
The DNA here is from genome assembly GCF_002850715.1 of Citrobacter sp. L55. NCBI lineage: Bacteria > Pseudomonadati > Pseudomonadota > Gammaproteobacteria > Enterobacterales > Enterobacteriaceae > Citrobacter > Citrobacter sp. L55. The sequence continues at coordinate 113,821 of NZ_KZ559403.1, read as the reverse complement.
ATTAAGTGCAAATCGGCTAGCGAAGAACATATAAACAACTTGATAGATCAATGGCAGTAATGCGGCTAATACGTACCCTTGCAATACAAAAGGAATACATACCCCAATAACAATAGGTCGCAATGTGCCAAAATCTAACGTATCCCCGATACCTGAGACTGGACCCATTAGCCCCGTTTTTAAACTGGTCACTAATTGGGTTGTGGCTGTTCGCTGTTCTTCAGGTTCCTGGGATGCTTTTTCTTCTAGTGCGATAGTGATGCCGTTTACCACTGAGCCCCAGTTAGCTTGTGTGTTAAACATCGTCAAATGGCGCTGTAACGCTTTTGAAAGATCCCTCTCATTTGGGTATAGCTTAGCTAAAATCCCTGTCATTGAATTACAAAAGGCTAGAGCCTGTAACCGTTCAAAATTTAATGATGTTTCTGAGAAAGCATGCCATTTTAACCAGACAATCTGCACATCTCTATTCGTAATTGGTGAGCTTTCGGCTTCCTTTAAGTCGATATTATTAGCCATTTTGTGTTCCTTTCGCAGTTTTTGATTGCATGTATAAGAGAACAGCACATAAACCAAAAATGGATATCCCTATGGTGTTTAGCCCTGAATATGTGACCAAGAAGAAACCAATGATGAATAACGGGATGTATTGTTTTTTACCGATCACAATGATAGTGATAGCAAAACCTAATGCTGGAAGAATATTACCAGCGATAGCTAAGCCGTTGGTGGTCCAGGAGGGTAACAGTTTGACAAATGAGGCAATAGCATCTGGGCCATACAAACAGGCAACGAAAACAGGAACGAAGCGCATAGGGAAGGCCAACAGAATAGGATAGATAGTTGCTACCCGCTGAATCCCTTTGATATCTGCTTTTTCGGCATAGCGATCGGCCATATGAACAAATGTGGTATTAACCGTTTTACGAACGTTTTCGAGAACAACCCCTAATAAACCTATTGGGATTGCCAACGAAATAGCTATTTCAGGTTTTATCCCCGCAGTAAGAGCAATAGGTATAGCGATGCAGGAGGCCAATCCCTCATCTGCTGGCGGGTTCCCACCAGGAGCAATACTACCTATATAGATCATCTGTAATGTCGCACCGACTGATAATGCAGTCGGCATATCATCAAAGATAATTCCCATAATGGGGGCAATAGATAACGGCATGCGCATGATTGAAAAGCCATACCATACCTTCGCTTGTGATATCCAATAAACTAAACCAATCAATATTGCTGTAGAAACGCCCATAAGTTCCTCTCCTTTTTAAGGTAACTTATTCTTTATTTTTTGCAGACTGGCTGGTTCTTCTTCTGGGATAGTCTGGAAATAAACTTTAATATTCCTGTCTTCTATTACTTGTAGTTTTTCTGCATCTTCTTTATTTATTGATATCTGATTAAAGACGATTTTTCTGCCAGGGATGTTTTCTATGCCGCCTACTTGCAACTCTTCAAGTTCTAATCCGCCCTGAATAGTCTTTAATGCTGAATCAATAGATTTGAAAAGGATTAAAAGTTTGCCAGTATAGAAATTTTTCTCATTCCAGCGGGTTGTCGTTTCCTCAATGGATGTCATGATTACTTCGATGCCGCTGGGGGCCGCCATTTTATAAACTTCGGCTAAAAAAGGATCATTATATAATTCGTCATCAATAACTATTATTTTATCGGCGTTGCTCCTTTTCAGCCATTTGGTGATAACCTGTCCATGAATTAGGCGATAATCAATGCGGGCATGTACTATACTCATATTCTATTATCCTTTATTAAATTGATAACTTTGAACCATATCTTTACCGGCATCATGAATACATTGAACATATTCTTCGATGGTGATTTCTTTATCGGAGTCTTGTAACATATTAGCTTCAAGCAGCATGGCAAGGTTTACGCCGCTAATACAATGAATAGGGTATTCTCTGGAGAGAACCGTCGCTACATTTGATGGTGTTCCACCATATATATCGGTAAGGATAACGGTTTTAATATTGGGTCTGAGTATTTTCCTTGTTTGCTCCATTAACGTTTCTGGTGACATCCCGATGATCAGAGAAATAGCCGTTGTATTTTCCGTTTTGCCAACAATCATTTCACTACTGTTTAATAACTCTTTACCTGCGTCACCATGTGTTAATATGATGATATCATAGAGATTCAATGGTTATCTTCCTTATATATATAATCCATATGTTTGATTTATATTTTGTATGTAACAGACTCCATTCTTGAGAGTGGTTTCTGCTCTTTGAATATATATTGTTTCATGGATTTTTAAACGTTACCAAGATCACATATTGAATGTATTGACTAATATGGCTATTTCTAGCGGATGCATATAACGCATAACAAAATAATATAATATTTGGTTTTTATAATTAATATTGTCATTTATATATATTCAACAATGCATCTTAATTAAGATTATATTTTATATCGATAATATAAGGTCATATTACGGAGATGAAATTGATATTTATAGTTTTGTCACCTATATGTTATGTCATCGCAAAAATTCACGTTTCAAATCCATAAAAATGGGGTATGTTTTAGCAGAGTATGCTGAAAATGCACGGTCAGCATGCCTAAATATCAATGTCTTATACTTGGTGTGACGCCAATATCAGAATAATGTGCTAAATAACAACATCACAACAAATGCAACAACCATAACAATGAGGAACCTCAGGATGAAAATGAAGGGTAAAGCGTTACTGGCAGGATGTATTGCACTCGCATTCAGCAACATGGCATTAGCAGAAGATATAAAAATTGCTGTTGTGGGGGCGATGTCTGGCCCGGTAGCGCAGTATGGCGATCAGGAATTTACCGGCGCAGAGCAGGCAATTGCGGATATCAACGCCAAGGGCGGCGTGAAAGGTGACAAACTGGTCATGGTGAAATATGACGATGCCTGTGACCCGAAACAAGCGGTAGCGGTTGCGAACAAAGTGGTCAACGACGGGATTAAATACGTAATCGGTCACCTTTGCTCTTCTTCCACTCAGCCTGCGTCAGACATCTATGAAGACGAAGGTATTCTGATGATCACTCCAGCGGCAACGGCGCCGGAGCTGACCGCGCGCGGCTATAGCCTGGTAATGCGTACCACTGGTCTGGATTCCGATCAGGGCCCAACGGCCGCCAAATATATCGTTGAAAAAGTGAAGCCGCAGCGCATCGCGATTATTCATGATAAGCAGCAGTACGGTGAAGGCCTGGCCCGCGCGGTGCAGGATGGCCTGAAAAAGGGTAACGCCAACGTGGTGTTCTTTGACGGGATCACCGCCGGGGAAAAAGATTTTTCTACGCTGGTAGCGCGTTTGAAGAAAGAGAATATCGATTTCGTTTACTACGGCGGTTACCACCCGGAAATGGGGCAAATCCTGCGCCAGGCACGCGCCGCGGGTCTGAAAACCCAGTTTATGGGGCCAGAAGGTGTAGCGAACGTGTCGCTGTCTAACATCGCCGGTGAATCTGCAGAAGGCTTACTGGTAACGAAACCGAAGAACTACGACCAGGTTCCGGCGAACAAACCCATCGTAGATGCTATCAAAGCCAAGAAACAGGATCCGAGCGGCGCATTCGTATGGACCACCTACGCCGCGCTGCAATCTTTGCAGGCCGGTCTGAACCAGTCTGATGATCCGGCTGAAATTGCCAAGTATCTGAAAGCAAACTCAGTGGAAACCGTGATGGGGCCGCTGTCATGGGATGCGAAGGGCGACCTGAAAGGCTTCGAATTCGGCGTGTTTGACTGGCATGCAAACGGGACGGCGACAGACGCCAAGTGATTTTCCCGGCGCCTTTCGTGCCGCAGGTGTGTTGGCTGCGTTATTCAACCCCGGTCACTTACTTATGTAAGCTCCGGGGATTTTATAACTTGCCGCCTGCCTGCAACACAAAATTCTTGGGAAAATACTCGTAATACAATTGGTTGGGGGCGGTTTTCTACCGTTTCTCCCAGCCATTCTCCTGGGCCGTAAATCCTAACACCTGCATAAATGCGGCCATCACGCTGCGGTCTTCAACGCCGACGTCGGCCATCCACCACGAACTCACGTCAGGGTTTTCCCGGATCACTTCTTCGATCAAATACTGCCCGACGCCGCGACGGCGGGTGATATCGCGCACGCGCAATGAATCCAGTGCGCCTTGTGTGCCGCTCAGGGTTACCCGCACGGCGCCTAACAGACGCTCGTTAAAGCGTGCGGCGTAGATCCGGTGCGTTTCATCTACGCTTAATGATGAGGCGGAATATTCCGGCCAGATTTTGCCCAGATCAATCAGGTCCTGGTCGCTAAAGTTATCTAAACGAACGATGGTCAGCTTCATTAACAGCATGTCCAAATCACAAAAGATGGAATCAGTGTACCGAAATAATTCGCCCGGATGCTTTCTCTTTTTAATGCGATTAACCAGGTTAATAGTTTTGTAACAACGACAATGACAGATTGAAACAGTAGAGATTGAAAAACAGGCAGGATAATACCCTGGAATGCAGCATTTTATTCCGCTCTTTATGCCGTTATTTTATGCTGACAAATGCACTTTTTTTTGTTTATCTATAGTGAAAAGCAGAATATTATCTTTTCTTAATCGACTGAAAAATAGAGATTTTAGCCGTAATTTGCTTAAAAAACTGCGCTAAACCATTAACGAGACTGGTAAAAATAGTACAGTTCAAAAAAAGCACAGTCTGCTTTTTAACCACATAAATACAAAATATATACATCATCACGAATGGGGATTCAGGAAAATGAAACGGAATGCGAAAACAATCATCGCAGGGGTGATAGCACTGGCAATGTCACACGCGGTCATGGCGGAGGATATCAAGGTCGCTGTTGTCGGGGCGATGTCAGGTCCGGTCGCGCAGTGGGGTGATATGGAATTTAATGGCGCACGTCAGGCCATTAAAGATATCAATGCCAAAGGCGGGGTCAAAGGCGACAAACTCGTTGCCGTCGAATATGACGACGCCTGCGATCCGAAACAGGCCGTTGCGGTAGCGAACAAAATCGTCAATGACGGCATTCAGTACGTTATTGGTCATCTGTGCTCATCTTCCACGCAGCCCGCATCAGATATCTATGAAGACGAAGGCATTCTGATGATTTCCCCGGGCGCGACCAACCCGGAACTGACCCAGCGCGGTTACGCACACATTATGCGTACAGCGGGCCTGGACTCCTCTCAGGGGCCGACCGCCGCGAAATACATTCTGGAGAAGGTGAAGCCGCAACGCATCGCCATCATTCACGATAAACAGCAATACGGTGAAGGCCTGGCGCGTTCAGTGCAGGAGAGCCTGAAAGCGGGCAAAGCCAATATCGTCTTCTTTGACGGGATCACTGCCGGGGAAAAAGATTTTTCTGCGCTGATCGCCCGCCTGAAAAAAGAAAATATCGATTTTGTTTATTACGGCGGCTACTACCCGGAAATGGGACAAATGCTGCGCCAGGCTCGCTCCGTCGGGCTGAATACCCAGTTTATGGGGCCTGAGGGCGTGGGCAATACGTCGCTGTCTAACATTGCCGGTGATGCCGCTGAAGGCATGCTGGTGACCATGCCAAAACGCTATGACCAGGATCCGGCGAATAAAGCTATCGTCGATGCGCTCAAAGCTGACAAGAAAGATCCAACCGGGCCGTACGTGTGGATCACTTATGCAGCCGTCCAGTCACTGGCGACAGCAATGGATCGCAGCGGTAGCAAAGAGCCGTTGGGCCTGGTGAAAGATCTGAAAGCACACGGGGCTGACACCGTGATTGGGCCGCTGAAATGGGACGAAAAAGGCGATTTGAAGGGATTTGAGTTTGGTGTCTTCCAGTGGCACGCGGACGGATCATCGACCGTCGCGAAGTAATAGCTGAAGACGAGTTATCCCACCGCCCGTACAAAGCGGGCGGGTTAAGAAAGGTTACCTTATGTCCGAGCAGTTCCTCTATTTCTTGCAGCAGATGTTTAACGGCGTCACGCTGGGAAGCACCTACGCGCTGATCGCTATCGGTTACACGATGGTGTACGGCATTATCGGCATGATCAACTTCGCCCACGGCGAGGTGTATATGATCGGCAGCTATGTCTCCTTTATGATCATCGCTGCGCTAATGATGATGGGTATTGATTCCAGCTGGTTACTGGTCGCGGCGGGCTTCGTCGGCGCGATTGTGATTGCCAGCGCCTACGGCTGGAGCATTGAACGCGTAGCGTATCGGCCCGTGCGCAGCTCTAAGCGCCTGATTGCGCTGATTTCTGCTATCGGGATGTCCATCTTCCTGCAAAACTACGTCAGCCTGACGGAAGGGTCACGCGATGTGGCGCTGCCCAGCCTGTTTAACGGCCAGTGGACTGTCGGCAGTAGCGAAAACTTCTCTGCTTCCATCACCACCATGCAGTTGGTTATCTGGATTGTAACCTTCCTGGCGATGCTGGCGCTGACGTTGTTTATCCGTTACTCCCGAATGGGGCGAGCCTGCCGTGCCTGCGCGGAAGACCTGAAAATGGCCAGCCTGCTCGGCATAAATACCGATCGCGTGATTGCGCTGACCTTTGTGATTGGCGCGGCCATGGCGGCGGTAGCGGGCGTACTGCTCGGCCAGTTCTACGGCGTAATTAACCCCTATATCGGCTTTATGGCCGGGATGAAAGCCTTTACCGCGGCGGTACTGGGCGGCATCGGCAGCATTCCTGGGGCGATGATCGGCGGCCTGATTCTGGGTGTCGCGGAAGCGCTCTCCTCTGCTTATCTGAGTACTGAATACAAAGACGTGGTTTCATTCGCGCTGCTGATTCTGGTGCTGCTGGTGATGCCGACCGGTATTCTGGGTCGCCCGGAGGTAGAGAAAGTATGAAACCGATGCATTTTGCAATGGCGCTGCTCTCTGCCGCTATGTTCTTCCTGCTGGCGGGCGTCTTTATGGGCGTCCAGTTGGAGCTTGACGGCACCAAACTGGTGGTGGATAGCGCCGCGGATATCCGCTGGCAGTGGGTGTTTATTGGCACTGGCGTGGTCTTTCTCTTCCAACTGTTGCGTCCAGCTTTCCAGAAGGGCATGAAGAGTGTCTCGGGACCGAAGTTTGTTCTGCCGGCGATTGATGGCTCTACCGTTAAACAGAAGCTGTTCCTGGTCGCATTGCTGGTGATTGCCGTGGCGTGGCCGTTTATGGTGTCGCGCGGTACGGTTGATATTGCCACGCTGACGATGATTTATATCATCCTCGGCCTCGGCTTAAACGTGGTGGTGGGGCTTTCCGGTCTGCTGGTGCTGGGCTACGGCGGCTTCTATGCTATCGGTGCTTACACCTTCGCGCTGCTGAACCACTATTACGGACTAGGCTTCTGGACTTGTCTGCCGTTGGCGGGTCTGGTTTCCGCTGCTGCGGGCTTTATGCTCGGCTTCCCGGTACTGCGCCTGCGCGGTGACTATCTGGCGATTGTGACTTTAGGCTTCGGCGAAATCGTCCGTATCCTGCTGCTCAACAACACTGAAGTGACCGGTGGTCCGAACGGTATCAGCCAGATCCCGAAACCGACCTTTTTCGGCCTGGAGTTCAGTCGTACTGCCCGTGAAGGCGGCTGGGACACCTTCAGCAACTTCTTTAACGTGAAGTACGATCCGTCTGACCGCGTTATTTTCCTCTATCTGGTGGCGCTGCTGCTGGTGGTCTTCTCGCTGTTTGTCATCAACCGTCTGCTGCGTATGCCGTTGGGTCGTGCGTGGGAAGCGCTGCGCGAAGATGAAATAGCCTGTCGCTCGTTGGGCTTAAACCCTACGCGCATCAAGCTGACCGCTTTTACCATCAGCGCCGCGTTTGCCGGTTTTGCCGGTACGTTGTTTGCCGCGCGTCAGGGTTTTGTCAGCCCGGAATCCTTCACCTTTGCCGAGTCGGCCTTTGTGCTGGCGATTGTGGTACTGGGCGGAATGGGCTCACAGTTTGCGGTGATCCTCGCGGCCATCCTGCTGGTGGTGTCACGCGAGCTGATGCGTGATTTCAATGAATACAGCATGTTAATGCTGGGTGGTTTAATGGTACTGATGATGATCTGGCGTCCGCAGGGCTTGTTGCCGATGACCCGTCCGCAGTTGAAGCTGAAAAACGGGGAAGCAAAAGGAGAGCAGGCATGAGTCAGCCATTATTATCCGTCAACGGCCTGATGATGCGCTTTGGTGGTCTGCTGGCGGTAAACAACGTTGAACTGGAGCTGAGACCACAGGAGATCGTCTCGTTAATCGGGCCGAACGGTGCGGGAAAAACCACGGTCTTTAACTGTCTGACCGGTTTTTATAAGCCGACGGGTGGGACGATTAAGCTGCGCGACCAGCATCTGGAAGGGCTGCCGGGTCAACAAATTGCGCAGATGGGCGTGGTGCGTACTTTCCAGCACGTGCGTCTGTTTCGCGAAATGACGGTGATTGAAAACCTGCTGGTGGCGCAACATCAGCAGCTGAAAACCGGCGTCTTCTCCGGCCTGTTGAAAACCCCGTCGTTCCGTCGCGCGCAGAGTGAAGCGTTGGATCGCGCCGCCACCTGGCTGGAGCGTATTGGTTTGCTGGAGCACGCCAACCGTCAGGCCAGTAACCTGGCCTACGGCGACCAGCGCCGTCTGGAGATTGCACGTTGCATGGTGACCCAGCCGGAAATCCTGATGCTCGACGAACCCGCCGCAGGCCTCAACCCGAAAGAGACCAAAGAGCTGGACGAGCTGATTGCTGAACTGCGTAACCATCACAACACCACTATTTTGTTGATTGAGCACGACATGAAGCTGGTGATGGGTATTTCCGACCGTATTTACGTGGTGAATCAGGGCACGCCGCTGGCGAACGGGACGCCGGAACAGATTCGTAACAACCCGGACGTGATCCGCGCCTATTTAGGTGAAGCATAATGGTGGTGACGCATAATATGGAAAAAGTCATGTTGTCCTTTGACAAAGTCAGCGCCCACTACGGCAAGATACAGGCGCTGCACGACGTCAGCTTGTATATCAATCAGGGTGAAATCGTGACGCTTATCGGCGCCAACGGCGCGGGAAAAACCACGCTGCTTGGTACGCTGTGCGGCGATCCGCGAGCGACAAGTGGGCGAATTGTTTTTGATGGTAAAGACATTACCGACTGGCAGACGGCGAAAATCATGCGCGAAGCGGTAGCGATTGTTCCGGAAGGGCGTCGCGTGTTTTCCCGCATGACGGTGGAAGAGAACCTGGCGATGGGCGGCTTCTTTGCCGAAAAGGACCAGTTTCAGGAACGCATCAAGTGGGTGTATGACCTGTTTCCCCGCCTGCATGAACGTCGAATTCAGCGTGCGGGCACGATGTCCGGCGGTGAACAGCAGATGCTGGCGATAGGCCGTGCGCTGATGAGTCAGCCGCGGCTGCTGCTGCTTGATGAGCCGTCGCTGGGTCTGGCGCCGATTATCATCCAGCAGATCTTCAACACCATCGAACAACTGCGCGAGCAGGGGATGACAATCTTCCTCGTCGAACAGAACGCTAACCAGGCGCTGAAGCTCGCCGATCGCGGCTACGTGCTGGAAAACGGTCATGTGGTGTTGGAAGACACTGGTGATGCGTTACTGGCTAACGAAGCAGTGCGCAGCGCGTATCTGGGCGGTTAACATTCTCTGAATGGACAAGGGGGCCTGATATGGCCCCTTTTTATTGCTCTATGTTATTATTGAGAATAGTTATCAATAATAAAAGTGAACATGGAGAAAGGATGATACGTTCCGGTATCTGCATGATGATTGGCGGTTTGTTTTGGACGCTTTCATCAAATACCCTGGCCTTAACACCGCCAGCGTTCGACCCGCGCGACCCTTCAATCTGGGAAGAGAAACCGGACAACTCGTTAGCGCAGTCCAGCTCGCCCTGTGAAGTGTTCACCTCCTCTGTCTGCCCGGGCTGGGAAGATGAGAAATCGGATATTCAGCGCGAACGTGAGCGGCGGGAACAGCAGCGTTTACAGAATGAATATGAACGACGCTGGCGTAAAGATTAATGTTCTTTGCTGGCTGCAACAGATAACGTCATCCTGGCCGGGTAAGACATAGCGCTACCCGGCTTTGTTGTGCACCACCCCGCATTTTCCTGTCACTACGCTTTCACCGCCTTGCCATCTGTTTGTCGCCTTACTATCTTTTTTTTGTAATAAAAAAGTTATTTTTCTGTCATTCGAGCATGTCATGTTACCCCCGCGAGCATAAAACGCGTGATATCGCGCATCCGGCACAACAAGAGAGATAACCGATGATATCGTTACGACATACAGCTTTAGGACTGGCACTTAGCCTGGCGTTTGCAGGTCAGGCTCTGGCCGTCACCACTATCCCGTTCTGGCACTCAATGGAAGGTGAACTGGGTAAAGAAGTTGATTCACTGGCGCAACGTTTTAATGCCGCCAATCCCGACTACAAAATTGTTCCGCAGTACAAAGGCAACTACGAGCAGAGCCTGAGCGCAGGTATTGCGGCTTTCCGTACCGGAAACGCACCTGCGTTACTGCAGGTTTATGAAGTGGGCACGGCAACGATGATGGCCTCGAAAGCCATTAAACCGGTCTATGAAGTATTCAAAGAGGCTGGTATTAACTTCGATGAGTCTCAGTTCGTGCCGACGGTTTCCGGTTATTACACCGACTCTAAAAGCGGACACTTACTCTCCCAGCCGTTTAACAGCTCCACGCCGGTGCTGTACTACAACAAAGATGCCTTCAAAAAAGCCGGTTTAGACCCTGAGCAGCCGCCAAAAACCTGGCAGGATCTGGCGGAATACACCGCGAAGCTGAAAGCAGCAGGCATGAAGTGCGGCTACGCCAGCGGCTGGCAGGGATGGATTCAGATTGAAAACTTCAGCGCCTGGAATGGTCTGCCGGTGGCCACCAAAAACAACGGCTTTGACGGTACTGACGCGGTGCTGGAATTCAATAAACCGGAACAGGTGAAACATATCGCCCTGCTGGAAGAGTTGAACAAAAAAGGGGATTTCAGCTACTTCGGGCGTAAAGACGAGTCTACCGAGAAGTTCTATAACGGGGATTGTGCCATTACCACTGCCTCTTCCGGTTCTCTGGCTGACATCCGCCACTACGCCAAATTCAACTATGGCGTCGGCATGATGCCGTACGATGCTGATGTGAAGGGCGCGCCGCAGAACGCGATTATCGGGGGAGCCAGCCTGTGGGTGATGCAGGGTAAAGACAAAGCAACCTACGAAGGCGTGGCGCAGTTCCTCAACTTCCTGGCGAAGCCTGAAATTGCTGCCGAATGGCACCAGAAGACCGGCTACCTGCCCATTACCACCGCCGCGTACGACTTGACCCGCGAGCAGGGCTTCTATGATAAGAACCCTGGGGCTGATATCGCCACCCGCCAGATGCTGAACAAGCCACCGTTGCCGTTCACCAAAGGGCTGCGCCTGGGCAACATGCCGCAGATCCGCACCATCGTAGATGAAGAGCTGGAAAGCGTCTGGACCGGGAAGAAAACCCCGCAGCAGGCGCTGGATGCTGCCGTTGAGCGTGGCAATCAGTTACTGCGCCGCTTTGAGCAATCGACTAAATCGTAATGTGAAATGCCGGGTGGCGGCTGCGACTTACCCGGCCTACAAATGCGTGTTGTTTGTAGGCCGGATACGGTGTGTGCACCGCAATCTGGCACCTTCCAGGAAAAGAACCTACATGTCTTCATCCCGTCCGGTGTTCCGCTCGCGCTGGCTTCCCTATTTGCTGGTGGCCCCGCAGTTGGTTATCACCGTTATTTTCTTTATCTGGCCCGCCGGTGAAGCGCTGTGGTACTCACTACAATCCGTTGATCCGTTTGGTCTTTCTAGCCAGTTTGTCGGACTGGAAAACTTTATCGCGCTGTTTCATGACCCGTACTACCTTGATTCATTCTGGACCACCATCAAGTTCAGTACGCTAGTCACGGTAAGCGGTTTGCTGGTGTCGTTATTTTTTGCGGCGCTGGTGAATTACGTGGTGCGCGGCAGCCGTTTTTACCAGACGCTGATGCTGTTGCCTTATGCCGTCGCGCCCGCCGTCGCCGCCGTATTGTGGATCTTCCTGTTTAACCCAGGACGCGGGCTGATTACCCATTTTCTCGGTGAGTTTGGCTATGACTGGAACCATGCGCAAAACAGCGGTCAGGCGATGTTTCTGGTGGTGTTTGCGTCGGTCTGGAAGCAGATTAGTTACAACTTCCTGTTCTTCTTTGCCGCACTACAGTCTATTCCGCGGTCGCTGATTGAAGCCGCCGCGATTGATGGTGCGGGACCGGTTCGCCGCTTCTTTAAGCTGGCGCTGCCGCTGATTGCACCGGTCAGCTTCTTTCTGCTGGTGGTGAATCTGGTTTATGCCTTCTTTGATACCTTCCCGGTGATCGATGCCGCCACGGCGGGTGGGCCGGTACAGGCGACCACTACGTTGATTTATAAGATCTATCGCGAAGGCTTTGTCGGGCTGGATCTCTCCGCCTCGGCCGCCCAATCGGTAGTGCTGATGTTCCTGGTCATTATTTTGACGGTGGTGCAGTTCCGCTATGTGGAAAGTAAGGTACGTTACCAATGATTGAGAATCGTCGTGGGCTGACAATATTCAGCCATGCCATGTTGATTATGGGGATCATGGTGATCCTGTTTCCGCTGTACGTCGCGTTTGTCGCGGCGACGCTGGATAACAAAGCAGTCTTTGAAACGCCGATGACGCTGGTTCCCGGCACACAGCTGCTGGAAAACATGAAATACATCTGGGTCAACGGCGTGGGCGTCAACAGCGCGCCGTTCTGGCTGATGATGCTCAACAGTTTCATCATGGCGTTCAGTATTACGGTAGGGAAAATCACCGTCTCTATGCTCTCCGCATTCGCCATCGTCTGGTTCCGCTTTCCACTGCGTAACCTGTTCTTCTGGATGATTTTTATCACGCTGATGCTGCCGGTCGAGGTGCGTATTTTCCCGACGGTGGAAGTGATCGCCAACCTGAAAATGCTCGACAGCTATGCGGGTCTGACGCTGCCGTTAATGGCATCGGCGACTGCGACGTTCCTGTTCCGGCAGTTTTTTATGACCCTGCCGGATGAACTGGTTGAGGCGGCGCGTATTGACGGTGCGTCACCGATGCGTTTTTTCCGCGATATTGTACTACCGCTGTCAAAAACCAATCTGGCGGCGCTGTTTGTGATCACCTTTATCTACGGCTGGAACCAGTATCTGTGGCCGTTGTTAATTATTACCGATGTCAATTTGGGCACTGCGGTGGCAGGTATCAAAGGCATGATTGCTACTGGTGAAGGCACCACACAGTGGAATCAGGTAATGGCAGCCATGCTGCTGACGCTCATCCCTCCGGTAATCATCGTGTTAGCCATGCAGCGTGCCTTTGTACGTGGCCTGGTCGATAGTGAGAAATAAAAATGGCTGGTTTAAAACTACAGGCAGTAACCAAAAGCTGGGACGGCAAAACCCAGGTGATTAAACCGCTGACACTGGATGTCGCGGACGGAGAATTTATCGTGATGGTTGGCCCATCCGGCTGCGGTAAGTCAACGCTGCTACGGATGGTGGCCGGGCTTGAACGGGTGAGCGGCGGCGATATCTGGATTGATAATAAACGCGTCACCGAAATGGAGCCTAAGGATCGCGGCATTGCGATGGTCTTTCAGAACTACGCGCTCTACCCACATATGAGCGTGGAAGAAAATATGGCCTGGGGGCTGAAAATCCGTGGGATGGGCAAGGAGCACATTGCCGAACGGGTGAAAGAGGCGGCGCGTATTCTCGAGCTGGGTGAACTGCTCAAGCGTCGTCCGCGCGAGCTTTCTGGCGGTCAGCGCCAGCGTGTGGCGATGGGGCGGGCGATTGTCCGTGACCCAGCGGTATTCCTGTTCGATGAGCCGCTGTCTAACCTCGATGCCAAGCTGCGCGTACAGATGCGTCTGGAGTTACAACATCTGCATCGCCGACTGAAAACCACCTCACTGTATGTGACGCATGATCAGGTTGAAGCGATGACCCTCGCCCAGCGGGTGATGGTGATGAACAAAGGCATTGCCGAGCAGATCGGCACGCCGGTTGAGGTATATGAAAAGCCTGCCAGCCGCTTTGTGGCGAGTTTTATCGGCAGCCCGGCGATGAATCTGCTGGACGGGCGCATCAGCGCCTCGGGCACCCATTTTGAGCTGGATGACGGCATGACGTTGCCCCTCGGCAGAAGCGCGAGGGAGTCTGGTGGGCGTAACATGACGTTGGGTATCCGCCCGGAGCATATTGCGCTAAGCTCGCAGGCCGAAGGCGGCGTGCCGTTGGTCGTCGACACGCTGGAAATGCTGGGAGCGGATAACCTGGCACACGGACGTTGGGGTGAGCAAAAGCTGGTGGTGCGACTGGCGCATCAGCATCGCCCGACGGCAGGCAGCACGCTGTGGCTGCATCTGCCAGAGAATCATCTGCATCTTTTTGATGGCGAAACAGGACAACGTGTATGAGTAACTGGCCTTACCCCCATATCGTCGCCCATCGCGGCGGCGGTAAGCTGGCACCGGAAAACACCCTGGCGGCGATCGACATGGGGGCGCGATACGGGCATACCATGATTGAGTTTGACGCTAAATTGTCGAAAGACGGTGAGATCTTCTTGCTGCATGACGACAACCTGGAACGCACCAGCAATGGTTGGGGTGTGGCAGGCGAGCTGAACTGGCAGGATTTATTGCGCGTGGACGCCGGTGGCTGGTTTAGCGGTGAGTTTAAAGGCGAACCGCTACCGCTGCTCTCGCAAGTGGCCGAGCGCTGCCGTCAGCACGGTATGATGGCGAATATTGAAATTAAACCCACCACCGGCACCGGAACGTTAACCGGCAAAGCCGTAGCGCTGGCCGCTCGGGAACTGTGGGCGGGAATGACACCACCGCTGTTGTCATCCTTTGAAATTGACGCGCTTGCAGCGGCGCAGCAGGCGGCGCCTGAACTGCCGAGAGGCTTACTGCTTGATGAGTGGCGCGAGGACTGGCGTGAGCTGACAACGCGGCTGGGTTGCGTCTCTATTCATCTTAATCACAAGCTGCTGGATGAAGCGCGCGTGGATGCGCTACGCGACGCAGGGCTGCGTATTCTGGTGTATACCGTCAACCGACCCCAGCGCGCGGCGGAACTGCTGCGCTGGGGAGTGGACTGCATCTGTACCGATGCCATTGATACGATTGGTCCGGATTTCCAGCCCTGTTAAGGCCCAATTGTTTTTAACGGAACGTTAGGCTGCGGCGTGCTGGAGGGCTTCAGCATGTCGCCGTTCTTTTTCTCCGACAGCATATGTTGCTTATTCAGCGAGCTGTCCGGGTTACGGGTTCCACTTAACATCCCACCGTTGCTGTTGGGCAGCATTTGCTGCTGGCTGGAATTAAACTCGCCAGGCTGAGACTGAAGGACGCGCTGGGAGTTGGAATTGATTTGGTTTTCCATATGCTGTTGTTGCATACGCGTTTGCGTTTGCAACTGCTGATTGAGCATCCCTTTCTGCTGAATCTGCTGCGATTGCTTTGGGTTTGCATACGCTGCTGGCTCGGGATCTGATAACCGGGTTGATTCGGGTTATTCATGGTGTTGATGGGCTGTGCAAAGCCTGCAAACGGCAACAGCATGGCTAAAAGTAAGAGTCGTTTCATCGCTTTTCTCCTCTCGGGGATCTCTTAAGTTTACTCCTTTCTCGCCGTTACGATGATTATTTCAGAGTTATGCACCAGGCTTAGTGGGGGCTGACCCCCATACATCTGGAGAATAACGATGATAAAACCGACGTTTTTACGCCGGGTAGCCATTGCTGCTCTGCTCTCAGGAAGTTGTTTTAGCGTTGCTGCCGCTCCGGCTGCACCGCCGCCGGTATCATACGGTGTTGAGGAGGATGTGTTCCATCCCGTGCGCGCGCAGCAGGGGATGGTGGCCTCCGTGGATGCGCTTGCCACCCAAGTGGGGGTGGATATTCTTAAACAGGGTGGGAATGCCGTCGATGCCGCCGTGGCCGTTGGCTACGCGCTGGCGGTGACGCATCCCCAGGCGGGCAATCTGGGCGGTGGCGGTTTTATGCTGCTGCGTACCAAAGACGGTAACACCACGGCGATTGATTTTCGCGAAATGGCCCCTGCTGGCGCGACCCGCGACATGTTCCTTGATGAGCAGGGCAACGCCGATGCGAAAAAGTCGCTGACGTCGCATCTGGCATCCGGTACGCCGGGTACCGTCGCGGGTTTCTCGCTGGCGCTGGAGAAATACGGCACGATGCCGCTGAACAAAGTGGTACGTCCGGCGATGAAGCTAGCGGAAGAGGGCTTTGTGGTTAATGACGCACTGGCCGACGATCTGAAAACCTATGGCAGTGAAGTGCTCCCTAATCACGAGAACAGCAAAGCCATTTTCTGGAAAGACGGCGAGCCACTGAAAAAAGGCGATAAGCTGGTACAAAAGAACTTGGCGAAAAGCCTGGAAATGATTGCCGAAAGCGGCCCGGATGCGTTTTATAAAGGCGCTATTGCCGATCAGATCGCCGGGGAAATGCAGAAGAACGGCGGGCTGATGACC
Source organism: Citrobacter sp. L55 (assembly GCF_002850715.1). Taxonomy (NCBI): domain Bacteria; kingdom Pseudomonadati; phylum Pseudomonadota; class Gammaproteobacteria; order Enterobacterales; family Enterobacteriaceae; genus Citrobacter; species Citrobacter sp. L55. Next base: position 97,240 of record NZ_KZ559403.1, on the reverse strand, counting down.
AAAGAGGACTTAGCCAGCTATAAAGCCGTGGAGCGTACGCCGATTAGCGGTGACTATCGCGGGTATCAGGTCTTCTCCATGCCGCCGCCGTCCTCTGGCGGTATTCACATCGTGCAGATCCTCAATATTCTTGAAAACTTTGATATGAAGAAATACGGATTTGGCAGCGCCGACGCCATGCAGGTCATGGCTGAAGCGGAGAAATATGCCTACGCTGACCGCTCGGAGTATCTGGGCGATCCCGATTTTGTGAAAGTGCCATGGCAGGCACTGACCAACAAAGCCTATGCTAAAACGCTTGCCGATCAGATTGATATCAACAAGGCTAAGCCTTCCAGCCAGATTAAACCTGGCAAGCTCGCCCCGTATGAAAGCAATCAGACCACTCACTTCTCGGTGGTGGATAAAGACGGCAATGCCGTGGCGGTGACCTATACCCTGAATACCACCTTCGGGACCGGTATTGTGGCGGGTAACACTGGCATTCTGCTCAATAATGAAATGGACGACTTCTCTGCCAAGCCGGGCGTACCGAACGTATACGGTCTGGTGGGCGGTGATGCCAACGCGGTCGGACCGAAGAAGCGTCCGCTGTCATCTATGTCGCCGACTATCGTGGTAAAAGATGGGAAAACCTGGCTGGTTACCGGCAGCCCAGGCGGGAGTCGAATTATCACTACTGTGCTGCAAATGGTGGTCAACAGCATTGATTTCGGGATGAACGTCGCCGAAGCGACCAACGCACCACGCTTCCATCATCAGTGGTTGCCGGATGAGCTTCGTATTGAGAAGGGCTTCAGCCCGGATACAATCAAACTGCTGGAGCAAAAAGGACAGAAAGTGGCGCTGAAAGAAGCGATGGGCAGCACGCAGAGCATTATGGTTGGACCGGATGGCGCACTGTATGGCGCGTCCGACCCGCGTTCCGTGGATGATTTAACGGCGGGTTACTGAGGATAATGGCCCTCTTCGCTGGAAGAGGGCCGGTTTGGAAGGCCCAATGGCAGTTATTATAATTCATTGTCTCCAGGTAACCTTAGCTTCGTGTTGTTTTGCTCTCTTCATAGTCTTGTAAATATTTCTCCAGCGGCCAGGCAGTGCCTAAACCAACGATTTCACCGCTATCTTTTATCGATGATGAATGGCGCATATCGCTGCAGCGATTCAGACCAGCGGAATATTTGGCTGCTTTTATCCTGCAGGTTTACGCGCTCTAAATCATAAAACTCGTGCGTTTTTGCCGAACGCATTTTGAGGATATATTTACTTTCGCTGATGTCGTGCTGTCTTGTACCGTCTTTATTCCACTCTCCGGCGATGTCCGTATATTGATAAACAAGGTCGGAATACACGTTGATTATCCTGTTGTCTTTGATCGCATAGAGCTCCAGCACTTCATAAAATGCGCCGCCGCCGGAATACGCCTCAGAGTATCCACCGCGCACCCCAAACGCCAGCGTATCGGGTGCGATCCGGTACGGTGCCAGATCCAGTTTTGTATAATAGGCCAGCGGTCTGACGGACTCATCATCGCTCTCTTTTTCGGCGGTTTTATTCCACTCAGAGAGTTGGTTTAATGGTTTTTCCGAGCGTGCAATCGGCGTTAGCTGTTGGTCCTGCCAGGAAAAAACGCCGAGATATAATTTATTGGCGCGCCCGTTGCTGTAGTTTTCCGGACAGTTGTTATCCGCGTATTTCTTTGCCTGCCCGGCGTCGGCCGGATTGTCGGCGAAACAGGCGACACCGATATATTTGCCGTCTTTGCCCCAGGCTTTGGCACCCGTGAGGATCAGGTTGTCAGGATCTTCATTCGGCGCAACCCAGGCAATCCACGCGTTCTCAGATAATCCCTGTGGAAGCTCGCCAAATCCTTTGGCAGGGGTTGCTCCCGCCATTTGCTCAGCAAAAATCTGTTTACCTTCCGGGTGTTGAATAGCGCTGGGCACGGAATCGAGATTTTGTACGGTAGTGGCGAAAGCAGGGGAGAGTGCTGCCAGCAACACCAGGAGAAGGTACTTTTTCACTCTTGCGTCCTTTCAATAAGAAGGGCGATAAGACTCGCCCTTAATTTTATTTCACGCGCGCCATAAAGTAGGCATCAACGTATTCACCGTTGCGCAGGCCGTATTTCTTACCTGTGCCTTCGATTTCAAAGCCGTATTTCTTATACACCGCCACGGCCGGCTCATTATCAACAAATACCGTTAGCTCAATACGCTCGACGCGCAGCCAGTTGTCGCACATGTCGATCATCGTGCGAATCAACGCGCTGGCAACGCCGCGATTGTGCCACCGAGCATCCACGCAGATACCAAAATCGGCCACATGGCTGCGGCGCGGACGCTGGGCAACGTCGATGCACAAATGACCAACGACAATTTCATCAATGCAAGCGACCAGCTGTTTTATACCGGGTCGATCGGCTAGCCGCTCCTGCCACATCTCCACGGAAGGATGAGGAACCTGTAGCGTGTTGTGGTACACCTCCGGCTGGGCGTGGATCTGACGAATTGCGTCGTAATCTTTCGGTTCAGCGTGGCGTATCACTATCTCACTCATTCCTTATCTCCAGCAGGGTTAATTGTGTATTTACACTCGCTGAGAAAGAAAATTCCGTCAACTGCATTTTTTTGCAAAAAGAAGTAGACAAGTGCGAATGAGAATGATTATTATTGCTCTGCGTTCAGGGGAACCCCTACGGAGAACCTGAAAGCACGACATTGCTCACATTGCTTCCAGTATTACTTTAGCCAGCTTTTGCTGGCTTTTTTTTTTGAGGTTTTGTGTCTGCCTGGCTTACTTGCCATTTCGTCCCCGGGAAGTGCTCGTGCTCCTCACGTACATTTAGTACGCTCCGGGCCATGCGCGCTTGCCGTGAACAAACTGCCTGCGACGCCGACGGCCGATCCTGTCGCCCTGTGGTGCAGTTCAAGCGCCATCCGGCAAAGAATCCAACATTCAGTCTCCAGCCGCTTTGCGCTATGGTGTAGACAATCACCTTCGAAAGGATCGTCTCATGACCTTACACTGCGCATTTATTGGTTTTGGTAAAAGCACCACTCGCTACCATTTGCCGTACGTCCTCAACCGCAAAAATAGCTGGCATGTCGCGCACATTTTTCGCCGCCACGCCAAGCCGGAAGAGCAGGCGCCACAATATTCACATATTCACTTCACCAGTGACCTTGACGAGATCTTAAACGATCCGCAGGTGAAGCTGGTGATCGTCTGTACCCATGCTGACAGCCATTTTGAATACGCCAAACGCGCGCTGGAAGCGGGTAAAAACGTGTTGGTTGAGAAACCCTTCACGCCGACGCTTGCGCAAGCAAAAGCACTGTTCGAACTGGCGCAAAGCAAAGGGCTGACCGTTACGCCATATCAGAACCGTCGTTTTGATTCCTGCTTCCTCACCGCTAAAAAAGCGATTGAGAGCGGCAAGCTCGGCGAAATTGTTGAGGTTGAAAGCCATTTCGATTACTACCGCCCCGTGGCGGAAACCAAGCCGGGACTGCCGCAGGACGGCGCATTCTATGGTCTGGGCGTACACACCATGGATCAGATTATCTCGCTGTTCGGTCGTCCCGATTGCGTGGCCTATGACATCCGCAGTCTGCGCAACAAAGCGAATCCGGACGATACCTTTGAAGCGCAGCTGTTCTACGGCTCTCTGAAAGCCATTGTTAAAACCAGTCACTTGGTGAAAATCGACTATCCGAAGTTTATCGTTCACGGTACCAAAGGCTCGTTTGTGAAGTACGGCATCGACCAGCAGGAAACCAGCCTGAAGGCCAATATCATGCCTGGTGAGCCAGGTTTCGCTGCTGACGATTCCATTGGGATGCTGGAGTACGTTAACGATGACGGCCTGACGGTAAAAGAAGAGGTGCAGCCGGAAGTGGGGGACTATGGTCGCGTCTATGATGCGCTTTACCAGACGCTGACAGCCGGTACGCCTAATTACGTCAAGGAATCTGAAGTTCTTACCAACCTGGAACTCCTCGAACGCGCCTTTGAACAGGCTTCTCCGGCGACGATAACTCTCGCCAAATAGCTTGCGCAGACTCCTCTGGGCTTGTTCATTTTTTTTGAACAGAGGAGTCAATTTTCACCCTCTATGATCCCCGGCGGATTGAGTCCACACTTACTCCATCGAAAACATCTGGGGGTGAACACAATGATCTACTTACGCAAAGCTAATGACCGTGGCCACGCTAATCATGGCTGGCTCGATTCCTGGCATACCTTCTCTTTTGCCAACTACTATGACCCAAACTTTATGGGGTTCTCGGCACTGCGCGTGATTAACGATGACGTGATCGACGCAGGTCAGGGCTTTGGTACTCATCCCCATAAAGACATGGAAATCCTGACTTACGTGCTGGAAGGCGCGGTGGAACATCAGGACAGCATGGGGAACAAAGAACAGGTTCCGGCCGGTGAGTTCCAGATAATGAGCGCCGGGACGGGGATCCGTCACTCGGAGTACAACCCGAGCAATACTGAGAAGCTGCATCTTTATCAGATTTGGATCATGCCGCAGGAAAACGGTATTACCCCACGCTATGAGCAGCGCCGTTTTGATGCCGCTCAGGGTAAACAACTGGTGCTGTCGCCGGATGCCCGTGATGGCTCGCTGAAAGTGTACCAGGATATGGAGCTTTACCGTTGGGCACTGATCAAAGATGAGCAGTCGGTGCATCAGATTGCCGCTGAACGCCGCGTCTGGATCCAGGTAGTAAAAGGTAACGTGACAATTAACGGGACCAAAGCGACCACCAGCGATGGTCTGGCAATCTGGGATGAACAGGCCATTTCTATTCATGCCGACAGCGACAGCGAAGTGTTACTGTTTGACCTGCCGCCTGTATAAAAATACACGGCATCCTTCAAGCTGCATCTGTGTTGGCTTTCCTCGCTCACCCCGGTCGCGTACTTAATGTACGCTCCCGGGGATTTACTGCGTCGCCGCCTTGATGCAACTCGAATGATTTTGTGTATTTCTCACAATAAAAAACTCCTTTTTTTCTCTGCGAAGGTTCACGCACGTCCGTGGTAAACTGGGGGAATCTATCCCTTTTTAACGCTTCAGGACGATGAAAAAGAAAAGACCCGTACTTCAGGATGTAGCCGACCGCGTGGGCGTGACCAAAATGACGGTCAGCCGCTTTTTGCGTAACCCGGAGCAGGTCTCCGTGGCGCTGCGGGGCAAAATTGCCGCTGCACTTGATGAGCTGGGTTATATTCCCAATCGCGCTCCTGATATCCTTTCTAACGCCACCAGCCGCGCTATCGGCGTGCTGTTACCGTCTCTTACTAACCAGGTTTTTGCTGAAGTGCTACGCGGCATTGAGGCTGTCACTGACGCTCATGGTTATCAAACCATGCTGGCGCACTACGGCTATAAGCCTGAGATGGAACAAGAGCGTCTGGAATCGATGCTGTCGTGGAATATTGATGGCCTGATCCTCACCGAACGTAGCCATACGCCCCGTACGCTGAAAATGATTGAGGTTGCCGGTATCCCGGTGGTTGAGCTGATGGACAGCCAGTCCCCATGCCTTGATATTGCCGTGGGCTTCGACAACTTCGAAGCCGCGCGTCAGATGACAGCCGCTATCATCGCCCGCGGGCACCGTCATGTTGCCTATCTTGGCGCACGCCTTGATGAACGTACTATCATCAAACAGAGAGGCTACGAGCAGGCAATGCGCGATGCCGACCTGGTGCCGTACAGCGTGATGGTGGAGCAGTCCTCTTCCTACTCCTCCGGTATTGAACTTATCCGTCAGGCGCGGCGTGAATACCCGCAGCTTGATGGTGTCTTTTGTACCAACGATGACCTGGCGGTAGGGGCGGCCTTCGAATGCCAGCGTTTAGGGCTGAAAATCCCTGATGACATGGCGATTGCCGGATTCCACGGTCACGACATCGGGCAGGTGATGGAGCCGCGTCTGGCGAGCGTGCTCACGCCGCGTGAACGCATGGGCAGCATTGGCGCAGAACGTCTGCTGGCGCGCATCCGCGGTGAAGCCGTCACACCTAAAATGTTAGATTTAGGTTTCACCTTGTCACCGGGCGGATCTATTTAAGCCAACAAGTTTGAAGTAGCTCACACTTATACACTTCGAGCACGAATGGATATTGCTTCTCTATTTATCCGGCTGGACAATGTTACCGATAACAGTTACCCGTAACAATTTCCTGATTCTTGTACCAGTGGGGGCAACGCTTTGAGCACGACTAATCATGATCACCACGTTTACGTTCTGATGGGCGTATCGGGCAGCGGTAAATCTGCTGTCGCCAGCGAAGTGGCGCATCAACTGCAGGCTGCGTTTCTTGATGGCGATTTTCTCCATCCGCGCAGCAACATCATGAAAATGGCTTCCGGTGAGCCACTCAACGATGACGACCGCAAACCGTGGTTACAGGCGTTGAATGACGCCGCCTTTGCGATGCAGCGTACCAACAAGGTTTCGCTGATCGTCTGTTCCGCCCTGAAAAAAGTCTACCGCGACCAGCTACGCGACGGTAACCCGAACCTCTCTTTCATCTATCTGAAAGGGGATTTTGACGTTATCGAAAGCCGCCTGAAAGCGCGTAAAGGCCACTTCTTCAAAACGCAGATGCTGGTGACCCAGTTTGAAGCGCTGGAAGAACCGGGTGCGAATGAAAACGATGTACTGGTGGTCGATATCGATCAACCACTGGACGGTGTGGTCGCCAGCACCATTGAGGTTATTAACCAGGGCAGTAAGTAGTGAGTACATTAACGCTTGTTTTAACAGCAGTAGGGTCCGTTTTATTACTGCTGTTTTTAGTGATGAAGGCGCGTATGCACGCCTTCGTTGCTTTGATGGTGGTATCCATTGGTGCAGGTCTCTTTTCCGGTATGCCGCTCGATAAAATCGCGGCGACCATGGAAAAAGGGATGGGAGGCACGCTCGGTTTCCTGGCGATTGTTGTGGCGCTGGGGGCGATGTTCGGCAAGATTTTGCATGAGACCGGAGCTGTCGATCAGATTGCCGTCAAAATGCTGAAATCCTTCGGTCACAGCCGCGCACATTATGCGATTGGCCTGGCCGGTCTGATTTGCGCGCTGCCGCTATTCTTTGAGGTGGCGATTGTGCTGCTGATTAGCGTGGCATTCTCAATGGCGCGCCATACGGGGACAAACCTGGTTAAGCTTGTGATCCCGCTGTTTGCGGGCGTAGCGGCTGCTGCGGCATTTCTGCTGCCTGGGCCTGCGCCGATGCTGCTGGCCTCTCAGATGCACGCCGACTTTGGCTGGATGATCCTGATTGGCCTGTGTGCCGCGATTCCGGGCATGATTATCGCCGGGCCGCTGTGGGGGAATTTCATCAGCCGTTACGTCGAGCTGCACGTACCGGAAGATATTTCCGAGCCGCATTTGGGCGAAGGCAAAATGCCATCCTTTGGCTTCAGCTTATCGCTTATCCTGCTGCCGCTGGTGCTGGTGGGACTGAAAACTATCGCCGCACGCTTTGTTCCGGTCGGTTCTACAACCTATGAATGGTTCGAGTTTATCGGTCACCCGTTTACCGCGATTCTGGTTGCCTGTCTGGTGGCAATTTACGGTCTGGCGGTGCGCCAGGGCATGCCAAAAGACCGCGTGATGGAGATCTGTGGTCATGCGCTGCAGCCGGCGGGGATTATTCTGCTGGTGATTGGTGCGGGCGGTGTGTTCAAACAGGTTCTGGTTGATTCTGGCGTCGGTCCGGCGCTGGGCGAAGCGTTAACCGGTATGGGCCTGCCGATTGCCATCACCTGCTTCGTGCTGGCGGCGGCGGTGCGTATCATTCAGGGTTCCGCGACCGTGGCCTGCTTAACGGCGGTCGGTCTGGTGATGCCGGTGATTGAGCAGTTGAACTACTCCGGTGCCCAGATGGCGGCACTGTCTATCTGTATCGCGGGCGGCTCTATCGTGGTCAGCCACGTTAACGACGCCGGTTTCTGGTTGTTCGGTAAATTTACCGGTGCGACCGAAGCGCAAACGCTGAAGACCTGGACGATGATGGAAACCATCCTCGGCACGGTCGGTGCGATTGTCGGTATGATTGCCTTTCAGCTGTTGAGCTGATGGCATTGCCCGGTGGCACTTGCGCTTACCGGGCCTGGAAACGAGCACACATCCACACCGTAGGCCGGGTAAGCGCAAGCGCTACCCGGCTTTTTTATAGCACGACCAGCCCTTCTTCTGTTTTCAGCCAGCGCGGCGCTTTTAGCGTATCGGCGAAATAGCCCACAAGATCCTGCAGTAAGTCACCCGCCACTCGTTCCATCTCGTCAGACAGCGTTTTACTCATCAGCAGGTGCGTTAATAACTGACAGTAGCGCCCCATCTGGTCTGGTTCCGGCTCGAAAAGGGGAAAACGGGTCGGGAATGTTTCTACCGTCAGGCTCGCTTGCAGATGCTGCGGTACAGGCTCCGTTAAGGTCGGTTGCAATAACGCGAGACAGGCCGACAGACGTGCACAAATCGCCAGTTTTTCAACCGGGTCATGGCATTCAACCAGCCCTTCGACAAAACGCTCGCAGTTATCCGCCAGTTCGGTGAAATCCGTGGCATGGCTAAAGGGCAGGGTAAATAAAGAGTGTGAAAAGAGAGGGGTAGTCGCCATAGGGCAGCCTCCAATGAGTCAAATTTTACCGCCACCTAAGGGACCAACCTTTTGGTGGCGGGCTGAACGGAGTTGGTCCTACCGGCCTCATTGGATACCGGCGCGTCTTACGACGCCACCGTCCAGCCCACCATTGAGGTGTAGCTGGTCGCACGACAAAAGTGAATTTTATCGCGAATGAGGTAATCAGGGGACCAATCCTGGCACCTGATTTTGCAGGTGCAGCGAGAAGATAATGCCAATCCGCGATGCTGACAAGAGGGCATTCCGGAAGGCACCTCGCAGAAATGAATATACGTTTTTTCAGCGAGTTAAAAGTGTAAGGAATACCTGAAATTACAGCGGTGCCGGAGAGCCTGGATTGTTAAGAGGGCTGCGTAGCCCCCTTAACACGTTCACTGGTGACGAGATCTCAGAGAAGCAATGAGCATGACGTGAACGGAACTGTTCTCCGGGTAACATGCTATCTGAGCCAAAAAGGAGAGATTACCCCTTCATCCACATCCTTACGCCGTCGAGGAACATCTGGGTAGCCATCATCACCAGAATCAGCCCCATCAGGCGCTCCAGTGCGTTCACCCCTTTCTCGCCCAGCAGGCGTAAAAACAGCGAAGACTGCAGCAAAATCACAAAAGTACCACCCCAGGCGATCAGCAGCGCAATCACCAGATGCCCCATCTGGTTCGGATACTGATGTGATAACAGCATTAATGAAGCCAGGATTGTCGGGCCGGCTACCAGCGGAATCGCCAGTGGCACGATAAACGGCTCTTCGCCTGCCGGAAGCCCGGTGCTATTCCCGGTGGCGCTGGGGAAAATCATCTTAATGGCGATCAGGAACAAAATGATGCCCCCGGAGATCGAAACGGTTTCCGCGCGCAGGTTAAGAAATGCCAGTATTTTCTCGCCAGCAAACAGGAATATCAGCATCACCAACAGCGCAATGAACAGCTCGCGAATCATAATCGCGCGGCGGCGTTTTGGTTCGGTATGTTTCAATACGGACATGAAAATGGGCAAATTTCCGAGCGGGTCCATAATAAGGATCAATAAAACTGCCGCTGAAATGATTTCATTCATAACTCAAATTCCCTTACTATTACCGCGGACTTTCTGCTTGCTTGCGCAGCGAGATAAGTCGCATTACTGATGGCTTCGCTATCATTGATTAATTTCACTTGCGACTTTGGCTGCTTTTTGTATGGTGAAGGATAGGCCAGTAGGATACTGGTTAGCATACACAGCACACATCTCTGCAGGAAAAAAACGCTATGAAAAATGTTGGTTTTATCGGCTGGCGCGGTATGGTCGGCTCTGTTCTCATGCAACGCATGGTTGAGGAGCGTGACTTCGACGCCATTCGCCCTGTTTTCTTTTCTACTTCCCAGCTCGGGCAGGCGGCACCGACATTCGGTGGAACCGCGACCGGCACGCTTCAGGACGCTTTTGATCTGGATGCGCTGAAGGCGCTCGATATCATCGTGACCTGTCAGGGCGGCGATTATACCAACGAAATCTATCCAAAGCTTCGTGAAAGCGGTTGGCAGGGTTACTGGATTGACGCGGCCTCTTCGCTGCGCATGAAAGACGATGCCATCATCATTCTCGATCCGGTTAACCAGGATGTCATTACTGACGGCCTGAACAAAGGTATTAAGACCTTTGTCGGCGGTAACTGTACCGTTAGCCTGATGCTGATGTCCCTCGGTGGCCTGTTTGCTAATGACCTGGTTGACTGGGTTTCCGTGGCGACCTATCAGGCGGCCTCCGGCGGCGGCGCGCGCCATATGCGCGAACTGCTGTCCCAGATGGGTCATCTGTATGGCCATGTGGCCGATGAACTGGCAACCCCTTCCTCTGCTATTCTCGATATCGAACGTAAAGTGACGACCCTGTCCCGCAGTGGTGAACTGCCGGTTGATAACTTTGGCGTACCGCTGGCCGGTAGCCTGATTCCGTGGATCGACAAACAACTTGATAACGGTCAGAGCCGCGAAGAGTGGAAGGGACAGGCTGAAACCAACAAAATTCTTAACACCTCTTCCGTGATCCCGGTTGATGGTCTGTGCGTGCGCGTCGGTGCGCTGCGCTGCCACAGCCAGGCGTTCACCATTAAACTGAAAAAAGATGTGTCTATTCCGACCGTGGAAGAACTGCTGGCAGCGCACAATCCGTGGGCCAAAGTCGTACCAAACGATCGGGATATCACCATGCGTGAGTTAACCCCGGCGGCCGTTACCGGCACGCTGACCACGCCAGTAGGCCGTCTGCGTAAGCTGAATATGGGACCGGAGTTCCTGTCAGCCTTTACCGTGGGCGACCAGTTGCTGTGGGGTGCTGCGGAGCCACTGCGCCGTATGCTGCGTCAGTTGGCGTAATGTGGGACGGCCTGATGACGCCACGTTTATCAGGCCTACAAACGACGCGAACCACCTGGCCGGATCAGTCAATACTGCTTTCCGGCAGAGTGATTGCGTGTTTTAACAATGGGTGCTGAGTCACCCATTTTTTTGCGTAATACAGGAGTAAGCGCAGATGTTTCATTTTTTACCAGGAGTAAGATAAAGCATTGGCTATTCTTTAAGGGTGACTTAGTACCGGAGGTATTAAGTTGTTGCCTGAAGGTGGGACGACGCAGAGAGGATGCACAATTGTGCTGCGCCGTTCAGGTCAAAAAAAGTGTCACTACCTGATGTCGAAGATCAGTTGGAAGGCGTGACACCATAAAACAGGATGACAACCATGTCCGTTCGTATCGATAGAGACGTGATTAATGCGCTAATTGCAGGCCATTTTGCGGATCCTTTTTCCGTACTCGGTATGCACCAAACTGACGCTGGACTTGAAGTCCGCGCCCTATTACCTGACGCCACCGAAGTGTGGGTGATCGAACCCAAAACCGGACGCAAAGTCGGTAAGCTGGACTGCCTCGACTCTCGCGGTTTTTTCTGTGCTGTACTTCCCCGCCGTAAAAATTTCTTTCGCTATCAGTTAGCTGTTGTCTGGCATGGACAGGAGAATCTGATTGATGACCCTTATCGTTTTGGCCCGCTGATCCAGGATATGGATGCCTGGCTGTTATCTGAAGGTACGCACCTGCGACCTTACGAAACGCTGGGTGCGCATGCGGATACCATGGATGGCGTAACCGGTACGCGCTTCTCCGTCTGGGCGCCTAACGCTCAACGCGTGTCAGTGGTTGGGCAGTTCAACTACTGGGATGGCCGTCGCCACCCGATGCGCCTGCGTAAAGAAAGCGGTATATGGGAGCTGTTTATCCCCGGCGCGCAGCATGGTCAACTGTATAAATACGAGATGATCGATGCGAACGGTAAGCTGCGAATCAAAGCGGACCCTTACGCCTTCGAAGCGCAAATGCGCCCGGAAACCGCGTCGCTTATCTGCGGTCTGCCGGAAAAAGTGGTGCAAAGCGAGGAGCGAAAAAAAGCCAACCAGTTTGATGCGCCGATCTCTATCTATGAAGTGCACCTGGGCTCATGGCGTCGTCATACCGATAACAACTTCTGGCTGAGCTACCGCGAACTGGCGGATCAACTGGTGCCTTACGTCAAGTGGATGGGCTTTACCCATCTCGAACTGTTGCCGATTAATGAGCATCCGTTCGACGGTAGCTGGGGCTACCAACCTACCGGTATGTATGCGCCGACCCGTCGTTTCGGGACGCGTGATGATTTCCGTTATTTTGTGAATGCCGCACATCAGGCCGGACTGAACGTCATTCTCGACTGGGTGCCGGGCCATTTCCCGTCGGACGACTTTGGTCTGGCAGAGTTTGATGGCACCAATCTGTATGAGCACAGCGACCCGCGCGAAGGGTATCACCAGGACTGGAACACGCTGATCTACAACTACGGTCGCCGTGAAGTCAGTAACTATCTGGTGGGCAATGCCCTGTACTGGATTGAACGTTTTGGTATCGATGCGCTGCGCGTAGATGCCGTGGCGTCGATGATTTATCGCGACTACAGCCGTAAAGAAGGGGAGTGGGTCCCGAACGAATTTGGCGGTCGTGAAAACCTCGAAGCCATTGAGTTTTTACGTAATACCAACCGTATTCTTGGCGAGCAGGTGCCGGGGGCCGTGAGCATGGCGGAAGAGTCCACCGACTTTGCCGGCGTTTCAAGGCCACAGGATATGGGCGGTTTAGGGTTCTGGTATAAGTGGAACCTCGGCTGGATGCACGACACGCTGGACTACATGAAGTTGGATCCGGTTCATCGTCAGTTCCATCACGATAAGCTGACCTTCGGCATGCTGTACAACTACACCGAAAACTTTGTCCTGCCGCTGTCGCACGATGAAGTGGTACACGGTAAAAAATCAATTCTCGATCGCATGCCGGGGGACGCATGGCAGAAGTTTGCCAACCTGCGCGCCTACTACGGCTGGATGTGGGCCTTCCCGGGCAAGAAACTGCTGTTTATGGGCAACGAGTTTGCTCAGGGGCGTGAGTGGAACCATGACGCCAGCCTCGACTGGCATCTGCTGGAAGGCGGCGATAACTGGCACCACGGCGTACAGCGTTTGGTGCGCGATCTGAACCTTACCTATCGTCATCACAAAGCGCTGCACGAGCTTGATTTTGACGCCTATGGCTTCGAGTGGCTGGTGGTAGATGACAAAGAACGTTCGGTGCTGGCTTTCGTTCGTCGTGACAAAGTCGGTAATGAAATCATCGTTATCAGCAACTTTACGCCAGTGCCTCGCCACGGCTATCGCTTCGGTATCAATCAGCCGGGCAAATGGCGCGAGATCCTCAATACCGACTCGATGCATTATCACGGTAGCAATACCGGTAACGGCGGCGCGGTACACAGCGATGAAATCGCCAGTCATGGTCGTCAGCACTCACTGAGCCTGACGTTGCCACCGCTGGCAACGATCTGGCTGGTGCGGGAGGGATAATGACGCAACTGGCAACCGGCAACGCCACCCCCCATGGTGCAACGTATGACGGCCATGGCGTCAATTTCACCCTCTTTTCGGCCCACGCTGAACGCGTTGAATTATGCGTATTCGATGAGCAAGGCTGCGAACTCCGCTACGACCTGCCGGGGCGTAGCGGCGATGTCTGGCACGGCTATCTGGCCAACGCCCGTCCCGGTCTACGCTATGGCTATCGCGTACATGGTCCGTGGCAACCGCAGCAGGGCCACCGGTTTAATCCGGCGAAACTGCTGCTTGACCCTTGCGCGCGTCGGGTGGATGGCGAGTTAAAAGATAACCCACTGCTGCACGGTGGGCTGAATGAACCGGATCATCATGATAATGCCGCCATCGCTCTGAAGGGCGTGGTGGTGTCCGACCATTATGACTGGGAGGATGATGCCCCGCCGCGCACGCCGTGGGGCAATACCGTAATTTACGAAGCGCATGTCAAAGGGCTGACGTATTTGCATCCTGACCTGCCGGAAGAAATTCGCGGGACCTACAAAGCGCTGGGTCATCCGGTGATGATCGACTATTTCAAGCGCCTCGGCATTACCGCGCTGGAGCTGTTACCGGTGGCGCATTTCGCCAGCGAACCGCGGCTTCAGCGACTGGGCCTGTCAAACTACTGGGGCTACAACCCGGTGGCGATGTATGCGCTGCATCCGGCCTATGCCAGCTCGCCGGAGAGTGCGCTTGATGAGTTTCGCGACGCGGTAAAAGCGCTGCATAAAGCGGGTATTGAGGTCATTCTCGACATCGTTTTAAACCACAGCGCCGAGCTGGAACTCGAAGGACCTGTCTTCTCGCTGCGCGGAATTGATAACCGTAGCTATTATTGGATCAGAGATGATGGCGATTACTACAACTGGACCGGTTGTGGGAACACCATCAATCTGAGCCATCCTGGCGTTGTGGAATACGCATGCGAGTGCCTGCGCTACTGGGTTGAAACCTGCCATGTGGATGGTTTTCGTTTTGATTTGGCTTCCGTCATGGGGCGTACGCCTGAGTTTCGTCAGGATGCTCCGCTGTTTACCGCGATCCAAAACTGTCCGCTGCTCTCACGCGCCAAGCTGATTGCGGAACCGTGGGATATTGGTGAAGGCGGGTATCAGGTGGGGAATTTCCCCCCGCCGTTTGCCGAGTGGAATGACCATTTCCGCGATGCAACGCGACGTTTTTGGCTCCAGCGTAATCTCTCGTTGGGCGAGTTTGCCGGACGTTTTGCCGCATCCAGCGACGTGTTTAAACGCCCGGGCCGCAATCCCAGCGCCACGGTCAATCTGGTGACCGCGCATGACGGTTTTACGCTACGCGACTGCGTTTGCTTCACAAATAAGCACAATGAAGCGAATGGTGAGGAAAATCGCGACGGCACTAGCAATAACTACAGTGACAATCATGGTAAAGAAGGATTAGGCGGCTCGCTGGACCTGATTGAGCGGCGGCGCGACAGCATTCATGCGCTGTTAACCACGCTGTTGCTCTCCCAGGGGACGCCGATGCTGCTGGCGGGTGATGAGCATGGTCATAGCCAGCACGGTAATAATAACGCTTACTGCCAGGATAACGCCTTAACCTGGCTGGACTGGCAGCAGGCAAACAGTGGGCTAACCACATTTACCGCCGCGTTGATTCATCTGCGCCGGCAAATACCTGCATTAACAGGCGATTGCTGGTGGGAAGAGGGCGATGGCAATGTTCGTTGGCTGAATAAGTACGCACAACCCTTAAGTGCGGATGAGTGGCATAACGGCCCGAGGCAGATGCAAATCCTGCTTTCAGATCGTTTCCTGATTGCAATAAACGCCACGCTTGAGGTGACAGATATCGTTTTACCTGAAGGGGAATGGCACGCCATTCCCCCATTTGCCGGAGAGGATAATCCGGTGCTTACGGCGGTCTGGCAGGGACCTGCGCACGGACTGTGTGTGTTCCAGAGAAGATAAAAAGGAGTTAGTCATGGTAAGTTTAGAGAAGAACGATCGTGTAATGTTGGCGCGCCAGCTGCCATTAAAATCTGTTGCCCTGATCCTGGCCGGTGGCCGCGGTACTCGCCTGAAAGATTTAACCAATAAGCGTGCCAAGCCTGCCGTGCACTTTGGCGGTAAGTTCCGCATTATCGATTTTGCCTTATCCAACTGTCTTAATTCCGGGATCCGCCGTATCGGCGTGATCACTCAGTACCAGTCACACACGCTGGTGCAGCATATTCAGCGCGGCTGGTCGTTCTTTAGCGAAGAGATGAACGAGTTCGTCGATCTGCTGCCTGCCCAGCAGAGGATGCAGGGTGAAAACTGGTATCGCGGTACGGCGGATGCGGTGACCCAAAACCTGGACATCATTCGACGCTATAAAGCGGAATATGTGGTGATCCTCGCGGGCGATCATATTTATAAGCAGGACTACTCACGCATGCTGATCGACCACGTTGAGAAAGGCGCGCGTTGCACAGTGGCCTGTATGCCTGTGCCTATTGAAGAGGCCAGCGCGTTTGGCGTAATGGACGTGGACGACACCGATAAAATTATCGAGTTCGTTGAAAAACCTGCCAACCCGCCAGCGATGCCTAATGATCCGACCAAATCGCTTGCCAGTATGGGGATCTACATCTTCGACGCCGATTATCTGTATGAACTGCTGGCGGAAGATGATCTCGATGAAAAATCCAGTCACGATTTTGGCAAAGACATCATCCCGAAAATCACCGAAGCTGGCATGGCATATGCTCATCCATTCCCATTGTCCTGCGTACAGTCTGACCCGGAATCCGAGCCGTACTGGCGCGATGTGGGAACGCTGGAAGCCTACTGGAAAGCAAACCTCGATCTGGCTTCGGTGACGCCTGAACTGGATATGTACGACCAGGACTGGCCAATCCGTACGCATATGGAATCACTGCCGCCGGCGAAATTTGTTCAGGACCGTTCCGGTAGCCACGGAATGACGCTGAACTCGCTGGTCTCCGGCGGCTGTATTATTTCTGGTTCGGTGGTAGTGCAGTCCGTTCTGTTCCCGCGAGTGCGGGTGAATTCATTCTGTAACATTGATTCGGCAGTGTTGTTACCTGAAGTGTGGGTGGGACGTTCGTGTCGCTTACGTCGTTGCATTATCGACCGCGCCTGCGTTATTCCGGAAGGCATGGTGATTGGTGAAAACGCGGAAGAAGATGCACGTCGTTTCTACCGTTCAGAGGAAGGTATTGTACTGGTCACGCGTGAAATGCTGCGCAAACTGCAGATCAAACAGGAGCGATAATGCAGGTTTTACACGTTTGTTCAGAGATGTTCCCTTTGTTAAAAACCGGGGGACTGGCGGATGTTATTGGGGCGTTACCCGCAGCGCAAATCGCGGACGGTGTGGATGCCCGCGTGCTGCTCCCGGCGTTTCCTGATATCCGTCGCGGCATTCCCGATGCGCAGGTAGTGACGCGTCGCGATACCTTCGCCGGACGTATTACGCTGTTGTTCGGGCATTTCAACGGTGTGGGCATTTACCTGATTGACGCGCCGCATCTCTATGACCGTCCCGGTAGCCCGTATCACGACACTAACCTGTTTGCATATACCGATAACGTGCTGCGTTTTGCACTGCTGGGTTGGGTCGGCAGTGAAATGGCCTGTGGCTTTGACCCATTCTGGCGCCCGGATGTGGTGCATGCGCACGACTGGCATGCCGGTCTGGCCCCGGCGTATCTGGCGGCGCGCGGCCATCCGGCGAAATCGGTGTTCACTGTGCACAACCTGGCGTATCAAGGCATGTTTTATGCAAAGCATATGGATGACATCCAATTGCCATGGTCGTTCTTTAACGTGCACGGACTGGAGTTTAACGGGCAGATTTCTTTCCTGAAGGCCGGGTTGTACTACGCCGACCACATTACGGCGGTCAGTCCGACCTACGCGCGGGAAATTACCGAGCCGCAGTTTGCCTACGGCATGGAAGGTCTGTTGCAGCAGCGTCATCGTGAAGGACGTCTTTCCGGTGTGCTGAACGGCGTTGATGAAAAAATCTGGAGCCCGGAAACCGATCTGCTGCTGGCGTCGCGGTATACGCGTGAAACGCTGGAAGAGAAGGCGGAGAACAAACGCCAGCTACAGATCGCGATGGGACTTAAGGTTAACGACAAAGTGCCGTTATTTGCCGTCGTCAGCCGCCTGACCAGTCAGAAAGGGCTGGATCTGGTGCTGGAAGCGCTACCGGGGTTGTTAGAGCAGGGTGGACAGCTGGCATTGCTTGGTGCGGGCGATCCGGTTTTACAGGAAGGTTTCCTCGCCGCGGCGGCGGAACATCCAGGACAGGTGGGCGTACAGATTGGCTATCACGAAGCCTTCTCGCACCGCATCATGGGTGGGGCCGACGTAATATTGGTCCCCAGCCGTTTTGAGCCGTGTGGCTTAACGCAGTTGTATGGACTGAAGTACGGCACGCTGCCGCTGGTGCGGCGCACCGGTGGGCTGGCTGATACGGTCTCTGACAGTTCGCTGGAAAACCTGGCGGATGGTATCGCCAGTGGGTTTGTATTTGAAGATAGTAATGCCTGGTCGCTGCTACGCGCGATCCGGCGTGCTTTCGTATTGTGGTCCCGGCCTTCGCTGTGGCGGTTTGTACAACGTCAGGCCATGACCATGGATTTTAGCTGGCAAGTCGCGGCGAAGTCATACCGTGAGCTTTACTATCGTTTGAAATAGATATCCAGGAATCACCTATATGAATGCTCCATTTACTTATGCATCGCCCACACTCAGCGTAGAGGCACTTAAGCATTCTATCGCCTACAAGCTGATGTTCACGATTGGTAAAGACCCGGTCATTGCCAATAAACATGAGTGGCTGAACGCCACGTTGTTCGCGGTGCGCGATCGTCTCGTGGAGCGCTGGCTGCGTTCTAACCGTGCGCAATTATCCCAGGAAACTCGACAGGTTTATTATCTGTCAATGGAGTTTCTGATTGGCCGCACACTTTCCAATGCACTGTTATCGTTGGGTATTTATGACGATGTCAAAAATGCGCTGGAAGGTATGGGGTTGGATCTTGAAGATCTGATCGATGAAGAAAACGACCCTGGTCTTGGCAACGGTGGCCTCGGGCGCCTGGCGGCCTGCTTCCTGGACTCACTGGCAACGTTGGGTCTGCCGGGACGCGGCTACGGTATTCGTTATGACTACGGCATGTTCAAACAGAACATTGTTGATGGCCGACAGAAAGAGTCTCCGGACTACTGGCTGGAATACGGTAACCCGTGGGAATTCAAACGCCACAATACGCGCTACAAAGTGCGCTTTGGCGGGCGTATTCAGCAGGAAGGCAAGAAAACGCGCTGGATAGAAACTGAAGAGATCCTCGCGGTAGCCTACGACCAAATTATTCCCGGTTATGACACAGACGCCACCAATACGCTTCGCTTGTGGAATGCCCAGGCCAGTAGCGAAATCAACCTCGGTAAATTTAACCAGGGCGACTACTTTGCGGCGGTGGAAGATAAAAACCACTCCGAGAACGTCTCCCGTGTGCTGTATCCGGATGACTCCACCTATTCAGGACGCGAGCTGCGTTTGCGCCAGGAGTATTTTCTGGTCTCCTCCACGGTGCAGGACATCCTGAACCGTCATTATCAACTGCACAAAACCTACGACAACCTGGCAGATAAGATCGCCATTCACCTCAACGACACCCATCCGGTACTGTCGATTCCTGAGCTGATGCGTCTGCTGATCGATGAGCACAAATTCAGTTGGGATAATGCGTTTGAGGTCTGCTGCCAGGTCTTCTCGTATACCAACCACACCTTGATGAGCGAAGCGCTGGAGACCTGGCCTGTCGATATGCTGGGCAAAATTCTGCCGCGCCATCTGCAAATCATCTTTGAGATTAACGACTACTTCCTGAAGACGTTGCAGGAACAGTATCCGAACGATACCAGTCTGCTGGGACGGACGTCGATTATTGATGAATCCAATGGCCGCCGGGTGCGTATGGCATGGCTCGCAGTGGTGGTGAGCCACAAGGTTAACGGCGTTTCTGAGCTGCACTCCAACCTGATGGTGCAGTCGCTGTTTGCTGACTTTGCGAAGATTTTCCCGACTCGCTTCTGTAACGTCACCAACGGCGTGACGCCGCGTCGCTGGCTGGCGCTGGCTAACCCATCGCTCTCTGAGGTACTGGATGAGAACATTGGCCGCACCTGGCGAACCGATCTCAGCCAGCTAAGCGAGCTTGAACAGCACTGCGATTACCCGCTGGTAAATCAGGCGGTGCGCCGTGCGAAACTGGAGAATAAAAAACGTCTGGCAACGCTCATTGCCCAGCAGCTTAACGTGGTGGTGAACCCGAAATCGCTGTTTGATGTGCAGATCAAGCGTATTCACGAGTACAAACGCCAGTTGATGAACGTGCTGCATGTGATCACCCGCTACAACCGCATTAAGGCCGATCCTGACGCCGAGTGGGTGCCGCGTGTGAATATCTTCGCCGGTAAAGCGGCTTCGGCCTATTACATGGCGAAGCACATCATTCACCTGATCAACGACGTCGCGAAAGTGATCAACAACGATCCGCAAATTGGTGACAAGCTGAAAGTGGTGTTTATTCCTAACTACAGCGTCAGCCTGGCGCAGGTGATTATTCCTGCTGCCGACCTGTCTGAGCAGATTTCGCTGGCCGGGACCGAAGCCTCTGGTACCAGTAATATGAAGTTTGCCCTCAACGGCGCGCTGACCATTGGGACGCTGGACGGTGCCAACGTCGAGATGCTGGAGCATGTGGGCGCAGAAAATATCTTTATCTTTGGTAATACGGCGGAAGAGGTCGAAGCCTTACGCAGCCAGGGCTACAAGCCGCGTGAGTATTACGAGAAAGACGAAGAGCTGCACCAGGTGCTGACGCAGATTGGCAGCGGTGTATTCAGTCCTGAGGAGCCGGGGCGCTATCGTGACCTGGTTGACTCGCTGATCAACTTTGGCGACCACTATCAGGTTCTGGCGGATTATCGCAGCTACGTTGACTGCCAGGATAAGGTTGACGAACTGTATCGCCACCCGGAAGAGTGGACCACCAAGTCGATGATTAATATCGCCAACATGGGCTACTTCTCGTCGGACAGGACGATCAAAGAGTACGCCGAAAACATCTGGCATATCGACTCGGTGCGGTTGTAACAAGGGCAGGACGATCTGTAGGCCGGATGGATAAGGCGTTAGCCGCCATCCGGCAAAAGGCCCGGTAGCGCTGACGCTTACCGGGCCTACAGTTTTATATCGAGTGTCTTAAGACGCCAGCGACAGCTGCTGTTTCTCAATGTACTCCACCAGCCACTGGGTCATGCGCGACTGCTGTTCAGCGTTCAGCCACATACCTTCTTTCGTGCGACGCCACAGCGCATCTTCCGCACGGCGCACCCATTCGTGATCGACCAGATATTTCAGCTCGGCCTCATAGAACTCATGGCCGAAGTCTTCACCTAACTCGGCAAGCGAGGTGGCTTCCCCGATAATCCATTCGGTGTTACTGCCGTAGGTGCGCGAATAATGGCGCGCCAGCGACTCGGTCAGGAACGGGTAGCGACGGCGCAGTTTGGCCGCGTAATCTTCACGATCGCCGCCGATGTCACCGCCTGGCAGAATGCACTCTTTTGTCCACGCCGGACCGATTCCCTGATAGTACGACGCCAGTTTTTCCATCGCGTGTTCGGCCAGCTTACGATAGGTCGTCAGCTTACCACCAAAGACCGACAGCAGCGGCGCTTTGCCGTTTTCATCGTGGATATCCAGCGTGTAATCACGGGTGATAGCCTGCGGCGAGTCGGACTCGTCATCGCACAGCGGGCGTACACCCGAGTAGGTCCAGACGATATCGTCACGGCCCAGCTGTTTCTTAAAGTGCGCGTTGTAGACCTTCAGCAGGTAATTGATTTCACTCTCATCAATTTTTACCGCTTTCGGATCGCCTTTGTATTCGACGTCAGTCGTCCCGATGATCGAGAATTCGTCCATCCATGGGATGACAAACACAATACGTTTATCTTCGTTTTGCAGTATATAAGCTTGCTTCTGGGTATGGACGCGCGGCACTACGATGTGACTGCCTTTAATCAGACGAATACCGTACGGCGATGGCAGATGCATGCCGTCGTCGAAGAACTCTTTCACCCATGGGCCGGTGGCATTGACCAGACCACGCGCCTGCCAGGTGTGCTT
Organism: Citrobacter sp. L55; assembly: GCF_002850715.1. Lineage (NCBI taxonomy): Bacteria > Pseudomonadati > Pseudomonadota > Gammaproteobacteria > Enterobacterales > Enterobacteriaceae > Citrobacter > Citrobacter sp. L55. Next base: position 75,446 of record NZ_KZ559403.1, on the reverse strand, counting down.
TTTACCGGTATCGATATCTTCAGCTTCAACAATCCACAATCCGTTTTCACGGCGAGCGGAGGTAGCGCGAGTGCGGGTTAACACCTCTCCGCCTTTGCGTACGACCATTTGGGCGTTTGCCAAAACCAGTCGCGCATCGTCTACCCAGCAGTCAGAATATTCGAAACCGCGCACAATCTCAGGTTTCATTACGGAATCTGCGCCAAAACGCAAACCGGTCGAACTCGGCAAACTGGTGCGTTTGCCCAGATGATCGTACATAAACAGACCAATGCGGATCATCCACGCTGGACGCAGGTGCGGGCGATGGGGCAGACGAAAGCGCATCGGGAAGGCGATATGCGGTGCCATTTTCAACAACACCTCACGTTCGGCCAGCGCTTCGCTCACCAGGCGAAATTCGTAGTGTTCCAGGTAGCGCAGGCCACCGTGGATGAGTTTGGAGCTAGCGGAAGAGGTGGCGCAGGCTAAATCCTGCGCTTCCAGCATCAGCACGGATAAACCGCGTCCAGCGGCATCTGCCGCGATACCGGCACCGTTGATGCCTCCACCTATCACAATCAGATCTTTGGTTTCCATGCTGGCCTCTCGCACTTTCGTTATAGCTCATTAATGTTCGTTATCGAGCATAATAGCAAAGAATCGCGCCATTGGTAACATCGGATAAACAATTTACAGTGATACATATAACATTATGGCGTTTAACTGCCGTCGGGACGTACACTAAGAAGTAACATGTCTGAAAAGCGTCACCTGCAATATAAAGAAGAGAGAGCAATGGATCAGTTTGAATGTATTAATGTCGAAGAAGCGCATCAGAAGCTGCACCAGGGGACCGCGGTGTTAGTGGATATCCGCGACCCGCAAAGCTATGCGATGGGTCACGCCCCGCAGGCGTTTCATCTGACGAACGACACGCTGGGGTCATTTATGCGCGAGCATGATTTCGACACCGCCGTGTTAGTAATGTGTTATCACGGCAACAGCAGTAAAGGCGCGGCGCAATATCTTCTTCAGCAGGGCTATGACGCGGTTTACAGTGTTGACGGCGGCTTCGACGCCTGGCATCGACATTTTCCGGCAGAAGTGGCATACGGTTCGTAAGACTATACCCAAATTAATTCGAGTTGCATCGCGACGGCGACGCAGCAAATCTCCGGGAGCGTACGAACAGTATGTGACCGGAGTGAGTGAGGAAAGCCAACAAAGATGCAGCTCGAAGTAAGAAGGGTATATATACTGTCCTCTTTTGTGTGGAATAAGCGACAGCAACCATGTTGATGATTACCTCTTTTGCTAACCCCCGCGTGGCGCAGGCATTTGTTGATTATATGGCGACACAGGGCGTTATCCTGACGATTCAACAACATCAGCAAACGGATGTCTGGCTGGCGGATGAGTCCCAGGCTGAGCGCGTGCATGCTGAGCTGGCGCGATTTCTGGAGAATCCAGGCGATCCGCGTTACCTCGCGGCAAGCTGGCAGTCGGGTCATACCGACAGCGGTCTGCGCTATCAGCGTTATCCGTTCCTGGCAACTTTGCGCGAACGCGCAGGCCCGGTAACCTGGGTGGTGATGGCCGCGTGTGTGCTGGTGTTTATTGCGATGAACACGCTGGGCGACCAGACTGTGATGCTCTGGCTGGCATGGCCGTTTGACCCTTCGCTGAAATTTGAATTCTGGCGTTATTTCACCCACGCTTTTATGCACTTCTCGCTGATGCATATTCTGTTCAACCTGCTGTGGTGGTGGTATCTCGGCGGTGCGGTAGAAAAGCGTCTGGGCAGCGGAAAACTGATTGTAATTACCGTGATCAGCGCCCTGCTAAGCGGCTACGTTCAGCAGAAATTTAGCGGCCCGTGGTTTGGTGGGCTGTCTGGCGTGGTATATGCGCTGATGGGTTATGTGTGGTTGCGCGGCGAGCGCGATCCACAAAGTGGTATTTTCCTGCAGCGTGGTTTGATTATCTTTGCTTTGATCTGGATTGTTGCCGGCTGGTTTGATGTGTTCGGCATGTCGATGGCGAACGGCGCACATATCGCCGGGCTGGCCGTGGGTCTGGCAATGGCGTTTGCCGATACTATGAATGTACGAAAACGAACGTAATTTCAGGGAACAATAATGAAGCAAACACAACGACATGACGCGATCATCGAGCTGGTAAAGAAACAGGGATACGTCAGTACCGAGGAGCTGGTGGAGCATTTCTCCGTCAGTCCGCAGACGATTCGCCGCGATCTTAACGATCTGGCCGATCAGAACATGATTTTGCGCCATCACGGTGGCGCGGCGCTGCCCTCCAGCTCGGTCAACACCCCGTGGCATGACCGTAAAGCGACACAGACGGCGGAAAAAGAGCGCATTGCCCGCAAAGTTGCCACGCAGATCCCGAACGGTTCTACGTTGTTCATTGATATCGGCACCACGCCGGAAGCGGTGGCTCACGCGCTGCTCAATCACAGCAATTTACGCATTGTGACCAACAACCTCAATGTGGCGAATACGCTGATGGCGAAAGAGGATTTCCGCATAATACTCGCCGGTGGCGAACTGCGTAGCCGCGACGGCGGTATTATGGGCGAAGCGACCCTCGACTTTATTTCTCAGTTCCGCCTGGACTTCGGCATCTTAGGGATTAGTGGTATCGATAGCGATGGCTCCCTGCTGGAGTTTGATTATCACGAAGTTCGCACCAAGCGCGCGATTATTGAGAATTCACGGCATGTGATGCTGGTGGTGGATCACTCGAAGTTTGGGCGTAACGCGATGGTGAATATGGGCAGTATCAGCATGGTGGATGCGGTGTATACCGACACGCTGCCGCCAGCTGGCGTGATGCAGGTTATTGCGGACCATCATATTCAGTTAGAGCTGTGCTAAGTTAATTCCAGGCCTGATAAGCGTAGCGTATCAGGCATTAACTAAACCCCATACCCCATCATTTTCAGCAGTTTTTGCGCATGTTGCACCGCATCCTGGCGGTGTGCGACGCCGAGCTTTTGATACAAATTGCGGATGTGCGTCTTGATGGTCGTTGCCGCGACGGCCAATTCTCCGGCGATCTGCTCGTTGCTGTAGCCCGAATAAATCAGTCCCAGAACCTGCCATTCGCGCTGGGTCAGCGGGCTGGTGCGGATAAGCTCCGGTACTTCCGGGTGAGTAAGCAGACGCTCAACGAACCCTTCATCGAAGTGGGCGAATTTATGGCGGTGATGCTGGTTAATCTCACGCAAAATACGCTGGGCGCGGTGCTGATCGAGTTCCGGTAAGGTATTGAGCTGAATCAGCTGACGCAGTTGCTGCGCCATGGCCTCACCTTCAATGACAAAGTGACTGATAAATCCGGTGCGGTTCGCCAGCTGCAGCGCGTCGAGTAACACACGCTGTGCGTCATTTTTGCGCCCTGCCTGCCAGTAGAGCTGATTAAGCAGCAGCAGGTTACGGTTCAGATCGCTCATCAGGCGCAGATTGCGCGCATTTTCATTCAACTCTTCCAGCACAATCTCAGCCGGTTCAAACTCGCCCAGCAGGATCTGCGCGCGGGCGATGTTGCGCCACTGGCTTTGCAGGAAGTGGTTATTGGCGAATTCCGGTTTCGGCGTGTGGCGCAGCCAGTTGGCGGCCGAGTTTTTGTCGCCCACCATTTGCCAGTAAATCACCCGTACCTTATCGGCGTTCGAGATCCAGTCACTGTGATAGTGACCGTTACCCAGCAGGTTTTCCAGGCGGTTGAGCAGGCTACGCGCATTATCCAGATCCCCCCGGGCCAGCGAACATTGAATCAGCAGCGCCAGGCACTGTAGCTGTTGCTGCGGCTGGAATGTGGAAAGCAGTTCAATACCCGCGCGGGCAGACGCTTCCGATTCGTCCAGGCGCGCCCATGCCCACAGCAGCTGCGCGCGAATACGCACCAGGAACTCGTGCATCGGCAACTGTTCCAGATGCTGCTCTTTGATCAACTGAAACGCTTTTTCCTGAGTCTCCCAGGCGGCCTGTAAAAAGCCCTGGGCAAACAAAATTTCACTTTGCTGAATTAAACTCCACAGTGCGTAATGCCAGACGTCATGGTGGCGCGCCATTTGCTCGGTTTGCTGCATCAACGCCAGAGAACGCGTGAGATCGCCCTTGCAGTGCAGGACTTCACCGTGTACCGAGGTGGCGACGATACGGCTATAGAACCAGGCGATGGGTAACTCATCCAGCGCCAGCTTTGCCAGGCGCTCGGCTTCGTCAGGATTGCCGTCGTTAATCGCGACCTGCGCACGCAGGGCGTTAAATTCGGCGTGCAGCGTCGGTTCCATGTCGCCTTTCATTTCCTGCTCAGCGCGTGCCAGCAGGGTATTAACCTCGCCGTAGCGGTGCTGGCTTTGCATCAGCCAGGCTTGCAGCAGAACCAGACGCGGATTTTCCAGCAGACTTTCCCACGGCAGGGCTTTCAGCGACTCTTCCAGTAATGTCAGTTCGCTGTGGTTAAACAGTCCCCACGCATGGTTAAGCAGGATATCGCGCAGCATATGGGCGTCGCCGGCCGCCAGCGCGTGGTGGATAGCTTCGCTGGGGAAGCCTTGCGCCATCCAGCTTTCAGCGGCGGCGCGGTGTATTTCGGGCAGTTCGCTTGCCAGCTCCCACTGACAGCGCTGGCGTAAAAAGCTGCCAAACAGCGGGTGATAGCTGAACCACTCACCGACGTCATCCATCCGCTGCAAGAATAATCCCTGGCGCTCAATCTCCTCCAGCCGCATCTGGCCGTTTTCTTCCCCAGTGACCCGGACGATCAGCGCGTCGTTCATTGAGCGCAGAATGGCGCTTTTCAGCAGGAAGTGACGGGTGCCGAGGTCGACGCTGTCCAGCACTTCATCAACCAGATAATCGGACAGATGGCTGGCGTTGATCCCGGCGAGGCGGCGTGCGGACTGATGCGCAGAATGGTTGTTCTGGCGGGCGGAGAGGGCAATCAGCTGTAACGCCGTGGCCCAGCCAGCAACGTCATCGCACATCCGGCTGCTTTCTGCCGCTTCGATAGGCGAGGACAAACGTCTATCGAAAAATTGTTTGGCTTCCTGGTGGTTAAACGCCAGCTGTTGGCTGCCTATCTCCAGCAACTGATCGCGTACTCGCAGGTTGGCAATACCCAACTGTGGCAGGTTGCGCGACAGCACGACCAGCGTGAGGTTCTCAGGCTGATGACGCAGGAAGAAACGCATCGCTTCGTGAATTGCCGGATTGGAGATGAGATGATAATCATCCACTACCAGGTAGAGCGGGCGATGCCACTCGGCCAGTTCAATAAATAGCTGCGCAAACAGTGACGTCAGGCTGGCGTATTGGCGCTTTTGCACCATTGTTTCGCTGGTGGTGCAGTGCCCACCGGTTGCCTGTTGGATAGCGGCGATCAGATAGCTGGCAAAGCGCTCTTGCTGATTATCGCCTTCATCCAGAGAGTACCAGCCTAAGTCGTTCTTCCCCGCTGCCCATTGTGAAACCAACGTCGTTTTTCCATAACCAGCAGGACTTGTTATCAGGGCAAGCCTGAAATTGTTCGCGCCGGAAAGTTTAGCCAACAGGCGCTCACGAACCACCGTATGGTCGAGTCGAATCGGACGACTTAATTTAGACGGAATCAACATAAGTTAGTCACTTCACTGTGTGAAAATGGGGAAAAATGATTTTTTTTGCGCTTCGTAATTAATAGATATAAGGTCGGCCAGATTAGTGTTTTATGCAAGCTAAGCGGACTTTTTGTGTGTCTGATTTTGCACTATGTCACAAATCTATACATCTATTACATTAATTGCTTTAAAGAGTCACAACAGGCGTGGCGACTGGATCCGTCGGTATTTTGGCTGAGCCGAAAAATACCTCCCTTTTTATAAGGTTACTCAGTTGCTTAATGTAAAGAGCCGAATTTTGTGGCCGACTTAAAAGTTTTATGTGAATTATCTTATCCACCTTGGATATTTCAGGTTAGAAACTATTTCTCTGTTTACAGATTGTTTCCCATCGTCACCCCTCTATTTGATATTGTCGATTTATCTCTTGTTATTAATGCGTCGTCCGTTGGGCATTACAGGGGCGTTATGCCGGACTTACGCGAATTTACGGGCGATAACACCCTCTTTAAGTGGCAGCGATCACACTTTTATGCTCATCCCCGCTCCTCCTCCCTGCCTAATCCGTGCCAGGATGAGGAAGGTCAACAACGAGCCTGGCAAACTAGCGATAACGTTGTTTTATTACCTAAGGATCTGGAACCCCTATGTCACAGCCTACTTTCAACAAAGATCAATTTCAGGCTGCCCTGACGCGTCAGTGGCAGCGCTTCGGTTTACTGTCGGCTCAAGAAATGACGTCGCGCCAGTGGTGGCAGGCAGTGAGTGGGGCGTTGGCTGAGTTACTCAGCGCCCAGCCTGCGGCGAAGCCGGCAAAAAATCAGCGCCATGTTAACTACATCTCGATGGAGTTTTTGATTGGCCGTCTGACCGGCAACAACTTACTCAATCTCGGCTGGTATCATGCGGTGAGCGATGAGCTGAAAGCGCATGACGTTAACCTGACCGACCTGCTGGAAGAAGAGATCGACCCGGCGCTGGGTAACGGTGGATTGGGGCGCCTGGCGGCCTGCTTCCTTGATTCGATGGCGACAGTCGGTCAATCGGCGACGGGCTATGGTCTCAACTACCAGTACGGCCTGTTCCGTCAGTCATTTGCCGATGGGCAGCAGATGGAAGCCCCGGATGACTGGCATCGCGGCAGCTATCCGTGGTTCCGTCACAACGAGGCACTGGATGTGCAAGTAGGGATTGGCGGCAAGGTCACCAAAGAAGGGCACTGGGAGCCGGGGTTTGTTATCACCGGCCAGGCCTGGGATCTACCGGTTCTCGGCTACCGTAACGGCGTGGCGCAACCGCTGCGTCTGTGGCAGGCCAGTCACGCGCATCCGTTTAACCTGACCAAATTTAATGACGGCGATTTCCTGCGCGCAGAGCAGCAGGGCATCGACGCTGAAAAACTCACCAAAGTGCTGTACCCGAACGACAACCACACCGCGGGTAAAAAGCTGCGCCTGATGCAGCAATACTTCCAGTGCGCTTGCTCCGTAGCTGACATTCTGCGCCGCCATCATCTGGCAGGGCGTAAGCTGCATGAGCTGGCTGATTTTGAGGTGATTCAGCTCAACGATACTCACCCGACCATCGCCATCCCTGAGCTACTGCGTGTACTGATTGATGAGCACCAGATGAGCTGGGACGATGCGTGGGCTATTACCAGCAAGACCTTTGCTTATACCAACCACACTTTGATGCCAGAGGCGCTGGAGTGCTGGGACGAGAAGCTGGTGAAAGCACTACTGCCGCGCCATATGCAAATCATCAAAGAGATTAACGACCGCTTTAAGAAGCTGGTCGATAAAACCTGGCCGGGTGACGCTGAAGTTTGGGCGAAGCTGGCGGTGGTGCATAACAAACAGGTGCGTATGGCTAACATGTGTGTGGTCAGCGGCTTTGCGGTTAACGGCGTGGCGGCGCTGCACTCCGATTTGGTGGTGAAGGATCTGTTCCCGGAATATCATCAGCTCTGGCCGAACAAATTCCATAACGTCACTAACGGGATTACTCCGCGTCGCTGGATTAAGCAGTGCAACCCGGCACTTGCCGCGCTGCTGGATAAATCGCTGAAAAAAGAGTGGGCCAACGACCTCGATCAGTTGATTAACCTGGAAAAATACGCCGACGACGCGAAGTTTCGTCAGCAGTATCGTGACATCAAGCTGGCGAACAAAGCGCGTCTGGTGAAGTTTATTAAAGCGCGTACCGGTATTGAGATAACGACAAACGCTCTCTTTGATATTCAGATTAAACGCCTGCATGAGTACAAGCGTCAGCACCTCAACTTGCTGCATATTCTGGCGTTGTACAAAGAAATCCGTGAGAACCCGCAGGCCGATCGCGTGCCGCGCGTATTCCTGTTTGGCGCGAAAGCCGCTCCGGGTTACTACCTGGCGAAAAATATCATCTTCGCCATTAACAAGGTTGCAGAAACCATCAATAACGACCCGCAAGTGGGCGACAAGCTGAAGGTCGTATTCCTGCCGGATTATTGTGTCTCGGCGGCGGAAATGTTGATCCCAGCGGCGGATATCTCTGAGCAAATCTCCACCGCAGGGAAAGAGGCTTCCGGCACCGGTAACATGAAGCTGGCGCTGAACGGTGCGTTAACCGTCGGTACGCTGGATGGCGCAAACGTCGAAATCGCCGAGAAGGTCGGTGACGAGAATATCTTTATCTTTGGTCATACCGTGGAAGAGGTGAAGGCGCTCAAGGCCAAAGGGTACGACCCGGTGAAATGGCGTAAGAAAGATAAAGTGCTGGATGCTGTTCTGAAAGAGCTGGAAAGCGGGAAGTACAGCGACGGCGATAAACATGCCTTCGACCAGATGCTGCACAGTATCGGCAAGCAGGGCGGTGACCCGTATCTGGTAATGGCGGACTTCGCGGCCTACGTTGAAGCCCAGAAGCAGGTTGACGTGTTGTATCGTGACCAGGAAGCCTGGACCCGGGCGGCGATTCTGAATACCGCGCGTTGCGGCATGTTCAGTTCGGATCGCTCCATCCGCGATTATCAGACTCGTATCTGGCAGGCGAAACGTTAAGGAATCGCGATGGAAAGCAAACGTCTGGATAATGCCGCGTTGGCGGCGGGGATCAGCCCCAATTACATTAATGCCCACGGTAAACCGCAGTCTATTGGCGTCGAAACCAAGCGGCGTTTGCTTGACGCTATGCATCGCTCCACCGCCACCGCTCAGGTGGCGGTGACCCCGGTGCCGAATGTCATGGTTTATACCGCTGGTAAGAAAATGCCGCTGGCAGTTGAGGGACGCGGAGAGTTTACCTGGCTGCTGACCACCGAAGAGGGCGTGCAGCACAAAGGGCATGCCGTCGGCGGTAAATCGTTCAACCTTCCGGCGAAGCTGCCGGAAGGGTATCACACGCTTACCCTCACCCAGGGGGAGTTGCGTACCCATTGCCGCATCATTGTCGCGCCGAAACGCTGCTATGAGCCGCAGGCTCTGTTAGCCGGACAGAAGCTGTGGGGCGCATGCGTTCAGCTCTATACCCTGCGTTCAGAAAAAAACTGGGGGATTGGCGACTTTGGCGATCTCCGTGCCATGCTGGTGGAGGTGGCGCAACGCGGTGGCGCGTTTATCGGCCTGAATCCGATTCACGCGCTGTATCCGGCGAACCCGGAGAGTGCCAGTCCGTACAGCCCGTCGTCACGCCGCTGGTTGAACGTTATTTATATAGATGTGAACGCAGTAGACGATTTCCGCCTGAGTAAAGAGGCGCAGGCCTGGTGGCAGAAACCCGCGACTCAGCAAGCTCTGCAACGCGCGCGTGATACCGAGTGGGTTGATTATTCTGCCGTTACCGCATTGAAGATGACAGCGCTGCGTATGGCGTGGAAAAGCTTCTCTGCACGTGACGATGAGCAGATGGCGGCATTTCGTCAGTTTGTGATTCAGGAAGGGGATAGCCTGTACTGGCAGGCGGCCTTTGACGCGCTGCATGCACATCAGGTGAAAGAGGACGCACTGCGCTGGGGCTGGCCGGTGTGGCCGCAAGCTTTCCAGTCGGTGGATTCACCAGAGGTAAAACGCTTTTGCGAAGAGCATCGTGATGAAGTGGATTTCTACCTGTGGTTGCAGTGGCTGGCGTATACCCAGTTTGCTGATTGCTGGAAAACCAGCCAGGGCTTTGCGATGCCGATTGGATTATATCGCGATCTGGCTGTCGGCGTGGCCGAAGGCGGGGCGGAAACCTGGTGCGACCGCGAGTTGTATTGCCTGAAAGCCTCGGTTGGCGCACCGCCGGATATTCTCGGTCCGCTCGGGCAAAACTGGGGATTGCCGCCGATGGATCCGCATATCACACGGCACGCGCTTACGAACCGTTTATCGAACTGCTGCGTGCCAATATGCAGAACTGCGGTGCGTTGCGTATCGACCATGTTATGTCGATGCTGCGTCTGTGGTGGATCCCTTACGGTGAAACTGCCGATCACGGCGCCTACGTGCATTATCCGGTCGACGATCTGCTTTCAATTCTGGCGCTGGAAAGTAAACGTCATCACTGCATGGTAATTGGTGAAGATCTGGGGACTGTGCCGGTAGAGATCGTCAGCAAGCTGCGTGACAGCGGCGTGTACTCCTACAAAGTGCTTTATTTTGAGAATGACCATGAGAAAAACTTCCGCGCGCCGAAAGCGTACCCGGAACAATCAATGGCAGTCGCGGCGACGCATGACCTTCCTACGCTTAAAGGTTATTGGGATAGCGGCGATCTGACGCTGGGTAAGGCGCTGGGTCTGTACCCGGATGAAGTCGTGCTGCGTGGGTTGTATCAGGACAGAGAACTGGCGAAACAGGGGCTGCTGGACGCGCTGCACAAATACGGGTGCCTGCCAAAACGTGCTGGTCACAAGGCGTCACTGATGTCGATGACGCCGATTCTTAATCGCGGCATGCAACGCTACATCGCTGACAGCAACAGTGCGCTGTTGGGCCTGCAACCGGAAGACTGGCTGGATATGGCTGAGCCGGTCAATATTCCGGGGACCAGCGACCAGTACAAAAACTGGCGGCGTAAGCTCACCGCCACGCTGGAGCAGATGTTTGCCGATGACGGTGTGAACAAGCTGATTAAGGATTTGGATAAGCGCCGAAAAGCGGCCGCGAAGAAGAAGTAAAAAAGCCGGGGATTTCCCCGGCTTTTTTAGGGTGATAGCAGGTAGGCCGGGTAAGCGAAGCGCCACCCGGCACAGTTTTATCAGACCACCATACCCAGCAGCAGACACCCTACCAGACCGCAGACGGAGATAATGGTTTCCAGCATTGACCATGACTTGATGGTTTCACCGATGGTCAAGTTGAAGTACTCCTTGAACAGCCAGAAGCCCGGATCGTTCACGTGGGAGAAAATGACGGAACCGGAACCAACCGCAATAACCATTAGCTCAGGGCTTACGCCGGTCGTTGCAATCAGCGGTGCCACAATCCCACCAGCGGTGATCGCCGCAACGGTTGCGGAGCCCAGTGCGATACGCAGTACCGCAGCGATAGACCATGCCATCAGCAGCGGAGAAACGTTTGAACCGTGCATCATTGACGCGATGTACTTGTCCACGCCGCTATCCACCAGGACCTGTTTGAAGGCACCGCCACCACCAATGATCAACAGCATCATCGCGATGATTTTGATGGAGGACACCAGCGTGTCGTTGATCTGATCCATCGAACGTCCACGGTTCAGACCAAAAGTGAACATCGCAATCAGCACCGCGATAAGCGTTGCCATGACCGGGTCACCCAGGAATTCTGCCACCGTCAGGAAAGCGTGGCCTTTTGGCAGAATCATCTCCGCCACGGCGCGCATCGCCATCAGGATAACCGGTACCAGGGAGGTCCAGACGCTGACGCCAAAGCCAGGCATCTCTTCTTCGGTAAACGTTTTCGCGCTGTACAGACCTTCCGGGATTGGCTTATCGATACCTTTCAGGAAGCGAGCGTACACCGGACCGGCGAGAATAACGGTCGGGATTGCCAGAATCGTACCAAACAGCAGGGTTTTACCCATATCTGCGTGGAAAATGGTGGCAATAGCGGTCGGACCTGGGTGCGGCGGCAGGAAGCCGTGAGTTACGGACAGCGCAGCAGCCATCGGCACGCCAACATACAGCAGCGGGATGTTGGCAGCAGCGGCGATGGTGAACACCAGCGGCAGCATCAGCACGAAGCCGACTTCGTAGAACAGGGCAAAACCGACGGTGAAGCCGGTTAATACCACCGCCCACTGAATATGTTTTTTGCCGAATTTAGCAATCAGGGTGGTTGCGATGCGCTGTGCGCCGCCGCAGTCCGCCAGCATTTTGCCCAGCATGGCGCCAAAACCCATAATCAGGGCGAGGCTGCCAAGGGTTCCGCCGACGCCGGCTTTAATCGAACCGATGACTTTATCCAGTGGCATCCCTTGCATCAATCCGACAGCAAGCGCCACCAGGACGAGAGCGATGAAACCGTTCATTTTGAAACGGATCATCAGGAGGAGTAACAAGATTACACCGATAGCAACGATGACTAATGGCATGATTTACCTGGCCTTTACTTTGTTATGGGTAACGTCAGTGTTTAGATGACAAATTCCGATTGTCCCGACCGGGAACAGAGCATTCTCAGCACCAATGCTGGTTGCCTTCAAAACTAATCAGTTTAGCTGGCTGTTATGTGTGTGTCAGGTGCTGATGCGAATGATACGGGTAACATACGGCGCTTGAAAATCACCTGGGCAGGCAAAATTTAAATTATGAGAGGCTGGTCAAATTATGAGGGGGATTGTTGCAGGAAATATGCGGAGAAATGCAAGGTTGTAGGCCGGATAACGCGATTACGCTGCCATCCGGCATCAATGCCCGATGGCGGCGCGGATGCGTCTTAACGGGCCTACGGAAACTCTACAGGTTGAGGCGTTAGTAGTAAGAGTGCTCGCCGCGCTGGTGTTCGGTTAAATCGCGAACGCCTTTCAGTTCAGGGAATTCAGCCAGCAGCTGCTTCTCGATACCTTCTTTCAGCGTTACATCTACCATTGAACAGCCGTTACATCCGCCGCCAAACTGCAGAATAGCGTAGCCTTCATCGGTGATTTCCATCAGAGAGACGCGGCCACCATGACCTGCCAGCTGTGGGTTGATCTGCGATTGCAGCATGTACTCCACGCGTTCCATCAGCGGCGCATCATCGGCAACTTTACGCATTTTGGCGTTTGGTGCTTTCAGGGTCAGCTGGGAGCCTAACTGGTCGGTAACGAAATCGATTTCTGCATCTTCCAGATACGGTGCGCTCAGTTCATCAACATATGCGGTCAGCAGGTCAAATTTAATGGCGGTGTCGGTTGCTTCCACGGCGTCCGGCGGACAATAAGAAACGCCGCATTCAGCGTTAGGCGTGCCGGGATTAATCACAAATACGCGGATTTGTGTCCCTTCTTCCTGATTTGCCAGCAGTTTGGCAAAGTGCGCTTGTGCAGCATCGGAAATATGGATCATAGTAATGGCCTAATAGTTGACTATTTTACTTGGTTATAATACGCCCATCATCGAGGCTCTACAAGGTTCGACACAGGCACCATACCTGGACAGTCGCCGCGCCGTTGCGTAAAAGCAGCTGCGCGATTTCCGCGACGGTACTTCCGGTAGTGACGACATCATCCACAATGACCATATGGAGTCCCTGCACTGGCAATTCAAGGCGAAAGGCGTTTTTCAGGTTACGTTTACGTAATCGGGCGCTGAGATGGTGCTGTGTGGCGGTTGCCCGAACCCGCGTGATGGCCCGGCTGTCCCAGTCGCAGTCTAGCCAGCGAGCCAGGGGACGACACAGTAAGTCGCTCTGATTAAACCCTCTGCGCCAGTGCCGGCGTTGCCAGAGCGGGACGCTGACGAGCCTGTCCGGCAGAGGAAGACCGCTGACGCGCCGGGCCTGTAATACCTCCAGCAACAGCAAGCGTGAAAGAGCGGGGGCCATTTCGCCACGTCGGGAAAACTTGAGCTGGTGGATAAGCCCGCTCAATGGCGGAGCATAGTCGCTGACGGTAACTAGTCGCTGCCACGGCGGTGGTTTTTGCAGACAGCGCCCGCAGGGAACGACGGTATGTGCGGCAGGGAGTCCACATTGAGGGCACCGGCTGACGTGCTGATGCGTTGCCCGTGTGCAGACTGAACAGATCCCCCAATGCCCTAACGTCAGGGGCATTCGGCATAGCCAGCACAATCCCGGTACTGTTAGCATAGAAGCATCCTTTCAGGCTAAAAGAGAACAATAACTGATGAATGACATCTGGTGGCAGACCCAGGGTTCGGGAAATTGCCATCTTGTGCTGCTGCACGGATGGGGACTGAATGCGCAAGTGTGGCATTGCATAAGCGAGGAATTGAGTTCGCATTTCACGCTGCATCTTGTCGACTTACCGGGATTTGGTCGCAGCCAGGGGTTCGGCGCAATGTCGCTGGAAGAGATGGCTGAGCGGGTAGTAAAACAGGCACCGGAGAAAGCCATCTGGCTTGGCTGGAGTCTGGGCGGGCTGGTCGCAAGCCAGGTGGCGTTAACCCATCCTGAACGTGTTCAGGCGCTGGTGACCGTGGCGTCTTCCCCTTGCTTTAGCGCGCGTGACGAGTGGCCGGGTATCAAGCCAGAAGTGCTGGCAGGTTTCCAGCAGCAGTTGAGCGAAGATTTCCAGCGTACGGTGGAACGTTTTCTGGCGTTGCAGACGATGGGCACGGACACCGCGCGTCAGGATGCGCGAGCACTGAAGAAAACAGTGCTGGCGTTACCCATGCCGAAGGTCGAGGTGCTCAATGGCGGACTGGAGATCCTGAAAACGGTCGATCTGCGTGAGCCTCTGTGCGCTGTGGACATGCCTTTTCTGCGGTTGTACGGCTATCTCGATGGACTGGTTCCGCGCAAAGTGGTCCCAATGCTCGATGCCCTGTGGCCGCATAGCGAGTCGTTGATATTTGCTAAAGCGGCGCATGCACCGTTTATCTCGCATCCTGCAGAGTTCTGCGCAGCGCTGGTGGCGTTAAAAAAACGCCTATAAATCTGTTGTGTTGCCCGGTAGAGCCGCGCTTACCGGGCTTGAGATTAATGGCTGCGCGTAGCCAGATCCTCAGCGGTCAGGCCGGTAATTCTGAAGATGGTCAGCGGGTCGATACCATCAGCCTGCAGGGTTGATGCAATACGTAAAGCTTCCTCTCGTTTACCTTGTTGCAAGCCCGTTTGTAACCCTTCTTGTAATCCCTCTTGTAACCCTTTCATATGACCTTCCTGAAGACCATTAAGATGCCCTTCTTGTCGTAATCTTTCGGCGATAGTCATCAACTTTTCCTTATGTTGGGGTAAACGTTCGGCGACCTCATGAAGAAACTCGGTAAAATGTGTGGTGTCCCCGACCTGCATTAGATAATTAAACAAGGCTTTCAACTGGCTGTCATTAGCGTGTCCTTTAATAATCAGGATGGCCAGTTTTTCTACCAGCCCCATCAAATCGCGTTTACGAATATGTTTTTGGATGAGTTCCAACAGCGCCATCCGGCGATGCTGCATGATCTCGTCATCGGGAACCACGGTGATATCGATCAGTGGAAACGCTGCGGTATAAAGTTGTCTGGCAGCCTTTGGGTCGTCAAATTCGTCCAGCCAGCAGAGTGAGTAGGGGTATGGGCTTGCCGCGCCATGATAAAAAAGCATGGGTATCACTAGCGGGAGTTTTTTGTGACCTGCAGCCAAATGACGATGCATGACCGCAATGGCATAACGCATCAGCCGAAATGCCATATGGGCATCGGCGGTACTCTGATGCTCAATGATGGTGTAAATATAGCCATCGCCTTCGCGGGTTTTTAATGACCACAGCACATCGGAATAGTACGCGCGCAAATCGTCCTCAATAAAGCTGCCCGATTCCAGTTGTAGCGTGTTCAAATCGCACAGTTTTTGCAAAGAGGCTGGAAGATGGAGCCGAAGAAAGTCGCGTGCGGTAGCAGGGTGGTTTAAGAACGTTTTAAAAATCGCGTCATGCGGCGTAGCAGTCGTGTCAGTATTCATGGCGATCCGTCACCTGAGAAACAAGATGACGAGACTCTACTTCCCTGGTCGCCAGTAATCATCCACGAGTTGATAACGATGCGCGCCAGGCTGGAGGATAGATCTGCTTTGCTGAAACAGAGACATCTTTGTGGAATCCATTACGCAAAAAGCCGGATATCAGCATAAACGCTTTATCCGGCCAGGACGTTTGCAGTCATTTTTAGACCGGAAGCGTAGCGCCATCCGGCATCGAACTAGCGCAAAGCCCACCACTCGCGCAGGCAGGCTTTACCTTCCGGGCAGCTCTTGCAGCTTCCGGAAAGACACCCGTCGGCATCTTCCTGAATCCGCACCGCTTTGCCCATCTTTTCTAACTGATTCAGCATGGCGTCAATCATGGGCTGCGGGGTGTGCAGCGTGTGGCTAATTTGAGTTGCCTCCATGCGTCCCCGCAAAGCCAATAAATCACGAACCTGAATAAGCGATGCCATTGTCGATAACCTTAGTGGCAGTCGCCAGTGGTGCTGGAACAGCAGGAGCTTGCCGTCCTGTTGGTCGCCAGCAGTGCGAGATCCACGCGACTGCGAGCTCGACGCAGCAGGCCCAGCAACACAATGTTAAACAGGATGACAGCTAAAATGCACACCAGGCTGTAGGTCGGGTGCTCTTTGTAGCTGACCGCCTGATAAAACAGCGTCGACAGAGAGTAGGCGATGTTCAGGCCCCACAGAATCGAGAAGCTCATCCAGCCACGGCTGGATTCACGTGCAATAGCGCCCATTACCGAAATACACGGCACATACAGCAGCACGAAAATCAGGTAGCTGTAAGCGGCGGCAGCGCTGCCAAATTTTTCGCCCATCACACCCATTGCACCCGTAGCCATTTCACCGTCGCCCTTGCTGGCTTCAATAGGGTTAGCCAGTACGCTCAGGCTGAAGGTGTCTTTCAGGCTTTGCCAGGTCTCATCTACCGCGCCGAGCAGCTCGTCACCGAGGTGGAAATCTGCCGGGTTGAACTCTTCTTCCTGAATGTTTTCTGCGGTATAGAGCGTGTTCAGCGTACCGACAACCACTTCTTTCGCCATCGCGCCGGTGAACAGACCTACGGTTGCCTGCCAGTTATCTTCGTGAACGCCAATCGGCTTGAAGACCGGCGTGATTACGCGGCTGACGGAAGCCAGAGCAGAGTCGTTGATGTTGTCGACGATTTTTCCGCTCAGCGAGAAACTGTTAAACGCGCTGAGGAAAATGCTGACGATGATGATGACTTTACCCGCACGCAGAACGAAGCCTTTCAGGCGTTGCCAGGTCTGAATAATCAGACTCTTAATGTGCGGCACGTGGTACACCGGCAGCTCCATCACGAACGGCGTTGCTTCGCCACGCATGATGGTGTGTTTGAGCATCAGGCCGGTCAATACCGCCATAACGATGCCCAGTACGTACAGTGAGAAGACCGCCAGCGCACCGTTCTGACCAAAGAACGCAGCGGCAAAGACGGCGAAAATCGCCAGGCGAGCGCCACAAGACATAAATGGCGCCATCATGATGGTCATCAGACGTTCACGCGGGGCGTCCAGCGTACGTGCGCCCATCACGGACGGTACGTTACAGCCAAAGCCGACGATCAGCGGGACAAACGATTTGCCCGGCAGTCCCAGCGCCTGCATCAGACGGTCCATTACAAACGCGGCGCGCGCCATGTAACCGGAGTCTTCAAGGAAGGAGAGGAACAGGTACATCATGCCGATTTGCGGTACCAGTGGCAGCACGGTGTTAATCCCGCCGCCAAGACCTTGCGCCAAAAAGATAGTGAGCCAGTCCGGGAAGTGCAGCGTGTAGCCAATCCACTGAATCCCATGGATAAAGAGCGCTACGGAGCCGACGTCAAACAACGGTTGCAGCGCGCCGCCAATGTTGATGGCGAGCAGGAACATCAGGTACATCACGAACAGGAAAATCGGCAGCCCGAGGAAGCGGTTGAGGACGATTTTATCTACTGCGGTGGTGAAGCGGCTCGGCTCTGCCGTCAGGGTGTTGCTGACAGTATCGCAGATAGCGGCAATGCACTGATAGCGCGCATCGGCGATATGCAGTGCCGGATCGTCCATTGTTTCGCTCAGACGTGCAATGGCGGCATCAAGGTTTTGCGCGGCATCACCCGCGTAGGCCCGGCTGTAGATATCGCCTTCCAGCATCTGCAGGCCTAGCCAGCGGCGCTGTTTTAACGGCATATCTTTGGCCATCGCATCGGCGAGGGAATCCGCTTCCTGCAGCAGCGGCTGGGCATAATGAACCAGCTCGACGGTGTCGTTTTCTTTGTAGCGATCGATAGCCAGCTTTAGCGCTTCAATGCCGCGGGCGCGGGTGGATACCAGCGGAACCACCGGGCAACCAAGGCGAGCGGAGAGGGCATCGATATCGATACGGATTTGCTGCTTCTCGGCAATATCCAGCATATTCAACGCGACGATGCAGGGGATGCCCAGCTCAAGCAGTTGCAACGTCAGGTAGAGGTTGCGTTCAAGGTTTGAAGCATCGACCACGTTGATCAACAGATCCGCGTCGCCGCTTAAAATATAGTGACAGGCGATCTGCTCATCGAGAGAGGTCTGGGATGAGATTGTCGTCAGAGAATAGGTGCCGGGTAAATCAACCAGCGTGACCTGGTGGTCCGTCGTTGCGAAATGACCTTCTTTACGCTCAACGGTAACGCCAGCCCAGTTGCCTACACGCTGGCGTGCGCCGGTAAGCTGGTTGAATAAAGTAGTCTTGCCGGAATTAGGATTGCCAATTAAACCAATGGTTAGTTTTTTCATTTTTATAGACTCACTGTATTAACAGGAAACCGCTTCCACTTCTAATAACGCCAGATCTTTCTTACGCAATACCAGACTTACGCGACGCGTTTCGATATGGATAGGATCGCCGAGTGGGGCGACGCGTACCACGTTGAAAGAGGAGCCGGGTAGCATGCCAAGTGACAACAGTTTCTGACGATAAGCCGGGCTGATTTCACGGGCAAAACCGGTAATTTTCCACGCACTGTCAGGAGTGAATTGCATAGGGACCTACTTATATCTCGCTAACTGGATGATTACCTCATGGGGCGGCAAGGCGGCATGAGGCCAGATGATTAGCCAACGTAAGGAAAGAGTAAATAATCAACAGATCAATGATAATGAGAATGGTTTCTATCATCAATAGAATAAATGTGACGGAATGTACAATTGGATAATAATTTGCGCCAATTTTGATATTCCTCAATATTTATTCTGGTTGGGAACGAATGATTCGCGGAAATAATTAGTGAAGATCTTAATGTTTAATTAAGGTTTCATCTGTTAATGAAGTGATAAATATATGGCGGTAGAAAGCGGGAAATAGACTAAATATGCCGGATGGCGACGCTCACGCGTGTTATCCGGCTTACAAATTAATTGCAACAAGTTAGCCGGATAAGGAGGTTACACCCCCCATCCGGCACAAAAGTCACACTAGCGTTTTTTACCCATTGCCGCCGCCAGCGCATCCATCATGGCGCTGTTACCCGCAGGCTGTGCATCACGACCACGAGGTTTCGCGGCTTTTGGCGCCGGGCGATTGCTTTGAGTGCGATCGTTATTCCCGCCGCCGCGACGCGCATTGGTTTCACCCGGCTGCTCGTCCAGACGCATGGTCAGTGCGATACGCTTACGTTGCAGGTCAACTTCCAGCACTTTCACCTTCACAATGTCGCCCGCTTTCACCACGGTGTGTGGATCTTCGACGAACTTATTCGACAATGAAGAGATATGCACCAGACCATCCTGATGAACGCCAATATCAACAAACGCGCCGAAGTTCGTGACGTTAGTGACTGCCCCTTCCAGAATCATTCCCGGCAGCAGATCGTTCATGGTTTCTACGCCATCAGCAAACTGCGCGGTTTTAAATTCAGGACGCGGGTCGCGGCCTGGTTTTTCCAGCTCTTTGATGATGTCGGTGACGGTCGGCACCCCGAAGCGTTCGTCGGTAAAATCGGCTGCTTTCAGATTGCGCAGTTCGTTGCTGTTGCCCATCAGGTCACGCAGCGATTGTTCGGTTGCGGCCAGAATGCGTTCCACAATCGGATAAGCTTCCGGGTGAACGGTAGAAGCATCCAGTGGGTTATCGCCATGGTTGATACGCAGGAAGCCCGCGCATTGTTCAAAGGCTTTTGGCCCCAGGCGGCTAACTTTTAGCAGTTGCTGACGGTTCTGAAACTGACCGTTCTCATCGCGCCAGGCGACGATGTTTTGCGCCATCATGCGCGTCAGGCCAGCAACGCGGGTCAGCAGCGGCACGGAAGCGGTATTCAGATCGACGCCGACGGCATTCACGCAGTCTTCCACCACCGCATCCAGCTTGCGCGCCAGCTGCGTCTGGCTTACATCGTGCTGATACTGGCCCACGCCGATAGATTTCGGATCGATTTTCACTAGCTCCGCCAGCGGATCCTGCAAACGACGGGCGATAGACACCGCGCCACGCAGCGAAACATCGAGATCCGGGAACTCCAGCGCCGCCAGCTCGGAAGCAGAGTAAACCGATGCCCCGGCTTCGCTGACAATCACTTTCTGCGCGGTCACTTTGGGGAATTGTTTCTGCACGTCGAGGAAGAAACGCTCGGTTTCGCGCGACGCCGTGCCGTTACCAATCGCGACCAGCTCAACGTTGTATTTTTCACACAACGCCGCCACGGCAACGGCGGCTTTGGCTGCCTGGCCGGTATGCGGATAAATAGTGTCGGTCGCGACCAGCTTGCCGGTACCGTCAACCACCGCCACTTTTACACCGGTACGCAGACCCGGATCGAGACCCATTGTGGCGCGCAGCCCGGCCGGGGCGGCCATCAGCAGGTCATGCAGGTTACGGGCAAAGACGTTGATCGCTTCATCTTCCGCACGTTCACGCACGGTACCCATCAGCTCAGTTTCAAGGTGCATCAGCACTTTGATGCGCCACGTCCAGCTAACAACGCCTTTACGCCAGCTGTCAGCGGGGGCGTTGTTCAGGCGCAGTCCCAGGTGATCCTGGATAATCTGCTCGCCGTGGCTCTCTTTTGGCGGCTCATCGAATTGCGGATCGGCATTTAGTGAAAGCTGCAACACGCCTTCGTTACGACCACGGAACATGGCCAGCGCACGGTGGGATGGAACGGTAGAAATAGGTTCGTGGTGATCGAAGTAATCGCGGAACTTAGCGCCTTCCTCTTCTTTCCCACTAACCACGGCGGCAACCAGGTGGGCGTTTTTCCACAAATAATCACGCACTTTTGCCAGCAGCGCAGCGTCTTCGGCGAAGCGCTCCATCAGAATGTAGCGTGCGCCATCGAGGGCGGCTTTGGTATCGGCCACGCCGTTTTCGGCGTTGAGATATTTTGCAGCTTCGGTTTCCGGGTCATGGGACGGTTCGTTCCACAGCAGATCTGCCAGCGGCTCCAGTCCGGCTTCAATGGCTATCTGCCCACGGGTGCGGCGCTTAGGTTTGTACGGCAGATAGAGATCTTCGAGTTCGGTCTTACTTAACGTGCCGTTGATCGCGTTCGCCAGATCGTCGGTCAGTTTGCCTTGCTCGCCGATAGATTTCAGGATTGCCTGACGGCGGTCTTCCAGTTCACGCAGATATCCCAGACGGGTCTCCAGATTACGCAGTTGCGTATCGTCCAGACCGCCGGTGATTTCCTTACGATAACGTGCGATAAACGGCACGGTGTTCCCTTCGTCAAGCAGGCGAACGGCAGCTTCTACCTGTTCAGCACGAGCCTGAATTTCACCTGCGATAATGCGGCAGAAAGAATCATTCATCATGGATAGCTTCGTCTATAGGATAAAAAATCAGGGGATAGTTATACGGATTGACTGGCAAAAATGCCAGTCATCTACCGGGGCTTCGGATTGTTCCGGTCTCACTTAACGTATTCAATTTCGTTCACGTACCAGCTGGCTTCACCACCAGGGGTGTTGACTATCGCGAGATCGCCGACCTCTTTTTTCAGCAGCGCCCGCGCCATCGGTGAGTCGATAGAAATGTAATCTTTACGACCGAAGATCTCATCGTAGCCGACAATACGGAATTTACGGATGTCGCCATCGTCATTTTCTATCTCGACCCACGCGCCAAAGAAGACTTTGCCCTCTTGCTGCGGGGAGTAATCGACGATTTTCAAATTCTCCATGCACTTGGTCAAATAACGGACACGGCGGTCGATCTCACGCAGACGCTTTTTATTATACTGGTAGTCGGCATTTTCGCTGCGGTCACCCAGACTTGCGGCCCAGGTAACCTTTTTGGTGACTTCCGGGCGCTCTTCACGCCAGAGGTAATTCAGCTCTTGTTTGAGTTTTTCATACCCTTCGCGGGTTATCAGGGGCGTTTTCATCTTATTGTTTTACCTTCGACTCTGTGATGATGCGCACAATTAGTATTACGCGAGCATATCAACAGAATAAATAATGTATTGCGAGAAACATTGTATACTTAAGCTGCTGTTTAATATGCTTTGTAACAATTTAGCCTGGAATTCATACCAGAATTCGCTGGTGACTCACGTTAGCTTTCTTAAGAATATACACTTAATTGTTGCGAACCTTTGGGAGTAATAACAATGCAAGAGAACTATAAGATTCTGGTGGTCGATGACGACATGCGCTTGCGTGCGCTTCTGGAGCGTTATCTGACCGAGCAGGGCTTCCAGGTTCGAAGCGTCGCTAACGCTGAGCAGATGGATCGTCTGCTGACCCGTGAGTCCTTTCACCTGATGGTGCTGGATTTAATGCTGCCGGGAGAAGATGGCCTGTCTATTTGCCGTCGCCTGCGCAGTCAAAGCAACCCGATGCCGATCATTATGGTCACGGCGAAGGGTGAAGAAGTCGATCGTATCGTTGGGCTGGAAATCGGCGCTGACGATTACATTCCGAAACCGTTTAACCCGCGAGAACTGCTGGCCCGTATTCGCGCTGTACTGCGTCGTCAGGCGAACGAACTGCCGGGCGCGCCTTCTCAGGAAGAAGCGGTCATTGCTTTTGGTAAGTTTAAACTGAACCTCGGTACGCGTGAAATGTTCCGTGAAGATGAGCCAATGCCGCTCACCAGCGGGGAATTTGCGGTACTGAAAGCGCTGGTAAGCCACCCGCGCGAGCCGCTGTCCCGCGATAAGCTGATGAACCTGGCCCGTGGTCGTGAATATTCGGCGATGGAGCGTTCTATCGATGTCCAGATTTCTCGTCTGCGCCGTATGGTGGAAGAGGACCCGGCGCATCCGCGCTACATTCAGACCGTGTGGGGTCTCGGCTACGTCTTTGTTCCGGACGGTTCTAAAGCATGAGGCGAATGCGCTTCTCGCCACGAAGTTCGTTTGCCCGCACGTTATTGCTCATCGTCACCTTGCTGTTTGCCAGCCTGGTGACGACTTACCTGGTAGTGCTGAACTTCGCGATACTGCCGAGCCTCCAGCAGTTTAATAAGGTCCTGGCCTACGAAGTTCGTATGCTGATGACCGATAAACTGCAGCTGGAGGACGGTACGCAACTGGTGGTGCCGCCCGCATTCCGCCGGGAAATTTATCGTGAGCTGGGTATTTCCCTCTATTCCAACGAGGCCGCTGAAGAAGCTGGGCTGCGTTGGGCGCAACACTATGAATTCTTAAGCCATCAGATGGCGCAGCAACTGGGCGGTCCGACGGAAGTCCGCGTTGAGGTGAACAAAAGCTCGCCGGTCGTATGGCTGAAAACCTGGCTGTCGCCCAATATCTGGGTACGCGTGCCGCTGACGGAGATCCATCAGGGCGATTTCTCACCGCTGTTCCGCTACACGCTGGCGATTATGCTGTTGGCTATCGGTGGCGCGTGGCTGTTTATCCGTATCCAGAACCGACCGCTGGTGGATCTTGAACATGCAGCGCTGCAGGTGGGGAAAGGTATCATTCCGCCGCCGTTGCGTGAGTATGGCGCTTCAGAGGTGCGCTCTGTTACCCGTGCCTTTAACCATATGGCCGCGGGGGTGAAGCAGCTGGCCGATGACCGTACGCTGTTAATGGCGGGCGTGAGCCACGATTTACGTACTCCGCTGACGCGTATTCGTCTGGCGACCGAAATGATGGGCGAAGAGGATGGTTATCTCGCGGAATCCATCAATAAGGACATCGAAGAGTGTAATGCCATTATCGAGCAGTTTATCGATTATCTGCGTACCGGTCAGGAGATGCCGATGGAGATGGCGGATCTGAACTCGGTGTTAGGCGAAGTGGTCGCAGCGGAAAGCGGCTATGAACGTGAAATCGAAACTGCGCTGCTGCCGGGTAGCATTCAGGTGAAAATGCACCCGCTGTCGATCAAGCGTGCGGTTGCCAATATGGTGGTTAACGCCGCCCGTTACGGCAACGGCTGGATTAAGGTCAGCAGCGGTACGGAGACGCATCGCGCCTGGTTCCAAGTAGAAGATGATGGTCCGGGCATCAAGCCGGAGCAGCGTAAACACCTGTTCCAGCCGTTTGTCCGCGGCGACAGCGCGCGTAGTACCAGCGGCACGGGCCTGGGTCTGGCGATTGTGCAGCGTATTATCGATAACCATAACGGTATGCTGGAAATTGGCACCAGTGAACGAGGAGGGTTGTCGATCCGCGCCTGGCTTCCGGTTCCCTTCACTCGCGCGCAGGGCATCACGAAAGACGCATAAGAAAGGGAGGCGAAATGCCTCCCTTTTTGTTGCTGTAGGCCGGATAAGGCGAAACCGCCATCCGGCACTCTTCGTTACAGCTTCGGTCCGGCGCTAACCAGCGCTTCACCCGCAGGGGTATCGGTGTATTTCTCGAAGTTCTCGATAAACAGTTTCGCCAGTGCGTTGGCTTTTTCCTGCCACTGCTCCGGAGAAGCATAGGTATTACGCGGATCGAGAATGCGAGTATCTACGCCAGGCAGCTCGGTTGGGATAGCCAGGTCAAACATCGGCAGACGGAACGTTTCTGCGTCATCCAGCGAACCGTTCAGGATAGCGTCGATAATCGCGCGAGTATCTTTGATAGAGATACGCTTGCCGGTACCGTTCCAGCCGGTGTTAACCAGATATGCCTGCGCACCTGCCGCCTGCATACGTTTCACCAGTACTTCTGCGTACTGCGTTGGGTGCAGTGACAGGAATGCTGCGCCAAAGCAGGCTGAGAAGGTTGGGGTTGGTTCGGTGACGCCACGTTCGGTACCGGCCAGTTTGGCGGTGAAGCCAGACAGGAAGTGGTACTGGGTTTGGTCTGCCGTCAGACGAGAGACCGGCGGCAGCACGCCAAACGCGTCGGCGGTCAGGAAGATCACTTTGGTGGCGTGACCCGCTTTTGACACCGGCTTAACGATGTTATCGATGTGATAAATCGGGTAGGACACGCGGGTGTTTTCGGTTTTGGAACCGTCGTCGAAGTCGATGGAACCATCTGCGCGCACGGTGACGTTTTCCAGCAGCGCGTCACGACGGATTGCGTTGTAGATTTCCGGCTCGGCATCTTTAGACAGTTTGATGGTCTTCGCGTAGCAACCGCCTTCAAAGTTAAACACGCCGTCGTCATCCCAGCCGTGTTCGTCATCGCCAATCAGGCGGCGTTTCGGATCGGTGGACAGCGTTGTTTTTCCTGTGCCGGACAGGCCAAAGAAGACTGCCACATCACCTTTTTCCCCGACGTTTGCCGAGCAGTGCATGGAGGCAATGCCTTTCAGCGGCAGCAGGTAGTTCATTACGGAGAACATACCTTTCTTCATTTCGCCGCCGTACCAGGTGCCACCAATCAACTGGATACGCTCAGTCAGGTTGAAAGCCACGAAGTTTTCGGAGTTCAGACCCTGCTCTTTCCATTGCGGGTTAGTGCATTTAGCGCCATTCATCACGATGAAATCAGGTTTGAAATCAACCAGCTCTTCGTCGCTTGGGCGGATGAACATGTTTTTAACAAAATGCGCCTGCCAGGCTACTTCGGTAATGAAGCGTACGGAAAGGCGGGTATCGGCGTTAGCGCCGCAGAATGCATCAATGATAAACAGACGCTTGCCGGAAAGCTGCTGGGTGACTAATCCTTTCAGATGCTGCCAGGTTTCCGGGGAGAGCGGTTTGTTGTCGTTCTTACCTTTACCTTTGTCGGACCACCAGAGCGTGTCGCGCGTGGTGTCGTCACGGACAATATACTTATCCTTTGGCGAACGTCCGGTAAAGATACCGGTATCAACGGCAACGGCGCCCAGGTTTGTTAACACGCCACGCTCATAACCTTCCAGGTTTGGATCAAGTTCCTCCTGGAAAAGCGTGTCGTAGTCTGGATTGTAAACGATATCCTGAACGTCATTGATACCATAAGCCTTGAGATCTTGCGGGGTTAAACTGTTGTTCACACGCATTTCACTGCTCCTTAGCCAATATGTATTACCTGGAATAGTAAGGTTTTTTAGGGATTGCTAACCGCGACAAGGCTCATAGATTTACGCATCCGGGAAAATCACGGATAACCGAATGCGCTGCGACTCCTGTCACAAAGAGGCGGATATTATGGCAGGAAACCCTTTTTTGTTGTGGAAAATGTTCTTAAAACGTTAATAGAGAGTGTTTTTGGCGGGAAACTTGTGAGTGTAATCGCATTCACGTAAGAAAATAACGTAACTCATACATAAACAATATCGATTCACTTCCCGTCGCAGTGGTCCGGGATCGGCCTATCAATGCTCAAAATTGTGAAGTTGATGCAATAATTACCTTTTCTCTTCATTCTGGGTGACGACATGGATAGTGTTGAACTTTCACGTACTACTCGCTGGGGCATGATATCTATCGGCCTGTTACAGGGGATATTGTGCTACCTGCTGATGACATATCTGGTGCCGCATAATGACGGCTGGCTGTTCTATGGCATGCCCGCGACAATTGCTCTCTCTTCGGCGCTTTTACTCACCGTTGTCTCTTTCAAACAACGTGCGCTGTGGTACTGGATGGCGCTGATCTTTGTTGTCGTGCTGGCGATGAGCGTCTGGCTAAAGTGGCAAGTCGAGGGCAGCGATAAGTGGCGGCAAAATGATATTTTTATGTTGTACGGCTGGCGCTTACTGCTGATGGCGATGCTGGCATTGCCATGGATTCAGTACTCGCTCCACGCATCCCGCCAGCAGGCCCGCTATGCGCAGTTTTATACGAGTTTGTGGCTTAATGCGCTGACGTTACTGATTGTCTTTGTCGCCAACGGTCTGTTCTGGATGGTGCTCCTGCTATGGAGCGAGATGTTTAAGCTCGTTGGTATTACCTTCTTCGACACGCTTTTCTTTGATACCGACTGGTTTGGCTACGTGGCCTTTGGCCTGGTTACCGCACTGGCGGTGGTACTGACCCGCACGCAGTCGCGTCTGGTTGCGGCGGTCCAAAAGTTACTGACTTTGATCGCCACCGGTCTGTTACCCCTGGTCGCGCTGCTGGCGCTGATGTTTGTACTGACCTTGCCCTTCACCGGCCTGGAGGCTATCTCGCAGCGGGTATCTGCGGCCGGGTTGATGTCAACGCTGGCGCTGCTCCTGTTGCTGTTGATAGCCATCGTTCGCGAGCCGCAGAAAGAGGCGCTTCCCTATCCAGCCGCGTTACGCTACCTGATCAAATGCGCCCTGGTTGTCGCGCCCATCTATATGCTGATTGCCGGTTGGTCACTGTGGGTGCGAATTCAACAGTACGGTTGGACGCCCGAGCGTTTATATGGCGTGCTGGTGGTCTGCGTGCTGCTGCTCTGGTCGTTTGGCTATCTGGCGAGTATTTTACGCCGTGGGCGCAATCCGCTTGAGCTTCAGGGGAAGGTGATTCTTTGCGTGTCGTTGCTGGCGTTGGGGCTGTTGATTTTGCTGTCGTCGCCGGTTATTGATGCCTGGCGCATCAGCGTCAACAGCCATATGGGGCGGTATCACAGTGGCAAAATTAAGCCGGATCAGGTCAGCCTGTATATGTTGGGTAAGAGCGGAAAACCGGGACGTGCGGCGTTGGAGGCATTACAAAAAGATGCGGCGTTTAACCAAGACAGTAAGCGTCGGCGCGACTTAAATTCTCTGCTGCAAGGACGTCGCGATCCCATTCAGAACCTGACTACCACTCAACTAGCGCCGAAAGTGATGATTGCTCCAGGTAGCAGGCAACCCGATGAGACCTTCTGGGCGTTTGTCAAAGGGCAGAGCTACCGCATTACATCCTGCGTTGAGCAGGATGCATGCGTCCTGGTCGATCAGGACCTCAATGCTGATGGTAAGCCTGAGCAGGTGCTGTATGCTTTTGGCGATGGTGAGAGTCTGGTCTTTGCCAGGAAAGAGGATAAATGGGAACTCATCGCATCAGGTCAGCTACCTGCAGGATTCAATAAGGATAAACTGCTGCAGGCGGTGGCGAATCATCAACTGAATTCAGCCCCCAGAGTTTGGCGTGATATCACCATTGATGGCACCCGATTGCCGATGAATTATTACAACGAGTGAGCGTGTTGCGGATAGCGTTTTGATGGATGGCGGTGCGAACGCCTATCCGGTCGACGATTGTGGGCCGGATAGGCAGTAGTGATTAATGTACCTGCGGGTCCGCCGGGGAAGCGTTGCTGCGGATCTCAGCAATGTCCATGGCGTTAAACAGATAGTGGCTCCCGCAGTAATCGCAGTGCATATCGATCTCGCCTTCTTCCGCCAGAATGCTGTCCACTTCTTCGTCCGGCAGCGTTTTCAGTGCGCCAGCGCAGCGTTCGCGTGAACAGGTGCATTTGAACTCAACGTCCTGCGGATCGTAGAGAGTAACCTCTTCTTCGTGGTACAAGCGCCACAGCACTTCGTTGGCCGGGAGCGTTAACAGCTCTTCAGTTTTGATGGTTTCGGTCAGGGCTGTCAGGTGATCGAAATCATCTGCCTGCGCGTTTTGCGCTGGCATTACCTGCAGAAGCATCCCGCCAGCAGCGGGTTTGCCATCGACGTCGCCAGTACGGATAAACAGACGTGTCGGCAGCTGTTCAGAACGCATGAAGTAATCTTCCAGACAGGCGGCCAGCGTGTCGCCTTCCAGACCAACCACGCCCTGATAGCGCTCGCCTTCTTCTGGGGTAATGGTGATCACCAGGTAGCCGTTGCCTACCAGCGTTTTGAGATCAGCGCCTTCAGGGATATCGCCCTGCATACGGGCCACGCCGCGCATCTGCTGATTGTTGTTGCCGTTAATGACGGCCAGGCTCAGCGGACCATCGCCCTGCAGCTGTACGGTGATATCACCGGCAAACTTCAGCGTGGCGGTGAGCAGGCTGGTGGCGACCAGCAGTTCAGCCAGCACGTTCTTGACCGGCTGCGGGTAAGTATGATTTTCGAGGATCTGTTGCAGGGTTTCCGAAACGGTCACCAGCTCGCCGCGCACGGCAAAGTTTTCAAACAGATAACGATGTAATTGGTCATGTTGCGGCATAATCATCTCTCTTGCAGGTGACAGTCACTCGCTGTCGCCATGTTTAAATCGTAACAGGTCGCGGCGCTCTTTCTTGTCCGGTCGCCTGTCCGGGTGCGGCATGGTTAACGCGTTAAGTTTACGCGCCAGCGCCACTTTTTCGCGTTTTTCTACGCTTTCCGCAGTTTCTTCATACAGCGTAACGGCTTCCGTGGCCGGGCGACGCTGCTCGGTAATAGCCTTGATAATGACCGTTCGCTCGTCATTTCCCTGGCGCAGGGTGAGGGTGGCGTTCAGCTCGACAATCTTGCTCGGTTTGCTGCGCTGGCCGTTGTAATGCACCTTACCGCCTTCAACCATTTCGCGGGCTAGCGCACGCGTTTTGTAAAAGCGTGCAGCCCACAGCCATTTATCCAGTCTGACATCAGCAGAGGGCTTTTCTTTCATGGCGTCTCCTTCACATCAGTGAGGGGATCAGTCGGCGGTAGTCATTCAGTGACGGATGGCGTGCGTACTGTTTTTCCGCGATGCCTGAGTCGGGATTGGTCACGCCGAGGCAGTAACGAATACCGTACAGAGCAGCGGCGTCGAGAATGGGTTCGCTGTCATCAATAAACAGCGTCTTCTCTGCACTCATTCCCGTTTCTTCAGCCACAGCGTGCCATAACCGCTGATCCTCTTTGGGATAACCAAATGTGTGGGTGGAAAGTAATAAATCAAGGTGTGAGGCCAGACCGGTATGCTCCAGCTTCACCGCCAGGTTATGGGGATGCGCGTTGGTGAGCAAAATACGGCGCTTGCCGCTGGCTTTTAAGGCATCAAGAAACGGTACGGTATCTTCACGCAAAACGGCGCGCGGTCCCTGTTCCGTTGTCATGGCGCAAATATCAAGATCCAGGCATTCGCTCCAGTAATCCAGGCAGTACCAGTTTAGCGTATGCTGCACGGCATGATACTGCTGACGAATATAGTCCTGGGCTTCCTGGGGAGAGATACCCTGTTTCGCGCCATAGGTTTCCGGCACCAGTTTTTGCCAGAAATAGTTATCGAATGCCAGGTCGAGCAGCGTGCCGTCCATATCTAACAACACGGTATCGACATCCTGCCAGGCAATATTGATCTGCATGGAAACTCCCCAGAAGAAAACATGATGCGCGACAGGGTAGCATATCCTGTCGCGCGAGCGTGTTATCGAATCAGGCTTTCCGGGTTGTCAATCAGCGTTGGATTCAGGCAACTTTCGTAGTAGCTCTGAATTTCCGTGATGCGGGAGCGGTGACGCTGGTAGCGTCTGAAAGCCTGTATGCTGTTGTAGACAGCGCATCCGAGCATGGAGAACATCAGCAGCGTCGTGCCAAGGTAGCGCCATAATCCTGAACGATCCGGGATACGGTGCAGGCCAATGTGCTGGGTGCCATTGGCGTCGGTCGAAATATTGGTGACGATCCCCTCCGCGCGAAACGGCGTCTGCATCAGCATCTGCGCCAGACGCTGGAAGGCGTTCCACTGTTCTTGTGGGGGATAGTCATATAGCGAGGTTGTCGGCCACGGCTGATCGACCAGATCGCTGCCTTCGTCGCTGATAATCAGGAAACCGCCAGGGGCTGGGCTATTCAGCGTCTGGGCCGCTCGCGCAGTCTCGCGTGAAATAAACGGCGCCGTAGAGGTATTCACCAGATTATCCAACGACTCTGCGCTTACCGGACGCAGCAGCACGTTCACGCCATCCAGTTTGCCTGCGTTCGCCCGTTTCACAAGCGCTGTCCAGTCTTTACTGTTACCAAGGTTAACCAGTGCATTTTTTAAACGTACACATTCATCTTTGGCCGCGCACAGATCGGCCGTTTTCAGGACAATCTCGCCAAAATCGTCCAGTAACACCATTCCGGACTTTTGAATTGCCGAGCGTAACGATGCGCTGACGCGAGAGTCATCATCCGCTTTGGGGTGCAGTTGGCGGTTCACCGCCTGCGTGAGCGCGGTGGCTTTATTCACCAGATCGGACTCAGGCAGCGGTAATGCGCGCGCGTCATTCCAGATAATTTGCGTGCAATCGAAAGGCATAAACGGCGCGGAAGGCTGCGCATTCCAGCTCCCTTGGGTATGAATGTTACACATACCCGTACCGCTCAGATGCAGCGTGTCACCCACGCGAACGCCCGCGTTTTCAAGCTGTTTAACGCTGGTGGCTTCGATAGTTTGTGCGCCCTTCATCCAGGAAAGCGTAAGCTTTATCGGCATATCCAGCGGGATCCAAAACAGCAGCATCAGCAGCACCAGCAACGAGCCGCCCGCGATGACGGCGTTGCGCAGCCAGTGCTGTAACGGGAAGTTTTTGACTTCGTCATGCAGCGATAAAAAACGTCCCTGGCGAACAACGTGGCGATCGAGATAAATATCAATATCCGTTTGCTGGCCAAGATCTTGTGCGATGTAAGGCTGCCAGTGCGGTGGATAAATCAGATCGATAATACCTAGTGAGATATTATTAATTTGCTCCTGGTCGTTTTCGCCAAACAGCCCCCAGCGACGCGGCGTACCGCGCAGACAATGAATTTCCCGCAGGGCGGTTTTAGACGGTGGGGCGAACAGCCCCCACAGACCCGCCCCCAGTAGCAGCACCGCGCCACCAACTGTCCACGGAACAAACGTATCCGGGATTATCAAACAGAAAAAGAACAGCAGGAACGATGCGGCAATCAGTAACGCCTCGCGCAATCCCGATGGGCGGCTAAGCGCATATTCTTCATGGGTTTCCTGGCGAATATTCAGCAGTTCAATCTGCTCGCTTTCTTCACCGCGAATGGACGCCTGGGTAGAGGCGGTGTGCTGTAACGCATAGCCACGCGCTTCCTGCATATATTCCTGCAGCGTATGGCCGTTCAGGGAGATAACCAGCGGTATCGTATTGGTGTGGATTAGCTCAACGCTGTTTTCGTCATTGATGTATTGTTCCCAGAAAGGGGGAAGATGTACCTCAACGGAATCAAGATAGTAACGCCATTTGTTAGGATCGTCGGTAGTAATGCCGTAACGTGTAATCGCGTGCGTAAGCACGATGACGCTATTACTTTGGGCATTCAGCGTTAATGACACCGGCGCGGAGCTGGCGCCCGTTGGACCAGGTACCTGCTGAATTTGACTAAGGCTTTCGAGATAGTTTTCGACTGCACTGCGCTCTTCAGGCGTGAGTTTACGCTTCGAGGCGTCTGAGAAGACGTTGCTCAAGGGTAAATTTTTCCGTCTGGATTTCGTTCTGAGTAGCCATCCTGCAAGCAATGAGCAGGCCAGCAAAGCAGCTAAAAAAATCAGAATGGTGCTCATGCTTTCCCCATCTTACTTAGTCTGTCAGGCGTGGTCAGTCGCACCCTGTTCAATATTCGTGATTCTGTGGTTGGCTATCGGCAAGTGTGGAGTCGAACTTGAGCATCTTTAAGTACAGCCCAGTAAATGCGAATCATAGCAAAATCACTAAAAATGGAATATCAGCAAATTCCTGGAGTTATTTCAACCTATTGACTTTTAATTTGAAATAGGGATTAACTTTTAGTACGTTACATAAATGTAAATAAACGGCAATTCACATTGCCGAAACCGTGCGGTATATCGCACAATAACCCCAGATTTCACAGCAAAGATCCTCACAATGAGCAAATCATTACAGAAACCCACGATTTTGAAAGTGGAAACCGTCGCCCAATCCCGGCTGTTTAAAGTCGAAAGCGTGGACCTTGAGTTCAGCAATGGCGTACGCCGCGTTTATGAACGTATGCGCCCGTCCACGCGTGAAGCGGTAATGATTGTGCCGATTGTGGACGACCACCTGATCCTCATCCGCGAATACGCGGTCGGGACCGAATCTTACGAACTGGGTTTTTCCAAGGGGTTAATCGATCCTGGCGAAAGCGTGTACGAAGCGGCGAATCGGGAGCTGAAAGAAGAGGTGGGGTTTGGCGCAAAAGATCTGACGTTTTTAAAGAAACTCAGCATGGCGCCGTCCTATTTCTCCAGCAAGATGAACATCGTGGTGGCGGAGGACTTATATCCTGAATCGCTGGAAGGTGATGAGCCTGAACCATTACCGCAGGTGCGCTGGCCGCTGGCGCATTTGATGGACCTGCTGGAAGATCCTGATTTTCACGAAGCGCGTAATGTGAGTGCGCTGTTCCTCGTACGCGAATGGCTGAAAGGACAGGGGCGGCTTTAATTTCTCTTCACGAATAATAAAAAAGGCGCCGAAGCGCCTTTTTTTGAACGGTCAGGGATCAGAACAGTTCGTGCGTCTCACCATTATCGATAATGGTCGTCCCCACCTCATGCACCGCCTGTTGCGTCGGCTGAGTGCCTTCAATGAAGTATTCTGCGCGGCTGTTGCCACCGCTTGCCAGTTGACCGGTGCTGCGATCGATATTGACCGTCACGATACCCGGCGGCGGCGTCAGAGGCTGCTCAGGCACGCCTTCCAGCACGGACTTCATATAGGCATCCCATGCAGGCTGTGCGCTCTTTGCGCCGCCTTCGTAGCCGGAGATCTGGTCTTTGATCGCCCCAGAAGCCGTCGTGTGCCCGAGATTGCGGCGATGGTCATCAAACCCGATCCATACCGACGTCACCACGCCTGGCCCGTAGCCGGAGAACCATGCATCTTTAGAGCTGTTGGTGGTCCCGGTTTTCCCGCCGATATCATGGCGCTGTAAATCGCGACCTGCACGCCAACCGGTTCCCATCCAGCCCGGCTCACCAAAGATATTGGTGTTCAGGGCGCTTTTAATCAGGAAGGCCAGCGGCGTGTTGATCACGTGTGGAGCGTACTCCTGCGTGCCGCTTTGCGCGACCAGCGCCTGGTTTGCCTGCTCAAGCTGAGGCATAGGCACGGCGGCATTCTGCTGTTCCTGCGAGACGGCGACATCTTCGACGTTACTGTTTTCCAGCACGTTAGATTTCTGGGTATCACCATAAATCACCGGAATATCGCATTCCGGACAGGCAATTTTCGGCTTCGCCTCGAAGATAACGCCGCCCATATCGCTTTCGATTTTACTGATGAAATACGGATCGACCAGGAAGCCGCCGTTCGACATCACTGCATAACCGCGCGCCACCTGCAACGGCGTGAATGAGGCAGAACCCAGCGCCAGCGACTCGGTGTGCACAATGTTCTGTGCCGGGAAGCCGAAACGTTGCAGATACTCTGCCGCGTAATCCACGCCCATCGCGCGCATGGCGCGTACCATCACCACGTTTTTCGACTGACCCAGCCCCTGACGTAAGCGGATAGGACCGGCGTATTGCGGCGGTGAGTTCTTCGGCTGCCAGTCGGAACCCGCGCCGGCATCCCAGCGGGAGATCGGCACGTCGTTGAGCATGCTCGCCAGCGTCAGACCTTTATCCATCGCGGCGGTATACAGGAATGGTTTGATGTTGGAACCCACCTGACGTAACGCCTGGGTTGCACGGTTAAACTTGCTCTGGTTGAAGTCAAAACCACCGACCAGCGCCAGCACCGCGCCGTTTTGCGGATTGATGGAGACCAGTGCGGAGTTGACGTCCGGTACTTGCGCCAGCCACCAGGAATCGCCAACCTGGCGTACCCAGATTTGCTGCCCGGTTTGCACCACATCAGTCACTTTGCGCGGCGTCGGGCCTTGCTGGGTATCCGAGCGGTAAGGACGCGCCCAGCGCATGCCATCCATCCGTAATGACACTGACGTACCATCCGCCAGCGCGGCAATGGCTTCCTGCGGATTGGCGCTGGTAACAACCGCCGGTAGCAGGGGACCATAAGTCGGTAGCGCTTTCAGCGTATCGGTGATTTTCTTGCTGTCCCAACTGCTTTCGCCCACTTTCCACAGCACGTTCGACGGGCCGCGGTAACCGTGGCGCATGTCGTAATCCATCACGTTGTTACGTACTGCCTGCTGAGCAGCCTGCTGTACTTTGCGCGTAATGGTGGTGGTGATGCGATACCCGTCCTCATAGGCTTTCTCGCCATAACGATTATACATCTCCTGGCGCACCATCTCAGAGAGATACGGCGCGGAGAAGGCGATTTCCGGCGCGTGGTAGTTGGCGTCAATGGCTTCGCCGCGCGCCTGATCGTACTGAGCCTGCGTGATGTAGTTTTCGCTCAACATACGCGACAGTACGACGTTACGTCGCGCGGTTGCCCTTTCCATCGAATAGAGGGGGTTGAAGGTTGACGGCGCTTTTGGCAGACCGGCAATCACCGCAATTTCACTTAAGCTGAGCTGATCAACCGTCTTACCGAAATAGACCTGCGCGGCAGCACCAACGCCATAAGCGCGATACCCCAGGTAAATCTTGTTCAGATACAGTTCGAGGATCTCATCTTTACTCAGCAGTTGTTCAATGCGGATCGCCAGGAACACTTCTTTGATCTTACGCATCAGCGTACGTTCCGGGCTCAGGAAGAAGTTTCTCGCCAACTGTTGGGTGATGGTGCTGGCCCCTTGTGATGCATGGCCGGAGAACAGCGCGACGCTGGCAGCACGGAAGATCCCCACCGGGTCTACCCCGTGGTGCTCATAAAAACGACTGTCTTCGGTAGCGATAAAGGCTTTAACCATTACCGGCGGCATCTGATCCAGGGTGACCGGGATTCGACGTTTCTCGCCATATTGCGCGATCAGCTCGCCATCAGCGCTGTAAACCTGCATCGGGATCTGTAAACGCACATCTTTGAGCGTCGCGACGTCAGGTAATTGCGGCTCAATATAGCGATAGAGGCCATAAATCGAGCCTGCTCCCAGCAGGATGCAACATACTGCAAGGATTAATAAATACTTTACGAACTTCACTGGAGATTTCCCATTTAGTGGCATTTGGGCAGTTTATAAACAAACGCGCGGTAGTATAAAGGCAAGCCAGACGCATTGATATACCCGTTAAAGCAACGGGTGATAAGGAGATCATCAGCAATGGCTTTCAATATCTGGAAAATTGGTCTGCATATTCAGCAACATGAAGCGCTGGCTGTCGCCGCAGTTCACGACGCATCCGGGTGGTTTCTCCAGCGCTGGTGGCGTATACCGCTGACGCCTCAGGTTATCGTCGATGGCCACATTCGCGAGCCTGAACAGCTTGTCGCAGCGCTACTGCCGTGGAGCCGGGAACTTCCTCGCCGACACCATATTCATCTCTCTTTTCCTGCCAACAGGACGTTACAAAAAAAGTACCCTCGTCCGGAAATGATGCTGCGCGAGCCGGAGCAAGCCGCATGGTTATCCGGTTCGATGGCGCGTGAGCTGGATATGGCGCCGGATGCGCTGCATTTTGATTATAGCGAAGACACGTTAAGCCCGGCGTTTAACGTCACTGCCGCGCAAAGCAAAGAGATTTCAGCGCTTCTGACGCTTATCCAAACGTTGAAGGTACAGGTTACGGCGATTACGCCGGATGCCAGCGCGTTACAGCGATTTATACCTTACCTGCCAGAACATCATCAGTGTCTGGTATGGCGTGATGACACCCAGTGGCTATGGGCGACCCGTTCGGCATGGGGGCGTAAATCAACGGGCGATATTGGCTGTATCGACGAGCTTGCCGCGACATTATCGCTTTCCACGACAGCCATTGCGCTATGCGATCCCAGCGGCTTCGATCCTTTAAGCGTGGTGTCTGTACGCCAGCCGCCAATTCCAACGCAAAGCCATCGCTTCACCATTGCACTGGGACTCGCTATGGGAGGCACATGTTGATGATAGCGACCATCAATCTTCTGCCCTGGCGCCAGACGCGACGTCGCGTCTGCCTACGCTTCTGGAGTGTTTTATTTGGCGCTTCGCTACTGCTTAGTAGCGGCGTGTTGTTGCGCTATTACAGCGTTTTGAGCGTAGAAAACCAGGTCGAATTGTTGTTAGCGGATGCCGAAAAGACGCGGGCCGAGGCTTTAATGGCGCTAAAGTCGCGTGTGCAGCAGCGCCAGCAACGATGGCAACAGGTTCAAGCGCGGAACAAACAGCGTGAGCAGACCCGAAGCTGGCAGCGGGTTTTGCAAGGGCTGGCGGAATTACTGCCAGAGCAGGCGTGGTTAACAAAAATAACCTGGCAGCAGGAGACACTGGAACTGACGGGAAACACGCTGAGCTTTGCCGCGCTGAAGGCGCTGGAAGCGCAATTACGCCAGCTGCCGCTGTTTAAATTGGGTAGCCCTGGCGAAACGCAGCAGGATGCGCAGGGACGCTGGCAATTCCACTATCGACTGATGCGGAGCGGTGCGCATGAAAACGCTTTGTGATAGCTGGTTAGCACAGTCGCCGCGCTTTCGGCTCATCTGCGGCGGTGGCTGGATGCTGGGACTGCTCATCGTCGTCATGTTATGCCTCAGCTCCACCGCGCAGAAACGGGTTATGCAACAAGAGGCGCTAAATCAGCAACGAGCGGCCATTCAGGCACAATGGCGAAATTTATATCTGCTGGCGGCATCGCCAGAAGAGCTTGAAGAGACGCTGATTCCGTTCTCCCCACTGCTGTTTCAGACTCCTCTTGCACATCTTATCCACTGGCAACCCTCCGCACAGGGAGGAGAAATGACGCTGAAGCCAGGCTGGGATGCCATCCCGCCGATGTTTGACCAATTAGCGGAGCAAGGGATGAACGTCAGCCGGTTTTCTCTTTACGCAGAAGGTGCGGAGCTGCTGTTAACACTACAACTGGAGCGCCTGAATGATGGTTGAACGCTGGCTGTTGGCGTGCGTAAGCGTACTGATACTCACCGGTATGCGTAATCCCTTCCTGCCGCCGGAGGACCGCTGCCAAATTGCTGAGCTGTCGGCATGGCGCTATCAGGGAATATTGAGCCAGGGCGCGCGACCCATTGGCATTGTTCAGGATAGCCAGAAAAAATGGCAGCGGGTTGAGCGAAATGATGTCCTGAAAAACGGTTGGACGGTTACGCAGATAACGGCCCAGAGCGTAACCCTCGACACAGGGAAAAACTGCGAGCCGTCGCAGTGGCAGTGGCAACGACAAGGAGCGATAAATGAAGCGATGGATGGCATGGATAGTACTCGTACTGGTGGTCGGGATTCAGAGCGTACTGGCGGCGAAATCACAAAACGTGACGCTGGTGGTCGATGATGTGCCGGTTGTGCAGGTATTGCAGGCGCTGGCCGAACAGGAAAAGAAAAACCTGGTAGTTTCACCGGATGTCAGCGGTGTGCTGTCACTGCATTTGACGGATGTGCCCTGGAAGCAGGCATTGCAAACGGTGGTGAAAAGCGCCGGGCTGGTATTACGCCAGGAAGGCAACATTCTGCATGTGCATTCTGTTCAATGGCAGAGTGAAAATGCGGCTCGTCAGGACAATGAGCAGGCACGGCTTCAGGCCAGCCTGCCGTTGGAACATCGCAGTATCATTTTGCAATATGCTGATGCCTCCGAGCTG
This sequence comes from Citrobacter sp. L55, assembly GCF_002850715.1. NCBI lineage: Bacteria > Pseudomonadati > Pseudomonadota > Gammaproteobacteria > Enterobacterales > Enterobacteriaceae > Citrobacter > Citrobacter sp. L55. The sequence continues at coordinate 36,971 of NZ_KZ559403.1, read as the reverse complement.
GCAAAAGCCGGAGAAAAGCTGCTCAGCGCCAAAGGAAGTATGACGGTGGATAAACGCACCAACCGCTTACTGCTGCGTGATAATAGCGTTGCGCTTAACGCACTGGAAACGTGGGTGGCGCAAATGGATCTGCCGGTTGCACAAGTCGAACTGGCGGCGCATATCGTGACGATTAATGAAAAAAGCTTGCGTGAGCTGGGGGTGAAGTGGTCGCTGGCTGACGCACAGCAATTGGGGGCGGTGGGGAACGTCACAACGCTTGCCAGCGATCTTTCTGTATCCACAGCCACATCCCGTGTGGGATTTAACATTGGCCATATTAACGGTCGTTTACTCGAGCTGGAGCTGTCTGCGCTGGAGCAAAAACAGCAGTTGGACATCATCGCCAGTCCACGCTTACTGGCTTCTCACCTGCAACCAGCCAGTATTAAGCAGGGTAGTGAGATCCCTTATCAGGTCTCCAGCGGTGAAAGCGGCGCGACATCCGTCGAGTTCAAGGAAGCTGTATTAGGGATGGAAGTCACGCCCACCGTATTGCAGAAAGGACGAATCAGACTGAAACTGCATATCAGCCAGAATGTTCCCGGGCAGGTGCTACAGCAGGCGGATGGCGAAGTTCTGGCTATTGATAAGCAGGAGATTGAAACCCAGGTCGAGGTAAAAAGCGGCGAGACGATTGCGCTGGGCGGGATTTTTTCACATAAGAATAAATCCGCAGCCGACAGCGTGCCGCTGTTAGGCGACATCCCCTGGCTTGGCTCTCTCTTTCGCCATGATGGTAAAGAAGACGAACGGCGTGAATTAGTGGTTTTTATTACGCCCAGACTGGTTTCAACGCAATAACTTATGCATGAAAAGCCGTTGTTTTTGCACTGAACACGTTTCAGAGATTTGACGTGCGGGTGTATTTAGCATACAAGGAGTACCGATTTGAGTGTCGGTACTTTTCTTTACTTATGCGGCAGTAAATACGCTTTGCCTTTCTGGTGGTGTGTCATAGGCTTATTTGGTGTCATTTGGCTGCGCGATACGTCGCCAGGTCTGATGTTTGCAGGGTAGCATGCCTGCCACGACCAGAAATGCGTAAGGTTTGGTGATTTATTCAGTTGCCAAACCCGCTTGAGTATTGAGATAATTTTCAGTCTGACTCTCGCAATATCTTATGAGGTTTCAGTTCATGTCCTGCTGCGCTGAGTGTCTGCGAAGCGGGTTTACCATTAACGAATAGTCTTAGTAGTACCGAAAAAATGGCAGAGAAACGCAATATCTTTCTGGTTGGGCCTATGGGTGCCGGAAAAAGCACTATTGGGCGCCAGTTAGCTCAACAACTCAATATGGAATTTTACGATTCTGATCAAGAGATTGAGAAACGAACCGGAGCTGATGTGGGCTGGGTCTTCGATGTAGAAGGTGAAGACGGCTTCCGTGATCGCGAAGAAAAAGTCATCAACGAGTTGACGGAAAAACAGGGTATTGTGCTGGCAACTGGCGGTGGCTCTGTTAAATCACGTGAAACACGTAACCGTCTTTCCGCGCGTGGCGTCGTGGTCTATCTTGAAACGACAATTGAAAAACAACTTGCGCGAACTCAACGTGACAAGAAACGCCCGCTGCTGCAGGTAGAATCGCCGCCTCGTGAAGTTCTGGAAGCGTTGGCTGACGAACGCAATCCTCTGTACGAAGAGATTGCTGACGTGACCATTCGCACCGACGATCAGAGCGCAAAAGTCGTAGCAAACCAGATTATTCATATGTTGGAAAGCAACTAATTCTGGCTGAATACACACTCGTCTGCGGGTACAAGTAACTAAGGTGGATGTCGCGTAATGGAGAGGATCACAGTCACTCTCGGGGAACGTAGTTACCCTATCACCATCGCGGCTGGTTTGTTTAATGAGCCAGCTTCATTCTTACCGCTGAAATCGGGCGATCAGGTTATGTTGGTGACCAACGAAACCCTGGCTCCCCTTTATCTCGATAAGGTTCGCGGCGTACTTGAACAGGCGGGTGTTAACGTTGATAGCGTTATCCTTCCCGATGGCGAGCAGTATAAAAGCCTGACGGTTCTGGATACGGTTTTCACTGCGTTACTGCAAAAACCGCACGGTCGTGATACCACGTTAGTCGCACTTGGCGGCGGCGTGATAGGCGATCTGACCGGTTTTGCGGCAGCCAGCTATCAGCGTGGTGTTCGTTTTATTCAAGTCCCGACAACCCTGTTGTCGCAGGTCGACTCCTCCGTTGGCGGCAAAACCGCCGTAAACCATCCCCTCGGTAAAAACATGATTGGCGCGTTTTACCAACCGGCGTCCGTGGTGGTGGATCTCGATTGTCTGAAAACGCTTCCTGCGCGTGAGCTGGCATCGGGGCTGGCGGAAGTGATCAAATACGGCATTATCCTTGACGGTGAATTTTTCAGTTGGCTGGAAGAAAATCTGGATGCGTTATTGCGTCTGGATGGTCCGGCGATGGCGTACTGTATTCGTCGTTGTTGTGAGCTGAAAGCAGAAGTTGTCGCAGCGGACGAGCGTGAAATGGGCTTACGTGCTTTACTGAATCTGGGACACACGTTTGGCCATGCGATCGAAGCTGAAATGGGTTATGGCAATTGGTTACATGGTGAAGCCGTTGCAGCCGGTATGGTAATGGCTGCTCGTACGTCAGAACGCCTTGGACAGTTTACCTCCGCTGATACGCAGCGCATCATTACGCTGCTGCAGCGAGCGGGCTTGCCGGTCAATGGACCGCGTGAAATGTCCAGCGAGGCTTATCTGCCGCACATGCTGCGAGATAAAAAAGTGTTAGCGGGAGAGATTCGTTTAGTGCTTCCGCTGGCATTAGGGAAGAGTGAAGTGCGCGGCGGAGTGTCGCACGAGGTGGTTCTTAACGCTATTGCTGATTGCCAGCCGGCGTAACAACAAGAAAGGTCTGGCTTGCGTTGCGAAACGTAGGTCTTTTAGCTTCAGGTTATGTGCAAAGTCGTAAGCATTAACCTTTGAGTGGGGTGTTAAATGGATGAATTCAAACCAGAAGACGAGCTGAAACCCGATCCCAGCGATCGTCGTACTGGTCGTTCTCGTCAATCGTCTGAACGCGATAATGAGCCGCAAATCAATTTTGATGATGTTGATCTGGATGCTGACGATCGCCGTCCTGCGCGCGCACGTAAAGAGCGTGAAGAAGAACGGGACATTGAAGAAGAGTATGAGTCTGATGACGATGACGTGGATGAAGAGCGTGTAGAACGCCGTCCGCGCAAGCGTAAGAAACCCGCCAGCAAGCCTGCCTCTCGTCAGTATATGATGATGGGGGTCGGTGTACTGGTGCTGTTGCTGCTGATCATCGGTATCGGTTCTGCGCTGAAAGCCCCCTCATCATCTCCCAGTGAGCAGGCTGGATCTGGCGAGAAGAGCATTGATCTTTCTGGCAACAACGCGACGGATCAGGCGAGCACGACTACGCCTGCAACAGGCGCTGAGCAGACCGCTGGCAATACCCAGCAGGATGTTTCCCTACCGCCGATTTCCTCTACCCCAACTCAAGGTCAGACACCTGCGGCAACTGAAGGCCAGCAGCGTGTTGAAGTGCAGGGCGATCTGAACAACGCTCTGACGCAACCGCAAGGCCAGGAGCAGGTTAACAATGTAGTGGTTAACTCTACGCTGCCGACCGAACCTGCGACCGTTGCGCCAGTTCGTAATGGTAATGCTGTGCGCCAGACTGCGAAAACGGAAACGACTGAACGCCCTGCTGCGACACACCAGGAACGTAAACAGGCCGTTATTGAGCCGAAGAGCAAACCGCAAACTACGGTGAAAGCGACGCAGACAGAGCCGAAACCTGTTGCTCAGGCAAAACCAACTGCAACTGCGCCGACGACCACAACCAAGGCACCTGTGGTTACCGCTACGCCGAAGGCGACCGTTGAGCCGAAAGCAACCGCGACTACAACGCCTGCGCCAACTGCGACGGCAACAACGTCAACACCTGTTGCTGGTGGAGCGAAAAGTGCTGGAAATGTCGGAGCGTTAAAATCTGCGCCGTCCAGCCATTACACGCTGCAGCTCAGCAGTTCTTCTAACTACGACAACCTTAACGGTTGGGCGAAGAAAGAAAACCTGAAGAACTACGTGGTGTATCAGACGACGCGTAACGGTCAACCGTGGTATGTTCTGGTAACAGGCGTGTATGCGTCTAAAGAAGATGCGAAACTGCAGTGTCTACGCTACCCGCCGATATTCAGGCGAAAAATCCGTGGGCAAAACCGCTGCACCAGGTTCAGGCCGATTTGAAGTAAGATAGGATATGTTCTGCAATGGTTTGCTGTTTCGCCCAATTGCGGGACAAAGACTAAAGCGCAGGATGCTGTCGGAGCTTTCTCCACAGCCGGAGAAGGTGTAATTAGTTAGTCAGCATGAAAAAAAATCGCGCTTTTTTGAAATGGGCAGGGGGAAAATACCCCCTGCTTGATGATATCAAACGGCATTTACCTCAGGGTGAATGCCTGATTGAACCTTTCGTGGGTGCCGGGTCGGTGTTTCTCAACACCGACTTTTCTCGTTATATTCTTGCCGATATCAACAGCGACCTTATCAGTCTCTATAACATCGTGAAGACACGTACCGATGAGTATGTGCAGGCTTCGCGTGAGCTGTTTATGCCTGAAACTAATCAGGCTGAGGTGTACTATCGGTTCAGAGAAGAATTTAATGCCAGTCAGGATCCGTTCCGCCGCGCAGTGCTGTTCTTGTATCTGAACCGCTTTGGTTACAACGGATTGTGCCGTTATAACCTGCGCGGCGAGTTTAATGTACCGTTTGGTCGTTATAAAAAACCTTACTTCCCGGAAGCCGAGTTGTACCATTTTGCTGAAAAAGCGCAGAATGCTGAGTTCCATTGTCTCTCCTATGAAGAGTGCATGGACCGTGCGGATAGCAACTCTGTGGTCTATTGTGACCCGCCTTATGCACCGCTTTCGGCGACGGCAAATTTCACCGCGTATCATACCAACAGCTTTAGCCCAAAAGAGCAGGCACATCTGGCCGAGATGGCAGAAAAGCTGGTCAGTAAGCAGATCCCGGTGTTAATTTCGAACCATGACACGCCCGATACCCGCGAATGGTACCGATCGGCGAAACATTTTCAGGTCAAAGTGCGGCGCAGCATTAGCAGCAATGGCGGCACGCGTAAAAAGGTGAACGAACTGCTGGCACTGTATAAACCAGGAGTTGTAACGCCTGCGAAGAAATAATTCTCAAGGAGAAGCGGATGAAACAGTATTTGATCGCCCCCTCAATTCTGTCGGCTGATTTTGCCCGCCTGGGTGAGGACACCGCGAGAGCGCTGACTGCCGGTGCCGACGTCGTGCACTTCGATGTCATGGACAATCACTACGTACCAAACCTGACCATCGGCCCGATGGTACTGAAATCGCTGCGTAAATATGGCATTACTGCCCCGATTGACGTTCATCTGATGGTGAAACCGGTCGATCGTATTGTCCCGGACTTCGCCGCCGCCGGCGCGAGCATCATTACTTTTCACCCGGAAGCCTCCGAGCATGTCGATCGCACTTTACAGCTGATCAAAGAGCATGGCTGTAAAGCGGGCCTGGTGTTTAACCCGGCAACACCGCTGAGCTATCTGGACTACGTCATGGATAAGCTCGATGTGATCCTGCTGATGTCCGTTAACCCAGGCTTTGGCGGGCAGTCCTTTATCCCACAAACGCTGGATAAGCTGCGCGAAGTGCGTCGTCGTATTGATGAATCTGGCTACGATATCCGCCTCGAAGTGGACGGCGGCGTCAAGGTGAACAACATTGGTGAAATCGCGGCGGCGGGTGCAGATATGTTTGTCGCAGGCTCTGCTATTTTCGACCAACCAGACTACAAAAAAGTCATTGATGAAATGCGCAATGAACTGGCGAAGGTAAGTCATGGATAAGTTTCAGGATATTCGGGGCGTGGCATTTGACCTCGACGGTACGCTGGTCGACAGCGCGCCGGGATTAACCGCAGCGGTGGATATGGCGCTGTATGCGCTGGAACTGCCGATTGCCGGTGAAGAACGCGTTATCACCTGGATTGGCAACGGTGCAGATGTACTGATGGAGCGCGCGCTGGCGTGGTCGCGTCAGGAGCGCGCCACACTACGTAAGACAATGGGTAAACCGCCCGTTGACGATGATATCCCCGCCGAAGAACAGGTGCGTATTTTGCGTAAGCTGTTCGACAGATACTACGGCGATGTCGCAGAAGAGGGGACATTCCTGTTCCCTGATGTTGCCGACACGCTGGGCGCGCTGCATGCGAAAGGATTGCCGCTGGGTCTGGTGACCAACAAACCGACCCCGTTTGTCGCGCCATTGCTTGAGGCGTTAGATATCGCCAAATACTTTAGCGTGGTCATCGGTGGTGACGACGTGCAGAATAAAAAACCGCATCCGGATCCGCTACTGCTGGTAGCAAGCAAGCTTGGCATCAAGCCTGAGCAATTGCTCTTCGTAGGGGATTCACGTAATGATATTCAGGCGGCAAAAGCTGCTGGCTGTCCGTCCGTTGGCCTGACTTATGGCTACAACTACGGCGAGTCGATCGCGCTGAGCCAACCCGACGTTATTTACGACCGTATTAATGAACTACTGCCCGTTCTCGGGCTTCCGCATAGCGAAAATCAGGAATCAAAAAATGACTAAGCCCATCGTTTTTAGTGGCGCACAGCCCTCAGGTGAATTGACCATTGGCAACTATATGGGTGCGCTGCGTCAGTGGGTGAGCATGCAGGATGACTACCATTGCATCTACTGCATCGTTGACCAACATGCCATCACCGTTCGTCAGGATGCTCAGCAGCTGCGTAAAGCAACGCTCGATACGCTGGCGCTGTATCTGGCATGCGGTATCGATCCTGAAAAAAGCACCATTTTCGTCCAGTCTCATGTACCGGAACACGCACAGTTAGGTTGGGCGCTGAACTGCTACACCTATTTCGGCGAGCTGAGCCGTATGACCCAGTTCAAAGATAAATCCGCACGCTATGCGGAGAACATCAACGCCGGTCTGTTTGATTATCCGGTGCTGATGGCGGCAGACATCCTGCTGTATCAGACCAACCAGGTACCGGTTGGCGAAGATCAGAAACAGCATCTGGAACTAAGCCGCGATATCGCCCAGCGCTTCAACGCCCTGTATGGCGACATCTTCAAAGTGCCTGAGCCGTTCATTCCTAAATCCGGTGCGCGCGTGATGTCGCTGCTGGAGCCGACGAAGAAAATGTCCAAGTCGGATGACAACCGCAACAACGTGATCGGCCTGCTGGAAGATCCGAAATCCGTGGTTAAGAAAATCAAACGTGCGATGACCGATTCCGAAGAGCCGCCTGTTGTACGCTACGACGTGCAGAATAAAGCGGGTGTTTCCAACCTGCTGGATATCCTCTCTGCCGTTACCGGCCAGAGCATTCCGGAGCTGGAACAGCACTTTGAAGGCAAGATGTATGGTCATCTGAAAGGTGAAGTCGCAGAGGCCGTTTCCGGCATGCTGACCGAGCTTCAGGAGCGTTATCACCGTTTCCGTAACGATGAAGCTTTCCTGCAGCAGGTGATGAAAGATGGCGCGGAAAAAGCCAGCGCACGCGCGTCTGTTACGCTGAAAGCGGTTTACGAAGCGATTGGTTTTGTCGCCAAGCCGTAATGCGCTCTGCGTTGCTGAAGAAACCGGGTTCTACCCGGTTTTTTTTCGCCTGTTCGCTGGTGAATCTCAAAAAATATGAAGCGCCTCGCCGTTTGCATATTTCCTTATATCAATCACTTTAATGAAGATATAAATATTCAATTTACTGAAGATATAAAATGCGTCGGATATTTATCAAGAGAGAGGAGGGACTGACAACCCTGGCCCGCTACCTGCTCGGCGAGAAGTGCGGTAACGTGTGAATGAGCATTTAACCTATAAATATAAAAACCGGGGATTTCCCGGTTTTTTTGTATCTGCGCAATCGCTTCTGTTACAGATCTGCAGCTGGGCCACAGCCACCAATAATTTTAGAAATAGAAATTGCCGGATGCAGGAAGTAATCGTAGGTGCAGTTATCTTTTTTGTTATCGACATGACCAGTACACGCGGTCAGCGTAGCCAGAACACCAGCAACGATAGTGATTTTTGCAAATTTCAGCATGTTAAAATCCTTGTAAGATATCTATTTTTAAATGGATGAAATCCATTTCTCGGCGGTTAAGATATCAACTAAAATAAACTTAAAGTAGTCCGGATTAGGACATAACAAGTTTTATATAAAATATGCTTTCAATGAATTTGAATGTTTTAAAAATACATTTAATTAATGATTAACGGTTGGGCTACTGAGGCGAGTATATAGCGTATATCGGTTATTTATTTCTATCGGAAGATAAATAAATGCCCTGAATATGAACTGTCCAACTTTATGGGGGCAGTCCAACATCAGGGCATTTTTCAGCGTTAAATTAATGGTTCGAGAACCAGTTCAGCTTATCGCGTAGTCCAACCACGCGGCCGACGATAATCAGCGCCGGGCTTTCAACCTGCTGCGCCAGTTCGCCGAGTTGCGAAAGCACCCCGTTAACAACGCGTTGCTTCACGGAGGTACCGTTTTCTACCAGCGCGACAGACATATCGGGTTGCATGCCAAATTCGATCAGTTTTTCCTGGATAGTAGCCGCCTGATTGAGGCCCATGTAGAACACCAGCGTCTGTTTCTCTGCCGCCAGGTTTTCCCAGTCCAGCTCGCCGCCGGTTTTCAGGTGCCCGGTGACCAGACGTACACTCTGGGCGTAATCTCGATGGGTCAGTGGAATGCCGGAATAGGCGGAACAACCGGATGCTGCGGTAATACCTGGCACAACGGAGAATGGAATACCGGCATGGCACAGGGTTTCCAGCTCTTCGCCACCACGGCCAAAGATGAACGGGTCGCCACCTTTCAGGCGCACGACGCGTTTGCCCTGTTGCGCTTCACGCAGCAGGATCTGGTTAATCTCTTCCTGCGGTACACAGTGGTAGCCCGCGCGTTTACCGACGAACACCCGGTCGGCATCGCGGCGTACAAGGTTCATGATGTCGTCGGATACCAGACGGTCATAAACCACGACATCCGCTTGCTGGATCTGCTGTAGACCTTTCAGCGTCAGCAGCCCGGCATCGCCAGGACCGGCGCCAACCAGCACTACTTCGCCTCGATGGTCCAACGGTTCGCTGAGCAACTGCTCGGTGGTTTCCTCGACGGCTTTCTGGTCACTGTTCGCCAGCGACTGCGCCAGGCGGTCATTCACGAACAATTTTTCCCAGAAGCGGCGACGTTCACCCATGCTGGCAAACTGTTCTTTCACTCGGGCGCGTAACTTGCCTGCATATTGCGCGACCTGGCCCAGATGCTGAGGCAGCACAGATTCAAGTCTTTCACGTAGCAGACGGGCAAGCACCGGCGATGTACCGCCGGATGAGACCGCCACCATCAGCGGCGAGCGGTCGATAATGGAGGGCATGATAAAACTGGCTGCTTTTGGCGCATCGACCACGTTGCAGAAAATACGACGTGATTCTGCGGCGGTGCTAACGCTTTGGTTGACTGCATCGTCATCGGTGGCGGCAATAGCCAGCCAGCAGGTGTCGAGCAGGGACTCGTCGAACGGTCCCTCAACCAGCGTCAGCATGCCTTCATCTGCCCATACGGTGAACTGCGGAATAAACGCCAGCGCATTAACCGTTATACGGGCGCCCGCTTCCAGCAGTAACCGCGCTTTGCGTTCTGCGACATCACCACCGCCGACGATCAAGCAGTCGCGGTCACGTAGTTGACAAAATATAGGCAAATGATCCACGACATTACCCCTTAATTATTGGCAGTAGCCTCTGGCTGGTTGATTTTTGCCGGAGCAGGACGCTCCGATTTTGGCGTAGCATACCAATAACCCAATCCCATGAATACGACACCGGACAAAGTATTACCGAGTGTCACCCACAACAGGTTATGACCAATTCCTGACAGGGTATAGGCTTCGCTGTGGTGGCCGAACCAGGAGAGGGCAAACAGCGTCATGTTGGCAACCGAGTGCTCGTAACCGGAAGCGATAAACGCCAGTAGACACCACCAGATAGCGAGGAATTTTGCTGCGCCCTCGGTACGAATTGCCATCCAGATTGCCAGACAAACCAACCAGTTACACAGTGCGCCTTTAAAGAACAGCACCGTTGCTGGCGCGGTAGTTTTCGCCAACGCCACCGAATGGACGATGCTGGTATCGACCGGCAGCAGGCTACCGCCGCCCCAACTATAAAGCAGAGCGACAAACACAGATCCGACCAGATTACCCAGCCAGGTTTGCGGCAGAATAGCCCACATCTGACCGTGACTGATGGTGCCCGCTTTGACGCCGAGCGTCAGGAACATGGTGTGACCGGTAAACAGTTCCGAACCGGCAATAATGACCAGCGTTAAAGCGATACCAAAGGTTGCACCCATTACCAGAGGACGAACGGACGGGTCGAGCAGATTACCGAGGGTGAAAATAAGAATGATGCCGAGACCGACGTAGGCCCCTGCCATTGCCGAACTGACCCAGAATCCGAGCGGGTTATTAGCCGAGAGGCGTGCGATGCGCGCAGCGTTAGCCGCACACTTATTAATAGTGTCTGTGAACATGTGTTGATTATCCTTGAAGTACAAACAATAAAAAGAAATCGTAACCGTAGGCCGGATAAGGCATTTATGCCGCCATCCGGCAATGTGCTTGTGCAATTGCCGGATGGCGCTACGCTTATCAGGCCTACAAATAAAAGACCTACAAATACGTCAAAAAAGGGGAGGCGTTGCGCCTCCCAAAAATTTATTAACCGCGCAGTTGCACCGTGCCGTCTTTCACTCGGGCTTCGTAATGTTTCACGGAGAACTGTTCGTCTTCCATGCACAGACCGTCGCTTAAGCGAAAGCGCTGTTTTTTCAGCGGGCTGGCGACCCACAATTCGCCCTGATGTTCAGCAATCAGCCCACGAGAAAGCACGCTGGACTCGAAGAATGGGTCGATGTTGCTGATCGCAAACACCTGGTCGCTGTGATACGGGCGGAAAATCGCAACTTGCTCGCTACCTAACAGGGCGCAGACGCCTGTTGCAGGCAGAATGTCATCGATTTTGCAGATGTTTTTCCACTGGCTCATGCGTTTTCCTCCACCAGAGTCACCGGGATACGCTCATAGGGCGTGGCCGGACGATGTTGTTCACGTTCAGGCACAACCTGGACATTCGGATCGCGTTGATCGCTGTTGATAAAGTGTTTGAAGCGAACCTGTGCGGATGGGGTGTTAACTGTCTCTGTCCACTCGCAGACCACCGCTTCACGCAGACGGGCCATCTCTTCTTCCAGGTGCTGGTTCAGCCCCAGTTTGTCGTCGATGATGACCGATTTCAGATATTCGATACCGCCTTCCAGGTTGTCTAACCATGGTGCGGTTCGGGTCAGTTTGTCGGCGGTACGGATGTAGAACATCATGAAACGATCAAGGTATTTGAGCAGCGTTTCGCGGTCGATATCCGCTGCCAGCAGGTCTGCATGACGAGGTTTCATCCCGCCGTTACCGCAAACGTACAAGTTCCAGCCTTTCTCAGTGGCGATGATACCCACGTCTTTGCCCTGTGCTTCCGCACATTCACGGGTACAGCCGGAGACGCCGAATTTCATTTTGTGCGGGGTACGAATGCCCTTGTAGCGGTTTTCCAGCTCCACGCCGAATCCGACGCTATCGCCGACGCCATAACGGCACCAGGTGCTGCCTACGCAGGTTTTCGCCATCCGCAGCGCTTTGGCGTATGCGTGACCGGTTTCAAAGCCCGCTTCAATCAGCTGACGCCAGATTTCCGGCAGGTCATCTTTTTGCGCGCCGAACAGGCCGATACGCTGAGAACCGGTGATTTTGGTATACAGGTTAAATTCACGCGCGATACGGCCCACGGCCACGAGGCCTTCAGGAGTAATTTCTCCGCCCGCGGAGCGCGGGATCACGGAGTAGGTACCGTCTTTCTGGATGTTCGCCAGGAAGTTGTCGTTAGTGTCCTGCAGCGGCGTGTGCTGTGGTTTGAGGATGTACTCATTCCAGCAGGAGGCCAGCAGGGAACCTACGGTTGGTTTACACACTTCACAGCCGTAGCCTTTCCCGTGTTTTGCCAGCAGCTCTTCGAAGGTTTTAATTCCTTCTACACGGATCAGATGGAACAGTTCCTGACGCGAGTACGGGAAGTGTTCACACAGGTTGTTGTTAACTTCGATCCCCTGTTTCGCCAGTTCAGCGTTCAGGACCTGCGTTACCAACGGGATACACCCGCCGCAGCCGGTACCAGCTTTGGTTTCAGCTTTCAGCGCCGCAACGGTGTGGCAGCCTTTGTTGATAGCGGCGATCAGCATGCCTTTGGTGACGTCGAAGCAGGAGCAAATCTGCGCGCTGTCCGGCAGTTTATCGACACCGATAGACGGCTTACCGCTGCCCGCGTGAGCTGGCAGAATCAGTGAGTCTGGGTTTTCCGGCAGTTCGATGGCGTTCAGTACCAGCTGCAGCAGGTTGCCGTAATCGCTGGTGTCACCGACTAAAACCGCCCCGAGCAGGGTTTTGTTATCTTCGCTAACGATGAGGCGTTTGTAGACTTCTTTGCTTTCGTCGAGATAGACGTAGCTACGGGCGCCCGGCGTGCGCGCATGCGCGTCGCCAATCCCGCCGACGTCAACACCGAGCAGCTTCAGCTTGGCGCTCAGATCCGCGCCTTCAAAGGCGTTTTCGGTTTCGAGAATATGGTCAACGGCAACCTGCGCCATTTTGTAGCCTGGAGCGACCAGACCATACACGCGGTTGTTCCAGCTGGCGCATTCGCCGATGGCATAGATGTCCGGATCAGAAGTCTGGCAAGTATCGTTAATCACAATACCACCGCGCGGCGCAACGTCCAGACCGCATTGGGTGGCCAGTTTGTCGCGTGGGCGAATACCGGTAGAAAAGACGATGAAATCGACTTCCAGTTCGCTACCGTCGGCAAAACGCATGGTTTTGCGCGCTTCGGTGCCTTCCTGGACGATCTCTTTAGTGTTTTTGCTGGTGTGGACACGCACGCCCATGCTTTCAATTTTGCGACGTAACTGCTCGCCACCCATGTGATCCAGCTGTTCGGCCATCAGCATCGGGGCAAATTCAATCACGTGGGTTTCAACGCCTAGGCTTTTCAGCGCACCGGCGGCTTCCAGGCCCAGCAGGCCACCGCCGACGACGGCACCACGTTTGCTACGGCGCGCGCAAGACTCAATGGCGTTGAGGTCTTCGATGGTGCGGTAAACGAAGCAGTCTTGGGTTTCAGAACCTTTAATCGGCGGGATCCACGGATAAGAGCCTGTCGCCATGATCAGCTTATCGTAATAGACCGTACGACCCGCGCTGGAGTGGATCACCTTCTCCTGGCGGTTGATGGTGATTGCGCGCTCGCCCACTAACACCTTAACACCATGCTTCTCGTAGAATCCTTCACGCACCAGAGAAAGTTCTTCGGCTGTGTGGTGGGAGAAGTAGGACGACAGGTGGACACGGTCGTACGCTTTGCGGGGTTCTTCACAGAAGACGGTAATATCAAAATTGGCAGCGTCGGATTTATCAAGAAGATCCTCAATAAAGCGATGGCCGACCATACCATTACCGATAATAGCGAGTCTGACTTTGCTCATTTTTGCCTCGATTTCTTTTCTATTACTGCCTACCTTAACGATTCAGCAACCCCGCTTATTGATGCAAATCAAATTCGCCTTTATATACTCCTTAAGAGGTATATGGCTGATTTAACTGCATTTTTATAAGTTACGGAATTAACAGGCTTTTCGTGTTTGTATAAATAGCGTACAAATTAAGGGGTTTTTGTAAGAATTGGCCTACAGCACCAGAGAAAGAAGAGGGCGCGGGAATAGGCCGGAGGGCGTCTGCGCCTTATCCGGCCTACAAACAGCTTGTCTTGTAGGCCGGATAAGATGCGTTAGCATCGCCATCCGGCACTCAGATTAATGTGTTGCGGGTGCGTTATGCTGGCGATGACGCGTGACGAACCCAAGAATAAAGCACATCACGAATACGACCGCATACAAGCCGTTAGCCGTCTGCAATGCCGCCAGCGGACCGCTGTGCGCCACGATAGGGCCAGTGACCACGAAGGTGAGCATAGTACCGATGGTGCCACAGGTTAGAACGAAGTTAACCAGTTTAGGTGATGCGACCTTCGTCTGCTGGGAGCCGAGGGTAATGATGGTGGTATAAATCGCGCTGGAGAAGAAGCCCAACGTCAGAATGAACCACGGCATATGCTCCGGCGTACCGGTGATAAACAGATACATCAGGACGGTAGCCACACCCGCCAGTACGGTCAGGATGCGCTGCAAATCGAAGAAACGCAGGATAAAGCTAAATGCCCACATGCCAACCATGTAAGACATCCAGAAGTCGCTGACCAGTTTACCTGCATCGTTCAGGCTCATGCCCAGACTTTTGGCGTATTCCGGCACCCAGGAGATAAAGCCCAACTGACCGAGGATGTAGCACAGCGCGGCGATCGCCAGGAACAGCACGCCAATGCCCCATTTTTCTTTTACCACTGGCGCGTCCGGTTGCTGCGCGTGTTTACCCAGCGCCGGGAATTCGCAGCCGAAGGTCAGCAGGAAAATGGCGACGTATACCAGGCCGATGCAGGCATAAACCCAATACCATTCGATGCTGCGCGCTAACAGGAATGCTGCCACCATCGGAAAAATCATGCCGGCCATGCTGAAGAAGGAGTCAGTAAACAGCAGGCGGGAACCGCGCTGGCGACCTTCGTACATCTGAGTCACCAGGAACGTACCAATCGACATGGTGATACCGCTCACCAGACCCAGTACAAACATGGCGGCTGAGAACAAGGCCAGGCTATGGCTGAGCATCAGTCCGGCGACCGCCAGAACCATCAGGATAAAGCCAAAGCGCAACTGGGTTTTCAGTGGCACAATTTCCATCAGCCAGGCATTCAGAAAAATAGAGATCAGAATGCCGGCATTCAGAAAGGTGAAGGTGTTACTCATACTGGAAACGGGCAAATGGAAGTAATCTGCGATGTTTCCCATCACCATCCCGGTGACAATTACCAACGCGCCTGTCAGGGCGTAGGAGAGAAAGCTAATCCATGTGAGCTTGATGCGATTGCTGTTAGTCATGACTGGCCTGTATAGAAGTGTTAGGCGCATTGACTGCGCCGTGAGCGGGCAGATTTTAGGCGCTTTAGTGATGCATTTAAATGTTTATTGGTAATTACTTGCTACGTTACATTTTTTTATGTGATCTAGATCTCATTGAATCTTGAGGCTATAAGGTTACATTTGTTTCAAGTACGTAAAATTAAGTAAAGGGATGGCCTTGTTCTTGAAGGCTCTTTAGAATCAATTCACTTGCTTCATTTCTGCTCTTGTTAAGGAATTCTCATGCTCAAATCGACTCTGGCGGCTGTTGCAGCTGTTCTCGCTCTTTCTGCTCTCTCTCCCGCAGCACTGGCAGCAAAAGGTGACCCGCATGTCCTGCTGACAACCTCTGCCGGTAACATTGAGCTGGAGCTGAACAGTCAGAAAGCCCCGGTTTCAGTGCAAAACTTTGTCGATTATGTCAACAGCGGTTTCTATAACAACACCACGTTCCACCGCGTGATCCCTGGCTTCATGGTGCAGGGCGGCGGTTTTACCGAGCAGATGCAGCAGAAGAAACCTAACCCGCCAATCAAGAATGAAGCTGATAACGGACTGCGTAATACCCGCGGCACGATTGCCATGGCGCGTACAGCAGATAAAGACAGCGCGACCAGCCAGTTCTTTATCAACATTGCAGACAATGCGTTCCTCGATCACGGCCAGCGCGACTTTGGGTATGCGGTCTTCGGTAAAGTTGTGAAAGGTATGGATGTCGCGGATAAGATCTCTCAGGTGCAGACCCATGATGTTGGTCCTTACCAGAATGTCCCGTCAAAACCGATTGTTATCCTGTCTGCCAAAGTCCTGCCGTAAACGTCTTTTGCGCGGGCAGTTCTTGTCCGCGTTCTTCCCCTTCTCTGCGTAACCTGAAATTGCCGCTTATACTTGTGGCAAGTGTCGGCTCATTCAGGGAGGTCACGTGAAAAAACTCACCGATAAACAAAAGTCCAGACTCTGGGAACAACGGCGAAATGCCAATTTCCAGGCCAGTCGGCGGCTGGAAGGCGTGGATATTCCACGGGTGACTCTGAGCACGGAAGACGCCCTGGCGCGTCTTGAAGAGTTGAGGGGGCACTATGAGCGATAAATTCGGTGATGGACGCGATCCCTATTTGTATCCGGGCCTGAATGTCATGCGTAACCGTCTGGGGATTCATCAGGCGCAGCGCCTGGCGCAGGCGGCGTATGAACTGACGGCGCTGCGTGCGGCCACTATCGAATTAGGCCCGCTTAAACGGGGCTTGCCGCATCTGTGCGCCATTCATCGCCAACTGTATCGGGATATTTTTGACTGGGCGGGACATCTGCGAGAAGTGGATATTTACCAGGGCGAGACCCGCTTTTGCCATTTCGCTTATATCGAGAAAGAGGGCAATGCGCTGATGCAGGACCTGGAAGACGAGTCCTGGTTGGTGGGGTTACCGGAAGATAAGTTTGTGGATCGTCTTGCGCACTATTATTGCGAAATCAACATGCTGCATCCGTTTCGTATTGGCAGCGGTCTGGCGCAGCGAATTTTTTTCGAACAGTTAGCGATTCATGCCGGGTATATATTGAGCTGGGATGACATTCCGGTTGAGGAGTGGAACCTGGCTAATCAGAGTGGGGCGATGGGTGACCTGTCTGCGCTTAGGGCGATATTTCGTAAAGTGGTAAGCGAAGCCCCGGAAACTGAGTAGAATAGCGCGGTTCTTATGTACCGGAGCCGCCATGATCCTGCTTATCGATAACTATGATTCTTTTACCTGGAACCTGTACCAATACTTCTGCGAACTGGGCGCTGATGTCCTTGTCAGGCGCAACGACGAACTGACGCTGGCGCAAATCGACGCGCTAAGCCCGCAAAAAATCGTAATATCCCCAGGCCCCTGCACGCCGGATGACGCTGGTATCTCATTGGATGTTATTCGTCATTTCGCGGGCAAGACGCCCCTGCTGGGTGTTTGTCTGGGACATCAGGCTATGGCGCAGGCCTTTGGCGCGACAGTGGTTCGGGCAGCTAAAGTGATGCACGGTAAAACGTCGCCAATTACGCATAACGGGCAGGGTGTTTTTCAGGGGCTCGCCAACCCATTAACGGTGACGCGCTACCATTCTCTGGTGGTTGCCCCCGCGACGCTTCCTGACTGCTTTGAGGTGACGGCCTGGAGTGAAACGCAGGAGATTATGGGCATTCGTCACCGCGAGTGGGATATGGAAGGGGTGCAGTTTCACCCGGAGAGTATTCTCAGCGAACAGGGGCATCAACTGCTGGCTAATTTCCTCAACCGGTGATTTGTGGTTGCTATTCAGTGATTTTTTATTCATATTTTGTGATTATAATTTCACTAACATTTCTGCTTAACAGGGTGGCAATGACATGGCAACTGAACAAACTGCAATTACGCGCGCGACATTCGATGAAGTGATTCTGCCGATTTATGCACCGGCTGAGTTTATCCCGGTAAAAGGAAAAGGGAGTCGAGTCTGGGATCAACAGGGCAAAGAGTATGTTGATTTCGCGGGCGGCATTGCAGTTACTGCACTAGGGCATTGCCATCCGGCCCTGGTGGAGGCGTTAAAAACCCAGGGTGAAACCCTGTGGCATACCAGCAACGTTTTCACCAACGAACCGGCGTTGCGCCTGGGCCGTAAAATCATTGATGCGACCTTCGCCGAGCGCGTGCTGTTCATGAATTCGGGTACTGAAGCTAACGAAACCGCCTTTAAGCTGGCGCGCCACTATGCCTGCGTGCGCCATAGCCCGTTCAAAACCAAAATCATTGCCTTCCATAATGCGTTTCACGGTCGTTCGCTGTTTACCGTGTCCGTCGGCGGGCAGCCGAAATATTCTGACGGTTTTGGACCAAAACCAGCGGATATCATCCATGTACCGTTTAACGATCTGCATGCGGTCAAAGCGGTGATGGACGATCACACCTGTGCGGTGGTGGTTGAGCCTATTCAGGGGGAAGGCGGCGTCACTGCGGCAACGCCGGAATTCCTGCAAGGTTTGCGTGAACTTTGCGACCAACACCAGGCGCTATTGGTATTGGATGAAGTGCAGAGCGGGATGGGCCGTACCGGCGATCTGTTTGCCTATATGCACTACGGCGTGACGCCGGATATCCTCACCAGCGCGAAGGCCCTCGGCGGCGGCTTCCCGGTGAGCGCGGTGCTGACCACCCAAGAGATTGCCTCCGCATTTCATGTGGGTTCGCACGGTTCCACTTACGGTGGTAATCCGTTGGCCTGCGCAGTTGCGGGGGCCGCGTTTGATATCATCAACACGCCGGAAGTGTTGGAAGGTATTCAGGCTAAACGTCAGACGTTTGTCCAACATTTGCACAAAATTGATCAACAGTTCGACATTTTCAGCGATATTCGCGGGATGGGGCTGCTGATTGGCGCCGAGCTGAAGCCGCAGTTTAAAGGCCGGGCGCGCGATTTCCTGTATGCCGCCGCGCACGAAGGGGTGATGGTACTCAACGCCGGACCGGACGTGATGCGTTTCGCGCCGTCGCTGGTAGTTGAGCAGGCGGATATCGATGAAGGGATGCAGCGTTTCGCACAAGCGGTAGCGAAAGTCGTTGCCTGATTACCTGTTGCCGGATAAGCACAGCGCATCCGGCAGTCGATCTTAACCTTTCATGTCCCGCAGACGGCGGCTCAGCCAGATTCCGTGGTGCGGTCGCTGACGCCATGCTACCGACGAAATGGTGTGCATGGTGTTCAGATGCCCCAGTATCCGTTGCAGATGCTGCTCAAGGGTGCTTAACGGACCGTGGGACAGCATCTCTGGCGCTTCGAGAATATTCACATCGCCTGAGCTTCCCGGTCCGTCATATTCCAGCCGCTGCTGACAGCGCTGGAGCGCAATTTCACAGGATTCCAGATACCGCTGCGCTAAATCAGGCGTCAGCATTGTGTGTTCCCTTGCCAGTGTGGTCATCGCGTTGATGTGCTCGACGATGAACTGGCTGTGCGTGACCCACAGTTTCATGTCCGCCAGGTAGTGCGAGTTGAATCCTGGCTCCTGCATCGCCTGGTTCAGTGAGTTGAACAACGTGTTATGCGCCTGATTGACCCGCATGCGTTGATACGCCAGCGGCGTGGCCTGCGGATCGTTGCTGAGGATCAGGCGAATGGCCTCCTGATCGGCTTCTAACGCATCATGGGCGTTCTTACGCAGCAGGCCGCTCTGCCACTGCGGCCACAGCCAGAGTGTACCGCCAAAGGCGATTAAGCAGCCAATAACCGTATCGACAAACCGCGGCACGATAAACTGCTCTCCGTTCAGCGTCAGCAGTTGCAGGGTGTATACCGCCGTGACCGTAAAGCCGACGGTAGCCCAGCCGTAGTTTTTGCGCATGATCAGATAGCTACCCAGGGTAATCAGCAGCATGCCTGCCAGCGTGTAACCTTCCTGAATATGAAAGTGCAGGGTGACCCCGGCAATGACCAGTCCAACGAGCGTTCCTGCTGAACGGTGTAAAATACGTACCCGGGTTGCTCCGTAGCCATTTTGCGTGACGAACAGGATCGTCATCAAAATCCAGTAAGGCTTTGGCAGGTGTAAAGCGCTGCCCATCAGGCTGGCGATACTCAGCATGACACTGATGCGCCCGGCATTACGTAGCGCCGGCGATTTCAACGACAGATAGTTTTTCAGGGCCGGGATCAGCGGCAACCGACGCTGCTTGTCCGCCATTAAATCTCGGGCGTACAGCGGTCGCTGGGTGCGTAGCACGCGGGCAATACGGCTGAAGTGCCAGTAGCAAAATTGTCCCACCGGATTGTCCGGATGCTGGTTGGCGATTTTCTCCAGCGTGCCAATCTGCTTGTCCATCGAGAAACGGGTCGGCAAGCGGTGATACAAAATATCATCGGCCAGTACCCGAAGGCGTTCGGCGACGGTGCGCGCATTCCAGCGAATCACCTGTTCGGCGTGGCTACGTTCGACCAGCTTTTGCACCTCTTCCGGCTGGTGGAGGCTGACGGAAATATGCTCCTGCAAGTCCAGTGCCTCCTGAAAGGCACGCAGCAGGCGCTTGTAATCGTTGTTGCGATGCGCCGACAGCATATGCATTTGCTGGTAGCACTGGGTAATCAGATCCACCGCTTTCTGCTGGCGAACCAGCAGGGGAGGTAGCGCTTTTTCCGGATCGGCATGCTGGGTCAGCAGGCTGTACTTGGCCTCACAGTAATCGGCTAATTCACGGTACAACAAGCTGAGCGATTCACGGAGCGGCTGCTCGCGCCACATCCAGAACCAGAACCAGTTGAACAGGCCGTACCATAACGTGCCCAGCGCATAGATCAGCAACGGTTCCCAGACGGGCATGTTCCCGACCAGGCTTAGCGTGAAAATCGCGGCGATAAGTGAGGCCGGTAACAGTCTGGCATGCAGAGGGCTGAGCTCGGCGGTTACGCCAAGAATCAGCGTCAGCCCGGTGAGGATAAGCGGCAGCGGTATGGCCTGTGCCAGCAGCAACTGCATGATCAGACTGCAACCGGCAAACAAAGACGCGCCAATAGCTAAACGTTTGAAAAAGCGCTTGTGCGGGGTATCAAGGCCGGCAATGTTGCAACAGGCAGGGACCAGGGAGAAGAGGAGCCCCAGATGAAGCTGACCGATGATCAGACCAACAGCCACAGGTAAACATAGCACCAGCGTCTGCCGTAGTGCGTAGTTGATCTCTGGGTGGTATATCAGTCTTCGCCACATCGGTGTAAACAAAAGTGGCGCATCACTGAGTAACGCGCCACTTCGATGGGGTTAACGGGTGCCGTAGACGACGATGGTCTTACCGTGTGCGGAGATCAGGTTTTGATCTTCCAGCATCTTCAGAATACGACCAACGGTCTCACGGGAGCAGCCAACGATCTGACCGATTTCCTGACGGGTGATTTTAATCTGCATGCCGTCCGGGTGGGTCATCGCATCAGGCTGTTTCGCCAGATTCAGCAGAGTCTGCGCGATACGACCCGTTACGTCGAGGAAGGCAAGGTTGCCGACTTTTTCAGACGTGACCTGCAGGCGACGAGCCATCTGTGAAGACAGGCGCATCAGAATATCCGGGTTGACCTGGATTAATTGGCGAAATTTTTTGTAGGAAATTTCAGCGACTTCACATGCGGTTTTGGCACGTACCCAGGCGCTACGTTCCTGACCTTCTTCGAAGAGGCCTAATTCACCAATAAAATCGCCCTGATTCAGATAAGAAAGGATCATTTCTTTCCCTTCTTCATCTTTGATCAGCACTGCCACTGAGCCTTTAACGATGTAATACAACGTTTCCGCTTTTTCACCCTGGTGAATCAGCGTGCTCTTCGATGGGTACTTATGAATATGGCAATGAGACAAGAACCATTCGAGAGTCGGGTCTGTTTGCGGTTTGCCAAGCACCATGCGCGGTTATCCTCTGTTATAAGCTGTCTCCAGAGCCAGAAAACGACGCTGCCTCTGGGTTTGCAAAAATATGCTTCCCGCTACCTGGGAAAGGGGCTGTCAAAAATTAACTGCAGCCTGTAATGTGATGTCCTCTGCATACATGCAGTACGTCAATGTATTACTGTAGCATCCTGACTGTTTTAGCATAGCTTTCGCCGTGTGTCTCCTGGTGTCTCGCTTCAGCATGACGCAGGTCGCCTTCCGTTGCGAGAATTGTTATGTACGCGTAATCTGTCAGGAAAATTGAAACATTGGAGTTACGAAATATGCAAGCGCGTGTAAAGTGGGTTGAGGGGTTAACCTTCCTCGGTGAGTCCGCCTCTGGCCACCAAATTTTGATGGACGGTAACTCCGGTGATAAAGCGCCGAGCCCGATGGAAATGGTATTAATGGCTGCGGGTGGTTGCAGCGCAATTGATGTGGTTTCGATCCTGCAAAAAGGTCGTCAGGATGTGACCAACTGCGAAGTTAAACTGACCTCAGAGCGTCGTGATGAAGCGCCGCGCCTGTTTACCCACATTAACCTGCATTTCATCGTAACGGGTAACGATCTGAAAGATGCGTCCGTTTCGCGCGCAGTCGATCTCTCTGCGGAAAAATATTGCTCCGTGGCGCTGATGCTGGAAAAGGCGGTGAACATTACCCACTCCTATGAAGTGGTTGCTGCTTCGTGATGTCATGCCTGATGGCGTTTCACTTATCAGGCCTACAGGATATAAACGCGTAGGCCGGATAAGGCATCAGCCGCCATCCGGCAAAATAACACCTTACTCTATCTTTTTGCCTTCCATCAGTCGCTGGACCAGCGGCAGCATAATCAATTCCATCGCCAGACCCATTTTCCCGCCCGGAACAACCAACGTATTGATATGGGAAATGAATGATCCCTGCAGCATGGCCAGTAGCCACGGGAAGTCGATCCCTTCCAGGTTCCGAAAATGAATCACGACAAAGCTTTCATCCAGGGATGGAATACTTTTGGCGGCAAAGGGGTTGGAGGTATCAACGGTCGGTACGCGCTGGAAGTTAATGTGCGTACGGGAAAACTGCGGCGTAATGTAATTGATGTAATCGTCCATTGAGCGCACCACCGAGTCCATCACCGCTTCGCGCGAGTGTCCCCGCTCGCTGGTATCGCGGGTCAGCTTCTGAATCCATTCCAGGTTCACGATCGGCACTACGCCAACCAGCAGATCGACATGCCGGGCCACGTTTTGCTGTGGGGTTACGACGCCGCCGTGCAGTCCTTCATAGAACAGGACATCCGTCGGTTCAGGCAGCGGCTGCCAGGGCGTAAATGTACCCGGAACCTGATTCCACGGTACGGCCTCATCGTAAGTGTGCAGATATTTTCGCGACTGACCTTTGCCCGTCTGGCCGTATTCGATGAAGGTTTGCTCCAGCAGACCGAAGTCATTAGCTTCGGGGCCGAAATAGCTGATATGCCGCCCGGCATCGCGCGCTTTGCGAATCGCCATGTCCATTTCCGGACGGGTATAACGATGAAAACTGTCACCTTCCACCTCGGCGGCGCGCAGATTTAACTGCGCGAAAATTTTACGAAACGCGAGGCTGGTGGTGGTGGTCCCCGCGCCGCTGGACCCTGTTACCGCAATCACCGGATGTTTGGCAGACATAACAACTCCATGAATAGGTTGAATTTTTATTATAGTCGGCCGTCGGCTACGGATTACTCGTGAATCTGCTTCCTCGGCATAATGTTGACCGTTTCATGCAGTTCGGACCATACCAGCACGGCTTCACCAGATTGTAGTTGGCGTTTGACGTCGGCGACTTTTTGTTCGAGCGAGCGTTCATGTTCACCATAATCGGTGCCTTCGCGCAAGACAAAGCTTTCAATCAGATTGTCCAGCGCGTCCGGGGAGATATCTTGCCAGGGGATGATCATGATGATGCCTCCAGATACGTTGTCAGCCAGTCCGGGATTCTGGATTCCAGCCACATCTCAGGACGGCGCACCGTGCCGCCAATGAATCCGACGTGGCCGCCGTGTTCCGTCAGTTGATACTCTACCTGTGAGGGCAGATTTTCCGGTTTAGGGATCACGTGATGATCCATAAACGGATCGTCTTTGGCATGGATAATCAGCGTGGGTTTGGCAATCTGGTTGAGCAACGGCATAGCGCTACACTGACGGTAATAGTCTATAGCATCAGCGAAACCGTGGATTTTGGCGGTGATCAGATCGTCAAAATCGCGAATGCGACGCAGAGATTTCAACTGGCCCAGACTCACCGGCAGCGATCCTGGATACGCCTCTAGCTTACGCGAGGCATTGGCTTTCAACAGGTTTAGCAGGTAGCGCTGATAGACCCGGGAGAATCCCTTGTCCATATGGTAACTACAGGCTTCCAGCACGAAAGGCGCGGAAACGATAACCGCGGCATCAATTGGAATCTCAGTACCTTCTTTTGCCAGCAGGCAGGCCAGCATGTTTCCACCGAGCGAATAGCCTACCGCCGCGGTCGGCACGCGACCGAACTCACGTGCCAGCCAGTGTAAAAACCAGGTGCCATCTTCTGTCTCACCGGAGTGATAAATACGGTTCAGACGATTGGGTTCGCCGCTGCAGCCGCGAAAATGCATCACCACGCCCAGCCAGCCGCGCTTTTGCGCTGCTTCAATCAAGCCATGTGCGTACGGGCTGTTCAGACTGCCTTCCAGACCGTGAAAAACCACCAGGCGCGGTTTATGTTTCGCCTGTTGCGGATCTTCACTCCATGCCAGATCGACAAAATCACCGTCGGGCAATTCCAGACGCTGCCAGTGGGCGTCGAACTTCACCTTGCGGCGAATTAAACGCGGCAGCATCGTCTGCAGATGGCGGTTACTGATACCGCGCATCGGACGGAATTCTCGAGAATCGTCGGTAGGTGGAGTTATTTCTGTGGACGTGATTTCAACCATAACACCAGAGCAATTAATAATCGGAAAGAATAACTATACCGCGCACAGCGCGTGCGGGTTAGCCAATATGTGATTTTGTCGCGAGTCAGTCAGCAGGCAATCATCGGCTATAGTGCCGGATGGCGGCTTCGCCTTATCCGGCACTCATGATTACTCGGCCAGCATCTGCTCAAGCTGTTCCTGAGCCTCCAGCCAGGCCATCTCGCACTCTTCCAGTCCGGATTTCGCACTGGCCTGCTGCTGCAAGCATGCTGTGAGTTCGGCTTTGCGGCTTTGGTCGTACAGTTCGCTATCGCCGAGTTTTTCTTCCGCCTGCGCCAGCTGTGCGTGCAGTTTCTCCATCTCTTTTTCCAGGCGGGAAATCTCTTTACGTAGCGGTTGCGTCAGGGTGCGCAGTTCAGCTTCGCGACGCTTCTGGTCTTTACGCGCCTGGGCGCTGTTAACGCTCTCTTTTGCCGGTTCGTCGCTCTGGTTTTCCTGTTTTTGCACATCGCTCAGCCACTGCTGATAATCCTCAAGATCGCCATCAAACGGCTCGACTTTCTTGTCGTGCACCAGATAGAGGTCATCGGTAGTAGAGCGAATCAGGTGACGGTCGTGCGAGACCACAACCAGTGCGCCTTCGAAATCGATCAGCGCTTCGGTCAGCGCCTGACGCATATCCAAATCCAGGTGGTTGGTCGGTTCATCAAGCAGCAGCAGGTTCGGGCGCTGCCAGACGATCAATGCCAGCACCAGACGCGCTTTTTCACCTCCGGAGAAGCGGCGAGTCTCTTCGCTGACTTTATCGCCCTGGAAGCCGAATCCGCCGAGGTAGTCTCGCAGTTTCTGCTCCAGCTCCTGCGGCGCCATGCGCGCCAGGTGCTGAATCGGTGATTCATCGGCGCGCAAAAACTCCAGCTGGTGCTGTGCGAAGTAACCCAGCTTGATGCCTTTTGCCAGGCCAATCTCGCCGTTGATGGGGGCCAGTTCGCCGGCCAGCAACTTAATCAGCGTAGATTTACCCGCGCCGTTGCGTCCGAGCAGGCCGATGCGAGACCCCGGTACCAGATTCAGTTTGATCGAATCGAGAATGACGCGGTCGCCGTAGCCGGCGCTGACCTTTTCCATCTTTAACAGCGGGTTCGGCAGGCTTTCCGGCTCGCGGAAGCTGAAGTGGAACGGGTTGTCCACGTGCGCAGGGGCAATCAGCTCCATGCGTTCCAGCATTTTGATACGGCTCTGCGCCTGCTTTGCTTTGGTGGCTTTGGCGCGGAAACGATCGATATAGCTTTGCAGATGCGCCACGCGCTCCTGCTGGCTTTCGTACATTGCCTGTTGCTGTGCGAGGCGGGTCGCTCGCTGGATTTCAAACGCGCTGTAGTTGCCGGTGTACTCGAACATCGTTTGCTGTTCGATATGAATAATTTTATCCACCACCGGGTCGAGGAAGTCGCGGTCGTGGGAGATCAAAATCAGCGTGCCCTGATAGCTTTTCAGCCATCTTTCCAGCCAGATCACCGCGTCGAGATCGAGGTGGTTGGTCGGTTCATCGAGCAGCAGCAGGTCTGAACGGCAAATCAGCGCCTGAGCCAGGTTGAGACGCATACGCCAGCCACCGGAGAAATCGCTGACGGGACGTTCAAGCTGTTCGTTGGAGAAGCCGAGGCCATGCAGCAGGCTGGCGGCGCGTGAGCGCACAGTCCAGGCGTCGATGGCATCCAGCTTGCCATGGACGGTGGCAATGGCGTGTCCATCGTTACGTTCGTTGGCATCGTTCAACTGTGCTTCCAGTTGACGATACTCGCGGTCGCCGTCAATCACATACTCCAGCGCCGGCTGTGGCAACGCAGGCGTTTCCTGATTAACCCACGCGAGCTGCCAGTTTCCCGGATAGGTAAATCCTCCGGCGTCGGCGCTGAGTTCATTTTTCAGCAATGCCAGCAGGGTAGATTTACCGCAGCCATTTTTACCTACCAGGCCAACTTTCTGCCCTGGATTAATGGTGGCCGTGGCATTTTCCAGCAAGACGCGCACGCCGCGACGAATTTGTAACGATGAGAAAACAATCATAAGGCGCCGTATGTTCAGACTATGTTAATTTATCATTATGATAATGTAATGTGTGGGCCATTTGCCGCACCGAGGCGCAATGGTAGCCCAAAACGTCGAAAATAGACAAAAGACAAAACCGGGAGGGGGATGATGTTCCAGCCAGCGAAAGTCTTGCTGCTGTATGCCCATCCGGAATCTCAGGACTCGGTCGCGAACCGGGTACTGCTTAAACCGGCCATGCAGCTCAGCAATGTTACCGTGCACGACCTGTACGCGCACTATCCTGACTTTTTTATCGACATTCCGCATGAGCAGGCGCTGCTGCGCGAGCATGATGTGATTGTTTTTCAGCATCCGCTCTACACCTATAGCTGCCCGGCGTTGTTAAAGGAGTGGCTTGACCGAGTACTGAGCCGAGGATTTGCCAGCGGCCCTGGGGGGAATCAACTGGCGGGAAAGTACTGGCGGAGCGTTATCACTACCGGAGAGCCGGAAAGCGCCTACCGCTATGACGCGCTAAACCGTTATCCAATGAGCGATGTACTGCGCCCTTTTGAGCTAACGGCCGGTATGTGCCGCATGCACTGGATGAGCCCTATCATTGTCTACTGGGCCAGACGGCAAACGAAGCAGGAGCTGGACAGCCATGCGAAAGCGTATGGCGACTGGCTGGCGAATCCGATCCCTGTGGGAGGCCGCTGATGGAAGGTTCTGATTTATTGACTGCCGGCGTGTTGTTCCTCTTCGC
Source organism: Citrobacter sp. L55 (assembly GCF_002850715.1). NCBI lineage: Bacteria > Pseudomonadati > Pseudomonadota > Gammaproteobacteria > Enterobacterales > Enterobacteriaceae > Citrobacter > Citrobacter sp. L55. Next base: position 9,561 of record NZ_KZ559403.1, on the reverse strand, counting down.
GGCGGTGGCTGCAGTTCCTCTGGCCTCAAAACTGGGTATCGGTCCGGTGCTGGGTTACTTGCTGGCGGGGATTGCTATCGGCCCATGGGGATTAGGGTTCATCAGCGATGTGGATGAAATCTTACACTTTTCCGAACTGGGCGTAGTTTTTCTGATGTTCATCATTGGGCTGGAACTTAATCCAGCCAAACTGTGGCAATTGCGGCGTTCAATTTTTGGCGTCGGCGCCGCGCAGGTGATGCTAAGCGCGGTCGTGCTGGCAGGGCTACTGATGCTTACAGCGTTCTCCTGGCAGGCAGCAGTGGTTGGCGGCATTGGTCTGGCGATGTCATCGACTGCTATGGCGCTACAGTTGATGCGCGAAAAAGGCATGAATCGCAGTGAATCCGGACAGCTGGGCTTTTCGGTGCTGCTGTTTCAGGATCTGGCGGTGATCCCCGCGTTGGCGCTGGTTCCGCTGCTGGCGGGATCTGCTGACGAACATTTTGACTGGATCAAAGTGGGGATGAAGGTGCTGGCCTTTGCCGGCATGCTGATAGGCGGGCGTTATTTGCTGCGTCCGGTTTTCCGCTTTATTGCGGATTCTGGCGTGCGGGAAGTGTTCACCGCCGCCACGCTGCTGTTAGTGCTGGGTTCTGCTTTATTTATGGATGCGCTGGGTCTGTCGATGGCGCTGGGGACCTTTATCGCGGGCGTTCTGCTGGCGGAAAGTGAATACCGACATGAGCTGGAAACGGCAATCGATCCGTTTAAAGGCCTGTTGCTTGGCCTGTTTTTTATCTCCGTAGGTATGTCGCTTAACCTTGGCGTGCTCTATACCCATATTTTGTGGGTGGCGGCGAGCGTGATAGTGCTGGTGGTAGTAAAAATGCTGGTGCTGTATGTACTGGCGCATCTTAACGGCATGAGAAGCTCAGAACGGATGCAGTTTGCCGGGGTTTTAAGCCAGGGCGGTGAATTCGCTTTCGTGCTGTTTTCAACGGCCTCTTCCCAACGGCTGTTTCAGGGTGACCAAATGGCGCTGTTGTTGGTGACCGTCACGCTGTCGATGATGACCACGCCGTTGGTGATGAAGTTGATTGATAAATGGCTCTCCCGCCAGTTTAACGGCACGGATGAAGAAGATGAAAAACCCTGGGTGGAAGATGATAAACCGCAGGTAATTGTGGTGGGTTTCGGGCGCTTTGGTCAGGTTATTGGTCGTCTGTTGATGGCCAATAAAATGCGTATTACCGTCCTGGAAAGAGATATCAGCGCAGTGAATCTAATGCGCAAATATGGCTATAAGGTCTATTACGGTGATGCCACGCAGGTGGATCTGTTGCGTTCCGCGGGTGCAGAAGCCGCACAGTCTATTGTTATTACCTGTAATGAACCTGAAGACACTATGAAGCTGGTGGAGCTATGCCAACAGTATTTTCCGCATTTGCATATTCTTGCGCGTGCGCGCGGACGTGTAGAGGCGCATGAGTTATTACAGGCTGGTGTGACGCAGTTTTCCCGCGAAACATTTTCCAGTGCGCTGGAGTTAGGGCGAAAAACGCTGGTTACGCTAGGGATGCATCCGCACCAGGCTCAGCGCGCTCAGCTGCATTTTCGGCGGCTGGATATGCGCATGTTGCGGGAACTGATCCCCATGCACACGGATACGGTACAAATCTCCCGAGCCAGGGAAGCCCGGCGCGAGCTTGAGGAGATTTTCCAACGAGAGATGCAGCAAGAGCGACGTCAGCTGGATGGCTGGGATGAATTTGAGTAGAGGTAACCATGGCAATTCGTAAACGTTTTATCGCAGGCGCAAAATGTCCGTCCTGCCAGGCGCAGGATACGCTGGCGATGTGGCGCGAAAATAATATCGATATTGTTGAGTGTGTTAAGTGCGGTCATCAGATGCGGGAAGCGGATAAAGAGGCGCGCGAGCACGTTCGCAAAGAAGAGCAAGTGATCGGGATTTTTCATCCGGACTAGCGATATGGCGCAGCTTTTTTTAAGCTAGAGGGTACACGGGTGCAGAATTCCGCTACAATCTGCGCCACTATTCTTTCCATGCTCAGGAGATATCATGAAAGTAGCAAAGGACCTGGTGGTCAGCCTGGCCTATCAGGTACGTACAGAAGACGGTGTGTTGGTTGATGAGTCTCCGGTGAGTGCACCGCTGGACTACCTGCATGGTCACGGTTCCCTGATTTCTGGCCTGGAAACAGCGCTGGACGGTCATGAAGTTGGCGACAAATTCGATGTTGCTGTTGGCGCAAACGACGCATACGGTCAGTACGACGAAAACCTGGTGCAGCGCGTTCCTAAAGACGTCTTCATGGGCGTTGACGAACTGCAGGTTGGCATGCGTTTCCTGGCTGAAACTGACCAGGGTCCAGTACCGGTAGAAATTACCGAAGTGGAAGACGACCACGTGGTGGTTGACGGTAACCACATGCTGGCTGGCCAGAATCTGAAATTCAACGTAGAAGTTGTCGCTATCCGCGAAGCGACCGAAGAAGAGCTGGCTCACGGCCACGTTCACGGTGCGCACGGTCACGACCACGATCATGACCACGGTCATGACGGTTGCTGCGGTGGTCACGGTCACGACCATGGTCACGAGCACGGTGGCGAAGGCTGCTGCGGCGGTGGCGGTAAAGGTAACGGCGGCGGTTGCGGTTGCCACTAATCGGTATATGGCATAAAAAAAAGCGGGAATATCCCGCTTTTTTTATGTCTCAATAATGTGGCGGCGGGGTCTCTTCAGACTGCGACGCGATGTGGGACGGCTGCGTTGCCTTGAGCTTCTCCGTCAATAAACGCAGATGGTCGCGGAGTTTTGCCATTTCCAGTTCATGCGCGGTCACCGTCACGTTGAGCTCTTCAATGGTTATCTCCTGAAATGCCAGGCGACTTTCCAGTTCAGCCAGGCGAGTTTCCATTGTTGTATCCTGCATGATTCACCTCTTTCTTTTTTCTCCGGCAGATCGCGGACTGCGGCGAATTCTACTTAACTTTGCCTGTTTGCACAGCACTCAATCTTCGGTCACGAAACTAATTTAAACAAAAAGAGTCTGAAAAGTGGTGATAATAGGGCGTGCCCGTATGTTGATTTGTTCTGCAACGCTTTATAGTACATTTTTATGTTAGCTAACCTTGGGGTGAGATGCCCCGGCCCTGGAGATATGGATGAAATCACTGTTTAAAGTAACGCTGCTGGCGACCACAATGGCTGTTGCTCTGCATGCCCCGATCACCTTCGCTGCTGACGCTGCGAAACCAGCCGCTACTGCTGACAGCAAAGCAGCATTCAAGAATGACGACCAAAAAGCCGCTTACGCGCTGGGCGCGTCCCTGGGTCGTTATATGGAAAACTCTCTGAAAGAGCAGGAAAAACTGGGCATCAAACTGGATAAAGATCAGCTGATCGCTGGCGTTCAGGATGCGTTTGCAGACAAGAGCAAACTGTCTGACCAGGAAATCGAACAAACTCTGCAGGCGTTTGAAGCACGCGTGAAGAGCTCCGCTCAGGCGAAAATGGAAAAAGACGCGGCTGACAATGAAGCCAAAGGTAAAGTTTACCGCGAGAAATTTGCTAAAGAGAAGGGCGTTAAAACCTCTTCTACTGGCCTGGTCTATAAAGTAGAGAAAGAAGGTACCGGCGCTGCACCGAAAGATAGCGATACCGTGGTAGTCAACTACAAAGGTACGCTGATTGATGGTAAAGAGTTTGATAACTCTTATACCCGCGGTGAGCCGCTCTCTTTCCGTCTTGACGGTGTTATCCCAGGCTGGACCGAAGGCCTGAAAAACATCAAGAAAGGCGGCAAAATCCAGCTGGTTATCCCGCCGGATCTGGCTTACGGCAAAACCGGCGTACCGGGCATTCCGGCTAACTCTACGCTGGTCTTTGATGTTGAACTGTTAGACATCAAACCGGCACCGAAAGCCGATGCGCAGCCAGATGCTGCACCGGCAGCTAAAGCTGCGGACAGCAGCAAAAAGTAAGTAACCAGATACCGCCGCCCACAGGGCGGCGGTTTTTTATTATCGACAGGATATAATTAATACTGGAAAGCGCCTTGTGCGCTGTATTACTTTAGATGCCCCTATAATAGTGATGAGCCTGCCCTGACAACATAACGACAGGCTCCTGAAAAGGAGTGCTTTTTTTCATGTCCAGGTCGCTTTTAACCAACGAAACCAGTGAGCTAGATTTACTGGATCAACGTCCTTTCGATCAAACCGATTTCGATATCCTCAAATCCTACGAAGCGGTTGTGGACGGGTTGGCGATGCTCATTGGTTCCCATTGTGAAATCGTATTGCACTCTTTGCAGGATTTGAAATGCTCGGCCATCCGCATTGCTAACGGTGAACACACGGGCCGCAAAATTGGCTCGCCGATTACTGACCTTGCGTTGCGTATGCTGCATGATATGACGGGTGCGGATAGCAGCGTGTCGAAGTGTTACTTCACACGTGCGAAAAGCGGTGTCTTGATGAAGTCGGTGACGATTGCCATTCGCAACCGTGAGCATCGCGTGATTGGTCTGCTGTGCATCAACATGAACCTTGATGTTCCATTCTCGCAGATAATGAATACCTTTATTCCACCGGAAACCCCGGAAGTGGGTTCTGCCGTTAACTTCGCTTCTTCGGTGGAAGACCTGGTTACCCAAACGTTGGAATTCACGATTGAAGAAGTGAATGCCGATCGTAATGTTTCCAACAATGCCAAGAATCGCCAGATTGTCCTGAATCTGTATGAGAAAGGTATCTTCGATATTAAAGATGCCATTAACCAGGTCGCCGATCGGCTGAACATCTCCAAGCACACGGTTTACCTCTATATTCGTCAGTTCAAAAGCGGCGATTTCCAGGGGCAAGACAAGTAATGCGTTTTGCCATTATGGTGACGGGGCCAGCTTATGGCACGCAGCAGGCGAGCAGCGCGTTGCAATTTGCTCACGCGTTACTCAAAGAAGGGCATGAGCTATGCAGCGTCTTTTTCTATCGTGAAGGTGTGTATAACGCCAACTTCCTGACTTCACCTGCCAGTGATGAATATGATCTGGTGCGGGCCTGGCAACAGCTGAACCAGCAGCATGGCGTGACGCTGAATATCTGCGTAGCTGCGGCGCTGCGTCGCGGCGTCGTTGATGAAACAGAAGCGAAGCGACTGGGACTGGCAGGGGCTAATTTACAATCAGGTTTTAACCTCAGCGGGCTGGGTTCGCTGGCTGAGGCATCCCTGACCTGCGATCGCGTGGTGCAGTTTTAATGAAACGTGTTGCTTTTGTCTTTTCTACCGTGCCGCATGGCAGTTCGTCTGGCCGCGAAGGGTTAGATGCCTTACTGGCGACATCGGCGTTAACGGAAGACCTCGGCGTATTTTTTATCGGCGATGGCGTTTTTCAAATCCTCCAGGGACAACAGCCGGATGTCGTGCTGGCTCGCGACTATATCGCAACCTTCAAGCTGTTAGGGTTGTACGATATCGATCAATGTTGGCTTTGTGCCGCCTCGTTACGCGAGCGGGGCCTCCAGCAGGGGGATAATTTTGTGGTCGATGCGACAGCGTTGGAACCGGAAGATTTACGCCGTGAGCTAGGCAACTATGACGTCATTTTAAGGTTTTGAGATACTCATGCTGCACACATTACATCGTTCCGCGTGGCTTACCGATTTCTCCTCTCTTCTTCGCCTGATTGGTAAAGACGATGAACTTTTATTGCTTCAGGATGGCGTGACCGCGGCAATAGAAGGAAGCCGTTTCCTTGAAAGTCTGCAAAATGCCTCCATTAAGGTCTATGTACTGGAAGAAGACATTAAAGCTCGCGGCTTAGGTGGTCAAATTTCAGACAGTGTCGTCAGGGTTAGCTATACTGACTTCGTCAGACTTACGGTGAAGCATCCCAGCCAGATGTCCTGGTAATTGTGGGATCGTTGTATATTTCTTGACACCTTTTCGACACCGACCTAAAATTCTGCGTCCTCATATTGTATGAGGTCGTTTTATTACGTGTTTACGAAGCGAAAGCTACAACCAGGAGCTATTTAATGGCAACAGTTAACCAGCTGGTACGCAAACCACGCGCACGCAAAGTTGCAAAGAGCAACGTGCCTGCACTGGAAGCATGCCCGCAGAAACGTGGCGTATGTACTCGTGTATATACTACCACTCCTAAAAAACCAAACTCCGCACTGCGTAAAGTATGCCGTGTGCGTTTGACTAACGGTTTTGAAGTGACTTCCTACATCGGTGGTGAAGGTCACAACCTGCAGGAGCACTCCGTGATCCTGATCCGTGGCGGTCGTGTAAAAGACCTCCCGGGTGTTCGTTACCACACCGTTCGCGGTGCGCTTGACTGCTCCGGCGTTAAAGACCGTAAGCAATCACGCTCCAAGTATGGCGTGAAACGTCCTAAGGCTTAATGGTTCTCCGTTAAGTAAGGCCAAACGTTTTATATTAATGTCAAACTAAACTCGTAGAGTTTTGGACAATCCTGAATTAACAACGGAGTATTCCCATGCCACGTCGTCGCGTCATTGGTCAGCGTAAAATTCTGCCGGATCCTAAGTTCGGATCAGAGCTGCTGGCTAAATTTGTAAATATCCTGATGGTAGATGGTAAAAAATCTACTGCAGAAACCATCGTATACAGCGCGCTGGAGACCCTGGCTCAGCGTTCTGGTAAAGATGGCCTGGAAGCTTTTGAAGTAGCCCTTGAAAACGTGCGTCCGACTGTCGAAGTTAAGTCTCGCCGCGTTGGTGGTTCTACTTATCAGGTTCCAGTTGAAGTCCGTCCGGTTCGCCGTAATGCCCTGGCAATGCGTTGGATCGTTGAAGCTGCTCGTAAACGCGGTGATAAATCCATGGCTCTGCGCCTGGCGAACGAACTTTCTGATGCTGCAGAAAACAAAGGTACTGCAGTTAAGAAACGTGAAGACGTTCACCGTATGGCAGAAGCCAACAAGGCGTTCGCACACTACCGTTGGTAATCCCTTCGGAGTTTTAGTCACCAGGCGGGCGCTTCTAGTAAGCAGCCCGCTTTGGGCTACTTAAATTGAACGCCTAAAAGATAAACGAGGAATCAAATGGCTCGTACAACACCCATCGCGCGCTACCGTAACATCGGTATCAGTGCGCACATCGACGCCGGTAAAACCACTACTACCGAACGTATTCTGTTCTACACCGGTGTAAACCATAAAATCGGTGAAGTTCATGACGGCGCAGCCACCATGGACTGGATGGAACAGGAGCAGGAGCGTGGTATTACTATCACCTCCGCAGCGACTACTGCATTCTGGTCTGGTATGGCTAAGCAGTATGAACCGCATCGCGTTAACATCATCGACACCCCGGGGCACGTTGACTTCACTATCGAAGTAGAACGTTCCATGCGTGTGCTTGATGGTGCAGTAATGGTTTACTGCGCAGTTGGTGGTGTTCAGCCTCAGTCTGAAACCGTATGGCGTCAGGCAAACAAATATAAAGTTCCACGCATTGCGTTCGTTAACAAAATGGACCGTATGGGTGCGAACTTCCTGAAAGTTGTTGGTCAGATCAAAACCCGTCTGGGCGCGAACCCTGTTCCGCTGCAGTTGGCGATTGGCGCTGAAGAAGCGTTCACCGGTGTTGTTGACCTGGTGAAAATGAAAGCCATCAACTGGAACGAAGAAGATGCAGGCGTAACCTTCACTTATGAAGATATCCCGGCTGACATGCAGGAACTGGCTGAAGAATGGCACCAGAACCTGATCGAGTCCGCTGCGGAAGCTTCAGAAGAGCTGATGGAGAAATACCTGGGTGGTGAAGAACTGACTGAAGAAGAGATCAAAAAAGCTCTGCGTCAGCGCGTTCTGAACAACGAAATCATCCTGGTAACCTGTGGTTCTGCGTTCAAGAACAAAGGTGTTCAGGCGATGCTGGATGCGGTAATTGATTACCTGCCATCCCCAGTCGACGTACCTGCGATCAACGGTATTCTGGACGACGGTAAAGATACTCCGGCTGAGCGTCATGCTAGCGATGAAGAGCCGTTTGCTGCTCTGGCATTCAAAATCGCTACCGACCCGTTCGTGGGTAACCTGACCTTCTTCCGCGTGTACTCTGGTGTGGTTAACTCCGGTGACACCATCCTGAACTCAGTGAAAACTGCACGCGAGCGTTTTGGCCGTATCGTACAGATGCACGCTAACAAACGTGAAGAGATCAAAGAAGTTCGCGCGGGCGATATCGCTGCTGCTATCGGTCTGAAAGACGTGACCACTGGTGACACTCTGTGTGACCCGGATCACCCGATCATTCTGGAGCGTATGGAATTCCCTGAGCCGGTAATCTCCATCGCGGTAGAACCGAAAACCAAAGCTGACCAGGAAAAAATGGGTCTGGCTCTGGGCCGTCTGGCTAAAGAAGACCCGTCATTCCGCGTTTGGACTGACGAAGAATCTAACCAGACCATTATCGCCGGTATGGGTGAGCTGCACCTCGACATCATCGTTGACCGTATGAAGCGTGAATTCAACGTTGAAGCGAACGTCGGTAAACCTCAGGTTGCTTACCGTGAAGCGATTCGCGCGAAAGTTACCGATATCGAAGGTAAACACGCTAAGCAGTCTGGTGGTCGCGGTCAGTACGGTCATGTTGTTATCGACATGTACCCGCTGGAGCCGGGTTCAAACCCGAAAGGCTACGAGTTCATCAACGACATCAAAGGTGGTGTAATTCCTGGCGAATACATCCCGGCCGTTGATAAAGGCATCCAGGAACAGCTGAAATCTGGCCCGCTGGCTGGTTACCCGGTTGTTGATCTGGGCGTGCGTCTGCACTTCGGTTCTTACCATGACGTTGACTCCTCTGAGCTGGCGTTTAAACTGGCCGCTTCTATCGCCTTCAAAGATGGCTTTAAGAAAGCGAAACCAGTTCTGCTTGAGCCTATCATGAAGGTTGAAGTAGAGACTCCGGAAGAGAACACCGGTGACGTAATCGGTGACTTGAGCCGCCGTCGTGGTATGCTTCGTGGTCAGGAATCCAACGTCACTGGCGTTGTTATCCATGCTGAAGTTCCGCTGTCTGAAATGTTCGGATATGCAACCCAGCTGCGTTCTCTGACCAAAGGCCGTGCTTCTTACTCCATGGAGTTCCTGAAGTACGACGATGCGCCGAACAACGTTGCTCAGGCCGTTATTGAAGCCCGTGGTAAATAAGCCACAGGATTAAAACCTAAGTCCCGTGCTCTCTCCCCAGGGGAGAGCACTATAGTAAGGAATATAGCCGTGTCTAAAGAAAAATTTGAACGTACAAAACCGCACGTTAACGTCGGCACCATCGGCCACGTTGACCACGGTAAAACTACCCTGACCGCTGCAATCACCACCGTACTGGCTAAAACCTACGGCGGTGCTGCTCGTGCATTCGACCAGATCGATAACGCGCCGGAAGAAAAAGCTCGTGGTATCACCATCAACACCTCTCACGTTGAATATGACACCCCGACTCGCCACTACGCACACGTAGACTGCCCGGGCCACGCCGACTATGTTAAAAACATGATCACCGGTGCTGCGCAGATGG